>SUVN01000002.1 GCA_015061985.1 Akkermansiaceae bacterium
AGCCCTGTTGCAGAACCCATCCGATGCGGATTGGCTAACCCCCCCGTGTCCGAATCGGATTTTTGATGCCACCGGTAAGCGCGGCGTTCGCGCGTGCTGTGCCCGTTGTTCCTGCGTGCTTCGGCAATCTAATATCACCGGGGCTGCGGAATTGCGCTGCCCGGATTGTCATTCGCGTCAATTCTATGTGTGGCAAATGCTGCCGAAAAAAAATGAACCGACTCCACCACTGCCTGCTCCTGTCCCGGTGAACGCAGAAAACAGCCCCTCGGATACACCCTCATCGTATCAAGCCCGGGATTCTGTAAGGTTGTTGGTTTCTTTATTTGTCTTTTCGCTGCTCTTTGAAGTGATGGTGTTGAATTGGTGCAAGGAAGTAACATGGTGCAATGATATAGAACACATCGCGATTAAGCTGAAGGGATTTATCGATAAGGGCTTTATCTTTTTCGGATTTTCGATTATGCAGCTCCTTTTGTTTTTTGCAAGCGGATTCTTGAAAGATGAGGCGAGGTCCCGCATAGGCTGGCGTGTACTGCTGCAGATACCGGGTGTTTTTATCATGACCTTTGCCGGATTCTTTGTAATGGTAGGTTGTGTTCCTCATGGTCGAGATGGTTCCGCACCTTTGGTTGCTGCTCTGGTTTTTAAAGCAATCGGTTGGTGCATGGTTTATTTCAGCCTCCGCAGAGGAAAAAGAAATGAAAACACATAAATTATCCTGAAACAATTAATCAGAGAATAAATCACCACAAAAATAAACATAAAAGCAAAAAAAATGGCTGACAAGGTTACAATGCGCGGATAAAGCATCCGCTCCTTGCGGCTGTTTATCATCAAATAAAAACTAATCTACCCAACAATGTTTGCATCGCTATTACTCCCTCCGATACCCGGCAGGATACAGCGTATCGGCTTATGTTGAGTATGGGATTTAGAGAATATCAATATTATAATGAAAATACACCATTATCTTTTATTCGTCGGCTCCGTCTTGATAACAGGCTCCTGTGCTCCCACCACCACTACATGGAATGCCAACACTTCTCGGACTCGGGCTTTTTCTGCTCATGTGCATGCTTATAACAACCCCGGTAGTATAACACCCCCATCAACGTATATACCTTCGACCGACTGGAGTGATTCTTCCTATACAACGGACTATTCTTACACAAGCACAAGTTATGAGACTGACAGTAATGTGGAAGCTGACACATACGGCCCATGTGCGGGATGCGACGCTACAGGTACCTACAACGCAGGATACGGCGTGCGAGCCACATGCTCCGGTTGCGGAGGAAGCGGGAGAGCCAAGGAGATTAAACCTGTATATTCAGGGCATAGTTTCCTTATTCGTCGCTAACGCCGCCGTTGCAGAGACCATCGACGATAAAAAGCACAATGAAACACCACAGTCTGCGTAAAACCATGTTCTTTCTCGTGCTTGCGGCAGGTATCATCCCGCTTCATGCAGAAGTGAAACTATCGGAAATACAGCCGCAATCCCCCCCAATTATTATCAGGAACTTACAGCGTGGGGTGGAGAGGGGTGATACGGATTGTATGTATATATTGGGCACTCACTATTATGAAGGTAAGTGGGTGCCCCGGGACGGTAAAATGGCGGTCAAATTGTGGCGTATGGCAGCAAACCGGGGGGATGCTTATGCCCAATTAACCTTGGGTGTTTGTTATTACTACGGTGACATGGTACCTCTTAATTATCGGGAAGCGGTAAGGTGGTTTCTCGAAGCGGCGCATCAGGGAGATGCGACTGCTCAGTTTTCGCTTGGTTTGTGTTATGCTGAAGGTACCGGTGTGGAGCAAAATGACGAAGAAGCGGTACGATGGTATCGTTTGGCTGCGGAGCAGGGAGACCCGGCTGCGCAGTACTCCCTCGGTAATTGTTACGCCGAAGGTGCCGGTGTGGAGCAAAATGACGAAGAAGCAGTACGATGGTATCGATTGGCGGCGGAACAGGGCGATGAAGATGCCATAGATGTCCTTATTCAGTGTTATGAAGAGGGGGTCGGGGTGGAGAAGAGTGCCGCTGAGGCACAGGTCTGGCGGCAGAAAAAGAGTGTTGCGGCGGGGGCTCGGCCGCAATCGCCGAAGCCGCCTGAGCAGGATAAGTAAAGTATTAGATATTAGAGATAAAGTTGGACACGATGTTGATGTTATGATGAAACGATTCAGAAGCGCGAGTATTGCGTTCCTGCTGCTCGCCTTGGTAACAGGACAGCCGGGCTTAGCCGACGAATGCTGTGAACGAGAATTGGACAGGATAAAAAAAATGTCGCTTCCTGAAAGCCAGGCTCGATCAATGATAATGTGGCATTATTTTAGTACCGGTCAGTATTACCTTGATTACGCGCAACCGAGGAATTATCAAAAAGCGGTGAAACATTTCCGCAAAGGGGCGGAAGAATTGGGCAGTGTGCCGTGTATGGTTAATCTTGCTGATTGCTATTACGATGGCAAGGGAGTAAACAAAGATTACACGGAGGCGGTAAAGTGGTATCGGAAAGCCGCGAATCAGGGACATGCCGAGGCGCAGTTCAACCTTGGCTGTTGTTATTACAAGGGCCAAGGAGTGCGCCAGGATTACGCGGAAGCGGTGAAGTGGTATCGGAAAGCCGCGAATCAGGGCTATGCCACAGCTCAATTCAACCTTGGTAATCATTACTACAAGGGCCAAGGAGTGCGCCAGGATTACGTGGAAGCGGTGAAGTGGTATCGGAAAGCCGCGAATCAGGGCTGTGCCGAGGCGCAGTTCAACCTTGGCTATTGTTATAAGAACGGCCAAGGAGTGCGCCAAGATTACGCGGAAGCGGTGAAGTGGTATCGGAAAGCCGCGAATCAGGGCTGTGCCTCGGCGCAATGCCACCTTGGCTATTGTTATAAGAACGGCCAAGGAGTGCGCCAAGATTACGCGGAAGCGGTGAAGTGGTATCGGAAAGCCGCGAATCAGGGCGATGCCTCGGCGCAATGCCACCTTGGCTATTGTTATAAGAACGGCCAAGGAGTGCGCCAAGATTACGCGGAAGCGGTGAAGTGGTATCGGAAAGCCGCGAATCAGGGCGATGCCGCAGCTCAACTCAACCTTGGTAATTGTTACTACTTTGGCCAAGGAGTGCGCCAAGATGATGCGGAAGCGGTGAAGTGGTATCGGAAAGCCGCGAATCAGGGAAATGCCGTTGCTCAATTCAACCTTGGCTGTTGTTATGAGAACGGCGAAGGAGTGCGCCAAGATGACGCGGAAGCGGTGAAGTGGTATCGGAAAGCCGCGAATCAGGGCTATGCCGTTGCTCAATTCAACCTTGGCTGTTGTTATGAGAACGGCAAAGGAGTGCACCAGGATGACGCGGAAGCGGTGAAGTGGTATCGGAAAGCCGCGAATCAGGGCTATGCCGCAGCTCAATTCAACCTTAGTAATTGTTACTACAAGGGCCAAGGAGTGCGCCAAGATGACGCGGAAGCGGTGAAGTGGTATCGGAAAGCCGCGAATCAGGGACATGCCGCAGCTCAATTCAACCTTGGTAATTGTTACTACAAGGGCCAAGGAGTGCGGCAAGATTACGCAGAAGCGGTGAAGTTGTATCGGGAAGCCGCGAACCAGGGGAGAAAAGAGGCCATAGATGTTCTCATTCATTGTTATGAAAACGGCATTGGGGTGGAACAAGATGTACAGCAGGCGCAAGTATGGAGGCAAAAAAAAGAAGAATTGAGTATCATTCAACCCATACTGCCTTATTCCCCGGCTATAGCACCCTTGGAAGATTATTCCCCGGCTATAGCACCTTTGCCGGAAGAGGATGAGAAAAGCAGCCGGCAGAAAAACATAGAAATTATTCTTAAAATGCTGAAAAAGAAATAAACAGCAAAATAAGAACGTACAGATAGTCAGAAAGAGATACAATACAAATGAAATGCAAATACTTTACAGCACTCGCTCTTGGTTTATGGATGTTGCCCGTGCAGGCAAACACGCTGCATGGCTGTATGGATTCTGCGGAATGTAAGAGCATGCAGGAAGCCGCGAAGCAGGGCGATGCCAATGCGCAGTTCAATCTCGGCATTTGCTATGCTCTCGGCCAAGGTGTAAGCAAAGATGTCACAGAAGCAATGAAGTGGTGGCAGAAAGCAGCAAATCAGGGGCATGCAGAGGCGCAGTTCAATCTTGGCATTGGTTATGCCAACGGTAGGGGCGTCAATAAAGATGCCGCAGAAGCGGTGAAGTGGTATCGGGAAGCCGCAAAGCAGGGCTATGCGCAGGCGCAATACAATCTCGGCTGCTGTTATGCCGTCGGTGAAGGAGTAAGCAAAGATGTCACGGAAGCAATGAAGTGGTACCGGGAAGCTGCAAAGCAGGGCTATGCGCGGGCGCAGTTCAATCTTGGCATTGGTTATGCCAACGGCAAGGGCGTCAATAAAGATGCCGCAGAAGCGGTGAGGTGGTATCGGAAAGCGGCGAATCAGGACTATGCTCCGGCTCAGTTCAATCTCGGCGTTTGTTATGATGACGGCAAAGGAATAAGCAAAGATGACGTGGAAGCGGTAGAGTGGTATCGGAAAGCGGCGAATCAGGGCTATGCGCAGGCTCAGTGCATCCTCGGCTTGAGTTACTTCTTCGGAGAAGGGGTAAGCCAAGATGCCGAGGAAGCGGTGAAGTGGCTTCGAAAAGCGGCGAATCAGGGGGAAAAAGATGCCATGAAGTATCTCATCCTTTGTTATGAAAAAGGCATTGGGGTAGAAAAAGATGTACAGCAGGCTCAGAAGCTTCGAATGCAGGAAACAGCCGGGAGTTTGCCCAATACTCAAAGGTAGAAAGAAGACAGGAAATACAAATGTACAGATTAGTCAGAAAGGGATAATATACAAATGAAATGCACATGCCTTATCGCACTCACCCTTAGTTTATTGGTTTTACCCGTACAGGCGAATACGTTGCATAGCTGCATGGATGCAGCGGAATGCAAGAGTATGCTGGATGCCGGGGCAGATGTCAATGCGCGCGATGACTACGGCTGCACCCCTCTGCACAACTGCATGGATGCCGGGGTCTGTAAACTTTTGCTGGAGGCCGGAGCGCAGGTGGATGCCCGAGATAACTATGGACACACGCCTCTGCATCTGGCAGATGATGCGGAGGTGGCACAACTGCTCATTCAAGCCGGGGCAGATATTAATTCTACTCATCATGGCGGGGCCTCCATTCTGTACAGCGCGAGTGTGCGCGGCTCTGCGGATGTGGTGCGGCTTCTGCTGGAAAACGGGGTCAAGACGGGCAAGCTGAATGAATTGCTCAGAGAAGTCTGCACCATGGGGCATTCTGAAGTTGCCCGGCTGTTAATTCAGACCGGGGCAGATGTACGGACTACTGATCGGGATGGCAACACGCTGCTGCACTACGCCTGCGGGTATCCTAATTATCGGGATAGTGTACCCGGACTCCCGGCCCCCCGCAAACAGCTGGTTGAGATGCTGTTGCAAGCAGGCTGTTCTCCCCATGCCCGGAACAAATACGGCAACACTCCCCTGCACACGGCTTGCTCTACAGATGGGAATCCCGGCTGTGTAGAAGCACTGCTGTTCGCCGGGGCAGAGGTGTCAGCCACCGGTTGCTACCTGCGCAATGAGGGAGGAAGCTGCGAAAGTACGGCAAAAATTGTTGCCGAGGGAGAGGGAGCAACTCCTTTACACCTCGCTGTGTGGAACCGGGTGCACGACTGTATTCCCGCCCTGCTGGCAGCGGGTGCAGAAACTCAGGCAAAAGACAGTAAGAACCGTTCTGCAATGGATTTGGTCAAGGAGAAACCCGCTGCGGGTGATGATGCGTACCTTGAGTTGCTGAAGGATGCTTCTGAGCAACATCTTATACGCTATGCTACGGAACGGGATGCCGCCGCTCTCCTCCGTATCCTGCACAAGAGAGGGGTGAATTTATCTCAGCCTTTGGATGCGAAACAAAACACGGCGTTGCATCTGGTTTTTTCTGCGGAAACAGCCGGGCTGCTTCTGGAACTGGGCGCAGATGTCCACGCGGAAAACAAAGCAGGTCAGGCACCGCTGAATCGCACGATTAATGCCGACATAGCCCGATTACTGCTCAGCCATGATGCCCAGGTCAACAAAGCGGATTCTTGCGGTAACACGGTTCTCAACCGCGTGATCCGATTCAGAGATGCTGAATTGATACAACTCCTGCTGGATGCAGGCGCGGAACTGAATCCGCGCCATGCTATGCCGCCTCTGCACACGGCTTGTATGCAAGGCAATCTCCCCATGGCGAAGCTGCTCTTGAACAAAGGGGCTGACCCACAGCTGAAATGCCCGCGAGGGCGTACGGCTTTGGATTATGCAAAGTCTTATCATCATCAAGCCCTCATTAAGCTTCTTCAGGAATAGAAAGGTGTTGTTAGCAGCTTGCCTCCGAATATAAAATAGATATTTTGCTGCGAAGCGGGGGAGAATTGTCCTAATTATATTGAACGCTTTCTGAGACAGGAGGGTCTTACATCTACGCGATGAAATCTCTTTTTGCTCTTGTTGGCATGGTGTTCTCCTTGGTTCCGCTCACTGCCTCGCCGCTCCCGGCCAAGGCTGAGTTGCTGGCTTCCAATTCGGTGACGGCGCAGTTCCTCGGCACGCGCAGGCTGCCCTGCATGGGGCGTACAGCGCTCTGCCCGGATCGCTGCGGGCATGCGGCCGCGGTGGCGGTGTTCCGCGTGATTGCCAATGAAGCGTATGCGAAACCCGGTAAGTACGGCGATGATAAGGCAGAGCCCGGTTCGGAAATACTCATCGATGCCGCAGCCGATGTTCCGGGGCAGGATGCTGCGGTGCAGGAAACGCTCGCTGCCCTCACGCCCGGTGATACGGTGCGGCTGACGCAGAAGCATTACTACGCTGACATGGGGGGTGTACACATGCCTGTTCGCCCCATCACGGAGTTGAAGGTGATGGAAAAGACGGATAAACCGCTGCCGCCCCAGCCGGAGAATCCGTATCCCCTCATGCCTTGCGGGCGCTGATGGATGCTCCTTTTATCTATTGCTGACCGAAACGGTAGTTTTTTTGCCTGGATTGTTTTTTTCCTGTACAATGGAGTGAGAAGTGTGGTAGTCTTGAGCATATTATAGAAGAATATCTCTATTATGAAGCGCACACTCTTTCTGACGATGGCTTTGGCTGCGTGTTTTCACACGGTTCAGGCGGCAACGTACACCAATCTCCAGGAGTCCTGGTGTGACGAAGTCAATAATGTCATCTACAATGGACGGGGATATTTTGCCGTACAGTCAGCTGCCAATACTTCGTTGGAGCTGACGCTTAATCTGAATTCATTGTACAGCTACGTGAATTCAAATGATTATAGCGGGAGCAGTTATATGCTGCTGTGGGAAAACAGTATTCAGAATTACGGTCTGGGGGACAACGCGAATACTGCGGATGCTACCGGCAGCCGGACTCCTTACCTCAGCGGATGGACATCCGCTGCGTGGAATGCATCTTCGAACAATGTGACTTATTCCACGCTTCAATCATACGCTGATACTACCGGCAATGTTGTGCTTTCCATTACAAACAACAAGGATAATGGTGTAATCGTTACAGCGAAAGATGCGCAGGGAACAGCTCAGACGCTCTATTCGGCGGATGCGCTGAGATATAGTTCGATGACTGGGGTGAGCGGGTATTACGTTAACCTGAACTATGTGACAGCTGTCACCCTGCACACCGCATCCTCTCTGGATACGGATTCATACGTCCCGCCGAAAGATTACCGTGTGCCCTTTGAGAGTCAGCGTACGGATGGGACGAGTATCGGGCGCGTGACCTTCCTGGGGGATTCCATTACCCATGGCGTCAATGACCAATCATACCGTTGGCAGTTGTTCAAGACGCTGACCGATAATGGGATTGAAAATGAGATAGTCGGCCCTCGTGAGGGGTATTACGATACTCCTAATCACACGGAAGATGCCGGCAGCAGCTATGGTGGTGTTGAGTTTGCCAATGTTCATCTGGCGCAGGCCTCCGGTCGTACTCATAATATCATTTCCGGGTCGAACTCCGGGATGACCGGGGTGAACTACGGCGGGCATTCTACGGCCTCTACCGGTAAGGCATATGACAGCAATACCTGGTTCTGCATGATGGGTACCAATGATATGCTGTCCGATGGCGGATCAAGTACGGCAGATTATTGCAATAAGATGGCCAAGATGCTGGGCGGAACCGTGAGCTACTCCCAAAGCAGTGGCTACACCTGGGTGAAGGATGAGTCGAACTGGGGGACGATGGGAACCATCGTCAAGGATGTACATGGAGAAGGGGATACGTTCTACATGCTGTCTATCACACCCTGGGGACGCCATGCCAACAGCAACACGGAGAGCTACCATTTCGGTGCGCAGGAGTTTAATCGTAATCTGGCTCTGTGGGTGGATGAGTACAAGGCTGCAACCGGAAAGAATGTTGTCTATGTGGATGTTACCCGTGGCATGTTGGATAAGACCAGTTCCATTTCGTTCTACGGGCATGATGCTTTCTTTAACGCCCCCGGGAGTGATGGTCTTCATCCCAATGACCAGGGCTCACTCATTATGGCCGGGAATCTGGCGCAGGCCATGGGAATCGGCGGGCGCACCGCCGGGCTGGAGAGACAGGGAACGAGCGGTTGGAAATCCACAACCGTGGGCTCGGTCAGTGCCGGAGCAAACGCCATCCTGGTCGGTGAGAATGCCTTTACCATGGACAATGGGTACACGGTAGATTTTTCGGCAGTCTTCGGCAATGGTGAGACGGGCGGCTGGCTGTCGGCAGACAATGCGCTTTCCATTTCTCTGGGCGACGGTACGAACAGCGGAACGCTGAATCTGAGTGAAGGCTACATCATGTGGGGGAATGATGTCCTGTTCTGCCAGGATAACTCTGCTTCCGGTCTGGATTCCCTGCGCGTCGTGTGGCACAATGGCAATGCGGCAGATAATGTGCTCAAGGGGTACTATGTCTGGCTGGGAGACATGCTCATCGGCCAGGGATTGTCTGCAACAGCGGGGCAGGGGCTGAACGGTATCCTCTTCTCCGCTTCCGGTGCGGATGGCAGTGTTACCAATCTGACCTGGACTAATGGTGCCTACGCACCGACCACGCTCGGAAAGTACAGCGCGGAGCACGCCTACATCACCACTCAGGATGCAGCCGCTGTCAGCGGGCTGGTGGCAAATACTTACACCGCTCTGCCGAATATGCCGGCCGGGGGGCATGACAATGCTGCGGCTGCTGTCGGCAGCAATGTCGACTACACCGGTATTACCGGTCAGGCTGTTGCAGCCGGTAACCATCAGGTAACTACCTCCCTCTCGTCGGATTCCTCATATGTCATCACCTCCACGTCGGGTTGGATTGGGCTGACAAACAGCAATCCTACCGGTGCGGTGAATGCTCAATTGACCGGTACGGCGGTGAATGCCATTTTCGGTGTGATGAACAATGGAAATGCCGGTGATTTGACGCTGGAAATAGCGGAGGGTTCTGTTATCGAAGGTACGGGTAAGAAATACTCCCCCAGTACGGATGTCGCCATTGCGGGCAGCTATGCCGCAGGTGGGCAGCACGCCAAAGCCGCATCATTTAACGTATACGTCAACGGTGGTACGGTGAACGGCAACATCATCGGTGGTGCTGCCAGTGGTAACGGAACCATCAACCAGGTCAACCTGAACATCAACAGCGGCACAGTAAACGGCACGGTATACGGTGGCTCCATGGGGGCTCCCTCAACCGTTGGTTCCGCTAATATCCGCGTGAGCGGCGGTACGATTACCAGTGATATTGTGGCAGGCGGCTTAACCGGCGGTACGGTGGGCAGCGCAGAGGTGACTATCTCCGGCGGTGTCATTAAGGGTGACATCACCAAGGGGGCTGCCGCTTCATCCGTTGTCACGATTGACGGCAATAAGGCTTCTATCGGTGGTAACATTGAAGCCGATAAGGTGACCCTGAAGAATGTCAGCTCCAGTGGATATGCCGATGGGTTTGACCGCTATGCCGGTAGCATTTCTGCCCCGGTTGTGGTGCTGGATAATGTGAAGAATAACATATTGGCCACGCTGGAGGGGCTGGAGTCACTTAGTGCGGTAAATGCTTCTATGGCAGAGATTACCGCCGGGGACGAAATGGAGCTTCAGTCTCTGGAGCTGGGCGGCGGTTCTTCTCTGGGGCTCTTCAGGAGTGCAGACCATACGGTTTCCACGGAAACGGAGACAACGCTCACGGTCATTGATTCCCTGCAGGTGAGCGGATCCGGCTCTGTTCTGAATGCAAATCTGGTGATGGCGGAGGGATCCATGCTGAATCTTGCAGGCAACAGCCTGCAGCTGGGCAGCAGCCTTACTCTGGGCGGTGTAGCGTTGGATGATACAACGGTGAATCTGGTAAAATCGCTGACTGTCGGCAGCTCGCTCACACTCTTCACCGGGGTGGATGAGTTGATTATCGGCAGCGATTCCTGGACCGGAGCAATGACCACAGAGGCGTCTGCTGCTTTCAGCAACGCAGAGTTGGACGGCTATCGTCTGGTCTATGATGGAGCGGCTTCCGGCAAGGTGAGCATTACTACTGCTGCTGTTCCGGAGCCGACTACTGCAACGCTGAGCCTGTTGGCATTGGCAGCACTTGCCGCCAGACGTCGTCGGAGTGTTCGCTGACACACCGGGGTGTTTAAATACACATGAACATTTCAGCCCGCTGTTGCCGAAGAAGGTGCAGCGGGCTGTTTTGTGCATCCATACACGATGGTGGGAACGTGGGCGTGCTTCCTCAAAAAGGCAGCTCAATCACGCCGAGCAGCCGCAGCAGCCAGAGGTGCAGGGCGGCGGTGGCGAGCAGCAGCCAGAGAATGATGGTGGGGGCGCTCACATAGCAGCGGGGGCGATTCCGGGTGTGCCCGCGACTCTCCTTCACCCGCTCTGTCTGGAGGGTGAAAATGGATTCTTCGTTCCTGGGGAGTTCCTCATTCATCGGCAACGCGGCCACCATAGCACAAAATGCGCGTTTAGGCAACTTCTTTCTTGAGGAAAAGAAGCGGTAACATGAGCTGAAAAAAATGCAGAGAAAGGGGCAGATGATGCAAATTCGTGTTGCAAGTCGTGGCACAATATGGTATTCTGCAGGCACCATGATTACAGGTACTACTCATAAGAAGGCTGCTGAGTGGGTGGAGCAAGTCCGCCAGCTCTGCAAACCCGATTCCGTCTACTGGTGCGACGGTTCCGAGGAAGAGAACACCAAGCTGTGCGACATGCTGGTGGAAAAGGGCACCTACATCCGCCTGAACCCGGAGAAGCGCCCCGGCTGCTTCCTGGCTCGTTCCACTCCTTCCGACGTTGCTCGTGTGGAGGAGCGTACCTTCATCTGCTCTGAGAAGCAGGAGGACGCCGGCCCCACCAACAACTGGAAGTCCCCGGAAGAGATGCGCGCCATCCTCAACCCCTTCCTTGATGGCTCCATGAAGGGCCGTACCATGTACGTGATTCCTTTCTGCATGGGCCCGCTGGATTCCCCCCTGGCCAAGATCGGTATCGAAATCACCGACTCCGCCTACGTGGTGACCAACATGCGCATCATGACCATCATGGGTGAGAAGGTTCTCAAGCGTCTTGAGGACGAGCTCAACGGCGGCGGTAATCCCAAGCGTGACGGCTACGGCGACTTTGTGCCCTGCCTGCACACGGTGGGTGCTCCCCTGGAGCCCGGTCAGGAAGACGTGACCTGGCCCTGCAACAACGAGGAGAAGTACATCTGCCACTTCCCGGAGACCGGTGAGATTATCTCCTACGGTTCCGGTTACGGTGGTAACGCTCTGCTTGGTAAGAAGTGCCTTGCTCTTCGTATTGCTACCGGCATCGCCCGCAAGAACGGCTGGATGGCTGAGCACATGCTCATCCTCGGCATCACGGATCCCCAGGGCCGCAAGTCCTATGTGACCGGCGCATTCCCCTCTGCCTGCGGTAAGACCAACCTGGCCATGGTTGTGCCCCCGCCCGCTCTGGCTGAGAAGGGCTGGAAGACCAGCATCATCGGTGACGATATCGCCTGGATCTGGCCCCACGAGGACGGTACTTTCCACGCCATCAACCCCGAGAACGGTTACTTCGGTGTGGCTCCCGGCACCTCCTACAAGTCCAACCCCATCGCCATGGACACGATCAAGGAGAACATCATCTTCACGAACGTGGGTCTTACCGATGACGGCGACGTCTGGTGGGAAGGCATGGACGGCGAGGCTCCCGCTCACGCCATTGACTGGCAGGGCAATGACTGGACGCCGGATTGCGGCCGCAAGTGCGCTCACCCGAACAGCCGCTTCACCGCTCCCGCTTCCCAGTGCCCCACGCTTGACCCCGAGTACTACAACCCCGAGGGTGTTTCCATCAGCGCATTCCTCTTCGGTGGCCGCCGCGCTACCACCATGCCGCTCGTATTCCAGGCCAAGGACTGGAACCACGGTGTGTACGTGGGTGCTACCATGGGCTCTGAGATGACCGCCGCTGCCTTCGGCCAGATTGGTCAGGTGCGTCGCGACCCGATGGCCATGAAGCCCTTCATCGGCTACAATGTGGGCGATTACTGGCAGCACTGGCTGGATATGGGCACCAAGACCTGCGCTTGCAAGCTGCCCAAGATCTTCAACGTGAACTGGTTCCGCAAGGATGCTGAGGGTAACTTCGTATGGCCCGGCTTCGGCGACAACATGCGCGTGCTCGACTGGGTGCTGCGCCGCTGCCGCGGTGAGGTTGAGGGTGTGGAGACCGCTCTGGGTATCTCCCCCACCTACGAGGAACTTGACACCGACGGTCTCAAGGGCTACGACGAGGCTGCCTTCAAGACCAACATGACTCTCTCCGAGTCTGAGTGGAAGGCCGAACTTGAGTCTCAGACCGAGCTCTTCAACATGGTGGGCGACAAGCTGCCCGCCGAGCTTGAGGCTCAGCGTCAGGCTATGCTCGCTAAGTTCTGATTCCCCGTTGAATCAATCTAATTTCAAGGCCGCCGTTCCCGAAAGGAAACGGCGGCTTTTCAAGTCTCGGGGCGGTTCTTGATTATTGTTGTTTGAGATTCTGTCTGGCTTTACTCCGAAAGATGGCAATATAAGAAAAAGAAGATGGTGTTCAGACCGATGATAATCCACATGGGAAGGTGAGCTGTGTCAAAAATGCTGTAACTGAACTTAGCTTTGCCGAGTAGCCCTCTTTCGCCGCGTCGGTAGCTCAGGATGGCTTCTGTGAGGCAGAAAATGATGATGAGACTGATGATAAAGAGGATTGCGGCGGTATCCATGTCCCCATGTCTACCATTTATTTTGAGACGCGACAAGAAATTTGTTTTAAAACCTGCCGCTGCACATTGATGTGATATATGGCAAGTAATGAGCTTGACATGCAGTCGGTGGGTGCTATGATTGCTACGCTATGACACAGGATGCTCTTCTTAAATTGCTGGAAGCAGATGCGCGCTTGAGCGATCAACAGATTGCGGAGCGCTTGGGCTTGAGTGCTGAAGCTGTCGCCGAGCGTCGAGCTGCTCTGGAGAGGGAAGGGCGCATCGTGGGGTATCGCACGATTGTGAATGATGATGAGGAAGGCGTGTCTGCTTTTATTGAGGTGCGTTGCACGCCGGAGCGCGGGGGTGGTTTTGACAAGCTGGCGCGGCGCATCTCCCGCTTCCCGGAGGTGAGGCATTGCTATCTGATTTCCGGTGGTTTTGATTTGCTGGTGATGGTGGAGGCGCGTTCGCTGTTGGATGTAGCGCGTTTTGTGAGTGATAAGCTCTCCGGTGCCGATGGCGTCATTTCCACAGCCACGCATTTCCGCTTGAAGACCTACAAGAATAACGGGCTCCTGTTTGAGGAGGAGAAGATGCATGAGCGCTTGATTGTTGCTCCCTGATTTGAAAATCTCAATATATATTTTACCATGAACTGGAATCGCATGCTTTCCAAACAGGTGACGGATTTGCCCCGCTCGGGAATCCGTGAGTTCTTTGATTTGGTGACCGGTAGCAAGGATATCATTTCGCTGGGGGTGGGTGAGCCCGATTTTGTGACACCCTGGAATATCCGTGAAGCTGCCATTACATCGCTGGAAAAAGGACACACTACCTATACAAGTAACTACGGACTTGAATCGCTGCGCCGCGCCATTGCAACGTATGTGGAAGGATTTTTTAATGTTTCCTACAATCCCCTTTGTGAGATTCTGCCCACAGTGGGCGTGAGTGAGGCGATTGATTTGGCGCTGCGCTGCCTTATTAACCCCGGGGATGAAGTGCTTTATCATGAGCCTTGCTATGTCAGCTATGCTCCCTCCGTTTCTCTTTGCTATGGCATTCCTAAGGTGGTGGAGACGAGTATCGATGACCTGTTTGCGTTGAATCCCGCCCGGCTGGAAGAAGCGATTACACCGAAAACGAAGGTGCTGATGCTGAATTTTCCCACCAATCCGACGGGTTCCATTGCTCCGCTGGAAACGCTCAAAGCGATTGCTGACATCTGCATCCGTCATGATCTCTTCGTGTTGACGGATGAGATTTATTCCGAGTTGCGCTATGACGGAGTGAAGCATGTTTCCATTGCATCTCTCCCCGGCATGAAAGAGCGCACGCTCCTGCTGCACGGGTTTTCCAAGGCGTTTGCCATGACCGGATTCCGTCTGGGCTATGCCTGTGGCCCCCATGAGCTCATCGAACAGATGATGAAAATTCATTCCTACACGATGATTTGCCCGACTATCACCTCTCAGGAGGCCGGTATTGAGGCGTTGAAGAATGGGGTGTCTGCCATGCGGGAGATGCGCGATAGCTACCATATGCGCCGTGATTATGTGGTGGGGCGCTTTAATGATATGGGCTTGGATTGCCACATGCCCGGCGGCGCGTTCTATACATTCCCGAGTGTGCAGCGATTCGGTATCTCATCCAAAGACTTCGCTATGCGATTGCTGACGGAGCACAAGGTGGCAGCTGTTCCGGGGACAGCTTTTGGTGCTTGTGGTGAGGGTTATCTGCGTTGCTGCTATGCGACGGCCTATAGTCTGTTGGAAGAAGCCTGCGATAAGATGGCACGATTCTGTGAACAGCTCGAACGCGAATAACTTCAGCAGCCGGTGATGAGTTCTCTCCAAACGGCAAGGGGTGAGGCCGCGTTGTTTCGTGCCTGTGCAGGTCCGTTTCTGGTTTTCCTTGCATTCAGCCTGCTGCTTTTTGTGGCAGACGGAAGCTGGCAGTGGAATCATCCCTCTGCGCCCTGGTATCAGCGCGCGCCGGAGATGTTTATATACCCGTTACAGGTGGTGGGCTGTGCGGTATATATCTGGTATATCCGAAAAGGAATTAGCTGGAGGGCATCGTTGAAATCCTGCCTGCTGGGTGCGCTGGCCGGTGTTGTTGGTATATCCGCATGGTTGATACCGTATGTCGCCGGGTGGATTCCGAACGAAGGTGGTTTTGAACCGGAACTCATTTTCGGGGAGAATACTGTGGCTATTGTGGTTGAATACGTGTTCCGTTTTGCTCGAGCAGCATTGATTGTCCCTATTGTGGAGGAATTGTTCTGGCGTGGCTATCTGATGCGCTGGTGTATCAATCGGGATTTCCCTCAGAATGTACCTCTGGGGCAGGGGAGTTGGGTGTCCTATGTTGTCGTAACAGCGGCATTCATGTTTGCCCATAATCCGGTGGATTATGCCGGCGCCTTCGTCTATGGCTCAATTGCGTATCTGCTAGTTATCAGAACCAAATGCCTGCTGCCTGTCATTCTCATGCACGCCGTAGCCAATCTGATAATGGGTGTTTGTGCTATTTCGTTGGATTTGCCCCAGTTGTGGTAAAAAAAAAGAGCAGCTGTCCGGCTGCTCTTTTTAATACGGGCGACGGGAATCGAACCCGTGTCTCATGCTTGGGAAGCACGCGTCCTACCATTGAACGACGCCCGCAAGTGATGTCGGCAGTCTAGGGTAAAAAACGTCTTTTGTCAAGAAAAGAGTAAAAAAATGACACGAATGCAGCAAAAAGTAAAAAAAATAATTAGAAGCGTAAATTCGTCTTGCCAAGAATACCTGATTGTGTTACAGTACCCGCGTACCACAGATGCGGGTATAGCTTAATGGCAAAGCTCCAGCCTTCCAAGCTGGCCATGCGGGTTCGATTCCCGCTACCCGCTTCCACTCGAGACCATAACTGTTATGAAATTGATTCCTTGTCTAGTGTTTGTGCTCTGTTTGGGGGGGCTTGTCCCCATGCAGTATGCTTATGCAGGAGGTGAGAAAACCGCCTCTGTTTTCCCTCGTAATCTGTCGGCTGAAGAAATTGCCAAGATGGTATACGAGGCTGCCAAGAAAGATCCGCAGAATGCTGCGCTGATTTTTGCTGATGCGGTTGCTTCTAGGGATAGCTGGACTCGCGGGGAATTGATGCTGTTGAGTGATGCTTTGCTTCTCGCTGTGCCTTCAATGTCTCCCGGTGATATTCCGTCACTTGTTGGCTCGAATGTAAAGCCTGAGGATGTGCAGTCTGTTGTTGAGCAGCTTGAGCGTAATGATGGAGCTTCTCCCGGTCATGTGATTGAGGCGCTTCCTCCGGATGTGCCGGTTTATCCCGTGATTCCTTCCCCTGGGCCTGTTAGTGGACTTAGATAAGAACCGTATTTGAGAGATATGAAGTCGTATTTTTATAAAAGCTTGTTGTTGAGTGGAATTTGTGCTACGGTAGGTGGCGCATATTCGTTGTATGATACCGCTCCGATGGTTGGTTTGCCGGAGTCGTATAACGTTAAGTATTCTGCGTCGGTGCGCGTTGGTTATGATTCCAATGTAAATTGGTCGTATCGCAATGAGGATGAGTCTCCTTATGTCAATGCATCCGTGAGTGCTCGCTATGCAGACATGGAATCAGTAAATAAGCTTAGTTATGATGTAAGGCTTGGTATCACTCAGTATACCGATATAGATGATAACTCGACAGCTGCAGAGACGAGAGGTGATTGCATGGTCAGCGCGAGCATGGTTCATGCTTTTGATTCTGCTAATACGCTTTCCTCTTCGCTGTATGCTACATACAGCCCTCAGCCTGATTATGCTGATGGGTACTCGCCCGCATATTGCATGGGAGATATGCTTTCCCTGTCGCAGGTGAATGTGTACTCGCATGCTCTGGACTCCAGATGGAGTCTGACCGGAACGCTCGCTTTCCGTATGGTCAGCTATACAGAGTCCGAGGAGCAGGATGATAATCGTTATTACATAGAGGCAGGCGTTGGAGCCCGTTACAAAGAGTCCTCTATTATGACATATAAGACAGACCTTTCTTACACGCGCGAGCTTCGTAAGGAAGGCTTGGATTCGGATCGCTATGTCGCATCCGTAGGTTTCCAGCGTTCACTTGATCCGTTTTCTTCCTTAGGTGCAGATGTTGGTGTGGCAGCTCGAGTATATGCTCAGGATACGATTTTTAGTCCGTGCTGCAAGATTTCGTATAAGCGAAAGCTTTCTGAAGGCCTGAATGCCCGTGTGTATGCATCATATGCTGATGAGAACGCAGGTTCTTATACAAACTACGGCGGAGGTTCACAGTCATACCTTAAGAATGAAACAGTACGTTTTGGTGCGAAGATTAGTTACATTCTTTCCCCAGACGTGACCTATTCTTTTGGTGCAGCCTATATTCTTACTGATCGCTCTGACGCGTCGGCGGGTGCGAGAAGCTACAGCTGCGACCGATACGAAATCAGCGCCGGTCTTGACTATGCGTTTACACGACAGCTTCGTGGTTCTGTAAATATAAGCTATTCCGACCTCTCGCATGAGTATGAGGGGGCGAGTGCGGAATCGTCCGATCGATGGGATGTTTCAACAGGCGTAACGTATAGCTTCTGATTTTCTTTTAGTGGGGGCTCGTTGACCGTGCTCCCACTAATTGTATCTAAATTTTTTGTTTATGGATAATAAAAGTAGCCAATCTATACAATCTGAAGCTTCATTACACGTACAAGATTACTTCCAGATTTTCAGAAATTATTGGAAAGTTGCCTTGTTAGTGTTTTTGTTGATTTTTGCCAGCTGCGCGATTATTACCAAGCTGCAGCAGCCCAGGTATTCAAGTTTTTCCACGATTGAGATTATACCGCCTAGGGATATTATCAATGTTGCAACATCGCAGGATCGTAACCCTATTTTTAATGTGTTGAACGAGAGTGATTCTTATTTAGAGACGCAATATGAAATAATGGTGTCCCAGCATAATCTCTTAGCGGTTGTGAATAAACTTGATTTAGCGCGTGAATGGAGTCTGAATGAGATAGAGTCAGTTACAAAGTTGATGCGTATGGTCTCCATATCGCCGCGCGCGTTGACAAATCTTGTTGATATTGAGGTGGAAGCCCCCGATCCCCTGCAGGCTCAACAGATTTGTACTGCAGTTGTTGATTGTTACAAGGAACTGCGTGATGAAAAAGAACGCGCAATTATAAGTGAGGCCATTAATAAGCGCTATGAGGTTTTACGCTCTCGTCAGGATGAACTGGAGCGCAAGGCTGATGTTGTTCGTCAGTATATACGTTCCGGTAAGTATATTCAGAATATGTGGAGTCAGGATGCCGGACACACTCCTATCTCTGCCGGGTCTGAAGAGCAAAGCTATGCTAACTTAGTTGCAGCTCGTGAAAAATTAGAGTCAGAGATAGCACAGATGCGTGTTCACGTTACCAAGCTGCAGGACTTGAAAGATGAGGAGCTGCGTGATTATGTAACCAGAACAGGCCTGTTGACGGCGGAATCCTATTGCTCTGATCGCGTAAGACAGCTGAACGAGCAATATTTGAAAGAAGCAGACGAGAAGTCTCAGATGCTGTTGGCGGGTTACGGTGAGAGACATCCCAATATTATTCGCATGGACGAACAGCATAAGAACACCCTCCAGCAGCTGAATGATGAGCTCGTTGGTATGCGTGATGCCATGGTGGATCAGATTGAGGTCAAACAAGCTGAGTTGCAAGATGTTACCAAGCGCGGTGAACAGGCAAAGGAGCGTTTGAGAAATAAGAGTCTCGAAGATCAGAAGGTTAAGGATGCTCTGCAGGAGTATGCTGCGGAAAAGGCTCGATATGATAAGCTGGAGAATGACTATATTGCAGATAAGATGCGTATGATGGCTCCTCGTACCAGCGTTGAGATATACACCCAGCCAGTAGTGGCCTCTACTCCCAGTAGTCCGAATTTTCGTTTGAATTTATTGGCAGGTGCAGTTTTGGGTATTATTGGTGGCGTGATTACTGCCTTTGTATTCAATTATTTTGATACTTCCATTAAGTCGCTGGAAGACGCAGAGCGGAGTCTTGGACTGCCTGTGTTGGGGGTTATTCCCCAGGATGCAGGTGTGCTATTGTTGCAAGGTGCGGATAGCCCGGATGCGGAGGCATATCGTATCTTGAGAGCAAACGTTGAATTGAAGCGTGAGATGTACAAAGCCTCAACTTTTGCGGTGACTTCTGCAAATGCAGGTGAAGGCAAAACTTTGACCCTGCTCAATCTTGCCTGCGTTTTTGCACAGGCAGGGTACAGTACGTTGATGATTGATGCGGATATGCGTCGTCCTCGTTTGTCTCGCTATGCTGAGTTGAAAGCAGATGTTGGGCTTTCGGATTATCTTGCTGAAGGCAGGAACTTATCCGAGGTCGTATTCCGTACCAGTAATCCCAGCTTGTATCTTATGCCTGCTGGTAAGAAGACATCTGATCCCAGCGGCCTGATAACGTCGCAGCGTATGGATCAGTTAATTTCGGAAGTAACGAAACGCTTTGACATCGTACTTATTGATACGCCTCCTCTGCTGGGTGTAAGTGATACCTCTCTGCTGGTGAACCGGGCTGATGTTTCGCTCTTTGTTCTTCAGCCCAGAAAGATGCCGTTGAGTGCACTGGTTCGCGCAAAGAATGTGTTGGCTTCAGCCGGTGGTCGTATTATGGGCCTTGTGCTTAACAATGTTGATATTAACAACGATTCTCAGTACCAGTATTATACTGCGTATTATAGTTATTATGCGCAGGAGGATCGCGGTGGTGAAAAACCGCATCGTAAGCATGATGCTATTGACGATCAGGTAGTAAGGACTGATGCCTCGAAATCAGCATCAGATGGTGATATTTATTAAATTTAATCGTAATTAGTTGCTTTAATGAAAAAATTAGTCCATATATTCCTCTGTCTGTTGGCTTTATTTGCTGTATTCATGCCGAGTTCGGCACAGGATGCAACAACTGAGCCGCGCGTGATACGTGGTTCCAAGGTTGTTCTGATATTCAAGAATCTGCCTACCGGGGAGGCTGCTAATGTCGATGGTGAATATCAGGTCAGCCGTTCGGATGGGACTATACTTCTTCCGTTTCTTGAGTCCCGCTTGAGTGTGCTTGGTAAAACGGCACGTCAGGTAGAGGATATGGTTCGGTCTCAGTATATTGCTCAAAAGATTTATACAGATCCTATTGTTATTGCTCGTGTCGGTCATAAAGGCGAGGATTTGGAAGCTCGCTTTGTTCAGGTTACCGGCTACGTCCATGCCAAGAAGAATCTTCCGTATCGCGAGGGCATCACGTTGATACAAGCTCTTATTGAGTGTGGTGACATATCTGACCACGGGTCAAGAAAGATACAGATTACTCGTGGGACTGTTACGCGTACGTATGATTACTTCAGCGCGCGAGACCGGGCAATCAAGCTTATGCCGAACGATGTGATTTTCGTTCCCCGTCGTCCTCCGTTTGAAGGCCGTCCACGTACGGTTGGACCGTAATTTTACGCACTAACTGCAATGCGCTCCGTTCAGGTTGCTGGCCGGAGCGTTTTTTATATCAGCATGATGAAAAAAGCATTGATATTGACAGTAGGGTATGGTCAGGGGCACCGCTCTGCCGCTGAGGGAATTGCACAGGAGTTTTCCCTGCGTGGCATCAGCGCTAGAGTGGAGGATCCATGCGAAGCGGATACGAGCGGTTTGTATTCGCTTACTAAGGCATATTATAAGTTGTGCGTTCGTCGTGCACCGTGGCTTTGGGCTATGGCTTATTCTCAGACCGATACTGCGGATTGGAGTACAAAAGTTAGCAGTTTTGGAATTCGCACCGCAACGGAGAGGGTAGAAGAACTTCTCGTTTCATGGAGACCGGATATAGTGGTGTGTACATATCCATTATTTGCGTATATGGTTGACTATCTTTGTGAGCGAAGGGGTAAAAGAGTTCCTTGCTCGGTAGTCGTAACTGATTCTTTGGAGATTAGCAAACCTTGGCTTAAATCCAAGGCAGAGTTGCTATTTGTGCCTGATGAGTATTCTCGCGAGGCCTTACTCCGTCGCTATGGATTGGATGCGTCTTCAATTTATGCCTCCGGCTTTCCGGTTCGCCGACAATTTTTGAAAACGGAAAATAAGTCAGCACCGTCAAAACTTGGATTTAAGATTGTTTATGGAGCTTATCTTAGTATTCGAACAACGGTACAGCAGATAGCTCGCCTGTCAGAGCTGTTTCCGTTTGCGGAAATCACACTGTTGGCTGGTGATAGGTATGAAGAATTAAATAAGCGATTACGCTGCTTTCAGATTTCAGGCAAACTTGTTGTACTGCGCTCTTCCGAAAGGATGGATTCTTTGCTAAACGAGGCTCATTTGTACATTGGAAAAGCGGGGGCTGCTACTATTTTTGAGTGCTATGCGGCAGCTGTGCCTGTAATTGTAAATTATGCGCTACCCGGCCAGGAACAAGGTAATCTGGAACTCTTGTTGCGAGATGAAGTGGGTATTTGGGCGGGAGAAACAGGCGAGCTCTGTGCTGCTGTATCTTTGTTGATGCGCGATGCGGCCTCCGGATGGAGGCAAATGAGGAATAAGATGCTTGCGCTGCGCGAACGTGTTACCGGAGCTCATGTAATTGTGAATGTGATAGAATCGTACCTTAATTAGAATGAATTCTGAAAACACAATACTGTTGATAGATAATTCAAATAGCAGAACTAAATTCCGTCTGTGTATTAATGGTAAAGTTGGTGACGAATTGAGAATTTTACCAACGAACCAAATTACTGAAGAACGTGTAAATGATGCACTTTCTGACTGGTGTTTTTCTTCTGCATGTATATGTTCTGTCGTCCCTGAGACAGCTGCTGTATTAAGAAGCTCTTTTTCTTGTCCTGTCAGATTCGTGACGGCACATGACAATTTACCCGTAGATTTCTCGTGTTATGAAGGTCGGGCGACACTGGGGGCGGATCGTATAGCAAATGCTGTTGGTGCACTAGATTGGGGGCATCTTCCCGTGGTTGCCGTTGATTTGGGCTCTGCTGTGACTTTTGACGTTGTTGTCAGGGGGGAGCACGGTAAGCCTTGCTTTATTGGGGGCGTAATCGCTCCCGGATTGCCTGTTTTTTACGATTATCTTGGCACTCGCACTGCGTTATTACCCCGGCTCACGCATAGGTGTTCTTCTGAGAGTGTACATATCGGACAAAATACTGAACAAGCTATGAGGTGTGGCTTGGAGGCCGGAGGAAAAGGAATGTTGCGTGGCATATTATCAGATATTGAATCCGATTTGGGCGTTCGTCCCTTTGTCATTGCTACAGGAGGCGATGCCTCCTGGGCTGCGAAATGTTTGTCAGAGATTAACTTGGTGGATCCGATGCTTACCTTCCGCGGGCTTGCATGTGTTGCAAAAACTGAGAGCTGACTCTATTTTTTTTGATTATCTTAAATTTTTTATTGCATCTGAGCTGCGAACACGCTACAATGAAGTCACCTTAAACAGTCACAACTTATGTCTGATAATATCGAAACACAGGTAAAGGAAATCATCGCTGAGCAGCTCAGCGTTGACATCGAAAAAGTGACCTCTGACGCTAAGTTTATCGAGGATCTTGGTGCCGACTCTCTCGACACTGTTGAGCTCGTGATGGCTTTCGAGGACAAGTTCTCCATCGAGGTGCCGGACGAAAAGGCCGAGACGCTTAAGTCTGTGGCTGACGTGGTGGCATACATCAAAGAGAATCAGGCCTGATCAGGCTGCCTAGCTTTTTTCCGGGCGGTTCCTCCAGAGCAAACTGGGGAGCCGCTTTTTTCTCACCCTTTACGTGGCTTCTGGCTTTGCATGGATATTCCCGTCGATATAGATTACGCAATGCGGCATACAAAGGTATTGTACGCCCCTGCGCGCTGTATAGACACATTCGGTGATACACGTTTTAATTTCAGCATGGTATCAGAGCTACAGGATGTCGTAGGGGTATGTCGTATCCGTAGCGGATGGGTAGAGGCTTCTCGCCCCAGGATATTGAGGCCTGCCGATATGGTCGGGGTTGAAATGGATGGTTTCTCTCCGGGCATAGCACGCATTTTTGAGTGGATGAAGGAGAAGGGAATTGTTGCTCCATCCATGTTTAAATATGGTTTTCGTTTCAGCCGTTCTGATGTTCGGGAAGAACTGGTGCATGATGTTTTCCCAGTTGTGTCGGAACGCGTTGTTCAGGATGCTTTGGATTCCGGTAATCCGCTGCGTGCCGTAATCAGTGGAGTGGATGATGCATGGGAGGCATCGCTACTGCGATTTATGGTGGAAATGATTCAGCAGTCACATGAAATTAATATATTCGATTTTAAGCGTCGTGGGATGTTGTAGTGCCTTCGCCACTACATTAGCGCAGGATAATTATTCTCTCTGGCCTCGTCGGCCTGAAGAGCTGGAGCAGGCACGTGCCCTTCTGACTCAACAAAAGTGGGCCGAGGCAGTTCATCTTCTCCGCCCCTTCGTTCACGACTCAGGCGTTGCCGGAGTGGAGGCTAGAAAAATGTCAGGTCGAGTGAATGTTGTTCGGTATTTATCGCGAATGCATCCCTATTCATCGGTGTATACGGTCAAGCGGGGGGACACGTTACCCAAAATTGCCGCCACAACAAAGTGTCCTACGGACTTGCTGATGCTATATAATGGTCTGGTTGCTCCTTCCGCATTAAAAGTCGGGCAGAAGATTGTATACGTTGAAATGTCGCTGAGGATGGAGATATACCCTGAATTGAATGAGCTGACTGTATGGGATGGCGATGCCTTAGTGGCTTCTTATAAAATTGAAGCAATCAAGGGCGTCTCTGAAAATATCCTCCGCAATTCAGTAACAACTGTTAGTTCTCGCGACGCATATATACAAGGCAAGAAAATTCCTTCGCATGCTGCACAAAGTGCAGTCGCAGATAAGTCCATACGTTTGGCAGATGGCGTTATTGTTAGTAGTTTTGATAACTCGGGTGATCGGTATATACGATTGTCATTGAAAGATCTTAATGAACTGGCTCAGCTGATACGTGTCGGAAATGAAGTAAGGTGGAAAGAAACTCCTTCATAATATACCACGCTAACCGGAGCCGAATGTATACAATGAGAGAAAGGGATGGGAAGTATTCCGAAATCTGACATGCTGCGGCTCTGATTGGGCTTGCCAGAGCGGGAGGAGAGGAGTATAATGCACGTCGTTATGAAACAGTACGCACAGCAACTTCTGCGTTACCCCGATATGGGGATTTCTCTGGATCTTTCTCAGCTGCCGCTCACTCCCGAGTTCCTGGCAGAGATGAAACCGCTCATCGACCGCGCCTACAGTGATATTGCAGCGTTGGAGAGCGGCGTGATTGCCAACCCGGATGAGAACCGCATGGTGGGCCACTACTGGCTGCGCAACAGCGCCATTGCTCCCACGCCGGAGCTGCGTGCTGCCATTGACGGCCCGCTGGCTGACCTCAAGGCTTTCGCAGCCGATGTGCTCGGCGGTAAGATTCTGGCACCCAATGGTAAGAAGTTCAGCACCTGCCTGGTTATCGGTATCGGCGGCTCTGCTCTGGGCCCGGAACTGGTGGCGGATGCTCTGCCGGCAGCCGGTCTGGCAATGGCTTTCCTGGACAACACCGACCCGGACGGCATGTATAAAGTGCTGGATACCCTGCCGCTCACGGAAACACTTGCCGTGGTCATCTCCAAGAGCGGTGGCACCCCTGAGACTCGCAACGGCATGGTTTGCGCTCAGGCATATTTTGCTGATAAGGGTGTGCCCTTTGCTCCGCAGGCGGTGGCGGTGACCGGCGTGGGCTCCACGCTGGATAAGGTGGCTGTGTCAGAGGGCTGGCTGAAGCGCTTCCCCATGGAAGACTGGGTGGGCGGTCGTACCTCTGAGACCTCCGTCGTGGGGCTTGTACCCGCCTCTCTTCAGGGCGTGGATATCGACAGCCTGCTGAAAGGGGCTGCGGATATGGATGCCCGCACCCGCGTGGCCGACACGGCTACCAACATGTCCATGCGTCTGGCGCTGGCCTGGTATGCCGCCGGTGAAGGGCGCGGTAAGAAGGATATGGTGGTGCTGCCGTACAAGGACAGTCTGGTGCTGTTCTCCAAGTACCTCCAGCAGCTCATCATGGAGTCCCTCGGCAAAGAGCTGGACCTGGACGGCAAGACCGTGCATCAGGGTATCTCCGTGTACGGCAACAAGGGCTCTACCGACCAGCATGCCTATGTGCAGCAGCTGCGCGACGGTATCAATAACTTCTTTGTCACCTTTATCGAGGTGCGTCAGGCACCCACCGACACGGTGAAGGTGGAGGGCGAGTTCACCGCCGGGGATTACTTGCAGGGCTTCCTGCGCGGCACCCGCAAGGCGTTGACCGAAAGCGGCCGTCAGAACATCACCATCTCCATTCCCACGGTGAATGCCTACACGCTGGGGCAGCTCATTGCCCTTTTTGAGCGCGCCGTGAGCTTCTACGCCAGCCTGATTCACATCAACGCCTACCACCAGCCCGGAGTGCAGGCCGGTAAACTGGCCGCTAATGTGTTCCTGAAGCTTCTGGCCGCCGCAGAAGCCGCGCTGACGACCGAGCCGGCCACGGCTGCTGATATCGCCGCCAAGGTTTCCGCTGATGAGGAAGACACCTACCACGCTCTGGTACACATTGCCGAATCCGGCAAGGCAGTCTGGACGCTGGGTGAGTGCCCCTGCTGCGATACTTTCGCCAAGGCATAAATCGCGCTGATTAAACTGTTTACCAACCGCCTCCAACCGTTTACCTGCGGTTCGGAGGCGGTTTTTGTCTCAACAGGCATGACGAGAATATGTCTGTTGCTGTTGGCGGCGGCCGTGTTGCTGCCGGGATGTCGTACCAGATTGGATATGGGCATTTCTGCGGTGAACCCGCCGAAGAGAATGCCGGAAGTCCATGCCTGGAGCAAGGGTGAGAAATTGACCATGGGAGCCGATACCGGCTCCCAGCTTCCTGCTGCCATTTTTCCTGTAACAGCTATGGATTTGGGTAGCAAAATTCGCTGGGGTAAGCCTGTGCAGCCCAGCTCCATTGAAGTGAGCCTGACACGCAATGGCGCACCTGTTCAGGAGAAATGCCCGGTGGTGCATTCCTTTTTTGCCACAACAGATGGCTTGATAGGCTGGCCGGAGCTGCGGAAGCACGTCTGGCATCTGGATTATGATAAGGGAGAACACGAGTTCCGGGAATCCCTGCCGCCGGAGGTGCGCCAATGGGACAGCGTGGCGGTGAAGAAGTGGGGGCGGCCCATGGTGCATATCAAGGGGCTGGGTGATTGTCTGATTGACAGCGGCGCTCCCCATGCCGTTTATTTGCCGCCGAAGATGTGGAAACGCTTCCTGAAATCCTATCCGCAGGCGCGTCTCCTGCAATTCAGCGGTGACAGCCCGGCGGCGGGCGGCTATTTCCGCATTGCGGTGGTTCCCGTGCCGAAGCTACAGCTGGGTCGCCTGCAACTGGAAAACGTGATGGTCTGCGAGAGTTTTTTCAAGACCCCGCATGTGGTGCTGGGCACGCAGATACTGGAGCAGGTGGAAGTCTGGCTGGACGGCCCCGGCAGACGCCTCTATTTCCGACCGAACAAACCGATTACATCCGATCAAAAAGCCCTTTCTTTGTCGGCTTGAGCACGCAGACGGCAATCAGGAACAGCAGCCAGCATGACAGCAGCGTCGATATCGGCACCCAGCTGACGGTACACACCTGCCAGGCTTCCCATAGCAGCCATGCCGGGATGAACAGGAGAATCGGCCAGCGCAGCACTCCGTGGAAGCGCGGCAGAATGAACAGGATGAGCAACAGACCGGCACCGGCAATGCTGTATTGTTTCCAACCGCTCAGCAGAACGTGCTCCTGCAACGCGTGACCGCCCACGATGCGCTGTGCCGTTTCGTGGGTGACTTTTTCCGTTCCGGCAAGCTGGGAAACCGTGAGAGCCAGTCGCTCCAGACGGTGGGGAGTATCCTGTTTCGGGGCGGGCTCTTCCATGACCACGCAGGAGCTATCGCCCAGCGTTTCGCGGATGTTGCTGCCGCTTACCACATCGGATAAGGCCAGCGAAACGACCCTGGCTTCTTCGATGTGGGTGCGCCCGTGGCGATCCAGCGGGCGGGTGATACCGCCGTAAGTGATGCTTTCACCCAGCTTCACCTGCACATCTTCGGATTTAAGCCCCAGTCGCATGAGCGCCAGACGGAATGGGAGGGTGGGAATCGTCTCGCCGTTCCAGCGTACCAGCAGGGGGAAAGACATTTTTTCCACCGCAGAGGGTTTATGCGTATGCGGTTCATCCTGCAACCAGTCCGGCGCCCATACAACGGCCAGCGAATCCGGGGTGGCGGTCAGGCTGTTGGGCAGGGGGCGGTTCGCAATGGGCAGCCCGCGGGCATCTCCCTGCACATTTTCAGCGGGGATGGCAGACTGGCGCAGCTCCAGCGGGGTGAAGTCCGGCTGGGCGGCGGTGCGGCCTCGAAGCCCGGCAACAGCGTGGGGAAAGGACTGCATGACCCGGCAGAACATCTCGCGAGACATATCCCCCGTCTCCTGCTGCCAGGTCAGGGGGGAGGAGAGGGCAATATCCTGCACACCGCCCTGTTTCAGCCGATTCAGCAGCACAGCCATGTCTTGCGGCCCCAGGGGCAGGGCGGCAAAACTGGCGGCACAGGAGGCGTTGTTGAGCTCCACCATGCCTACCGTCGGGCAGATAAGCTCGCGATGCTCCACCGTGTAGGACTCCATCCGGGGTTTGCTTCCGGCCGGCACCAGCTGGATGTGTTTGCCGTTTTGGGGCGTAATGCCGTGCCGTTGGTTGACATAGTCGTAGAACCAGTTATCCGGGAGAAAGATACGCCCGATGAACCAGGCGGCTGCGATGAGCCCGGTCCAGAACAGGACACCGACGATACTGACGCGGCGTTTTACTTTACGACGTGATGAAGACATGCGGCGGCGGCGGTTGCGGGCGAACCCGGCTGTGTGTTATCAATGACGTGGCGCAGGGCGGTCAACGCGGCCGGTATCTGCTTCAGATACCAGTCTTTGCCCATGTTGTGCCCGATGTTGGCAAAGGCACCCAGAGCCTGCATGAGGCGCTGCATGGCGCAGGCGGCGAAAATATCGGTACGGAGGGGCTGGCCGCTCTGCTCACTCCAATAGCGGAGGATTTCCCGGCGGCTGCTCAGCCCGAGCTCCATGTACGGGTCATAGAGCAGGGAGGCCAGGTCATATTCCGCCAGCCCCATGCGCATCCCCTGAAAGTCGATGAGCCAGGCCTGCCCGTCTTTCAGCATGATATTCTGACTCTGGCAATCGCGGTGCACGGGGACGCGGGGCAGGGCGGCGAGCCATTCTGCCATGTCCTGCAAGGCCGATTGATTCAGGAAGTCATCTGGCTTCAGTCCCAGATGACGGCCGATGAAATGCTCGGCAAAGTATTCCTGCTCCCAGCGGTACATGGCGGTATCGAAGGCCGGTTGCAGCTCCCAATCCGGTTTCAGCTGCCAGAACGGAATCAGGGTGTCGATGGCGCGGCGGTAGGCATCCAGTATTTTCTCCTCCGGGGCGGTTTTCAGCGAGAGCAGGTCAATCGTGCCCAAATCCTCCGTCAGACACGCCCCACAGGCATCCGGCAGGCTCAACTCTGCCGCAATGGCCGGTACGCGTATACCGGCTGCCGCCAGCCCACGTGCGGCGGGGAGGAAAGAATTGTTGTCCGCGCGTATGCCTGTCCAGTGAATGGCCATCAGCCCGTGGACGCGCATGATGCTGCGCCCGGACGCGCCGGAAGCCACGGGCTCCAACATATCCGGAGTTGTTGCCCTGCCGGTATGCTGCTGAGCCAGGTTTGCCAGAATCCGGCGTGCTGATGAAGAGAAAGCGGTCATGCAGGCGTTAATGGAGCTTGAAAAATTGCAGCTTTTCTTCCGGCTCAGGCGCTTCTTCCTGTGTGGTATCGGGGGCTGTGTCCGGATTAGTCTCTGCCGGGGCGGAAGCCGGGGTTTCTTCGGGAATCGGGAAGTAACGCTCCGGCATTTTTCGCGGGGTGATTCCCTGCCCGGCGCGCGTGGGCTCGGGGTGTTTCTGCGGATGCCGATGATGCATGACACCCGCTATGGTACGCGGCTGTCCCTGCCGACAGAGGAGCTGTGCCAGTATGAGAATGACGGTTGCCACTGCCAGAGGATGAAGAACGATGACCAGTCCCCTGATAAAGTCCCCGACGTTTGCATAACTGCCGTATATGCAGAATTGTACCGTGTTGAATAAACCACACAGTGCAAATAGTGAAGCCATAACGTAGCCTGTAATGACGGCAAGGTGCATAACGCCGCTTATTCTATCAGATAGCATTGCCCTGTCAAGCATAAGGCCACATTTGCCAGAAGGTATCCGTTTTTTTTTATCTTGACTTATCGAGAAGCCGGATGTAAAAAAACGTAGACTATTTGTTCTGTCAATGAAAATTATACGTTCATCATCTCAGTTTCCCCTTCAACGGAGGATAAGAAAGAAAACTGGGTTTGCGCTCATTGCAACCTTGTCGTTGCTGATGCTGTTGGCAATGCTGGCGGTGGCGCTGCTCTCCTTGTCTTCCACGCAGCAGCGTATTGCCTTACAGACAGTTTTGCTGGCAGAGGCTAGGCAGCAGGCTCTGGTGGGGCTTGATGTTGCCATCGGAGAATTACAGGTGGAAATGGGGCCGGATCGGCGAGTGTCTGCCAATTCTGGTATTCTCGGTGACGGAAAGTCTGTATTCCCATCATACGTGCTTGGTGTTTGGGATAGCTGGGATGGTACACTTTACGGCGCAAGTCCGATTAACGGGATGAAGAGCATTCAGATGACGTATTCAAAGGGTCGTGACAAACTTTTCCGTCGATGGATGATTTCGTCCCGAGACAATGACACGATACGCCGCATGAGTTCGGTCAAAGAGGTGAGTTCTCGCAAGCCGGGACAACGTATATGCATGGTGGGAGAAGGTACTCTTGGGAATAAAATTGCCCCGCAATATCACGTATATGCAGATTTGCTGGAGATGCCTTCCCGTGGTAAAAACAAGGCTTGCTTTGCTTGGTGGGTGGGCGGAGAAAACCAGAAGGCCAAAATCTCTATACAAAACCCCGCACCTCCGGAAGATGCATATGAGGCACTGAGCCGTACGTGGGATACCCCGTCTCCGCGATTTGTGGATAACGATGAGCTGGCCTTTTTGCCGGAAAAAACCAGTCGCAATGACAGTTTGCTTTCTCTGGCGACGCTGCCGTTGCTGGGGAGTGAGCAACAGGATGCCGGGATGCCCTATTTCTTTGATGTTACTACCTCTTCTTATTCCTTAATCACCAATGTGAGAACGGGAGGCTTCAAGCAGGATCTTAATCTTTTGCTGAACAAGAAAACGCTCAAAGGGACTGAATTTGAGGCTCGTACAGATCAGGACTGCCCGCTTGTAGAAAATGACGACGTACCCAAGGGAACCGAACCGGATATGCCGATAGGCTCCTGGCAGAATCTACATGCTTTCTATCATTGTTGGCCGGATGGCTCCGCTGATGATAGTAAGAACTTTACTGCGAGGCTATTGGGAGATTTGTCTGCTCCGTATACTCGAATGAGCGGATGTGCGTACTCGGATGAAATCGATTTCAAGTATAATGACAACCCTGATGATATGGCTTGCGAGGGGTATGGCTCGGCATATGATACCAGGGCAATGTTAGAAGAAGGCAGCGAGAGTGCCGGTTATGCCCGAACCCCGGTGATGCTGGCGTTTATGATGAATTTCGGACTTACCATAAGAAATCAGGGAACTTTGCCGGCTCTTTCGGGCTCGGGAAAAGAAACTGCCTATTCTCTTCGCATGTGCTTTGCCCCTCTGGTTTTGTGGTGGAATCCGTACAATGTTCCCATGCGGGTACGCGGGCAGCAGCTCTGGTCGCAGTCTGCACCATACAAAGTGCTTTGTATGGAAACATACGCAAAAAGCGGATGGACCAAAAATAAATACGGCTGGAGTGACTATGGACTTAATCAGGGCGGTGGTGAAAACAGTCCGGGGTTCGGTCAGGACTATGGAGATTATTTCCAGAATTCGACCGATGATGCAAAGGAGGATATCGTGTTTCAGCCCGGTGAAATTATTTTCTTTTCACCGGCTACGGGTCGCAGCAATTACAACGAGGGATTCACTAACCCTTGGATTCCGGGGTATCATCCGGCGAGTGTTGCCGGCTACGAGTCATGCATCTATCCCGGGAAGAGGGAGAGTGAGGTGATAAACGACTCCTATCACATCGCCATGCGAATGGCTCAGATTGCGGGATGGCAGTACCGACGCAAACCGGATGGGTATTGGTTCGGGCCGAATCGACCGGAATGCCTTACCGTGTACAGCGGTTTCAATGGAATCAATGCCAGAAGCAACAAGAGAGCGTATTCGCCGCAGAGATTCCTGCTTTCCTGGTATAAGCCGGAAGAACATATGGGAACGGCAGATGACGGAGCCAATGATGGTATGGTGTTTTTGAATACGGGTGACGGAACATGGCGATTGGATGGTTCACAGCAGGATAACCAGATGCCGTATTTTGTAGCCTCTGTCGGCGTGGTAACAAAGTCTGCCAATACTGCGGTGGATGCTTTTGTCAAACCCGGGGATTGGCGTTGTAAAATCTGGCAGCATTCCAGCCCGGCGTTCTGGGGAAGTTCGTTGAGTTGTCCTGATGATCAGATGCGGCAGTATCATCCCTACCAGTTGGCCGCGCTTCCGGTAGCCAGTGGACTGAACACTTCACCGATGGATAACATCGGTCGCAATGGTTTTCTGGGAATTTGCGGGGATGGAGAGCAGGTGTCGTTTGCCTCTGTGATGGAACTGCCGGTGCACCCCCCATTCTCTCTGGCCGGCTTTGCCGGTATGCGCCTGCAGCCCGGCTGGTATAAGGCTAATCCGAATAGTAATCACCATGGCTGGTCAGTATGCGGTGCCATGCGGCGAGTACAGTATCAGGCCGGTGTTCCGGGGGTAGGAATAGGAAACGCCTTTGCTGATCCTTGCATCCCGGCGGATGATGTGTATGCGTATTTCTCCAGCCGTCTGGAGAATGAGTTTTTAACCGCCAACTCCCGGGTATTTGGTGATTTCTATGATCACGGTTTGTTGATTAATGATGCCATGTGGGATCGCTGGTTTTGTTCTTCTGTCTCGGATATGCCGACTAAAAAACATATCGAAAAAGCAGAAGATGTACTGATTCGTTTCCTGAAAAAAGGCGAGCCCTTACCCGTGTCGCGCTACAAAAAAGTCAATAAACCCTATGATGATTCCGAGCTGGTTGAGCGCATTATGAAAAGTGACGGATGGAAACACATAGCCCAGTATCTCATGATTGACGGTGGGTTTAATGTCAATTCCACATCTGTCGAGGCTTGGACGGCCACGCTGCAGGGACTAGCGGATCGCAAATTGGTCACAGGTAAAAACGATAAGCTCAGTTATGTTGAAAAAGATAAGAGCAGTCGGCAGGTTCTTTTCTCCCGATTCATGCTTTCCACTACGGATACTAGTGTGGATAAACTAGGGGGATACAGTATGTTACAGGGCTCTTCCAATTTCAGGGATAGTGGCATGGCCTCAGCTTGGGGGGAAGTTCGTATGCTGGAATCAGAGGAAATCCGCCAACTGGCAGAAAAGATAGTAGAGCAAGTTCGTGAACGCGGGCCGTTTCTCAATATGTCCGATTTTGTGAATCGGCGTCTGGAAGCGGGCAAGCATGGCCTGAAAGGAGCATTGCAGGCTGCTATAGATGCTACGGATATCAACCGAGACTTTGAAGAGGTGCAAGTCCGTAAAGTCGGTTCAGGGGAACTGTATAAAAACGCGGAGGCTGCGATGGGCTCCATTCATACGGCTGCCCCCGGTTATTTGATTCAGAGTGATATTCTAACATCTCTTGGTAATATTTTGACGGTGAGAGATGATACTTTTACCGTTCGGGCCTATGGCTGTGTTCGTAGCCCCCGCAATGCCATATTGGCTCAGGCATGGTGTGAGGCCATCGTCCAGCGTTCTACAGACTATGTTGATCCATCTAATAATCCGATTGATTCGGAATACAAGCCGGACGGAACCAAGGCAGACGGCCTGACGGATGTCAATAAGGTGTTAGGGCGACAGTTTCGAGTCGTATCATTCAAGTGGCTTGATCTCTGGGATATCTGATGCTTCCGATGTTGGTGTATAGAAGCGCAGAGGTTTAACATTCATGGCGTTTATGCGTGCGTTGATTGTCGTAAAGCTGAGGCGAAATAAGGACGTTTCTTTGCTCTGAGACTCTGCGCGCGACTTTCTGCCACAGAGCATAACAATAGGCTTGACGGGGGAGGGTGTCTTCGATAGACTCAAGTAACGAGAAGGTCCGTTCGTGCGATGTCCCGATTCATGAGAGTCATGCAGGTCTTGGTATTGCTGCTGCTACCGGTGCTGGCAGCCGGGACTTCTTTTGAGGTATGCAAAGGACGGGAAGTAGCGCTTTTTCACGAGGGCCAGCAGCATATGGTGTGTTGCGGTCATCATGAGGGTGAGGTGAGCCCGGAGTCTCAGACCTGTCATTGTTCACACCATCATCATCATGAGCAGATACATTGGCTCATGGACATCGGGGCGCGGCCGGAACGCCTGTATGTGGAAACGGGTACAGCTGCTCGGCCGATGCCAGTGCCCGTCATGCTGCTTCCTGTGCTGTGGGAAAGCGGCATCTTGGCATCGGTACCTCCCGGCCGAAGGCTATCACCGACGGGATGTTATCTATTGCCCTTGATTTGTTGATTCTGTCAAGCCTGCACACGGTGTTGCTCCCGCAGCTGTGGCTTTGTTGCTCTATGGGAGTGAAGAGGATTTGATTTTCAGAATTGAAATTTAATGTAACCATTTATGACATTTATACACAAAAAGGCCCGCATGGCGGGCAGAAAGAACATCGGGCTGATAACATGTCTGGCGGTGGCGGGGATGCTGAGTTCCTGTGCGTTGTACCGGCCGCAGCCCATTGACCTGAATCGAGAGACCGCAGAGTGGGCTCGCTTGTCAGCTGAACTGTGCGGAGGCAGGCACAGCCTGAGCATCCCGGAGATTCGCCGCATCGGCCTGTTGCTCAACCCGGAGCTGAATCAGGCGCGCCTGACGCATGCTCGCAGTACATCGGTGGCAGAATTTGCCGGGCTGTGGGAAGACCCGTCACTTTCCGCTGAGGTGGAGCGCGTGTTGCAGGAGCATCTCACCAACGGTGCTATCTCTCCCTCGCTTTCCATCCCGGTCACTGGTATTCCCGCTATTTCCAAACGGATTGCCGAGCAGTACAAGGAGGCAGATTACTGGAACATGCGCGAGAAGGAACGCGCCTATCTGGCCGCGCTGGATACGCTCTGCACCAAGGTGCAGGTGACGCATGTGAAGCTGGATGTGTTGCGGGCGCGCCTGAAACAGGCAGAACAGGAAAAGGACAAAGTGTCGGAACTGTACCGTCTGGGCGAAGTCAGCTTCGCGGATTATCAGGTCATTACCCGTCGTGTGAGTGACTTGCTGCGAGAGGTGCAGGAAATGGAGAGCGAGCATCTCAGCCAGCATCTGGAACTGGTGAAGCAAATGGGCTTGCATCCCTCTGTGCGGCAGATGGAGGTAACGGAGTATCTGGCGCGCGGCGTGCCTGCCATGGTGGAGGCCCCCACGGCAGAGCAGTTGTTGGAGAGCCCCGCACTCAAGGCACTGTTGGCCTCCTACGGTGCCGGGGAAGAGGAGCTGCGCCGCGAAATCCGTAAACAGTATCCCCAGCTGGAGATAGGCTTTAAGTATGCGCACGATGGCGGTAATGATAAAATAGGCCCCGGTATAGGTTTTAACCTGCCGCTCTGGAATCGCAACCGTGAGGCCATCGCACGGGCGACGGGTGACCGTTCCCTCAAAAAACAGGAAACGCTCACCGTGTGGCGCGAGCTGCTCACGCAGGCGGCCGCGCTGAAAGACCGGGGCGCTCTGGCAGAACGGCATTGCCGCGAGGAGCTCGCCCGCACCCGCGCTCTGGCAGAAGCCGTTGAGCACCAGCAGAAGCTCTACGATATGGGTGAAATCCAACTGCCGGAACTGGCCGATGCCCGCCAGGAGCATTTTACGCGCCGTATGTCCTATCTGGATTGCCTGAGCAATTTGCTGGAAATCCGCACGCAGCTTCAATATCTGAACCCTCAATTTACTGAAAAACAATGAAAAGTTATCTGTTGACCATGGCCCTGACATCTCTGGGGCTTGCTCCTGTGCTTTCGGCTCAGGAGGAACATCATCACGCCTCCTCCAGCGGCGAAAACTGCTGCGGTTATGACCTTGTAGAGTCCTCCGGTCGCCACCATGCCGGAATGCCGCTGGATGGTAAAAAACTGCATGAAATGGCTCTTCAGGGTGCCGCCGGTGTGTCTGATCCGCCCCATAACCACGCGAATTGCAGCGGTCACGACCACGCCCACGGTGAGGGAGAGCATGCGGAGGCCCACGACCACGCGAATGGCAGCGGTCACGACCACGCCCACGGTGAGGGAGAGCATGCGGAGGCTCACGACCACGCGAATTGCAGCGGTCATGACCACGCCCACGGTGAGGGAGAGCATGCGGAGACCCATGACCACGCGAATTGCAACGGTCATGACCACGCCCACGGCGAGGGAGAGCATGCGGAGGCCCATGACCACGCGAATTGCAGCGGTCATGACCACGGCCACGGCGAGGGAGAGCATGCGGAGGCCCATGACCACGCGAATTGCAGCGGTCACGACCACGCCCACGGTGAGGGAGCGCATGCTGAGGCGCATGACCACGCGAATTGCAGCGGTCACGACCACGCCCACGGTGATGCGGGGCATGCCGATGGCCCCGTGCTGGTGACGGCGGATGCCCGTTCCCGCCAGATGCTGAGGATGCGTATCGAGACTGTTCCTCAGGCCGATTTGGCGTTGACTCACAGCCTGTATGGTTACCTGACGGCCACGGAGCATGCCATGGAGACATACTCGCTGCCCTGTGCCGGGCGTATCACGCTGGCGGTCAAGTCGGCGCAGAGTGTAAAGAAAGGTGATGTGCTGTACACCGTTGTGTCACCGGAAGTGGGGGCGCAGGAAGCAGAACTCAGGACGGCGCAGGCGGCTCTGACCCGATGCAATGAGGAGCTCGCCACCGTGAAGACCCGACTGGAGAAGTTGCAGGCTATCGGCACTGCCAACAGTGATTTGGAATCCGAGTACAAGTTCAAGAGCGCGGAGCAGGCGCAGATGGTGCAGGGGGTGGCCGTGGCGGAATCCCGGCTCCGCATGCTGCTCATGGATGCTGAGTTGCAGCACCGGGACGGAATGGCTGAGCTGGTGGTTCGAGCCAAGAATGACGGCACGGTGCGCAATGTGGGTATCACTCAGGGAAGCTGGGGAGAGCAGGGTGCCGCTATCGTGACGATGAGCAATACGGCAGCCATGGAAATCGTGGCAACGCTGTATGCCGGTGATTATCCTCAGATTGAGCGCGTCCGCGCCACGATGCCCATCGGTCGCGAGCAGTTGGCCGTGGAGGGGGCCTGGCGCCTGGATGAGCAGGTGGATATGGAAAAGCAGACCCGCAAGCTTTACTTCACGCCGACGGAGCTTCCGGACGGTGCCCGTGCGGGGCAGCTCTGCCGTCTGGACCTCTATGCCGGCTCCGGCAAGGGCGGTCAGGTCAGCATTCCGGATGCCGCCGTGGTGCGGGTCGGAGTGGATGATGTGGTGTTCATCGAGGTGAAAGAGGGTACTTTTGCCATGGTGAAGGTGCATGCGGGGGCCAGTCGCCGTGGCATGACTCCTGTGGAGGGGCTTGTGCCCGGTCAGCGCATTGTGGTGAAAGGCGGTGCAGAGCTGCGTTACCTCCTGCCCGCTGATGGTCAGAAGAAGAAATCTGCCGGACATTTCCATGCCGACGGCAAATTCCACGAGGGAGAGCACTGATTATGCTGAGCAAACTCATTGAATTCTGCCTGCGCAACCGCATCACCGTTATCTGCATCACTCTGGTGCTGCTGGCGCTGAGCGTGTGGCAGGTCGGCAAACTGCCCGTGGACGTTTTCCCGGAGCTGGAGGTACCGCGTGTCACCATCCAGACGGAGGCCGGCGGCCTCACGGCAGAGGAAGTGGAGCAGTATGTCTCCATCCCCATCGAATCTGCGCTTTCCGGCACCCCCGGCATACGCAATGTCAGCAGTTCCTCCGGTATCGGCCTTTCATTCGTCTGGGTGGACTTTGACTGGGATATGGATGTTTATCTGGCGCGCCAGATTGTCTCTGAGCGCCTGGCTACCGTGCGGGAATCGCTCCCGGAGGATGTGGAGATGGAAATGGCACCCATCGTTTCCGTGACGGGTGAAATCATGCTGCTGGCGCTCACCGGAGATGAGACCGCCGACCCGCTGGAGGTGCGTCGCGTGGCAGAGTTCGAGCTGCGCAACCGCCTTCTTTCCATCCCCGGTGTGGGGCAGGTGACGGTGCTGGGCGGCCGCTTGCCGGAGTATCAGGTGCTCTATGACCCGGAGAAAATGCGTCAGGCAGGGGTGACTCTGCCGCAGCTGCGCGAGACGGTGGAGCGCGCCCAGAGCACGCTCTCTGCCGGTTATCTGGAGGATGTGGCGGGGCTGGAGCTGCCGGTGCAGCAGGCATCGCGCATCATTACCCCGGAGCAGTTGATGCGCACCCCGGTGCCGGAGCACCCCAGCGGTGTGCTGCGCCTGGAGGATGTGGCAGAGGTGAAGATTGACGGCGCTCCCCGGCGCGGCAATGCCGGATACCGTGGGCAGCAGGCCGTGGTACTCTCCGTGCAGAAAGTGCCGGGTGCCAACACCATGGAACTCACCCGCGCGGTGGATGAAGCCGTGCGCGAGTTTTCGGAGAGCCACCTACCCGCCAACATGAAACTGCATGCGGATGCGTACCGCCAGTCGGATTTCATCACCCTCTCGCTGGAGAATGGCAAGGAGACGCTGATGATAGCCGCCATTGTGGTGATGCTGGTGATTGTGCTGACGCTGCTGAACGTGCGCACGGCGCTCATCACGCTCATTACCATGCCGGTTTCCGTGCTGATGGGGATGGCGCTTTTCCCCTTGTTCGGGCTGGCCATCAACATCATGACGCTGGGTGGGCTGGCCGTGGCAGTGGGTGATGTGGTGGACAACGCCATCATCTTTGTGGAGGTGGCCTGGCGCAACCTGAGCCGCAATGCCGCCTTGCCGGAGGGTGAGCGCCGCAGCCGCTTCGCTGTGCTGATGGCGGCGAAGGGGGAAATCGTCAGCTCCATCACCTATTCCTCCGTCATCATTCTGCTGGTGTTTTCGCCGGTGCTGTTCCTCAGTGGGTTGGAGGGGCAGTTCTACCGCCCGCTTGGTATATCCTACATGCTGGCGCTCACGGCATCGCTGCTGGTGGCGCTCACGCTGGTACCCGTGCTCTGCTATATCTGGTTCAAGGCAGGGAAGAGCAAGAGCGAGGACGGTGATTCTGCCTCTACCCGATTGATTAAGCGGCTCTATGCGCCGGTGCTGAGTTTCTGCATGCGCCGTGCCGGGTGGGTGTGTACGGTGCTGCTGCTCATTACGGGGGCGGCGCTCTGGCTGGGCAGCACCTTCGGCACGAGCTTCCTGCCGCCCTTCAACGAGGACTGCTACACGGTCTTCATCAACACTGTGCCCGGCACATCGCTGGAGGAGACGGAGCGTATCTCCCGCAGCGTGATGAGCGAACTCGGCAAGATTGAGGGCGTGAAATCCGTCACTCAGCGTACCGGCCGCGCCGAAAATGACGAACACGCTGAGCCGGTGAGTGCCTCTGAGCTGCTGGTGCGTGTGGATTTGGATTTCAATCAGCGTAAGCTGCGCGATGAAATTGACAAGGTGATTCACGGTATCCCCGGCACCAGCGGCATGATTGGTTTCCCGCTGGCTCACCGCATTTCCGCAGCCCTCTCGAACTCGAACTCCGAGATTGCCATCAACATCTACGGTTCAGAGCTGCCGCAGATTCGCAAGGCGGCGGCTGAAGCTGCCAAAATTCTGGGTGAGTTGCCACAGGTGGCAGATGCCCGCGCCAACCGCGAAGTGCTGGTGGACACGGTGCATGTGGACTACAACCGCGAGGTGCTGGCCGCCTACAACCTGACCGTGCGGGATGCGGCAGAGCAGGTTTCTGCCGCGCTGAACGGTGCCAGAGTGGGAGAGGTGATTCGCAATCTGGACCACTGGAATATCATGCTGCGTCTCGACCCGGAGCTCCGCATGAGCGAGGACGATATCCGCAACCTGCAACTGGTGGCACCCGGTGGCAGAATGGTGCGGTTGTCGGAGGCCGCCGATGTGTACCGAGAGGAAGCGCCCAACCTCATTCTGCGCGACAACCGCCGCCGCAAGGCCATGATTTCCTGCAACCCCTCGCCGGATTCCAATCTGGGTGATTTGGCGGATGCCTGCCGGGAGAAGCTTGACCCGGCCATGAATGCCATGGGCTGTTCCGTGGACTATGCCGGCACCATCAAGAGCCGCGAGGAAGCGGGAAACCTGCTGTATGCGTTGGGCTCTGCCGTGTGTATCCTCATTGTCCTGCTGCTCTCCAGCTCTCTGGGCAGCGTGCGCCGGGCTCTCATTACGCTGGTGAACATTCCTCTGTGTCTGGTGGGCGGCATTGTGGCGGTGTTCCTGGCCTCTCCCGATACGGTGAAATCCGTGCTGGGAGGAGAAACCTATATCCCGCCCATTCTTTCCGTCAGCTCTCTGGTGGGATTTGTGACGGTAATCGGCTTTGCCATCCGTTCCGGTCTTATCATGCTGAACCGCTACCGCGTGCTGGAGCGGGAGGGCATGACACCGGAGGAGGCCATCCGCTCCGGCTCTCTGGAGCGCGTGATTCCCATCATGATGACCTCGCTCACCACCATTCTCGGCCTGTTGCCGCTGGTTTGGGCCAAGGATCAGCCCGGAGGCGAGCTGCTGGCTCCGCTGGCCATTGTGCAGTTCGGCGGTCTGGTGTCTGCCACCATCCTCAATCTGGTGGTCATGCCCGCCGTCTGCAAGCTCTATGCCCGCTGGGTGCCGAGCGGGGAAAAATAAGATATGTTGTTTATTCCTGATTCCCCATTATCGCGGAGCTTCGGCTCCGCGTTTTTTTTGGGGGGGGATATCGCATTTCGAATGCGATGCTGCACGTTTGATATATCTTTGCGTTTGGTATAAGGGTCGCCTGCATACCATTTTTGAAAATAGTTTTTGTGCACCACATCATATAGCATTTCGTCTATTTCGACAGAAATATGACTTGCTTTTTCTACAAAGAGCTGATAACTTGGCATCAAGCAGTTCAATCGCCTATGCCGGAAGATCAGAATATTGAGTGGAAGAAAACCTGGAGGGATGAGTACCTGAAGTGGATTTGCGGATTTGCGAATGCGCAGGGTGGTCGCATCTATATCGGCATGGATGATGATGGGAATGTCACCGGTGTAGCGGATTATCGCCAGCTCATGGAAGATATCCCCAACAAAACTGTATCAGTTCTCGGCATCATGCCCGAGGTTAACCTGTTGGAAAAAAATGGTCTTTATTATATCGAGATAAATGTTGCTCCTAGTACAGTACCTGTGAATTATAAGGGTGAATACCACTATCGTTGCGGCAGCACCAGACAGCAGCTTAAGGGGGCAGCCTTAAATGATTTTCTGCTTCGTAAAACAGGTACGCGTTGGGATGCCGTACATCTTCACAACATTCATGCCGAGAACTTGGACGGTGCGAGTTTCGATATTTTCAGGCGCGCGGCTAAAAGTAGTGGTCGTCTGAGTGAGGAAGATTTGAAAGCCTCTCCCGCTGAACTCCTGGAGCGCTTGCACCTTGCGGAAAACGGAGTATTGACACGCGCTGCCGCTTTGCTTTTTCACCCGAATCCGGATTGGGTTAACCCCGGTTGTTATGTTAAAATAGGTCGCTTCAGCAAAGGTTCCAATCTGCTTTATCACGATGAAATTCAGGGCTCTCTCATTCGCTTGGCCGATGAAGTCATCCGCACTCTTTACCTCAAGTATTTCAAGGCTCACATCACCTACAAAAACGATGTACGTATAGAGCGCTACCCCTATCCTCGTGCTGCCGTACGCGAAATATTCTTCAACGCTCTTGTTCACAACAACTGGAGCGACAATATCCCTATCCAGATTCGTGTAGATGATGATAAGCTTGTTATCAGCAACAGCTGCGTACTCCCTTGGGGATGGACGGTGAACGACTTAACAGGCTTCCATTCCTCCCGACCATTCAATCCGCTCATTGCCAATACGTTCTTCCGCGCCGGTTATATAGAATCCTGGGGGCGGGGTATATCGACAGTTCTCGATATTTGTCTCGAAAATGCTTACCCGACTCCCCAATTCGTTATTAGAGGGGAAGATATGAGCGTTATTTTCCCTGTAGATCCGTCATTTATCGGCGCGGATTCTACTGACACTCCGCAGAATCTGCCTGCAAAGCTGCCGTCTAAACAAACAAAACAAAAAGCCCTGCGTGAGCTTGTTTTAGCTGCCATGGGGAAAGATCCCAAAGTTTCACAACAAGCTATCGCAGAACATCTGAATGTGGGTAGAAGTACGGTTCAACGTATCGTGAAATCATTGATGGATGAAGGACTTCTATTCCGAGAGGGAGGAAAATACAACGGTAAATGGATTATCAAATAACTCGATTGAAGCTAAGGTTGAAGCTAAGGTTGAAGCTAAGGTTGAAGCTAAGGTTGAATTCAGAAACGGAATTGGGGTGGTTGAGCGTTTTTGAGCAGAGAAGGCTTTCGACCTATGCTGTGTGACATTTACTTTCGCGTCCGTAATTGCAGAAAGAACCGCCGTCGGAAAAGACGGCGATTCCTCTATTCGCAGGGCGGATCCCGCCTTACTACCTACATTGTAAATAGTAGATGGTGGATTTTTTACTTGCGGCGGCGGCGGGCTGCCAAACCGGCCAGAGCCAACAGGCTCAGCGTAGCCGTGGTCGGCTCGGGAACAGCCGGAGTCGGAGTAACCAGTGTAGCACCGGACAGACCGATGAAGCACCCCACAGAATCGCTCTCAGCAACGGTCAAATCAAAGCGGGCTTGGCTTCCTGCGGCAACCTCAACAGGAGCGTCGAAAGTAAGCGTCGGGTTGGTGTCCCAGTTGTACACGTCCGGGTCGGCATCGATGTTGGTGAAAGAATGAACAACGCTGGTCGTGGCAGTTCCGGTTAGAGCGAACGTAATCTTTCGGGACAAGAAGTCAGCAGTCTGACCACTACCGCTGTTGTTGTAGGCGAAAGCATCAAAGGTGATACCATTCAGCGTCAGAACCTCTGTGGAGTTGTTGACAATGGCGAAGCTGATGCTCCAAGTGCCACCATTGCCCACGTTGGTGTTCGGGGTAAGCGCATTGGCATATTCATTGTTAGCCTTCGGCGTTGTGCTGACAGAATCACCAACCTTAACCCCATCTACAAACAGCAGGAGCTCCGTGGTGTCATCAAACGTGAACGTGGGCAGAGAGCCGTCCGTCCAGGAGAAACCACCAGTGTAATCTGCCGCAGCCACACCCGCGAGGGCGAGAAGTGCAATAATCGTCTTCTTCATATTTGTTATCTATGTGTTTATGTTTTCTTGTTCGTTTTGCGGCAGGCTGCACGGGGATACCCGGTTCTTCGCGCGTCGGAATGCCGAGAGACCCGCTGCATACCCGCCGTGCGGCAGTATATCGCCTTTCGAATGCGATGCTGCACGGGGATATCAAGGAGGGGAGGGCTGCCTCTTATGCTGCTTGCATATTTTAACCATTTAATCGCGCTGCAATAATGTGTACATTTTCTGTTTTTGGTAATATTTCTTGACTTATATTCTCAATTCAGTAAAATGCATTTGTGAGCATCAAAAAGAAACTTCTGACAAAACTCCTCAGCGGTAAGCAGGATGGCAACATCACCTTTGCGGAGATCATGCACCTGCTTCGACTGTTGAAGTATAACATACGTCCGGGTGCAGGCTCACACAACATCATCAGCTATCCCGGAACACCGGAAATCCTCAATCTTCAGCCCCGCAAAGACGGCAAAGCAAAACCCTATCAAATCGACCAGGTGCGGGCTCACATTACCAAATACAACACTCACGCAGATTAATACTCATGCACAGCAAATACAGCAAAACCCTTGAATGGTCAGATGCAGACAATGCATGGATTGCCGGCGCTCCTGAGCTGCCCGGTTGCAAGGCAGACGGTGAAACACCGGAAGAAGCGCTTGCAGAGTTGGAAATTGTCATCGCAGAATGGTTGGAAGAAGCGCAACGCATCGGCAACCCCATCCCTGCGCCTTTGCCCAGCATAGAAAGCATTGCCTTGGCAAGCCCTTATCTGAATACATCAGCCATAGCGCGAGATCTGGGTATCGCCCCGCGCACCTTTTGCGCTCGCATCAGCAATCGCACGCCCCTGCGGAGGCAGGAAGCCGAGCGACTGCGCGAAAACCTGAACAAGCATAATCTTGTTCTGATGTAGATTCCCGAGATATAAATTTGCAGCTACCCCTCCTTTCAAGTCTATAACAAAAGGTGCTGTCACCCGTCACAGGTGGCAGCACTTTTCAATTTTCGCTGTCAGTAGCGCATTACTTGCGGCGACGACGGGCAGCCAGACCGGCCAGCGCCAGTAGGCTCAGCGTAGCCGTGGTCGGCTCGGGAACGGAGGCAACCACGGTGTCGTTCAGCTGTTTCAACGCAATTTTGCTGAATGTTTGTTTCCCTCCGTTTGTCCAGATACGGCTGTTTCCGTTCTTGAGAAACGCCGTGTTTGAAATATCATCAACTTTCGTGCTCTGTACTTCATCTCCCACGGTCATAGTGAATATGCCACCGATGGCTTCATTGGTTGCTTCGTCAATATAGCGATTAAAGGTAAGTGTTATTGCAACGTTCGTTGTGTCCGAAAAGGTATATTCATCGTGATCTTTTACCTGAGTATCACCTTCTGTTTTATAGACAACTTCGTGGTTTGTATATTCGTTAAACGCACCTGCTGCAGTAGAAATCAAGGCTGCATTATAACCACCGCGACCATTCGTAAGGAAAACACGTCCGTCGTTGGTTACGTTAATTACATATCCCTGAGCACCTTGGTTTGTTCCGCCATTTGTGCCGAATACCTCATCGGAATAGTCTGTGATGGTATTGATATCGAGGGTAAACGAAAGCTCCCAGCTGGTCAGATATGAACCCGTGCTTTGTGACCAGTTAAGAGCGCTATTACCGCTGTTGAGTGAGCTGTTTGTTGGAGAAGTTAGCGTCAGAGTTTGCTCCGTTGCAGCAGCCACACCGGCGAGGGCGAGAAGTGCAATAATCGTCTTCTTCATATTTGTTATCTATGTGTTTATGTTTCTTGTTCGTTTGGCGGCAGGCTGCACGGGGATACCCGGTTCTTCGCGCGTCGGAATGCCGAGAGACCCGCTGCATACCCGCCGTGCGGCAGTATATCGCATTTCGAATGCGATGCAAAAAAACACGGCAAATTGAATTCAGAAGTGAAAAAAAAGAGTTTACGCTGTTCCTATCTTGGAACAACCCCTTATATTCATATGTGCGGGTAAACGATAAAGTGTGAGCAAAGATAACTATTCGAGCTTTATCTTTTACCTGTTTCGCCAATTGTGCATCAAGTGATGAGATAATCGAAATATACGGTTGCTCATTTTTTATTCCGGAAAATTTTCTGCATCTATTCCGGAATATTCACGGTTTCATCGCCGTAATGGGGACTACATATACGCCATCTTCCCGCTGATATGCGGCGTTACTCAAGGCACAAATGACAGCAAGAACTATCGGAGGCTTGCCGCCGGGCTCCGCAGCTATACTATCACTCAGACGAATCAAGCCTGCTGCTGCTGTATCTATTTGTCTTGCTCCCAGTTTAATCTCAAATGCGCACCAGTTGCCGTCAGGCAGCTCTATGACGGCATCTACTTCACGCCCTCTGTAATCCTGATAGTGAAACACTCTGGCATCAAAACTCTCGGCGTATATCTGCAAATCTCTCACACACAGGCTTTCAAACAAAAAACCAAGAGTGTTCAAATCATTCATCAGCATCTCCGGCGTTACTTTCAGCAGACTGCACGCAAGCGATGGGTCAGTAAAGTGACGCTTTTCTGCTTGCTTTACCCGGACAGAAGATCGGATGTTGGAGGAAAACGGCGGCTGATTTTCTAACAAGAACAGCCGCTGAAATACATTGAGATAGGTCACAATGGTTTTGTCATCAATCTCATCTCCTGCATCGGAGCGAATATCCTCGCGTAATTTGCTGATTCCGGCAGTTGTTGATACATTGCGAGCCAAGGAACGCAGCAGCTGTAACATCTTGTAGGCGTTGCGTTGAATCCCGTCCATTCGGTACACGTCATCTTCAAGAACGGCTCGCAGGTACTCAGATGACAAGAGGCTTGCGCGGCTCTGTTTGCGTGACAGGGCGGCGGGCCATCCGCCGCGCACAATGAGATGCACAATCTGTTTCAATTCAACCTCTCCCGTCAGTTGAGGGGGCAATATCCCATGGCAGAGGTTACGCAGTGAAACGCTCCCCAGTGAATCTCCTGATTCATATAAAGACATGGGGCGCATCCGCAAACGCGCAATACGCCCGGCCCCGCTGTGCAGAATGCCTTTGTGGGCAGGTGTTGCCGAGCCGGTCAATATGTATTGACCCACTTCCCCCCTGCTATCCACCTGATGGCGGACGGCATCCCACAACGGCGGATATTCCTGCCACTCATCAATTAACCGGGGAACCTCCCCCTCCAAAACAGCCGTTGGTGCCAGCTCAGCCAAGCGCCGATTCTGAAAATTATTCGCCGGATCTCCCAGATAAATACTGCTGCGGCAATGATACATAGAAGTCCATGTCTTTCCGCACCACTTTGGTCCCTCGATACAAACAGCCCCGAAGGTTTCGAGATATTCCGCCACCTTACTGTCTATGATACGCTTTCTGTAAAGTTTTCTATCCACGCTTTTATTCTTCCATATTATCAGCTGATTGTAAAGATTATTCCTTATTATTTCTTGCTTTCATTCCGTAAAATTACAATGCCTCGCTCCTGAAAATTAAATTTCAGCATTGTTATGGGATATTTCATCCCGATGAAAGGTACTTGCAGTCACGATAAAAAACAAACGCTGCCACCCGTAGCAGGCAGCAGCGTTGCAAATTGACAATGCTGTCAGTAGCGCATTACTTGCGGCGACGGCGGGCAGCCAGACCGGCCAGAGCCAACAGGCTCAGCGTAGCCGTGGTCGGCTCCGGAACGGACTGTGCCACACCGGTAGTCATAAGTGTACCCATATCCAGAGTGTAACCGGCCGGGATATCAAGATTATCGAGAGATGCAATGGATGTAGCGCCAATCTGGGTAGTTCCTGTGGGATTCCCATTAGCCCATGCTCTGGAGGTGCCGGAGGTCATGGTGGTGGTTGAGGGCAGATCGGTAGAAGCAGAAATGTACTTCTTGGTTGTCATGTTGCCAAGATAGGCAGTGCCGTCATAGTACGCAAAGGTCAACGTGTCGGTAGTGGTGAACGTTAAACTCCCTGCAGAAGAAATTACGTTTGAGCTACCAGTACCGAGCGTAATTGAACCTGCTTTTGCCGAAACAGACAATCCCGAGGAATTGCTGCCGCCGGGACCCGCAGTAATGGTTGCTTTATATTCTGTTGCTGTTACGTCAGACAGCTTGAACTCCATGTACCATGTCTCATAAACGGCTCCATCAGCCCAGTTCATAGCTTCATTACTCTTGGTAAGGGTATCAGCAGAACCGAAAGTAACATCTTTCATATCCAATTCGTAGGTGTCAGCGGCAGCCACACCGGCGAGGGCGAGAAGTGCAATGATTGTCTTCTTCATATTTGTTATCTATGTGTTTATGTTTTCTTGTTCGTTTGGCGGCAGGCTGCCCGGGGATACCCGGTTCTTCGCGCGTCGGAATGCCGAGAGACCCGCTGCATACCCGCCGGGCGGCAGTATATCGCATTTCGAATGCGATGTACAGACTTTTTTGCTTAAAATGCTGAAAAAAATACACTTCTGAGAATAGAATGCAGGGATTCCGATGCAAAAAAATCAGTATTGCAAAAATTTATATATTAATTTCTATGGTTATTATAATTGTATTTGTTATATTTCTGTATACCCAAAACAATTTTCTGTATACCCAAAACAATTAGTATTAGATTTTCAAAAATGAAGCACAGAGGACAGAACTCTCAAAATCAACCATAAGGTCATATGGGGTATGCTCCAAACAATAAGATAGATTCTGCGGAAATGCCAATTATCAAGTATCATATTGAATTATGTGAAAGCGGAGGCGACGAGCTGTAATTATTTCGAAAAAAATTACTTTCTGCGTTTTCGGGGGCAAATCGGGCTTCTTCTCTATGAGTTTATCACGATCCATTCAGGAAGCAAAAGGCATCACATGTCTTCTCACGGACTTTTCCGGACGTGCAAAACGCATTACACCATTACTGCTATCCCCGTGCAGCATCGCATTCGAAATGCGATATACTGCCGCACGGCGGGTATGCAGCGGGTCTCTCGGCATTCCGACGCGCGAAGAACCGGGTATCCCCGTACAGCCTGCCGCCAAACGAACAAGAAAACATAAACACATAGATAACAAACATGAAGAAGACAATCATTGCACTTCTCGCCCTCGCCGGTGTGGCTGCGGCAGCTCCGCTGACGCTTACCTCGCCCACTGATGGTTCTTTGACCTCCTCCAATGCTGCTGTTGCCTGGAGCGAGAATTATTCCACCCTCACCTCCTGGGAGCTCAGCTTCACTCTTACTGATACTACTCTGGGTGATGCAATTATATTTGGTACGGATAGAGACGGTAGCGGTGCTGCCGGGTACCTCCTCAGCACCGACACGGATGGCTCTCTGGAAGTTTATGCTCGCAACATCAATGTTACTTACAGCAAGAGCACTGCTGCAGGTGTTGTAACAGCCGGCACGCCCGTTGCTATTACATTCAGCTTTGTGGCTGATGAGAACCAGTACACCAATGAAATTGTAGGCGGTACGTTCACCGTGAAAGCCGGTGAGGCTACCAGCTCTTGGGCAGTTACGGACGGTCTGGAATACACGGATCTGACCAACAACTCCGTCTCCCGTTTCTGGACCAACGGCGGTGCCGAGAAGTTCTCCAACATTACTGTTGCTAAGCTGGACAACAACATGGTGGTACCGGAGCCGACCACGGCTACGCTGAGCCTGCTGGCTCTGGCCGGTCTGGCTGCCCGTCGTCGCCGCAAGTAATGCGAGACTGACAGCATTGTCAATTTGCAACGCTGCTGCCTTTTATGGGTGGCAGCGTTTTATATTTGCCGAGAACTTGAATACAATTGACACATCACCGACGACCGTGAGCGAAATTCTCTACTCACAGGGGTGGCAGCCGCATGGTAAAAAGAGGTTTATTTCTTTTTGCGTCCGGGCTGCGGAGTATCTATCCGGCGGATATTTTTAACTGCCTTCTTGCCTTCCTTTTTGAGTTCTTTAATTTCGCTGTCTGCTAAGGGAAGCGCTTCGGGCTTCTTGCCGGTGTTTTCTATCATGATACGACGAACGCTGCGCCCAACATCATATGCCGCAGTTTCAAGATTTTGTTGTCCGCGCAGGTTTTTGCTTTTGATGCGCTCGTTTGTCTGGGTGATACGAAAGAGGTTTGCAGCCAATTCAGTATTGTTCATGCGATCGTACAGAGTGCCGCTGGTTGCATTGAAGCCTTTTCGTTTTTTGAGGGATGAGAGGCTCATGTTGTACATCCCCCGGTATCCTTGATCTTTGAAGTAGGCAAAATTAGTCAGTCCGTGTGTTTTGGCGGTAGAGGAGAGCGCTTTTTCTTCACTACTGAGTCGGGTGCGGGTTTCAAGTCGCTCCAGATCTGTTTGCTGCATGATAGTGTCTGCCATGCGAGCAAGGCAGTATTGCAGAAGCCTGACTTGCTGATTACTCTGATCAGCCTGCTGCGTAATGAGGAAACATGCCAAACGGGTGAATTTATAATGCCCGACGGTTCCGTCCGGAGCAACGTGCTCGTGGCGTATGAAATCATCCAGAGGATCAATATCAAGTCCGGCGCAGGAGGCAATGGCTCTGTTGACAATACTGCGAAAGGCGGCATAGTCAGTATAGCCCAGCAGGAGCATGAGCTCTGTGTCCAACCAGTAGCAGATACCGTTTTGATGCGAAGCAGCTTCAAAATTGCTTGCGACTTCTTGCAACTGGTTTTGTTCGGGAATGTTCATGGCAAAGGAATGGCTTGCTCATCTTACCGTAACTGTGGCAGCATGGCAAGCTTTTTAGGTATGTTAGCACACAAATGAAATTTGTCAATGGGAGCTTGAACGGGTAATGTTGTTATCTATCATATGAGAAGATCTGATAATTTAGACGGACAAATCGCGCGAATCTATCAACAGTATTTTTCCCCTATCATATTCATATCCCCGTGCAGCATCGCATTCGAAATGCGATATACTGCCGCCCGGCGGGTATGCAGCGGGTCTCTCGGCATTCCGACGCGCGAAGAACCGGGTATCCCCGTGCAGCCTGCCGCCAAACGAACAAGAAAACATAAACACATAGATAACAAATATGAAGAAGACGATTATTGCACTTCTCGCCCTCGCCGGTGTAGCTGCGGCAGAAACGCTGACGCTCAATGTTACAGAGCTTAAGTCCTCCAACACGCTGTTGACTTGGTCTGACGATATCGATGCACTCACTTCTTGGGCGCTTACGTTCAATCTTGATAGTCAGCGCGCCGCCCTGGCAGAGCAGGATCTCGCATTTATTCAGAATGATGGTAGCAATAATAATGCCGCTGTGAAGTTTAGCGTAAACACCAACGGAACGCTTGAATTTTACGGTTATGGAGCCTCTACCATTTCTCCGGAGTCCATGGTGACAGTAGATTCTACGCCTATAACGCTGCAGTTTATTGCTAACGAACAAGCCGGTTCCATTATCGGAGGACGTCTGACGGCTATTTCCGGCGAGAAATCTTTCTCCATTGATTTGGATAGCGATCTGACTCTCACAACGAGCAATTCTATCCGTCTCTGGTCCAATGGTGGTAATGAGCACTTCACCAACATTACACTCAGTGCTCTTAGCAATAATGTAGTGGCTGTACCGGAGCCGACCACGGCTACGCTTAGCCTGCTGGCTCTGGCCGGTCTGGCTGCCCGCCGTCGCCGTAAGTAATGCGCTCGTGATTGATTAGTCTATTTGCAACGCTGCTGTCTTTTGTGGACAGCAGCGTTATTTTGTTGGTGCGACCTACGCAATATGCGCATTCGTGTTCACGAATGCGCGTTGAAGGAAGGTGAAAGAGCAATTATTTGAAGATGACCTCGTTCACGAAGGAATGGGGGCGCTTGGGGTGGGTGATGCGCACTTCCGTTGCGCCCGGGGTGAGCTTATAGCGCCGCACGTGTTCGCCCTCGGAGCTGAGGGTGGCATTGGTTATATCGCAGCGTACATTTCCCACGGTGATGAGTTCTGTGGAGCCTTCCGGAACGGGCATGGTGATGTCCAGCGGAGCCTTGGAGCAGAAGTAGGTGGTGGCGATATCTGCATCGCTGATGCAGCGGGGATCGGTTGCCAGAGCATCTGCCGTGATGCCGATGCGGAAGAGCGTGAGCTTGATTTCCTGCGTTCTGTTGCTTGCATTGGTGACGCACAGTGAGGTGATGCGCTCCCGGGGAAGCTCCTCTTTCTGCATGAAAAAGCGGTTGTTGATCATTTCTTTCTTCAGCCGGATTTCCTGCCCGGATTCCAGCGTCAGAATGATGTCGGCCCAGTTGGACAGTTCTGCATTCTCAAGATTGATTTCCAGCCATTCCGGGTGGATGGGGGTGGGCAGCTCCAGAGAGATGCATTCTCCTGTCTGCAGGGGGAAGACCTCCATGATGCGGTTGATGCCGATGTCTTCCGTGTTGCTGTAGGCGGTGAAATTACGCCCCTGCACGGTGCCGGAAGCATAGGGGGGAAGGGCGCGGTTAACGGCAAATTCACAGATGGAGAGCCAGTTATGCCGAGCTTTGGTAATGCGGAAGCGGACGTAGCGAGCGCGGAGTGGTTCTTTGGAAAGATTGACAATAGCCATGTTTCCGTGTTGCGGCTTGCCGACGGGTTGCCAGTTGGTGGCATCGTCAGACACTTCAAATTGGACGGTCGCCGGGTAGTCGTTGTGTCTGCTGCCGCCTGTGACCAGACAGATGTTGTTGATGCTGATGGGGGAGCCGTGGTCCAGGCAGTACCACTGCCCTTCTTGCTGGAGTTTGTTGTTGGACCAGAATGTCTCCGATCGCGCATCCATTATCTTGATAGAATCCGTTTTGGTATCTCCGACAGATGCGGTGAAGCGGGGGACGGAGCGCTTCTGCCCGGAGAGGTCGGCATAGACGCGGGCGTTCATGTAGGAGAATGCTGCATTGAGTACCGGAGTCATGGCGTAGGCTGCCACTTCAACGTCGTCTATTTGCCGTACTCCGCGTTCTGACCAATCCGCTCGGGTGGTGGATTGCATGTCGTAGAGAGCCTTTACAGTGTCAAAGAAGTAGTGGAAGAGGTAGTCGTCTTCTGTAGCGAAAGCGGTCATGATGGAGGCACCTGCTACGCCGACCAGTTCAAACTGATCCAGCCACGGTCTGATTTCCGTGCAGAGCCCGGCGACGGGGTTCTGGGTGTGTTTCAGTTCTCGGGCGGCGCTGATCATGCGGTCAAACTCCAGATGAAGGAGTTGCCCGGCTTTGGAATCCGGGGTGCCGGCATCAATGCTGTCGATGAATTTTTTGGCGGTATCTGCAATGTGTGAGGATTCTTCCCGGAAATAGCCGTGGGCGTTGGGCAGCAGGTATGAGTTGTGCGCGCAGAATATCTGCATGGCCTCGCGGTGGCGGGGATAGAGCCGGTGCATGCCGGCTTCCCATGTGGTGGCCGATTCAAAGTCCTCCGTATTCCAGGCGTAGTTGGCCACGCCGAAAAGACCGATTTTGCTGGCTTCTGCGTGTTCCATGGGGTTGGCAACAAAGCCGCTCATCTGGTTTTTCATGTCCGGGTGAGTATCCAGCCCGTAGGTGCGCCCCAGCGAGAGGCGGCTGCGCTTGAAATCATTGCAGGGCCAGTTCCACCAGATGAAGGTAGGGCGCTGGACGTGGTTGTTGACCCACTGTTGGCCTTCCAGCGTGATATCGTGTACCACGGTGTCACCTGTCCACATGATGGGGATGCTTTTATCCAGCCCGTTACCCAGGGTTTGCAGGAAGTTTGCGTTGGTCCAGCTGCGGTTGTAACCGGTGGGGCACATGATGAGGGTCTGGTTCACATCCGGGTGTTTGCGGATAAAGTTTTCCAGAATGTAATTGGTGAGTTGCACCTGCCGCTCTGCCTTGCCTATTTCGCCGCTGGAGTCATCTACCAGCACGCCGAAATCTCGCACGCCCAGCTCATACATCTGCCGGAGTTTTTTGCAGAGGGCATCCAGCTGGGTCTTGCCGCCGTTGTCGTTCCACTTGACGGTGTTGGCGGGGTGAATGGCCCAGACAAAGCGCACGTGGTGATTGCGGGCGTATCTGACCAGTTCCGCCAGCTCCGCAGCGCGTTCGGCGGGGTAGGTTTCATAGCAGCCTTTGCCGTGGTGGTAGGGGTCATCCTTGGGGGCGTAGATATAGGTGTTGAGCTTGTTGCGCCCCATGAATCGGAAGATGGAGCAGCGCGCCTCAAAGCTCCAAGGGGCTCCGTAATAACCCTCTACGATACCGCGAGCCGGTATATCCGGCCAGTCGACGAGGATACCCATGGGGAGTTCTCCCAGTCGGGTTATTTCACGCAGCGTTTTGCCGACGAATTCATCATTGTGCGCCAGTGTGGCATTCGGCACGTTGTAGAGCATCTGGATGATGGATTGCCGGGCATAATACAGTCCGGTTTCATCATTGGCGTAGACCGTCAGTTTGCCGGGGGTGATATCTACCGCATACCCCTCAGGCACGTTGGGCAGGCGCTCCCACATGCCGCCGCTTGACTCCGGGGTGCGGAGGATGGTTTGAACATCCGTTACCCGAGTGGTGACGGAGCGGGTGCCGTTGTGTTGCGGTGTCGGATAGATGACAACAGCCTCTGCGGTCTGGAGTGCGGCAGATACCAGCGCAAGCCCGGTACAAAAAAGACTTCCCAACAGGGATGAGGTGTGAAGTTTCATATAATGCGGTTTGTATGAGAGAGCAGAGAATATGGATTCTCCTTAATCACGCATTATACTGAACATACAGCGGCAAGGCAAGCAGGAAAAACTCTGCATTCCCCGAAATATCAGCTTTTTGCTTTTTTCAGCGCTTCTAACAGCTCGGCTCGGCCTGCGGGGAGGTGTTGAAAATGCCGTTGCAGGCAATGGTGAGCGGTCTGCTCCGGGCTGTAGATGCCGTGCAGGGTGGCAAGCCGTTTTTCAAAATGGTGCAGGATGGCGATGCTCGGCTGATGGTCTGCCACGTAATCAAAAGCACCGGAGATGAGCGTGTGCCAGGTCGGATCGCCGGATTCGTTTTCTACGGTGGCAAGCATCAGGCGTGCCATGTAGCTGCAAAGGCGCAGTCGGGTAAGATTGCTGCGCAGCGCCAGCCGGGGTGTCACCAGCTCTGCGGAACTGAGGGTGTGCAAATCGCTCCCTTTGGTTGCCGGGCGGTACAGCAGCTCGCATTCGTGGAAAAGGTCAAGCCGCCCGCTCAATTCGCTGCCCGGTTTGCGAGCATTGCGAGCGGCAGTGCGTACGATTCCCCCCGCAGCGGTGCACCAGCACACAATCAGACCATGTTCACCCAGCGGGTGGAGCTGGAGAATGGTGCCGATATCCTTTTCCATTTACGGGGTGTTTTTCAGGAATTTTTCCTCGAGCCCGGAGGCCTGAATGGCCCGCAGGTAGGGCAGGGTGGCATTACCTTTTGCAAAGATGGTATCAGCCGCCTGAATGTCCTGGCGTGCCTGTGTTCTGTCACCCCTGCTGATGTGGAGAGCCGCCTGACTGTAATAGTACAGCGGCGTATCAGAGAGGGGCGACAGATGGCTCACCAGGTTCCTGGCATCCTTCCTTTGCCCCAGCATGATGTGGCAGAGGTAGATGCGGAACGTGAGGATGTCTACCAGATTCTGCGATACCGGATCCGGCATGGAATCAATTATATTGCGGAGTACGTCGATGCACTGCTGATATTCGCCTTTGGCCATATGGAGATTGGCGATATTCATGTACGTCGTTTCGTCGTGGGGCAATTCCTTTTTTGCCTTGATGAGTTCCTGTTCTGCCTCTTCCAGCTTATTCTGAGCAATGAGACACACTGTCCGGAGATTCCACACATGCGGGTTTTTGTTGTAAAGCATTTCACACTCTTCCAGCAGGGCGTAGCAGATAATCCAGTCACCGAAGACATAGGCTCTTTTGGCCCGGTGAAATAAATCAATGTATTCCGCTCGGGTTTCTTTTGGCAGGTTGGAAAAATCTGCCAGCCATCCGGCAACCGGTGCTGCTTGCTGCTGTTGGGCTGCAAGGGGCAACGCAAGGATGAATAGCCCCAGTAATCCCGTCAGTATAATTCTCATGCCTGATAGTGTGACAGAATGGTTTGTGTGATAGCCGCAGGGGTGAGCCGGTGTTTTGCCCGCAGCTGGGAATCCTTGCCATGCTCGATGAATTCATTGGGCCAGCCGATGCGCAGAACGGGGGTGTTCAGCCCGTGTACGTTGAGCAGTTCCATGACGGCAGACCCGAAGCCGCCCACTATGGTGTGATCTTCCATCGTGACGATGAGTCGGTTCGAACTCGCCACCTGCAACAGAAGCTCTTCATCCAGCGGGCAGATGAACCGCGCATTGATATGGCCGCAGGAGATGCCGCGGGACTGAAGCTCCTCCCGAACCTTGCGGGCCGTGCCGTTCATATTGCCGAGTGCCAGAAGAACGATATCGGTACCCTCTGCCAGTGTTTCTGCTTTGCCGATAGGCAGCAATCTTGGAGATTCCGGAATCTGAACACCTTCTGCTGCACCTCTCGGGTAGCGAATGGCGCTGGGGCAGGAGTCGATGCTGTTCATGGTGAAGAGCATGTCTGCCAGCTCGGCCTCATCCTTGGGCTGCATCATGATGAGATTCGGGATGGAACGCATCATGGCAATATCGTATAAGCCGTGGTGCGTGGGGCCATCATCCGGTGAAAGCCCCGCCCTGTCCATACAGAAACGCACGGGCAGACTTTGCAATGCTGCATCGTGTTGAATCATGTCGATGCAGCGTTGCATGAAGGTGGAATACACCGCCAGATAGGGCTTGAACCCCTGTGTGGCCAGACCGCAGGCAAAAAGAGAGGCGTGCTCTTCCGCTATGCCGACATCGAAGAAACGCTTGGGAAAACGCTCTCGGAAGATATCCAATTTCGTGCCGGAGGGCATAGCGGCAGTAATGGCAGTGATGGCTGGGTCATCTGCTGCCATGGATGTGAGAGCTTTGCCGAATGCTTCCGAATAGGTGATGGTTCCTCCCGGATTGGTGCTGCCGTCATCTACGTTGTACTGGCCGATGCCGTGGAACTTGGTCGGGTTGCAACTGGCCGGTTCATAGCCGCGTCCTTTTTCCGTGATGACGTGGATGATGGAGGGGGTGGTGTTGCGGGCGGCGATACGCAGCAGCTTTTCCATGCGAGCCGTATCGTGCCCATCCACCGGACCATAGTAGGAGAGCCCCAACTCCTGAAAGAAGCTCAGCGGGGTGATGAGTCCGTGAGCCGCCCGCACCAGCTTTGCCACTTGTTTGCTGGCATTCTGTCCCGCGATGCTTTCTATGATTTGCTTGGTGCGGCTTCGCAACCATGCGTAGGTATCCGTCTCCTGCAAGTGGGCAAAGTAATGGGAGAGCGCGCCCACGTTCTTGTCGATGCTCCACTCATTATCATTGAGAATAAGGGTAAACTTGCGGGTGGTGGTTGAGATGCTGTTGAGACCCTCCAAGGTTGTGCCGCAGGTGAATGCCCCGTCTCCCACTACAGCGACGACGTGGTAATCATCCCCTGCTAAATCACGGGCTGCGGCCATCCCAAGAGCGGCAGAAAGCGCCGTTCCGGCGTGTCCGGCACCGTAGGCATCATGCTCAGACTCACTCCGCTTGCAGAAGCCGGAGATTCCCTGAAATTGTCGGAGTGTTCCGAAGTTCTCTTGTCTCCCGGTCAGGAGTTTGTGGACATAGCATTGGTGTGATACGTCAAAGAGAATTTTGTCCCTCGGCGTGGAAAACACGCGGTGCAGAGCAATGCTCAGTTCCACGATTCCCAGATTCGGAGCCAGATGCCCACCGGTTTCTGCCAGTGTATTGATGAGAAGCTGGCGAATCTCGCTCGCAAGTTGCGGCAGCTGCTCGGCTTTCAGAGCTTTTACATCATTTGGGGATGTTATCTGCTTGAGTAAAGACTGTGGCTCAGATGAGGGAGAAGTCGTCATTATTCCGATGGGAAGAGGTGGATGATGTTACGGATGCTGCATCGGCATTTTCCAATTGCTGAATCCGAAGTTCGGCTTCTTTCAGAAGGGTACGGCTGTCGCGAATGAGTTTCAAGCCTTCTTCCGTGAGAGTTATCATTTCTTCTAAACCGGTTTCCGGGCAATCCATGCGCGCGACAATCTCTTCAAGCCGGGCAGTAGCCTGCTCAAAGCTGAGGGGTGCTTTTTTTGTGCGTACTGCCATGGCGGGTAAGAGGTGTAGCTTTGTTATTTTTTGACTGCATCGCGGCTGTAGTATACCATCTCTGCCCCCAAGATGAAATTGCGGTGGGGGAACTGTCCCTGAGATGAGACCAGATTGGCGAGGGGGCGGGCATTCTTCTGGCTGTCCCCGTGATTGTTGAACAGCTCTGCCAGTGCGAGATTGTGTTTGGGAACAATCTGCAGGATTTTTCCTTCCAGAGCCAGCGGGGCAAACTCTCCGGCTCTGCTGATGACACCGTTTACGCCACCTTTTGGCATGGAGTGGGACGTGGGGGTAATGAGGAAGCCCTGCACTCGCTGTCCGGCTCGCTTGAATACAGGCTCCAAATCATCGGTATAGCTGCTGACTCGGGTGGGAAGCCACAGAGCCTTGCGGTCAGCATACCAGGCAACAGCCCAGGGCTGGTCAGTCACAATGATATCCTGAGGATTGGAGATGTCATGTAATTCGCCATTGAGTTTGTTCGGATAGTACGGGGGATACTGGGGGATGCCTCTGGCGCTGGTGATGACACCAATCTGCAGCTCCCGCGGGAATTCAAACAGAAACACACCGGAAGAGATAAGGAAGATGGCGGCAATCGTCAGACTCCTGATAGTCACAAAGTTTTCGCTGATTTGCAGTCTTGCCAGGAAGATGAAGACCAGGGAAATGCCATAGGCCGTGAAGAACGGAGTGAAAAGAGTAGAAATCTGGCAAACGCCCATGGCGGAAGTTTCTCCAAACAAGGCCATGCCGGCACAGGAGCAGATCCAGCAGCTGAACACGAGCCATTTGATTCCGTTAACAATCGGATTGCGGTAGCGGTTGAAAAGCGAAAGCAGGAAGAAAGGAGTCACGATGATAGAGCCCATGTGTTCATACATAGTGCTGCTCTGTGAGAACGTGGCACCCAGCAACCGCAGGAAGAAGTTGGAGCTGTCTACGTTAAATCCGAATTCATCGGTGGAGCGCATCATTCGCTCCATGTTGCCGACCCCGAAGCCGCCGTAGAAAGCCTGCTGGAATGCAGCACTCAAGCCGCCGCCGGGTTGCAGTAAAATGGCGGTAGGAATCAGTACGAGGACGATACCCATGGCAACGCCGATGACGGCATACATGCCTTTCGGTCGGAAATAAAGTGCGCTGAATACGATGAGCCCCAGCATGCACCACGCGCTGATGCGGCATGTGTAGCACATGAGGATGGCCAGAATGAAAGCGAGGATGTTGTAAATAAGAACATGCTTGTCCTTATTGTAAAGATCTGCGCGAATGGCAGCGTATACGCAGGCGACAATCCCGATGAAAAGACACATCAGCATGGGTTGTGCCAGACCGCTGACGGCAAAATTCAGCAGTAGTTTACTGAAACCCATGAGGAGGACTGCAGTTGCGGCAAGAACCTCGTCAAACATTTTCCGCAGGAGAATGTAACTGAGAAGCAGCGCCAGCATGAAGAATATGGTGCTGACAGCGGCAACGACGCGATCCCCGTCGTATACCATTTCCTGATCCGGTACCATGCGTTTTTCATTGAAGTGATGATATCCCGTTATCCTTATGGCTGCTGAGAGAATCATCGGATGCAGCGGGGCGTATGATGTAGCCTGATATTGGTTGAAATCGAGCCCGGATTCGGATTCCTGACTTCTGACCCGCACATCGAACGGTGCCAGATTTTTAGTCGTCATGCCTTCGCCACGTGCAATCTGGCGGGCAATCTGAGCCTGATCCATGGCTTCCGGTTTGTCCAGGCCACGGAAAGTGAAAAAGAGCTGGGTGAAACAGAGCAGGGAAAGGGCTACACCCAGTAGCAAACGAATCACCAGAAAGACGTTTGTCCGTGAAGCTATGGAATTGTCGTTGTTGTCCATGATTACTTGTCAGAGATATTGTTGAAAATCTTGGGGGGCCTCGGCCATTTTGCGCTGAAGCGTGCGGCGATTGATTCCCAGAATCTCAGCCGCAGCAGAGCGATTGCCGCCGGTGCGCTCAAGCGCGAGCTGAATGACCCGCCTCTCCACGTATTGTAAATTAAGAGAGGGTAGGCTTTCAAGCTCAAAGTACGTTATCGGCAGAGGATTTTGCGTAGTTGGTGCAAATTTAGGAGGATGTGCCAGATATTCGGGTAAATCGGCAAGGGTAATTTCAGTCCCGCTGCTCATCACAACGCCGTGTTCAACGGCTGTGCGGAGCTGGCGTACATTCCCCGGCCAGTTGAATGCACGCATGCGTTCAAGTGCTTCTCGTGTGAAAATCTTGTTGCCCTTGTTATTTTCTGCGCTCAGTTCGCGCAGAAAGGCGTTGGCCATGAGGATGATGTCATCATTGCGCTCACGCAGGGGCGGCAGCGTCAGCGTGACTACGTTGAGTCGTTGGAATAAATCCTGACGGAAGCTCCCGGCTTCGACCATGGAGGCCAGATTTCTGTTGGTGGCGGCAATCACACGCACGTCCACAGGAATCGGGGTGTTGCTGCCCACTCGCTCAATGCTGCGTTCGGCCAGCACTCGCAGGAGCTTAACCTGTGTGGCGGTGTCCATTTCGCCGATTTCATCCAGAAAGAGTGTGCCGCCGTTGGCTTCTTCAAAGCGCCCGATGCGGCGTTGCATGGCTCCGGTGAAAGCCCCTTTCTCGTGGCCGAATAATTCGCTTTCCATGAGCTGGGGCGAGAGCGCGGCACAGTTGACGGCCACGAACTTGCCGCTTTGTCTGGGGGAAAGCCGGTGGAGAGCCCGCGCAACGAGTTCTTTGCCTGTGCCGGTTTCGCCTTCAATGAGTACAGAGGCGTTGCTTGGGGCGACACGGCGGATGCGGTTGAAGATATCCTGCATCTGCGGACTGTCGCCCAGCATGCGGTCCAGCCCGGAGTTTTGCTCCAGCCTGTCTGTCAGTCGGCGGTTTTCCGATTCGAGGCTGCGGGCTTGGGTGGCGCGGCGGAGCAGCAGCTCCACCTCGTCCAGATTCAGCGGTTTGGTCAGGAAATAGTAGGCACCGTGCTTTTTTGCTTCGGCGGCAGTACTGGCGCTGCCGTAGGCCGTCATCATGATGCTGAGCGGCGGGTGGGGCTGATTCCCGGCAAAATCAATCAAATCCATGCCGCTCTCGCCGCCGAGCCGCAAATCCGTGAGCAGGATATCCACCGGCTCACTTTCCATGATAGCCCGTGCTGCCTTGCCGTTGGCGGCGGCAAAAACCTCGTAGCTGTCCTCCAGTGCGGAACTGAGCACAGTACGCGTGGACTTCTCATCGTCCACTATCAGCAGCACGGGTTTCATGATGTTTCGTCAGATAATCCAGAGCCCGTCCGTCTCGTCGAATCCGAACATGATGTTGAAGGCATGCACTCCCTGACCACCGGCGCCTTTGATGACGTTGTCCTCTGCGCTCATCAGCACAACTCGGTTGGTGCGGGCATCAATGGCCCAGCCGATGTCCACGAAGTTTGTGCGTGTCACATTCTTTGTATCAGCCGGTTTGTTCGGACCCATGAGCCGGACAAAGGGGGCGTGAGCGTATGCCTCCTCCATGCATGCGGTAATTTGGTCGATAGTGACCCCGGGGGCAAGCTTAGCCACGGTAGTGGTCACGATACCGGTGTTGACGGGCATCAGGTGGGGGGTGAAGGTAATGGTGACATCCGTACCGGCGGCGAGGGAAAGCTCCTGCTCGATTTCGGAGAGGTGGCGGTGGCGGGGAACGCCGTAGGCACGCATGCTTTCGTTGCATTCGCAGTACAGCAGAGTGACATCAGCCTTGCGTCCGGCCCCGGAGACACCGCTGCCGCTGTTCACCACGATATCCTCCGGCAGCACAAGCCCTGCTCGCAGCAGCGGCACCAGCGGCAGGATGATGCTGGTGGGGTAGCACCCGGGTGAGCCTACGATGCGGGCGGACTCTATCTCTGCCCGATGCCACTCCGGCATGCCGTAGGGCGCCTCTTGCATCAACTCTGCATCCGGGTGGGGCTTCCCGTAGAAATCTTCATACACCGCCGGGTCGTTCAGGCGGAAGTCGGCAGAAAGGTCAATCACGCGTATGCCTGCGTCCACGAGCCCGCGCCCGTACGAGGCAGATACGCCGTGGGGCAGGGCAAGAAAGGCGGCCTCTGCCCCCGTGGCGGCAATGGCGGCCACGTCGGAATCCGTGAATTGCAGCTCAGCTCCCGGCACATTGCGGAAACGGGGGAAAACCTCGCTGAGCGGCTTGCCTGCATACTGACGGGATGTAGCACATACCAGTTCAACTCCGGGGTGGCGCAACAGAATGCGCAGAAGCTCCTGTCCGGTGTATCCGCTGGCACCCACAACTGCTGTTTTGACCTTTTTCATGGCAAAAAAGAGTCTATCACGAAAAAAATGTGTTGACAATCACAAAATTTATCTGTATACTGCGCCCGTTGCCGCTTCGCGGGACAAAAAACGGGCAGTAGCGCAGTCTGGTAGCGCACTTGCATGGGGTGCAAGGGGTCGTGGGTTCGAATCCCGCTTGCCCGAGATAACAAAGACGCTCAGTAACGGAAACAGCCGTTGCTGAGCGTTTTGCTTTTGCATCAGGAAGCGGGATTCGAACACACGACCCCGCAGCAAAGGGGGAGTGGGCTGCGAGTGCCGGTGGCACGAGCAGACCCTGCGCCGCCGGGACACCTCCCGGCGGGGAGCCCGTCAGGGCCGCAGGGGGCGGGTAGAATCCCGCTTGCCCGAGATAATAAGAACGCTCAGTAACGGAAACAGCCGTTGCTGAGCGTTTTACTTTTGCATCAGGAAGCCCTCCCGTTGAAAAAAGGAGAAACGCCGCAGAGTCGACCACTCTGCGGCGTTTCTGTAGCGATGGAAGGCTTCTGACGAAGCGCTCCGCTCCGGCGATTAGTGGCGGAGGGAGAGGCGCACGAGGAGATCCTTGTAGAGATCCGGGTTGGTGCGCTTGGCGTAGTCGAGCATCTTGCGGCGCTTGGCGACCAGCATCAGCAGGCCGCGGCGGGAAGCATGGTCATGCTTGTTAGCCTTGAGGTGCTCAGTAAGGTGGACGATACGCTTGGTCATCACGGCCACCTGGAAACCGGTGGAACCGGTGTCCTTCTCGTTCGTCTTGAAGTCGTTGACGTTGATTTCGCTCATTGTATTATGTATCTTGTTTAATTGGTTGATTTTTCGTGGCTGCGGCAAATCGACCTACAAGGTGAGGGGATAATAGCACGCTTCGCAGAAGATGCAAGCCCAAAATGAATGAAATGCCCGGATTTCTGCTTCTAATGGGGGTGTTGGCTGATTTTCCGGTTGACGCGGAGGCGTTCAAGATGTTACTATGCCCGCAGTCAACACAATCCAACTATGCAATATGTGACTCAGTTTTTTGAATGGGGCAAGATGCTGCTGCAAGCTGCCGACCTCCTGCCGGATTTTGCCTCTGCCCGCGGTATTTTCTGCGCGATTGCCTGGACGGCGACTCTGCTTTCTGTGGTTTCCATGGTGATGGCCTTTTTCTTTGATTTCGGTGACAGCGATGTGGATGTCCCCGCCATTGAGTCTTCTGATGCTGCCGGAGCGGATACCGGGGTGTTTTCCGTGCGAGCGGTTATCGGGTTTCTGATGGGGTTCGGCTGGGGTGGTTATGCCGCTGTGCAGTCGGGAGCCGGCGTGGGGCTTGCCATTCTGGTGGGTTTCCTGGTGGGCTTGGTTATCTTTTTCTGTGTGGTGCTGCTGCTGAAGTTCATTTTCAGCCTGAAGTGCGATGGCTCGCTGGATTACAATACGCTGGTCGGCTGCACCGGGACGGTGTATCTGACCATCCCCCCGCACGGCGAGCCGGGTGGGCAGGTGCAGGTTTCTCACCCCAGCCAGATGATAACCATGGCTGCCGTGCAGGAGGGCGATACGCCGCTGCCGGCGCAGACTCCCATCGTGGTGGTGGCTGCCACAACCTATTGCCTTACGGTTCGCTCGCTGGCCGCTCCGAAAACTCCCCAACAATAAACAAACACAACTATGATAAACACACTACTCATCCTCGCCGCCAAAACCGGCGAATCGTCGTCGCAGAGCATCATTGCCATTGTTGCCATTGTGGTGTTCCTGCTGGGAACGGCTGCCCTGCTGTTCAGCCGCTATAAGATGTGCCCGTCGGACAAAATTCTTATCGTGTACGGTAAGGTGGGTGCCGGGCGTTCAGCCAAGTGCATCCACGGTGGTGCTACCTTTGTGATGCCGGTGATTCAGAGCTGCGCGTTCATGGATTTGAACCCCATCAACATTGATGTGCCGTTGAAGGGGGCGCTCTCCAGCCAGAATATCCGCGTGGATGTGCCCTCTTCTTTCATTGTGGGTATCAGCACCACCCCGGAAATCATGCAGAATGCCGCCAGCCGCCTGCTGGGCCGTACCCGCGAGGATATCCGTAATCTGGCTTCCGAAATCATCATGGGCCAGATGCGAGTGGTGATTGCCTCGCTCACGATTGAGGAAATCAACGCCGACCGCGAGAAGCTCATCAAGGGAATCACCGGCGGTGTGGATGTGGAACTGCATAAGGTGGGCCTTTATCTCATCAACGCGAACATCACCGATATTCGCGACGCTTCCGGCTATATTGCCGCCCTGGGGCAGGAGGCTGCCGCCCGCGCCATCAATGATGCCATGATTAAGGTGGCAGAGGAAACCCGCCGTGGCGAAATCGGTAAGGCTGAGGCTCTGCGTGACCAGACGGTGCAGGTGGCCATGGCCAACGCTGCCGCTGTGGAAGGTAACAACGAAGCCCAGATGAAGGTGGCGGATTCCAACGCGCGTCTTAAGGTGCGCCAGGCAGAGGCTCAGCGAATTGCTGAGGTGGCCGAGCGCGAGCAGGCTGCCCGTGCGGAGCAGGCCGGTTATGTGGCCAGCCGCGAGGCTGAAATGGAGCGTGCCGAGCTGGAACGCGCCACGCTGACGGCCAACGAAATCGTGAAGGCCGAAATCCAGAAGCGTAAGCAGGAGATTGCCGCTGAAGCCGCCGCCGCCGTGCTGGTGCGCGAGCAGCAGGGTCGTGCCGATGCCCTTATCATTGAGAAGGAAGCCGAGGGTAACGCCGCCATCAAGCTTGCCAAGGGTGAGGCAGATGCCCTCCTGCTCAAGAAGAAGGCAGAGGGTGAAGGCCTGGAGCTGGTGGGGCGCGGTCAGGCTGCTGCTATTCAGGCGGCGTTGGAGGCCAAGGCAAGCGGTTTCCGCCAGATTGTGGAGGCCGCGGGTGATGCCCGTTCCGCATCCGGCCTGTTGGTGACCGAGCAGCTGCCGCAGATTGTCGAGACGCAGGCCAGCGCCATCCGCAACCTCAGCTTCGACAAGGTGGTGGTCATGGGTGGCGGGGATTCGCAGAGCGGCTCTGTGGGTGGCTTTGTGCAGAATCTGGTGACCGGCACGCTGCCGCTGCATGAGCTGGCCAGCAGCGTAGGTGTGGAGCTGCCCAGCTATCTGGGTAAGCCTGCCCCCGCCGCTCCGGCTCCCGCCCCGGCTGAGACGCCGAAGGCCTGATTCAACAGGTAAATCTTTATCCCATCGCTCCCGCTGTATGCTGCAGTCGGGAGCGGTTTTTTATTTGACGCTGCGCGGGCGTTTGTGCTAGATTGTGCGCATGGAAACGACCATTCGTCGGGCTGAGGGAAGCGACTATGAGGCTGTGCAGGCATTTTATGACTGTCTGGCCGATGATTTGGAAAAAGAGCCCTACCACCCCTGCTGGCACAAGGGTGTTTACCCGGATGAAGCCTACCTGCGCGGAGCTATCGGAGCAGGAGAACTCTGGCTGGCAGAAGTGCAGGGGCAGACAGCTGCCTCCATGGTGGTGAATGCTCATGCTAACGAGGGATATTTGCAGGGCAAGTGGAATGTGGATGCCCGCCCCGGTGAATATGGGGTGATTCATACGCTGGGGGTGGGCACAGCCTACCGCAGACGAGGCATAGGAAAGCTGATGATTCAGCATGCCCTGGAGTTGTCTGCCGCCGCCGGGTACAAGGCCGTGCGGCTCGACCTCATTGACCACAACCTGCCCGCCGCGCCGGTGTATACCAAAGCCGGATTCCGCGCCTGTGGTTCCGTGCGCCTGTTTTACGATGCTGTTGGCTGGCGCACGTTCTATTTGTTTGAATATGTGTTGTGAGATACGAATATGCGGGGCATGTCCAACGGACATACCCCGCATGGTAATGATGGTATCAATTCAGCTGCGACGGCGGCGAAGAGCCAGTCCGGCCAGTCCCAGCAGGGTCAGCGTTGCACTTGTCGGTTCCGGGATGCTTTGAATCGCGAAACTGTCTGTTCTGCGGATATCCCAGCCCAGCAGTTCCAGCGCTCGCAAATCGCTATCGGAGAATGTAGAGTTTGCTGTGCCTCCGGGCCCCAGGACGTTCTTGCCGTCTCCATGGGAAATGTGTTCCAGTGTGTCTCCTTCAAGCATGAGTTGGGAGATGTGTACTCCAATCTCGCCCTCCAGACTCAGCCGTCTGTCAGAATCGTATTGGATTTCATCCCATGTGTAGCCGTCTGTTCCGGGTTGTTCCCAGCCTGCTGCCTGCAAGGCTTCCAAGCTTGCATATTGAGCATCGATTATCCCGTCCTGAACGGCAACAATGTGCTCTCCGTTCAACGTTACCAGACTATCCCAGGTAGAGACATAGCCGGAAAGCTCTGCTGAGCTTGTGCCGGTTGTTGAATCATATCTCTGTGTGTACAGTAGTGAGTCCATTCCCATGCCGTGCCCGATTTCGTGGGTAGCGATGTTCTGCAGCTGCTGTGCCGTGCGGGCTGTCTGGTTGTAATAATAGTTTCCCATGGCATCAAAACCGTAACTGGTAGTAACAGGGTTGAGAACAATGGCGAGGTCGATGCTGTTATTCTCCATGGAAAGTATACTGCTCTCCCAATAGGCTCCGCTCATTACCCAATCCGGCTTGTAGTAGTTTGTTTCGTTATTGTCTCGCCATGCCCATTCTGCAACGCTGTAAATGTTGGCTTTGTTTCCGTATTGGGGCTCAAAACGGGTAGTAACGGTCTGTGTGGCGGCATAACCGGCCATCGAACTATCCATCACCCCTCCCGGTGTGGAGCCGTCATCCAGAAAGAACCCGATACGCAGTTTCCGTGCATGCTTCTCCGTATCGTACGGCGTAGCTATGGCGTTGGTCCATGTATCAACGGCGTTGAGCATGGCTTGCTTCAACTCCTGGTTCCAGTATAGTGTCGAGCTGTCTTTCACCTGCCCGCTGGTCTGTCTGGGTTCATCCTGCCAGGGTATACCGGTTGATGTCCCGAATAGTCCGGCTTCTCCATTGCCGAAGAAATACAGGTCGAAGACATCGTTCCCCGTACTGTCAATCTCCAGAGCGGTTGCGGTCGCTCCTGCGCAGATAACCCACGCACCGGCATGGCGAACAAGCGATGAGAAATAGCGGTTCATGCCCACATTAATACCTTTTTTTGTCCATGAGTCAAGTTAAAATGCTACTTGTTAGGTAGGATTTTATAAAAATTCTTTTTTTCGATGATGATACAGCGGGCTTCTCGCTTACAATAAAATGCTCGGCTGCGCTGATTTTTAGCGGGAAACGCGGAGATTATGCTTGCACATTCAGCGCGTTAGTGTATACTCGCACGCGCAGGACGCCCGAGAACAGACCCGCGTCCTCTTACCGAACATGAACATGACAAATCCCAGAGTAGCCATCGTTGGCGCCACCGGTGCGGTGGGCGTCGAGATTCTTTCCTGCCTTGAGACCCGCAACTTCCCGCTGGCCTCGCTCAAACTTCTGGCCTCGCATCGTTCTGCCGGTAAACAGGTAGCCTTCCGTGGCGGGATGCTGACCGTGGAGGAGCTGACGAAGGATTCCTTCCGCGATGTGGACATTGCGCTCTTTGCCGCCGGTGGTGATATTTCCCGCGAGTATGCTCCCATAGCCGGGGAGTGCGGCTGCGTGGTGATTGACAACTCCTCTGCGTTCCGCCAGGATGACCGCGTGCCGCTGGTGGTGCCGGAAATCAACGGAGCCGCCGCCTTTGACCATCCCCGCAACATCATCGCCAACCCGAACTGCACCACCATCATCACCTTGATGGCGCTCTACCCGCTGCACCTGAAGTTCGGGCTCAAGACCATCATTGCCAGCAGCTATCAGGCCGTTTCCGGCAGCGGACAGCATGGCATCACCGAGCTGGAGAACCAGGTGCGTGCCATAGTGGACGGTCACCCGGTGGAGATTTCCACCTATCCGCGCCAGATTGCCTTCAACGTGCTGCCGCAGATTGACAAGTTCGCTGACAATGGCTATACCAAGGAGGAGCTCAAGATGCTCAACGAAGGCCGCAAGATTATGGGACTGCCGGCGCTGAACGTGACCTGCACCTGCGTGCGTGTTCCCGTGTACCGCAGCCACTCCATTTCCTGCATCGCTCAGTTTGAGAAGCCCGTGGATGTGGAGGCCGCCCGCGCCTGCTTCGACGGCATGCCCGGCATCGCGCTCATGGATGATATTGATAACAACGTGTGGCCCACCCCTCTGGATTCCACCAACGGTGATACCTGCTACGTGGGCCGCATCCGCAGGGACATCGCCATTGAAAACGCCCTCAACCTCTGGGTTGTGGGTGACCAGGTGCGCAAGGGTGCGGCGCTCAACGCCGTGCAGATTGCAGAGCTGCTTGTGAAAGGTTGCTGAGCCATGGATATCAAGACTCTTATCAAGGAATCTGCCGCGAAGGTGGAAGCCCGTCTCAACGAGCTGCTGCCCGGCGAGGATGTCGCCCCGGTGACGCTGCACAAGGCCATGCGCTACAGCATTTTCGCCGGCGGTAAGCGCATTCGTCCGTTGCTCTGTCTGGAGGCTGCCAAGGCCTGCGGCGGCAGCGAGGAAGCCGCCCTCAATGCGGCCTGTGCGCTGGAGGCGTTGCATACCTACACGCTCATTCACGATGATTTGCCCTGCATGGACGATGATGACCTGCGGCGTGGTCGCCCCACGAACCACAAGGTGTTCGGGGAAGGTGTGGCCGTGCTGGCCGGTGATGCCCTGCTGACGGAGGCCTTCGCCATGCTGGCTCGTGTGCCTGCCAATGACCGCTACGATGCCAAGGACTATATCACCGAGTTTGCCTTCCGTACCGGGAGTCTCAACCTTGTCGGTGGTCAGGTGCTGGATTTGGAGGGCGAGGGTCGTCAGCTGACGGTGGATGAGCTGCGCGCCATTCACCACGGCAAGACCTCCGCGCTCATCATTGCCTCCCTGCGACTGGGCGGCATGTCTGCCGGTTGCACCGCAGAGCAGTTGGAGGCGCTGACGGCCTATGGCCGCGACCTGGGGCTGGCCTTCCAGATTATCGATGACATTCTGGACGTGACCTCCTCCCCGGAGGTGCTGGGCAAGAGCATCGGCAAGGATGCCCGCGAGCAGAAAGCCACCTATCCCGCTCTGGTGGGGATGGAAAATGCCCGCGCAGAGGCTCGCGCCCTCACCGCAGCCGCCCGCGCGGATCTGGATGTCTTCTCTGCCCGCCGCGCAGAGAATCTGCTCGCCATCAGCGACTACCTGCTGAAGCGCGATTATTGATACCTTTCACTGATGGATGAAAAATCCCCCGATACGGTTATCGCATCGGGGGATTTTTCGTAGCTCGGGACGGGGTAATCAGTCAGATTGGCGCAAGGGGTCAGAGGCCGGAACTTCCTGTTGAGCCGCTTGCAGGATGGCATCCAATTTCTTGTTGGCATCGTCTGCGCAAATCTGAACCTGGTGGATGAGCGAGCCGTATGCCTTGGTGTTTTTGCGATTTTGCAGGAAATTGGTGTTGTCGTGCAAGTATTTGGGGAAATCGGTCAACTCCCTATCCATGGAGTCCAATTTGTCCAGGGCATACAGAGCCCGGTCACTCACAGCCCGCTTGAAATCAGCATCCTCCGGGATGACGATTTCGCCGGCGACCGTGGAGACACCGCTTAAGAATTCTCCGGAAGCCATTCGGGTGAGATTATCCAGCTTATCACCCAGGGCCGCGGTTGCATCCAGCCGCGCCTGTGTCCAGAAATCAAAATATCGCATGTAGCTGCTCATTCGGGAGGCTTCGTAGGAGCCGTTCATCATGACTCTGCCCCCGCGAATATCAAAGAAATGGAAAGGGGCTTCTACCCCCATGCTGTTGAATACCCGGTCAACGCCGAAGGTCGGGCCGAGGTAGCTGCCGCCCAGCACAATGAAACGCACCCAGCTGTCGCGTTCCAGTTGATTCACCGTTTTGCGGAAATGGCGGAAAACGGCAATGCTGTTGCGTTTTCTGTCGGAGTGGAAGCCGGACAGCGCCTTTTCTGCGCGCCCGCGTACGTAGCTCCCGCGGAAAACCTCCGACATGTCGAAGAATAATCCGTCCAGCTCGCGGAAGGTGTCCGATTTGGTGTACTCTTTGAAGCGCGCCACTCGCTGGACTTCCTTCAGGAAGTCGTAATCATGCGCTTCACATGCTTTGGCAAAGGAGCCGGTGAACCACTTGACCAGCATTTCGGAGCGGGTAATCATGTGCTCAATGTTGGCATACTGCTGCGCAGAAATGTTGGGCTTGGCCTGTTTCAGGATGGCTCGTGACAGGATTCCTTCCATGAATTGTCCCGCACCGGGGGCAAAGGGATGCTTGCTCCTGATTTTGGAAAAAGCCGCGCGATGCAGAGAGGCCGGATCGGGGTCGTAGGTACAGTCCACATAGTCTCGGTCGCCGATGATACCATCGCAGCAGGCGGAGATAACCCATACAATATCCTCCTGATAGGCTTTTCGGCAGGCCATTTCATATTGCGCACCATTGTAGATGAGCGCCTGCAATGCTTTCAGGCGTGCTTCTGCCTTGTCAGTGGCGGCATCAGAATCATCATCCTGCGTGAAATCATAGCCGACCTGTTCATCTTGAGTGAAGTCATAGCCGGCAGGTTCATCCTGCGTGAAATCGTAACCGGCGGGGCTCTGGGCGTGCAGCTGCGGTGTTAGTGCCAGCCCGCTGAGTGCCAGCAGGGAGAAAAGTTCTTTTATCTTCATGTTATGCAAAAAGAGTTTGGTTGGAAAGAAATGGTCAGATTAGAAACGAATGGCGTAATCGTCCACATACCAGCGCCCGCCCCCCTTGCGGATGAGTTTGTGGGCGTGTTTGACACCAACCTGCTTGCCATTGGCATCGAAAGCTCGGCTCTGTACGGTGGCGTATTCGACCTTCTCGCCCAGCATGTTCGTCAGCTGATTACGCTGAGCGTCATCCAGGAAGAAGTTTTCCAGATCGTTCTTATCATCATGCCCCTTGGCGACGGTGATTTTCGTATCGCTGAAGACGGCGTGAACGTATTCGCCGTGGAGTCGCTCCTGATGCAGGTCCCAGTGGTAGCGCAGCAGGGATTCTGCCGTTTCCGTCTTGTAGCGGTCAGGGTTGATGCACTTGCGGTACAGCTCGTAGTTCTTTTCCTTGATGGCGGCCAGGAAAATTTCCATCACGCGCTCCGGTGTGGCATCCTGCGGCACATCCTTTTCCGTATACCAGCTTTCCTTGATGTCGGCCACCTTGTCTTCCTCCACATAGGAACCGCCCCGGGCATCTGCGGTATCAAAGGTGGCCACGATGCGTCCGTCAATGTAGAGCGCTTCCGGCTCCACCACCCAGCCCCAGGCCATATTCATGCGGCGATTGCCGGGAATCTCCATCACGGGGGAGGATACCTTTCCCAGAACGGTGAAGTTGAGACTTTCTCCCAGCGAGCCATCCACCTCGCGGCGGAAGCGTTTGATGGCTTCATACGGCCCCAGCCATTCACGACCACTGATGTTGACGAAATAGAATCCGGTGGAGGGCTTACCCACCACGATGTATTCACCGGTGCCGCCCACAAACTGATTGTCGGGATATTTGACATCTGTCAGCACGATGGATTTATCAACAGGCGAGGTTTCGGGGGTATTTTTCAGCGGGTCAACGGCGGGGAATACCTTGGGAAGAATATCACGCCCCTGCAACAGCTGTTGCCATTTGTCCCGGCTGAGCCGGGCGTACTGCTCCCGGAGTTGCTTCTCGTTGTTCAGATAGGCAACCATGGCGGGGCTGATCGGCTGGTAGTCGCCTTTGCTCATCATGAGTGCGGCGCGGGCGCGTTCATAGAGCGCCAGTACAGCCGGGTCTTCCGGGTAGGCTTTCATGAGCGCCTGAATGCGCCTGAGAGCCTCATTCTTGTTGCGGAACATGGTGTTGGCGCTGCCCTGGGCGCGTCTGACCTCCGCTTCAAATTCTTTCAGGTAATATTCGGTGTAGCCCAGATCTCTTGTGCTTGCTTTTTGCGGTGCGGCATCAGCAGGAAGACTCAGAGCCAGAAGCGGTATCAATGTGGGAATGATATTTTTGAACATGTTGTTGCTGAGTGTAAAATTGTGTTTATCTGTGGGCGCGGCGCAGAATGGCGCGGATTTCTTTGGAATTTGCCCCGCCTGTGCAGTCATCCGGGCTTGCGCCTTTTGCCGTTCTGGCATTCAGGTCAGCCCCGTGGTCAACCAGCCATTGCACGATTTTCACATGGCTGAGCCCGCAGGCGTTGTGCAGAGCCGTGGTGTTGTTTTCGTGGGGCAGGGTGGTATTGACGGCTTCTCCCGCCAGAATGCGCGGCAACAGGGTCAGCAAGCGCTTCTGGTAGAGTCGTTCAACAGCTGTGGGGTAGCGTTGGCTGCTCAATTCCTCAATCAGTTGAGCCAGACTATTGTCCGTTTTGTTGGCGGGCAGGGTGATGCTGCCGTTGGCTTCCGTAGCGGGAGTCAGGCGAAAGGTTGCCCCACGGATGAGAAGCGTTGAGTCGCCCGTGAATTGTTCCAGCGTAGCCGTGCCGGAGCAGGAATCGGCAAAATCCAGCATCACTTCGGCATGGTGATTGTTCCCGCGTAAGCTGATGCTCGCCCCGCAGCCAATATGTTCGAACTCCACCCTTGCTTCCGTTCCATCGTCCAAGGAGCCGGTGAAGTTGTTTTTTTCTTGCGGGAATCGGATGCGGAGCGATGTCTGCCGACAGGGCTTTTCGGAGGTTACTTTACCTTCGCCATTGAGCACCTGCTCAACGGCTCCGTCGAAATTTATCTCAAGAACATTTCCTCCGATGCAGAAAGGAGCCACATCACCGACCGGGTCACCCATGCGCGACAGGAAGGTGGTGGGGCTCGCATTCTCCGTCAGTCGGAAGGTGAGGGCATAGTAGGGGATGCCGTTCCACTTCATGGTGGCGGTGCCGAAGACATCCGTTTCAAAACGCATGTTAATCGTGGCCGTGTTGTTCGCCCCCTGCACCCGGAGGCAGGCGGTGTTGGTTGCGTCATCCGGAGTATATTGCAGCTGATACTTCAGCCCGTTTTCTGCGGTGACGGTATAGTTGTTCCCGCCGACCTCCTGTCCGAAACAGATGAGCAGCGGCGTGAATTTGTACGATGGGCAGTGGCTGAACTGAAGCTGCCTGCCGTTCAGCTGCTGTGGAATGTCTGCCCACGCCGTCACGGAACCCAGGAGGGGCAATAGTGCGAGGAAGCGAGCCGCTTTCATTGGCCTTGAAGGATGCTGAGAATGATGGATGAATCCGACCCGCTGACGCAGTCAGCCGGGAGGGCTCCCTTGTCGGTACGGGCTTCTGTATCGGCTCCTGCCTGCACCAGCAGGCGCACCAGTTCCGTATGCCCGAGCGCGCAGGCGTAGTGCAGAGCCGTGTTGCCTTTTGTTGCCGGGGTGGTGAGGTTGACATCTCCCCGCTCAAGGATGAGCGGCAGGAGCATGAGCAGTCGTTTCCTGTACAGGGTGGTCGTTGCGTTTTGCGGGGAAGTCTGTTTCAGCGCTTCAAGAATCTGCTGCAATTCAGACTGCGCCTCCTCGCTCAATCCTTCTTCCGTTCTGTCTTCCGGCAGGGTCAGCGGGTAATCCATTTCCTGAATCTTGCGGGTGTAAAAACGGGCTCCTCGATAATAGGTTGTTGTGCCTGCGGCCCTCTCCTCCACTTCTGCAGAGCCGTAGTACATGCCGTTTTTATCCTGTTTGTGGAACGTGAGTGTAATCTGAATGAAGAAATCGTCGTGTTCCAGCTGCACCACGCCTTTGCTTTCTCCGTTGGTGAAGGGAGAGTAGCTCACGCAGATATCAGGAATCTGTATGGCAGCCAGCGGTGTACCGATGCGTGTCCTGTTGGCGGGGTGCATGGTGGTGAAGCTGTTGCCGGATTCTTCTGTGAAACAGATGATGAATGGGCTGAGTCGCCGTTGTTCCCACTCTGTGCCGGGTGGTTCTTTGCCCTCTGACTCACAGACCTGAACGGGGTTCAAATCCACTTCCAGACAGGTGCCGACGAGGGTGCCGGGTATCGTGATGGCCGCTGCCTGTGCTGCTACAATGACAGGTGCCAGCAGACTGAGGTAAAGTGCTTTCATGGCGGTGAATTATCGGAGGGTGAAACTGCCGGTGAAGGTGAGATTTTCTCCTGTTTTGCTTTCTTCTGTGCAGGTGGCGGTTCCTTCTGTGGCAGAGGTGAAGGAGAGGTTGAATTTCTGAGTTCTCCATCCGGCGGCATAGCTTCCGCCGGGAGCCCATTGGGTGGCACGGGTGATGGTGGCTGTGTGGTTGCCGGTGCGATTGTAATTTTTCTCTTCAATGCACCAGTCTTCATCCTGTCGGACTTCGCCATCTGTCTCGCTGTTTTGTTGTTTCCAGCTGATGACGATGGGGTCGTCTGACTGCGTACCGGTGAAGGTAAAGGTCTTGCCCGCCACATTCTCCGGGGCGGGAGCGGAGGGGAGCATGGCGCGGATGGCGGCTTCGTTGGGTATTCCCTGCGGCAGCTCAGCCGTATGACCATGCTCATCGCGCAGTCGGCAGTCTGCCCCATTGTCTATCAGCCAGCGAACCAGTTCTGCATTACCCTCGCAGGCGGCACGGTATACGGCTGTTGCGCCGTCGTAAGGCATTCCCTCATTCTCGCGGGTAAGTATCATGTGCGGCAGCAACGCGAGCGTTTTGCCGGCTTTCTGGTGCTGAAGCAGGGCGGCAGCGCGAAGTGTGTACAGCTGCTTCTGTACCGCCTCGCAGAACATTCCACGGTGTATATTGGCATCCCTCAGCCAGACAAGCAGATTGCCCAGCGGCTCCGTCACGTCCACCTGCCGGGGAAATTCCCGGTTCTGGCGGACATACACATAGAGCAAATCCGCATACTCCTCTGCCTTGGCATCCGGGAACGGAATTTCGTAGAGCTCGGAGTTGACATCGGCGCAGGTGAAAGCAGCTTCCAGCCAGGCGACTGCTTCATCGGCTTCCTGATTTTCGACCTGCGGCCCTCGGAGAGGATAATCACGCTCACGGCGCGCCTGTTTCAGGATAGCTCTGATGGTATCGCCGTTTCTGCTGCCCACACAGGCATCAATCCCGGCTCCCTTTTCTGTCCGAAGCTCCAGATTGGCACCGTGATTGACCAGCCAGCGGACCAGCTCCACGTGCCCCAGGGCACAGGCATAATGCAAGGCCGTGTTGCCTTTGTAATCCGGATTGGTGTAGGAGGCATCGTGCAGCACCATGATTACCGGCAGCAGGGTGGTAAGACGCCTCTGATACAGTCTGTCCGCTTCAGAGCTATAAACTCCGCGCTCGATATTCCGCAAAATATCACAGAGACCGTCATTCCATATTTCGGGACCATAGGGGATGATTTCTTCCGGGAATTGTACGCGGCTGCCCTCTTCTGCACCGTTTTCTACCGTGAAGGAGATGTTGCGGAGGTGACGCGTGTTGCCGGCTTCGTGCCAGGCCACCGTAGCCGTACCCCCTGTATTACTTGTGTAGGTCAGGGTGAGCAGGATGCTCAGCTCCGCACTCTCAATCTTCACGCAGGCTTCGTTTTCCTTCGTGTTCGGGTGGTAACTGACCGTGACCTCGTTGCTGAGGCGTACGCTGTAGTCCACCTCTGCCGTGAATTCGTCCGAGTTCGGAAAAGCCACGACAAAGTCGCACACTTCGTCCAGCGTGTACCAGGGTGGTACAGGGGCGTGGTAGATGGGGCTGCGGGAAATCTGCATGCCGTTCATCCCGAGTCGGAGCGTCTTACCGGTCATGTTGTCCGGGCCGAGAGCCCACAGGGCAGGAGTGCCCATCAGCAACAAGGGAAGCAGGATGCGGGAAATGTTCATGGTGGGATTATTCAATGGTTATTTCGACATTGCTCACTCCGGAGTAATCCACGCAGTCCCTGCCATCCATATAGAGCATGAGGGCGCGAGCGCCATCCATATCCTCCGCGGTTCCGGGGTCTGCCGGAAGCGTGCTGACGGTGGACATGAGGTAGGAGTTAGTGACCACGGTGTAATACTTGTCGGGAGCGATGGGGGTGCCGTCCGACAGCGTAATCTCCGTAATGCGCATGGGCTGCAGTTCTGCGGCGGGCTTGACGGCTTTGTAACGAATGCCGGACACACAGGGGGCTCCATGGTGGTCAGTTGCCGGAACGGCATTCAGGAAAGCGATGAGTTCCTTGCCGGTAGCTTTGAAGACTACGGCTTTGTTGCCGAACGGATCCAGTCGGTAGCAGTCTTCCACCCTGAACTCACCGGCAGGGAGGTTTTCCAGACGCACATTGCCCATGTTTACCACGGCTATGTCTGATGGGACGCTGTAGCGCAGCGCATCTGCCATCAGGCAGCCCAGACTCTCCCTGTTCGTGATGTCGGAGGTGATGGTGGTGAGCCTGCGGGTCATGTACGGGTTGTTTTTGACCTTATTCACCGCAGCCTGCATGTCGGCATCTTTGGGGAGGGTGTGAAGGGAAATCAGCTCGAACTTCCGTCCCTGCACCTTGCCGTCTTCCACATCAAAGGTAATTTTGGTAAGATACTTGGCCTTATTTTCGGCCTGGGTGACAAGGACTCCGTTGACCACGTGTTCTTTCTCCACGCGTGTGTGGGAATGCCCGCCGATGATGACATCTGCTTCCGGGAATTGTGCTGCCAGCTTTACTTCGTCCTCAAAGCCCATGTGGGTGAGCAGAACCAGAATGTCACATTGCTCGCGCAGGTAAGCATAATCGCGGGCTGTTTCAAAAGGAGAGCGGAATTGGAGTGTTTTTACCTGATCGGGGTGAGCATCCGGCATGCCGTTGTCACCAATCTGGACCAGCCCGAGTACGCCGATGCGGACTCCGTCGCGCTCAAAGATGTGATAGGGCTTCAGATACAGCGCTTGCTCCGGGGAGCTTTTGACGTTGGCACAGACAAAGGGAAATTCGGCGAGATTCAGGCAGTAGCTCAGCGCTTCCACTCCACTGTCGAACTCATGGTTGCCGAGCGTGGAGAGATTGAAGCCGAGTCGGTTCATGAGCTGAATCATCGGGGCTCCGGGGTGCTCGCCGCTGTCCACATAGGGGCTGCCGGTGCGGTTATCACCGGCAGACAGAAGAAGAAGATTCGGGTTCTTGGCTCGTTCTGCTTTCAGGCAGCTTGCCAGCTGCGGCAGGTTGTCCACATCGGCGTGCATGTCGTTGATGCCCAGGATGGTGACCTGTGCTGCCAGGGCATTGCCCAGCATGGCCAGTAAGGTGAAAAGAGATGTTTTTTTCATGGTGTCAGAAGAGATTTAAAGGGATGGTGAGGTGTAAATCCGGCGGCCTTCGTTCATGGGGCTGTCTTCGGCAATGACATTGCCGAAGGAATCGTAGAGGAGAGAATCAGTGAACGGAGTGCCTGTGTCTGTGCAGTAGCGCAAAACGGCATCGCGGGCGGTGGCACCGGAGAAGATACGCACGGAGGTGTCGTTGACGTAGACAGTCATGGCTGTGCAGGGGGTGGGTTTTCTTTCAGAAAGTCAGCGGAAGGGCGGTACCCGGCTGCGGCGGCTTGTTGCAGGAGCTTGTAGGCAGAGGCCTCGTCCTGTTTGCCGTCCATGCCCCACATCAGTCTGAGTGCCAAATCATGCAGAGCCGGGGGATAAGAAGCTGCGGCCGCCTGTTCCAGCCAGCAACGGCTTTCTGCCGCATCGGTATCCGGTGTGTCCGGCTCCTGAACCCAGCCGGACATGGAGCTGATGTCCTCCGTGGCCTCATCGCGGTACAGTTGCGCCAGTTCATATTGCGCCGCCGCATCACCGCCGCAGGCTTTGGTGTGGAGAGCGGCTGCGCGCGGGCTCTGTATCTCTGCCGGAATCCCGGTGCGGAGCAGGGATTGCAGCTGCGGAAGTTTAGCCAGGTCAGCAGGCGTGCGTCCCTGCTTGTCGCGTAGGTTGCGGTCGGCTCCGAATGCCAGCAGTCGGCAGGCGAGGCGGTAATCGTTGCGCCGGGCGGCGTGGTGCAGGGGGGTAAGGCCGGTAAGCTCATCCGGGGTGTCCGGAGAAAGACCTGCCAGCAGTAAGGGGTGAATGATGGAGGCCATGTGCATTTCCGGCAGCTCCAGCAGGCAATACATCAGCAGCGTGCATCCCTGCTTATCTTTCACATCGGCATTCCCCGTGCTTTCCATGGCGCTCACGAAACGGCTGATGTCGGCATGGTGCGGGGTGTTTTTGTATTGCCGGGCGAGTTCCTGCACCGGGTGAGCTGCCGATGCCATCATCAGGCAGGTACTCAGTAATGCGAGGGCTTTGGGAAAAGGAGACATTGGTAGATTGCTTGAGCGGGGTGCCGAAGCACCCCGCCGGTTGGATTGAAATGAGGTTTATTCTGTTGCAGGGGCGGCCGGGGCTGCTTTCGCACTCTTCTTTTTCTTGATGAGCAGCACAATCAGTCCGATGGCTGCCGCCAACAGGATGATGCCCAGCACCGGGCGGTAGAACACCCAGGCAATGGCAATGACGGTGAGGGCAACCGCAGCAGAGATAAGGAAGGCAATGATGCCTGTTCCCATGCCGATGAAGTCGCCCAGAATCGGCAGCACGTCTCCCAGCACAGAGAGCGGCTTGAAAATCATCTTGAGGCCGATGTACATGATGAACCAACCGACAAAGCGGAGAATCCAGGTCCACATGGTGTTGGCATCTTCCGCGCTCTGGAACATTTCCTCCTTGGTCTTGATACCGTTGGAGAGCAGGTCTACCTTGTAGCCGCTGGATTTGGCAATGTAGGGGGCAAAGGTGTTGCCGGTCTGCACGGCAATGATGCTGACAGGCTTCTCTGCGCCGACATAGGTCCAGGTGATGCGTACATCACCAATCTGGGGGGAGGCGGGGTCAACGGATGCCGCGCCGGTTGTTGCGGGGGCCAGAACGATGTCTGCTGTTTTGGCAATGCCGTTGTCGCTGACAACGTAGCGCCCCTGGAAAGGTTTAATCAGCAGGAAGCGATTGTCCGTGGTGCGGATGTAGGCAAACTGACCCACACAGACAACGGGGCATTCGCCGAGACGCTCCACGTTGATGGAGGCCGGGAGGGGATAACCCATGGTGGGAGCCGGGGCGGTCAGGTCACCGTACCCGGTGATGAGACGCGTGGCACCATTGGGAAGTCGGACGTATGCCTGATCATTTGCTTCATCTGCTTCCAGGGGATAGAGGTCGCCGTTGGAAGACTGCACATAGGCACCGCCGTTGGCTTCCAATACATACAGATTCTTACCGGGTTCCGTCTCAATGTTCACATAGGTGCTCGAAACGTCCAGCCGGGGTGCTTCACCTTTCACGCGGATGGCTTCCTGCATGGGGTTGGCAGCTTTGCCGATATACAGGGTGTTGCCGGAGGTGGTGATGCGTCCTTTCAGCTCATCCGGCCACTGAATGCCTTCCAGCTTCACGTTTTCCTGCCCGGAGACGGAGCGAATCTGGCTGTCGGTGAGGTTGAATGCGCCGAGGGTGGCGTTCTGAGCGTACTGGGTGTTGTCCTCTGCTTCGGCAAAGTGCACGACATTTTCGTGCCCGGCTTCCTTGAATTCGGAGGAGTCCTCAGGGCTGCTGACCCACTTTTTTGAGTATGTGTAGGTGGTCTTGGTTGTTTCTGAGCCGCCGACGTTCTTCTTTTTTTCAGTTTTGGTATTTTCTACCCACTGGTAGTATTCTACGGAGCGAGAGAGCCTCATACCCTTGATACTGATGCCGTCGAACAGGTCATCGGTCAGCATGTCCTCTGTTTTGGCCGTGCCGGTGATGTGGATGAGCTTGCCGTCATTGGCCGCATCCACGCTGTCGGCTGAGGGGACGACCACACAGTTGGCGGCACCTTCTTCCAGAGCCTGAGTTGTCTTGACGGAACGTCCTTCGTTCCAGAAAAGCAGGGGAATGCCCGCGATGAAGAGGACACCGCCCACGAATACTCCTTTGATGGAGCCACCAAGGCGGCTGCCCCAGCTTTCCGTTGTTGTTTCTTCTACTGCCATGTCGGAGAGTTTGGTTGGTTGTTTCATTCAGGTTCATCGCACGGGCTCAATCGGTCGCGTTAAAGTGAACGCTTCCTATCCTGTACGACCCTAACAGGGTATCGTATTTGAAATGCAATGTCAAGTTCTATCGTCAATGTTTTCTATCATAGGGGCATCGGAAGATTATTCTGCCCCGAATCGCCTGAGGAGGGGGGCGGAATCCGGCTCTCGGCCCATGAAGTCGCGGAAGAGTTGGGAGGCGGGTTTGCTGCTGCCGGGGTCGAGGATGGTTTTACGGTAGTCTGCTCCGGTGGAGGGGTTGAGGATGCCTTCCTGCCCGAATCGGGAGAATGCATCCGCAGCGAGGGCTTCGGACCATTTGTAGGTATAGAGGCTTGCAGCGTAGCCCTCTGAGATGCAGTGGGTGAGGGTGCGCATTTCTGTGGGAACGGGGACGGAGTAGGGGAACTGCCAGGGGCGTAATAGCTCAGCGGCAACGTCATCCAGCGGTTTTCCTTTGAACTTCTCATGGAAGAACATGTGGAGCTCCAAATCCAGTTTGGCGGCACAGAGCATGCGCATGTGCAAGTCAATGGGTGAAGCCTTGCGGGAATCTGCCAGTTGTCGCAGGAGCTCCGGCGGGATGGGAGCGCCGGTCTTGTGATGCCGGGCAAAGGTGGCAAGCGCCTCCGGCTCCCAAATCCAGGATTCCTGCAGCTGGCTGGGGGTCTCAATGAAATCGTGTTCCACGCCGATGGCTGCCTGAGCGCGTACCTCACCATGCCCCAGAATCATGTGGGAGATGTGGCCGAATTCATGGAAGAGGACGTAGAGGTCATCGTGGGTGAAGAGGTGGGGATGCCCCGGGCGGGGGGCGGTGAGGTTGGCTTGCAGGGTGGCGAGGTTTGGCTCGCCCACGCTGCCATCCGCCTTCGGTTTACCCGCGCGCAGGGGCATGCTCCAGGCCATGCCGCGCTTGCCGGTGCGCGGGTAGAGGTCCAGATAGAAAGAACCCAGATGGGTGCCGTTGGCGGTATCATGCACGGCGAAGCAGCGCACCTCCGGATGCCATACCTCCACCTTGCCCTCAGGGCAGGGGGTGCCGATTGCCGGGCAGGCGGTGGGCAGTTCCGTATAGGTGACACCCAGCAACCCGGACCAGAGCTTCAGCATGCCCTGGATGACGGTTTCTGCCTCGAAATACGGGGTGAGAGCAGAGGTGTCGAAGCTGCTTTTCTGCGCCGGGAGGTGGCGGGAGAGAATGCGCTCATCCCATGGATTGAGGGTGGTCAGGGTGCGTCCGGCGGCGCGTGAGAAGAGCTGCATGCGCTCTGCGACCCAGGCATCGTAGGCGGGTTTGCTCTTTTGTAGCATATCATCTACGAAGGCGAGGGCTTTTTCCGCGCTGCCGGTCATGCGAGTGGCGGCCTGCATATCCGCAAAGTGGCGGAATCCGAGAAGCCCGGCCAGCTCATGTCGCAGTTCCATGATGCGGTAGATGACGGGTGCGTTATCTTTGCCCTGAGCGGTGGCGGTGGTACAGGTGCCGGGCCAGCAGCGGCGGCGGGTTTCCGGCACGGTGCAACGGGACAGCACGGCTGAGGCGTTGTTTGGGGTAATGAGCCAGGCGGGGGTATCTGTCGTGGCGAGCCCCTTTGCTTCGGCTGCTTGAGCTGCCTGATGCATCCAGCGCTCCGACATGCCGGCAAGCTCTGCCGGGTTAGTGATGAGGAGCTGCCAGTCGGATTCCGTAGACAGGATGTTGTCATTGAACAGGAAGCCGAGCTGTTTAAGTTCCTGCTCTATGGCGGCTTTGCGGGCCTGCTGTTCCGGGGGAAGCCCGGCACCCGCCATGTGCAACTCCAGCAGAACTTTTTGGATGTAGCGCTGTTTGGCCGGGGAGAGCTCCTGCACCCAGGGTGCGGAGGCGGCAGTGTGGAGCAGTTGCCGGATGCGGGGCAGCTCCGGGCGGTCGGACTGGCTCGCGGCAACTTCGCGGATGACGTGTCCCATGGCCTGCTGAAGCTCCGGGGTGCCGGCAGAGTTGGTGAGGTGGTACATGCAGCTCTGCACCTGTCGCAGGTGTTCTTCTGCGGCTTCCCATGCGAGGAAGGTGTTTTCAAACGTGGCATCCTGTGGCTGAATGCTCAGCATGGCCTGCAGACGCTCCCGCGATTCTGCCAGCGCAGCACGTATATCTGTGAGCGCTTGTTGCGGGGTCATGCGGGTCCAGGCGGGGTAGACCTCATCGCAGAATAACGGATGCGGCGCAGCGGCGGCGACTGCGGGTGCGGGAAGCACGGCCGGGGAAGCCATCAAAAGGGGCGCTGACAGCGGGCTGCACAGAGCCAGAAGTAGGAGTGTCCGAAGTTTCATTGTGATGAGGCTGCGTTTACTATATTATACGCTCGGTGTGGGATTTCTCGAACGGTTTTCCTGTCATGTGGCGAGGTGAGATGACGAAAAACTGATTTTTCGGATGTATAGCACACAAAAGCATTGCAATTTGTCTGTGCGGTGTTAGAATCTGCGCGCTTTTTTTCATGTTATGACCGGGCGCAACAGTAGTGCATTTTTCGCCGCCATTCTGGCTGCTTTTTTGATGGGCTCCCTCGGCTTCTTTGTGCGTGAGTCCGCTTGCAGCGCCCAGGCCTGTTCTTTTGTGCGTTTTGCGGTCGGGCTGGTGCTGGTGGCGGGGCTGCTGGGCTGGCAGCGGATGCGCGGCACGGGGAGCTTTGCCTTTTCCTGGCAGTCGGCGGTGTCCGGGGCGGGGATTTCGCTGTGCATCTTGTTTTATTTTCTGTCGATTCAGTGCATATCCGTGGGGATAGCGGCGCTGCTGCTGTACACGGGGCCGGTGTTTGCTGTGCTGGGGGAGGCGGTGCTGAACCGCAGCCTGCCGCCGCGTCGGGATGGGGTGCTGATAGCTATGTCCGTGGCGGGAATTGTGGCGGTATCGGTGTTTGCGGATGGCGGCACTGGGGGCGGTGATGATGTGATGGGGCTGGTGTATGGGCTGCTTTCCGGCGTGTGTTACGCCGTGTATATCCTGTTGACGCGCTACATCCCGCAGGGGGTGGCGCTGGTGCAGCGCACCTTCTGGCAGTTTGTGGCCGGCTGTGCGCTGCTGGCGGTGCCGCTGGCCGGCACGGAAAATGCTTTTGCCGGCGTGGGGCAGGGGTGGCCGTATCTGCTTTGTATCGGCCTTTTTCAGGGGTTTCTGGTGATGCTGCTGATAGCCTATGCGGTGCGTCGTCTGACCGCCATTCAGTTTGGTACTATTTCTTATCTGGAGCCGGCGGTGGCGGTGCTGCTGGGCTGGCTCATTTATGCGGAGATGCTCACGCCCGGGCAATGGCTTGGGTTTGCGCTGGTCATTGCCGCATCTGCCGCGCAATCACTTCTTCCTCCTTCTGAACAACAGTCATGAACCCATTCCGTACTCCTTCCACTTATCATACCCTGGATTTGCATGCAGCGGGTGAACCCTGTCGTGTGCTGTATTCCGACTGCTACGATATGCCGGGCGATTCCATGCGCAAGCGCCTGGATTTCATGAAAGAGCAGAATGATCCCATCCGCGTGTTGCTCATGCAGGAGCCGCGCGGGCACAAGGCCATGTTCGGTTCTGTGTTGTGCAGTCCGGTGACGGATGATGCGGACGTGGGTATTCTCTATATGGACACCGGTGGCTATCTGGACATGTGCATTCACGGCACGATTTGCTCTGCCCGCGCGGTGGATGAGCTGGGGCTGCCCCTGCATACGCCGGATGTGGTGAAGCTGGATGCCGTGTGCGGACGAATCGAGGCGCACTTGCACCGCGGGCCTAATGGCCGGGTGAAAGAAGTGACTGTGCAGAACGTGCCCTCATTCGTGTTTACCCCGGAGCCGGTGATGCTGGATGTGGAGGGCTACGGCTCGTTGCCGGGCTATGTGGTTTTTGCCGGGAATTTCTTTGTGGTGGTGGAAAATCCGTTCCCGGAGCCGATATCGCCGCAGTCTCACAGCAAGGATTTCTATGTGAACTTTGGTATGCGGGTGCGGGCTGCTGCCAACAAGGCCGTGGCGGTGGCGCACCCCACTAATCCGTCCACCCGCACGATTGCTCTCACCGTCATTTATGAGCAGTTGGCGGAGAATCCGCTGCATATTCGCAACACGGTGTTGTTCGGCGATGGGCAGATGGACCGCAGCCCCTGCGGATCCGGTACATCGGCGCTCATGACCCTCATGCACCATCTGGGCAAGCTGGATATCGGCGCTCCGTACGTCTCTGAATCCTTCATCGGTTCCATTTTCAACGGTCAACTGAAAGAAGAAACTATGGTGGGGCGTTTCCGCGCTGTGGTGCCGTTGGTACGCGGACAGGCCAATCTGATGGCTCGCTGCGAGTTTTACCGCGAGGACGCCGACCCGTTCCCCAATGGATTCGTGGTAGACTAAAGGGGCTTGACGATAGCTGTCTGTGCCGTGCCCGGTTCTCGTTTCGTTATCTGTATATTCGGGGAACTCTTCCCGTGATGCTGGTGATGACGTTGCTGGGGATGGTGTGGGCGCGGGTTGTCAGCTCACTCCAGGGAACATTCGGCCCCATGATTTCAGCCACATCGCCCGCTTCTACCTTGTCCAGATGGGAAACATCCACCATAATCTGGTCCATGGTAACGCGACCGAGTACGGGACAATAGGAGCCGTTCAGGTAAACGCGTGCGCCGGTGTTGGAGAGGTAGTGCAGATAGCCGTCGCCAAAGCCGATGCCGATGGTGGCCACGCGGGTGGGGCCGGTGGTGATATAGGTGTGGTTGTATGAGATGCCGTGATCGCCGGGCAGGGTGCGAACGAGGGTGACTCGGCTGTAGAGGGTCAGGGTGTTCTGCAGTTCTCGATTGTAGGGGGACGGCATGGGGGAATAGCCGTACAGGATGCGCCCCAGACGCACCATGTTGGTGCTGGGTGCGCGATAGTTGAAGACAGCAGAACTGCTGCACAGGTGGCGATAGGGCAGAGTGAGAGATTCGCTTAGATCCCGCACAGCGTGTTCGTAGCTGCGTATCTGTCGATGGGTGAAGGAAATGTCCTCAGCCGCTGCGGAGAGGTGGGAGTACACGCCCTCGATGTTGAGATTCTCATAAGATGCCAATTTATCCCGCAGCCCGGGGATGTCGTTGGGAAGCAGGCCGGCGCGGCCCATGCCGGTGTCCACGTTGATATGCAGGTTGACCTTTTTGCCGTACAACTTGCCCAGAGAGTCGAAATGCTCCGCTTCCTCAATGCTGCAGAGCGCTGCTCGCCAACCGTTCTGGACAACTTGTTCCCTCTCCGCCGGGAAGCAGGGACCGAGAATAAACGGGCAGGTTCGGCAGCCGGCATCGCGCACCCGCGCAGCCTCCGCAGGAGTGGCAACGCCAAAGAATTCTATCTCTGCATCGTCCAGTGCTCTCACCACGCCCTCCAGCCCGTGGCCATAGGCCTCTGCCTTGACGATGGCCATGCGCTTGTGCGTGGGTAACACGCGGGCAACAATGCTGAGGTTGTGGCGCATGGCGGCAGTATCAACTTCTGCCCAGGCGCGGAAGAGAGAGGTGTCCTGCATGCGCTTATTCTATGCCTGCGGGCGGGTAAATGCAATACTTATTTCCCCTGTGCCCGCGTAAAAAATCAATTACAGACAGCCATCGTACTTGAAAACACGCGCGCGTTGAGCTATAATGCCCGTGTAATGATGCCAACGTATATGATTGCCGATATAGGAGCTCTGGCTGATGGCTGGGGGGTGTTGGAGCTTTTTGATAAGGGCGGCCACCTGATGTGGGCGCTGTTGTTCCTTTCCGTGCTGGCGTTGATGGTCTTTTTCGTGTGTCTGTGGACCACGCGCCAGTCTGCGGTGCTGCCGCCGCGTATGGTGATGTCGGTGGAGTCCTGCATTCGCCGCAAGGATTATGCCGGGCTGATGAGTATGTGCGAGCGAGATGGTTCCAGCTTTGCATTGACGGTGCATGTGATTGTGATGTTTTTGCAGCGCAATCCCCGCGCCGATATTGAGGAGGTGCGCGAAGTGGCCGGGGCAGAGGGTACTCGCCAGGCAAACATCCTGACCCGCCAGATTAACTGGTTGTCCGATATCGGAGCCATTGCTCCCATGATTGGTCTGCTGGGTACGGTAATCGGTATGATGAAGACTTTCATGGAGATGGCTGCCGGCAATTTCGAAGGTGTGAAACAGATGCAGATGGCGCAGGGTATTGCAGAGGCTCTCATTACTACTGCCGGTGGTTTGGTGCTGGCTATCCCGAGCATGGCCGCCTATGTGTTTTTCCGCAGCCGCATCCAGAAGCGTATTACTGATATGGAAGTGGCGGTCACGCACATCCTCTCTGTGATTGCCGTGCAGATGGATCGTGAGCGCCGCCTTTCCGGCACCTACCAGCGTGGTATGGCCAAGGAGATGATGGATGATGATGATTATTGATAATCCGCTCTGCTCATGAAGCTGAAAGCAAAGTTACCGGAGCCGATAGGCTTCCAGCTCGCGCCGATGCTGGATGTGGTATTCCTGCTGCTCATCTTCTTTGTGGTGACGCAGAAGTTCATCCTCAATGAGCAGGACCTCAAGGTGAAAGTGCCGACCGCGCCTAAATCCACGGAGGAGACCTCGCGCGCTATTGATGAAATCATCATCAACGCTCGTGAAGAGGACGGAGAACTGGTCATCACCATTGACCGCGAGGTGTTCACCCGCGAGAAGCTCTCGGCTCTCATGAAGCGAATGGTGGCAGTCAATCCTAATCAGCCGGTGCGAATTCGCGGTGATGCGGATATGAGCTGGCAGAAGATGGCAGATGTCATTTCCACCTGTTCTCAGGCCGGTGTGTGGAATGTCTCGTTCTCCAAGCAGATGCCTAAAGAACAGCAGTAAACTCTTTTCCTTCCCGTCTCCGGCAGGCGGGAAGCCTTTTTTCGGATAGACTTTTTTAACATTCACCGTATGAACCATATGATGAAGATACCTTTTTTCTGTGTTCCCGCCATGAGCGCATTCCTGCTGATGCCGGCCGTCGGGCAGCAGGGGACAGCCGCTGCTGATGGCCCGCTGGTGGCCAATGAAGAGGCGGATTCCTACGAAATTGCCAATCAGGTGTATCTGCAGGCTCGCAATACACAGGATCCCGCCGCTCGCTCTGCTGCCATGGGGCGCGCTGCTGCATTGTTCGGCACCTACGTGAGAAAGTTTCCGAAAGCCGCCAACAACAGCCGGGCCCTGTACCTTCAGGCTCTTTGTCAGTATGAAGCGGGTGAACACGCCGCCTCTAACAACAATCTGGCCAAGCTGGCCAACAATACACACGGTGAGTACGCAGCCGCTGCTGCCTATAAGCTGGCCACGCAGTCTGCGGACAGGCAGCTGTGGGAAAAAGCGCTGGGGTATTATGCTATTACGGTGAAGGAAACCCGCCGCGAAGACCTGCGAAACGATGCGTTGTATCGTCAGGGCCGTTCTCAGTTGATGCTGGGGAAGAGGGCAGAGGCAGAGGCATCTTTCCGCAGCCTTCAGGAAATCAAGGGCGTGAAGCCGGCCATTGCTCAATCTGCCCTTCTGTCCATTGCACAGATGAAAACAGAGGACGGACAGGATGCCGAGGCCTACGAGCTGTTCTGCAAGTTGCTGGCCATGCCGGGACTGGATAGGCGTGTTCAGGGCATTGCCACCCTGCAGGCTGCCCGCCTGGCAGCGCGTCTGGGCAGAAGCCGCGAGTCTCAGGACCTCTACACAAAGCTGACCCGCCTGCCGGGAATGGAAAAGTATGCGGCTGAGGGGCAGATGGAAACCGTACTGGCTCTTTACAAGGAGAAAAAGTACCGGGAGGTGGTCAACCGCGTGGGAAAGAACTACACCCCGTTGGAGGATAAGGAAAAGGAGGCCCGCCGGGCCTTGATTGTTGGGCAGTCGCATATGGAAATCGGCCAGTATGCGGCCGCTATGGAGTGGTTCCGCATGGTAGAGGATACCTTGCCCGGTTCTGTGTTGGCGGCAGATGGCGGCTACCGTCGTATCGTGTGTTCTCAGCAGGTGAAAGGCACCAATCTCTTCCAGCTTTCGGAGAAATACCTCAACACCTATGCCGTTTCCGGTAGTCCCACGGCCGCCTTGCCCTGTATCGATTTGGTGAGGCTCATGTATGCCGACCAAATGATGCTGCATGATGCCGTCTCGGCAGCGCGGCAGTTCGAGGCTCTCAATATCGAGCAGTTGCCTGAAGCTGTGCGCGCCGATGCCGTGTACAAGAAAGCCTGGTGTGCTGCGCAGGGTGATACCTATGACCCACTCCCGGCGCTGGACTACTTCATTGATACGTTCAAGGATGATCCCCGTATGCCGGATGCACTGGCGCTGCGCGGTACGGTGCTGGTGAAACAATCGCGTCACGGCCAGGCTCTTGCGGATTTTGACCGCGTTATCCGAGAGTTCCCTCAGGCAGAGGTTATCGCCGTCTGCTGGCAGCGTGCGGCACAGGTCTGTGCCGCCACTAATCCGCAGAAGATGGTGGAGTATTACGAAGGCCTTATCAAGCACTATCAGGAGTTGGTTAAGCGCGGCGGTAAGGACAAGCCCGCTGCCATTGCCGAGGCCCATTACAACATAGCCTGTGCGCTGTATGAGACCAAACCGGCCGAGGCGATTCCGCACTTCCGCGAGGCTCGCACCATGAACCCGGAGCAGTACGCCTCAATGGTTGATTTGAGGCTCGTTCACTGTTATTTCAAGATGAAGGATGCGGAGAACCTGCGGCAATCCCTTCGCACACTGCAGAGTACCAATGTGGGTACCTACAACGCGCTTCCCCCAGCCATTCTGCGCTGGTGCGGCTGGATGTGCTTCCAGAACCGCAACTATAATGATGCCAATAAATACCTTTCGGATGCTCTTGTTCGTGAGCCGCGCGAGAAGTATACCTCCGCTGACAATACTGAGCAGGAACGCCCCAAGGTGGAGCCACTGGTATGGAAGACACTGGCCAGAACCCGTCTGGAACTGCGCCTCTTTGCAGAGGCTCTTCAGCCGGCGGAATTCTACGTCGGCATGGAGGCACAACCCTACCGCAAGGCTGAAGGCTTGCGCGATTATGCTCTGATTCTCATCGGGCTGAATCGTGCTGCGGAGGCTCGCAAGCTTTGCGAGCAGGCCATTGCCATGGGTATCGATGGCCCCATCAAGTCATCGCTGTTTATCACGCTGGGCGATGCATGGTTTGCCGACCGGGAATTTGCCGAAGCCGCCAAATACTATGGTCGCACGGCCAACGTGGTGAGCGATAAGGAGCTCAAACCCACGGCTCTGTTCAAGATTGTTAAGGCTTTGCAGCTCTGTGGTAAAGCCGGTGAAGCTGCTCAGTACGAGCAGAATCTGAATACGGAGTTCCCGGGCTGGGTGCCGGATGCTGCAACCATGCTGTTGGTGGAAGCCGCCGAAAAAGCTGCTGCCTCCGCTCCGGCTGCCTCTCCCAACGCGCAACCTCAAGGATAATCCGTCCTTTCACAATCCGGCATGTTTTACGCAAAGGAAGAGAACAAGCGCAAGCGTTGGTATCGTGTTCTGACCATCGGGCAGAAAAAGCTGCTGGCTCTGGGTATCGCGACCGGAATTCTGGTTCTGGTTTTTCTGGGAACGGTCATTTTCTACTCCTGCCGGGCGATGCAGTATGATATGCAGCGGATGCAGCTGGCATCCGGTGCGTGCATGTTGTATGATGCGTCCAATCAGCCCATAGCTTCCCTTTCCGGCACGGAGGAACGCCCCTTGCTCTGGCAGGAACTGCCGCAGAATCTTGTCGATGCCTTTGTGGCGCGAGAGGATGCTCGTTTTTTTGAGCACAACGGTGTGGTGCTCTCCTCCGTGATACGCTCCGTCCTGCGGAATCTGACCTCCATGCGCTACGAGCAGGGGGCATCCACCATCACCATGCAGCTCACTCGCAATATCTATGAGCTGCGTGATAAATCAATGGATCGCAAGCTGCTGGAAGTGATGCTGGCGCAGCGGATTGAGCGCAACTTCGATAAGCAGACCATCATGCTGCAATACCTGAGCCGCATCTATTACGGGCAGAACTGCTATGGCATTCGTGCGGCGGCGGAGCACTACTTCGGCAAACAGGTCAGCGAACTGAACCTTGTGGAATGTGCCACGCTGGCGGGGCTTGTTCGGGCTCCCTCCATCTTCAACCCCGTTCACAGCATGGAGGATGCCATGGAGGTGAAGGCCGAGACGCTGGAGCGCATGCTGGAGTGTGAGATGATTTCGGAGGAGGAATGCCGCCGCGCGACAGAAGCACCCATCGAGCTGGTGCGCAATCGCGAGGTGGATGCGGCGGTGAGCTCCTACGCCTCCATGTGGGCGCGCATGGAGTTGCGCGAGTTGCAGGAGGAAGCCGGCAAGGGTAACGGCGGAGTCTATGTCGTGTCCAGCCTGCGTTTGCCCTTGCAGCAGTATCTGGAGCGTGCAGTGGAAGCCGCCCTCACAGCGGTGGAGGATAACAAGACCTATCCCGATGCATGGCTGGCGCTCTCCGGCAAAGATACGGCAGATGCGGAGGAGCGCCGCAAGAGTTTCATGAAGATGAAACGCCCGGAGAAACTGCGCGCCCGCGGCTCTGCGAACGACCTCACCGGCCTGTTGCAGAGCTGTGTGCTGGTGGTGGATAACCGCAATCGGCACAAGGGCAGGGTGCTGGCGCTGGTATCCGGCCGCAGCGCTGTGGATGGCGTTGACCGCTGGCAGACCTGCATTCAGCCCGGGCGGGCCTCTGCTCCGCTGCTGTTTGCCTGTGCCTGTCTTCCCGGCGGCGAGGATATGCATATCGTGGCGCGCGATTCTCAGGTGACCGGCATGCGCTTGGGCTATCCCGTGGTGCGCGCGTTCTATGATACCCTGAAGCTGGACTGCAAGCTTCCCTCGCAGGAGAACGAAAAGGCGCTCTATAACGGAGAGTTCGGGATGAAGAAAATTGATTTGGCTCGTATCCTGTTTTCCATACAGAATAAGGGCAGGGGATACAAGCTCAGCCTTATCAATGCCATCTGGAGCAACCAGCGCTCGCTGCTCTATTCCTGTGAACCGGAGAAAGCGCCGGAATACATCCTGCGCCAGAGTGCGCGCGCTGTCATGGATTTGCCGCCTTTCTCGGTGAGTGAGGGGCAGCCGGTCACGCTCAATGAGACGCTGCCCGGTCACACGGGGCAGTTTTCCATGGTACTGCGGGAGAATGGGGTGGCTGTGTTTGTCTGGATGGGCTTTGATGAGCCCGATTCCGAGGTGGCAGCCAGTGGACGCATGACCAACCTGCTGCGTCGTGCCTCCATGAATCTGGCCCGAGAGGTATACGAGGCCGCGCGTGCCGAGCTGCGCCGGGAGGCTGAATTGAAAAAACAACAGGAAGAGCAGCAGAAAGCTGCCGCTCAGGCGCGGTTATGACGGATTACACCCCCCACTTGCGTACCGCAGAGCGAGCCGCTCGGCTGGCCGGTGCGTTCCTGCGGCAGCGCTTTCATGAAATCAAGGTCGTGGATGAGGAGCTGCCCACGGACATTAAATTGCAGCTGGACAAAGAGTGCCAGCTCCTCATCATCCGCGAACTCCTGGCGGATTATCCGCAATCCTGTGTGTTGGGAGAGGAGGGAAACGCCGGAGAGGAAGCCGCTCTGCAATGGATTGTCGACCCGATTGACGGCACCGTCAACTACTTTTACGGTATTCCGATTTTTTGTGTGAGCATAGCGCTGCGTGCGGATGGACGGCTTGTGCTGGGCTGTGTGTATGACCCCATGCAGGATGAGTGCTTCACCGCATTGGCGGGGGGAGCGGTCAGCTGTAATGAGCGCCTGATTCGAGTTTCTTCCCGCGATACGATGGCGCAGGCGGTGGTGTTCATCGGCCATGGCCGACACGATGGCTCCGGCGAGGCGGGGATTCGCCGTTTCGCCCATGTGTCTGCCCAGGTTCGCAAGATTCGCATCCTCGGTTCTGCTGCGTTGGCCATTTGCTACATTGCCGCCGGGCGCATGGATGCCTATGTGGAGGGGCGCATCTCTCTCTGGGATTTTGCCGCCGCACAGGTCATTCTGGAAGCCGCCGGCGGGGTGCTGGAGTTCAGTCCGGCAGATGCTGCGGGAATCAAAGGCGCTGTGATGGCCTGGAATGGCAGAATCCCCCTGCCGGAAGCTCTCAAGATGGATTGATATCATGCCGCCGAAACCTGAAAATGCCCGTTCTCTTGCATGGAAGGCGCTGCTGCGTTGGAATCGCGGCGGTGTCTTTGCCGAAACGCTGGTGGAGCGAGCTGCCGCAGAGTATCAACTTCCCCGGTCTGACCGCGGACTGATGCAAAGCATCGTGTACGGCACGCTGCGCAACCTGCGCCTGCTGGAACATTGGCGCTATGCCCTGCGACCGGGTGCACTGGAGGAAAAAATGCACTGGCTGGTGCTGGCCGGACTCTGTGAACTCTTTGTTCTGCACCATGCCGAGCACGCCGTGGTGAGCGAGACGGTGAAACTGGCTCCCGCGCGGGCGCGTGGGGTCATCAACGGGATGCTGCGTAATGCCGTGCGTCGGCGTGCGGAGTTCGCGGCTGCGCTTCCCACCCTGCCTCCGGCTGTGCGTTATTCCATGCCGGATTGGCTGGCGACCCGCTGGACGCGCGAGTTCGGGGAAGCGGAAGCCTGCGCTATGATGGAGTGGAATCTGCAAACGCCGCCTGTCTACGCCCGTCTGAACCCGCTCCGCCCCATGGAAGTACCGGCAGAGTGGACTCCGCATCCCGGTGCGCCCGGCTGGTACTGCATTCACGGGCCGCTGCCGCTTGCCGCCTTGCAGGCCGGGCAGGTGTACGTGGCCGACCCCTCCACCCGCCATTGCATCTGCCTCCTCAACCCACAGCGTGGTGAGAAAATTCTGGATGCCTGCGCCGCGCCCGGTGGCAAATCTGCCGCTATCATCGGCGCTACACAGGGAGAGGTTCACCTGCTGGCCACAGAGCTGGAACCGCACAGACTCCCGCAGTTGCGGGAGAACCTCTGCCGCGCCGGTGGAGAGAAGCTCGAAGTGGCGCAGCACGACTGGACACAGCCTTGCCCACCGGAATGGTGCGGGGCATTCGATGCGGTGTTGCTGGATGTTCCTTGTTCCAACTCCGGGGTGCTGCAACGCCGAGTGGATGCCCGCTGGCGCATGCAGGAGGAAGAAATAGACCGCTTGTCCGTCCTCCAGTTGCAGATACTGGAGCGGGCCGCAGATGCCGTTCGCAGCGGCGGTCGACTGGTGTACTCCACCTGTTCCATTGACCGCCAGGAAGATAGGGCTGTGGTGGATGCATTTCTGGCATCCCACCCTGAGTTTACCCTGAAAGAAGACTACCTCGCCCTCCCGCACCGCGAGCAGGCAGACGGCGCCTACGCCGCGCTGCTTCTTCGTTCCTGATTCCTCCATGTCCGCCGATGGCGGTCATGGAGAAAAACAATCACTCCCGGCGCAGCTTGCGGAGCTTGTTATCCCATTCTGCTCTTAATTTTTCTATGGTCTGCTGCTGTTCCTGCTTCGGGATGCCTTGTGCTTCTGCTTGTCCGAGGTAGATAAGCATTGCTTGTGTGTATTGAGCATACAGGCGCTCTGCCTGCTCCTTGATGCGTGGGTCGTTGGAGGCCAGTTGCCCGGAGGAGTCGTAGATGATGGTGCCGTCACGCAAGCCGATGGTTTCCGGTGCAAATGGAGTCAGTAGTCGGTCAATCGCTTCCAACATATTGTCTTGCAGCTCATTGATCCGTTTACGGTATTCGTTCTGCTCAGCAGGGGAGAGCTCGCCGGAATTCAGCTTCGTCGTGAGTGCATCTATCTGTTTCCGATATCGCTCTACGATTTCATCTCTGCGGCTATCAAAATCTGCTTCCGGTGGGCGGGCTGGCAGGGTTGCTGCAGCCGATGGATTCTTCCGGCGAGAAGGTGTGATATCGCTATGTAGGGTATGCAGACTCAATCCCCCGATGATGCCTCCCGCCAGCATCGCGAAGAGGATGAGAAGAAGCGTTCTGTTCCGGGATGGTGAGCTGAGCGCGTCCAACCATTGGGCGGCTGTTCGGTAGCGGTGTTCCGCTTCCGGAGCTGCGGCTTTCTGCAGGGATTTCAGGAAGCGTCGGGGGTATCGCTTTTTTTGTTCTGCCGACAGGTGGTGCAGGAAGCATTGCGCCAGTGCATACAAGTCTGACCATGCACCCACTCGCCCTTTAGGGCTGAACTGCTCCGGCGCGGCATAGCCGGGCGAGCCGACGGGTGTGAGGGTGTGGTTGGCTGTGCCCAGATGCGCAGAACCGAAATCGATGATGATGGGGGTGCCGTCCTCGCGGATGATGATATTGCCGGGTTTGATATCGCGGTGCAACACGCTGTTGCCGTGCAGGTAGTGCAGGGTGTGCAGCAGTTGCTCCAGAATCCGCTGTACGGCTGAAACGTCCCCGGCGTGGCTCGGCATCCATTCTTTCAGCGTGCTGCCTTCCACATATTCCATCACCAGATACGCCGTGCCCGACCCCTCAAAAATATCATGCACCTTCACCACATTCGGGTGATTCAGCCCGGCCAGAATGCGAGCCTCGCGGCAGAACGTTGACAGCGAGCGGGGATAGAGTATTTCATCCAGCGGCTCTACCTCTGCGCTGCCCTCCGGGCGCAGGCAGAGCCCCATGGGGAAATGCTCTTTGATGACGACCTCTCGCTCCAGCGCCCGGTCGTATGCCAGATAGCTGATGCCACCGCCGCCCTGACCCAGCACCGCGCGAATCTCGCAGCTGCCCAGTACGGCTTTTTCCGGCAGGGCGGGGGAGTTTATCATGCGTCAAAAAAATGAGGATAGAATCAGCGCTCTGTGGGCAGAATCACCTTGCGGCTGCGCAGGGCTGCCGCCGTTGCGGCATCCGGAGTCTGCACCAGTTGGGCAATAGCCTGTGCCACTAGAGCTTCCATAGTCATTCCCTGTGACGCAGCCCGCTCTGCCAACCGTGTATACAGTTCCGGTGCCAACTGTATCGTCAGTGCCAGCGAGGTGTTTACCGTTACCCCCGGTATTTCTTGCACTGCCGCAGCAGGAGCCGTTCCCGCAGAGGGCATCTGCACCATTACTTTTTCTAATAATTGTAGCTTGAGTGGCGGTATGTTTTTCTGGCTCATCCAGTTGCGTACCGTTATTTCAGACACTCCACACTGCTCTGCCACCCAGCGATAGTCCAGACGGTGGCTCTTGAGCCACCGCTTTACCATCACCTTGAACTCCGATTGATCCGCGCCCTGCGTCATGCTTTGCATTCTAGCACACAAACTTGCCAAGTCAAGAATTCTCTCACTCCGCGTCCGCGATGCAAAACCGGTTACTGCAACAACTTTCCCACCGCCTGCGCCACCAGTACCTCTGCCGATACTCCCTCCTGTGCCGCCCGCCTCGCCAGCACCGCGTAATCCTCCACCGGAAGCTCTACACGAACGGTATATCTATCTATCTCAATAGGCGATATACCTCCACTCGCCGTATTGTTGCCGCTCCGCACTGTGCCGGTGATGTCGGCGTTGTTCGGAGAATTTTTCTCATGCTCGATTCTCAGTGTTTTGCTATCGCTGCTCATGCCTCTTGTTATACCACGAAAAAAAACTCTTGTAAATTATCTTTTCGATATTTTATTATTGACAAAGTAGTAAAAGGAGATAAGATGCATTTAAAAAGCGAGAGGGTGACGAAAGATAAATAACCATGAAAATGAAACAGATAATGTTACTGGTGCTTGCCGTCGGGCTGTTATGCAGCTGCGGAGAGCGGGAACAGGCTGCTGCCAAGGTTACTTACGACAAGGCTGTGGATGCCTTGGTGGAGCAGGTAGGCAAGGCAGATGTGGCACTGGAGCTATACAAGAAAGAACTGCGCCAGCGCCGCGAGAACTGGATTAAGATGAAGCAGCTGAGCATCAGCTACGAGCGCCGTGCCAAGGAGGCGGTAGAGGCGGCCGCCAAATACCGCGCTGCCGGAAAGGAGAATCTGGCGGTGCTCAAGGATCAGGAATCACAGAAGTTTGCTTCCCGTGTGGCCGTGTTCAAGGAGAGGGAAGTGAAGGTGGAGGAGGCGTTCAAGACCTTCCAGCTGGAGATGGAGGAGAAAAGGGTGGCACTTCAGATTCTGAAGGATGAGGTGGCAGCACTTCGCTCCATGGGGAATCTGGGCGATGACCTTATGGCGGATGAATCGGAAGAACGTCTGGATCGTGCGCGGGCATTGGAGGAATCCATCAAGCAGGACTGCGACCGTGCTCAGGCGGCTATCGATGTGAACCTTTCTTCTTTCTGATATAGATTATCATATTTCCCCTCTCTCCGGTGCCCGGGATGTCTCGGTGTGTCGGAGAGAGCCTGTGTGCTTACGGCGATGGAAATACTGGCTGCAATTTTGAATTTTCTGGGAGTGCTTCTGGTTATCGGTTCGGTAATCACCTTCCTTATCTCCATGGGAGGAGAGGTAGTATCCATGCTGGTGAGCCCACTGTTGATGATTATCGGTGTCACGCTGATAGGGATGGTAGAGCTATGCCACATGGATGATGAGAAAATGCGGGAGATTGCCGTTGAGGCTCTGAAAGAGGAAAAAGAAAATATCCTGATAAGAGAGTATCGCGACGAGTTGGAAACTTTTTACTTCTCCTTATCGGATATTTACCGAAATCGGGATAAGATACGGAGCACGATAGATAATCTCCGAAACAAGAGCAAACAGATGTCAAATGAACAGGCCAGACAGATATTTAACCGCAAAATAGAGCAGTTGGAGAAACAGTGCAGGAGACTGGATGGCACTCGCTCGAAGCTGGAGCACTATGCCTATGAGCAGTTGCTGGTGAACTACGCCAAAACTCTGGAGGGCGAGGGGCTGAGTGCCGGTGTGGACTATTCGGGGGAAGTGCAGCGAGAGCTGGAGACGGTGAAATCCGTCATGGATGAGGTGGAGAAAATCAGCCGACAGTAAAACAGATATGGTACAGATTATCTCCATTATATTGGGCTTCATCGGGCTGGCTGTTGCTGTGAATATCTATAACAGCCTTGAAGCGAAAGCGAAACAGAACAACCGAGAGGAGGCCATGGCGCTCTATCTCGAGGAGATGAGGAAAGTGACACTACCGAATCATGTTGATGGTTCGCTGCATGTGTCGGCCGATGTGTTGCGTTTTTCTGAGGAATATCTGCCGCTGCTGCACAGCAAGTGGGAACAGATTCTGGGCGAATATGCCGTTGTCAGTAAGAATGTGGCTCTCATGGATGCCAAGCGTAAGCGGCTTGCCGAGCTCAACGAATTGTGTCAGAATAAGATAGAGTGTTCCCAAAGTGAATTCTATGAGAAGTGGCGATCACTGCAGCAGAATCGTCTGAAGTCGCTGGGAAAATGGCATCAGCAGATACTTTCATCTGTCGAGGTCTATTATGCGGAGGCTCAGGTGCGAAATATCGATTCGGATGAATATGTGCAAAGGCAGGTCGCCGGGTTGATTCATGGTGCAAACGCCGTACTGGGAGAATCCGGGCGAACCTTGGAGCCGATTCCCGAGCAGACGCTGACGGTGCTCACTTCTGCTGCAAAAGAAGAGGAGAAAACCTTACCGATGAAAGGGGAGACGCTATCAAGATTCATCTCAGGGCTGGAAGATGAGGTGCAGTCTGCACCCGGAGAGGAAAACCAGCGGCGACATCTGCTGGCGCTGTTGTACCAAATTCGTGAGAGTGGCGATATTGACGTGACGTTGCCGGAAACAAAAGGCAACAGGGCGCTGCATTACGCCTGTGCCATCGGGGATATGGAACTTGCAACATGGTTGCTTGATAATGGGGCTGACCCCACTGCAAAAACAGACAAGGGCTATTCTCCGATGTGGTGCATCGGTACGAAGAATCGAAGCAAAATGGTCAATCTGTTGCATGCGTATACCAACAAGAATGAGAGGAAGCATCAACCGAAGGAAGCAGCAGAACAAGCCACACCGTAGCATGATGGCTCACATGAGCAATCTGTCAACACCCATGCAGAGGCAGCTTGTGCTGAAGGTCTGGAGTGGCAATTCGGCCGGAATGACCGGCAGAAAAATGAGGAGAACGCCGTGGCTTGCTATCGCCGAGCGGCAGAGGCCGGGCATGCCGCCGCGCAGAATAATCTGGGGCACATGTATCACCAAGGCTGGGGCATCAGCAAGGATTTGAATCAGGCGGCTCACTGGTACAGACTCTCTGCCGAGCAGGGGAATGTCTTCGGCCAGAGCAACTATGGCACCTGTCTGGAATTCGGCTGGGGAGTACGCGCCAATAAGACAGAAGTCATCGAGTGGTATCGCAAAGCTGCCCGTCAGGGCCACTCCTCCGCGCAGAAGCATCTGCAGCGCGTGGAGGTGGCTCCGTGACTCAGGTCTCCGGGATATCCATTCCCAGAAATCTCATGGCGTTGCGAGACAGAATATCCTGAGAAGAAAAGAGTCCGCCCTCGCGCCGCAGATAGGCGGAGAGGCTGATGGTTGAATACCGCTGCGGAGCCGGAATATCGCTCCCGAACATGATACGCCGTTCGTCTGCTCCGGCATCCAGCCAGGCATTCACCGTTTGGGGGGAAACAAAGGCTGTATCAACGTACACGTGGGGCAATTCTGCTAATACACCGGGGACATCCTCATGCGGTTTACCGTGCGCGAGGTCGATGGATAATTCCGCGAATTGACGACAATACGGCACATACTCGCTGATGGTATTACTGTTTCCTTTATCGTTAATACCCGTATGAATCTGTACCGGGAAAGTGCGTTCGCGAGCGATACTCAACACTCGCACCAACAACTCCGGCTGTTGCAGCCACGCCGACTCTCCTCCATGCAGTTTGAACCCCTCATACAGCCCCTCCGGCAAGCGTGCCAAATCGGGGTCATGTGCCAGATATCGCATCCCCACCCAGAAGAAAATATGTGCCCGCTTCCCGGTCAGCCGCTTCATTTCCCGTGCTTCGGCGTGCATGCTTGTGCCCGCTGTATCCCAGATGGCGTTGGTCGAGGAAACGATGAATTCATCCACCCCGGCGCGAGTCAACGCGCCGAATATTCGCCGGGGGGAGTAGTAATACGGCTCGGCTTTGCCCCAACGCGGGAAATATCCCATGTGGACGTGGGCATCAAACATGACGAATCAGGGACGCAATTTCTTCATCTGCTCATGTTTCATATCCACCACGATGTGGTTTTGCTCGGCCACCTTGCAGAAATGCTCTGCTGGTGTAAACATGTCGCCGGTCTCATTGTAGTTGCGGCACAGGCAGATGGAGCAGTAATCGCGGTCCTTGCAAACGGCGCATTTTGGAAACTTGGCCTTGGTTGCGTGGCGGACAAGGTTCAGCTTCTCCGAATTCAGCCACACTTCTCTGAGCGATTGTTGATGCACATTGCCTATCACATAATCCCCGAATGCAGGGCAGGGGTAGAAATCTCCGTTGGCCGCCAGACACAAGGAATCCACCCCGGCACCGCAGGCTTTCTGCGCCATCCAGGCTTCCGGGGATGGCATCTCCGCTTTCTTACCCACGGCAAAATACTCGCTCTCCGTCGGCACGGCGCGCAGAATCACATCTTCGAGAATCTCGCGGGTCTGCGGAATCGTCAGGCGGTTGCACAGGTTGGAGCAATTACCATCGTACTTCGCCATGATGATGAAATCTGTCTGGGCAGACATCTTGAGACTTTCGGCAAATTTGATGACATCCGGGTAGCCCTGATAGTTGATTTGCAGGCAGGGGCAGGAGATACGCACCGGTACATCGGCCGCTCTCAGTCGGATAATAGCATCCACCGTGCGTTTCCACGAGCCTTTCAGACAGGTAACGGCATCGTGAATTTCCGGGTTCATGCTGTACAGAGACACCTGCACCGTAGCATCCGCCTCGCGCAGGACGCGAATTTTCTCGTCCGTGCAAACTGTCAGGTTGGAGAGAACTCCCACCGTGCAATCCCGCTCTCGTATTGCCTGCACAATGCGGGTGAAATCCTTGTGCATCATACATTCACCGCCGGAAAGCGAGATGCTCACCCCGCCCATAGCGCGGAACTCATCCAGCACAGAGCATATCTTTTCATACGAAAGATACAGCGGATTGTACGCCGGAATATAGCAATGGCGGCAGCGTTCCGTGCAATTCTGCGTGATATCCATGTGTAGCGAGAACAGCGTCGGGTGCTCGCGGAAATACTCACCCAGCACATCCTGCGATATTTTGGAAAATCCACCATCAGCAGTTTGCCGACGCTCATACTGAGCAATGGTCTTGGGCTTTTCCACATTGTAGGTGAACCGCTGCTCCTGAACATCCAGTGCCTCGGGCGTATCCCCGGCAAGCAGATAGCCCTCCTGCACAAGCATGGTCACAAATTCATCGAAATCCCGGCAAATTTCCTCTTTATCGCCATCCGTATAAATCGAGAGGATATAATTTACCATCTCGGATTTCTCCGTGGGAACACGCGTCAGTTTTTCGCAGAATACCGCCGCATCGCGAAACACGCGGTCGCTGGCATTGAGACGGTGAAAGAAATAAGTAAACGGCCCGAATTGGCGTTTGAAAGTCTGGTTGGAAAGTCGAAGAAGCATAGAAATTGAATGTTAGTGGTTGCTGAAAAGTTTTCGTCTTATCTGTGCCGCTTGGCAGCGAGCCTCTGTGTGGGTGAACATATTGGCGGTTTCATTAAAATTACGGGTGGGGCATACCTTACACCAGGGGCGGTTTTCACAATGAGCACATTCACCGAAATCCTTATTTTTTAATGCTCTCAGTGCCTGAATTTTCTCGCCGTTCCACACCTCGGCAAAGCTTTGCTCGTGTGCATTGCCCAGCACAATGCCGTGGCATCCGTCGCAGGGGTAGTAAATCCCCTCGGCATTGAGATTGATGCTCTGCTTGCCGATGTCGCACACCTTGGCTTCCGGGGCACAGCGTTCGGGGGATGCCGGTGCTTTGTAAAATAAATCACGGTGCTCGCACCAGACGCACTCCGTTTCCTCCGGCGAAAGGGCACAGGATTGGTTCGAACAATCATGGTCTACCTGCCCGAAAATGTCGCAGTCGGGTATCAGGTGCATGCTGTGTGCTTTGGCGAACTCCCGCAACGCCGGTAACGCATGGCGGTTCGCCTGCATGATGGGGGTGGCCAGCCGCACCGGGACTCCTGCTTTTTCTAACGCCAATATGGCATCCATCGTTTTTTCCCAGGAGCCGGGTATCGTGGTGATTTTGTCGTGTTCCTCCGCATTCATGCTGTAGAGGGACACATTCACAAACTGCGGTTGCACCTCTGCCAGAAAGGCCACCATATCCGCATCGCAGCGCGTCAGGTTCGACATCACGATGAAATTCAGGTTCAACCCCTTGGCATAGAGGATAAAATCCCGGAACTGTGGGTGCAGCATGCACTCACCCCCGGAAAACATGACGGTCAGTCCCCCCGCTTCGCGGAACTCCCGCAAGACTCGCAGCCCTAGCTCCAAGGGAAGAAATCGAGGCCTGTAATCTGCTATGTAGCAGTGAATACAGCGCTCCGTGCAGGCGTTCGTCAAGTCTATATGAAGGGAGTTCGGCAGAGCATGGTGCTCGTAGAAGGTGCCGATGGGGAAAGGCTGTTCTTTTTCTTCCTCCTCGTTGGCACCGCTGCGGAAATCGGGGGTATCCGAAGGAACAGCCGAAGCTTCCGCCCCTTCGCTCTCGCAATTCAGAAAGGTGGCCGCTGCCTGTTCTGTATAAAAAGCTCGCACATCATCTGCTACTTCCTGCGGCTGCACTGCAAATGCCTGCGCCACTTCGGCTATAATCTCGTCCGTCTCCTTTATTTCACCTTGTTCGATGGGGTGTAAAAACACCTGCGCATTTTTCAGGATACGGCATGCGTAGGTGCGTTTATTCCAGAGGAGTGATTCTTCCCCTGCGTGGCGTAGATAGGTGTGTTCGTTCAGTGCGAATTTCATAAGCCAGAAAAATCGGTACTTTAGCGAGATTATAATAATTCAGTTTTCTACAATTTTCCTAGGGTCGTAGGCAAGGCTTGAAAAACGGCAGACGGGGAATATCTCCCCGCCTGCCGGATAAGTCGGTTTCAGTTTATCTCAGCGGCCCGCACATGCACTTGGTGTTGCTGCCACTACACGATGTGTATTGCACTTTCTCCGTCGGGCAACCTGCGACATAGGACTGAGTAGCCTCGCTGGAGGCAACGATTTCGGGCTTCTTGTAGCTCATAGTATTGATTTCTATTTGTTAGTGTTTGTTTGTTTCCGGCAAAGCCGGCTTTCCACGGGATGGTGGGAAGAGGTTCGGGGTAGAGGGGTTACGGATGCGTAACCATACGGGAAAGCGGTTCCTTAGCCATGGCTATCACGCGCTCGCCACGAATACCGATTTTGTTTTTGGAAAGTAACGCAGGCGACATTAAGCAAATCTGTTCGACGTAGTGCCGATGCATCGAAACTCCTTTTGTGGTTAAGGCGCGCTCAGTGCGTACAAAGACACTAATCCGTCCGTTTGCCGTTTTCGGTTTTTCCCAATTACGGTGCTCGGAATCCATGTTGAGGTGGTAGAGATAGGAAATAAACCAGGATGCACCCATCGTGGTTAAATCATCCCCACCTTCAAAGGCAAAGGCGTGCCTGTTTGTCTGCTCTGTTTTTTGTGTCATCAGTTGTTTGTAATTTAAGTGCATCGACTATAGGGATGATGTCTGCTGCGTGGTACACTGGGGATGCGACCCTTGGTGAGTTTATGATATCCTAAAGAGAGAATAAGTCAATAAAAAATCTCAAAAAGATAAAGATGGAGGAAGAACGGTAGAAAAAAGATGCGAATAGATATCGCGAGGGGACAAGTTTTCGGTGGTCTCGGATGTCAGAGTGAGAATTTAATTGAAAATAAGAATGACATCGTTCTCATATTGTGTTATAGCTTGTCATAGGCGTATTGAGAGCAATGGGTATGATAAAATCATCCTCCATACGTTTCGGAGCACCACCAATGAGCACCAACAGTAAACAACTGCCCGGGCCGCGCGGGTGCCGGAAAAAGGACCGTCGGCATGGGCGGCGGCCACGGCGTGGAGCGGCGGCAGGGAAGATCACTATCCATGAGTTTGCCACGTGCGATTCATGCGAAGCCCTGTTGCGCTGCATTCAGGCGGGGGCGGCGGTGAATGAGGTGGATGCCTCCGGTCTTTCCCCGCTGCTGCATGCCGTGCTTTCTGCTAAGGTGAGCAACGTGCTGGCTCTTCTGGAGTATGGGGCGGCGGTGAATGCGGAGGCTGTGTTGACACGGGACGTGATTGTGCACCAATGCGCCAAGCGGTTTACGTTGGATTTCAGCCTGCTGTTTTTATTGCACGGTCGCAGCCTGGAGGGGGTGCGGATTCCGGTGACACCGCTGCATCTGGCCTGCATGCTCGGGGATTTGCCGTTGATATACGTTCTGCTGGCAAATGGCGCGAATCCACGCGCGGTGGTGCAGGGGCCTCTGCCGGAGCTGTGCGGAAGCCCGTTGGCGTTTTATACCCGCTTTGTGAGGGGCATTTTCCCGGCGGATTTTATGCTGAACCGAGAGAGCACGGTGGATTTCCTGGCTGATTGGACAGAGGATATAGATGAGCGGGTTTTCCGGGTGTATTTGCACAGGGGCGGGATGCAGAGTGCCTCCAGCCGGGCAACATGTGTTTCGCAGGTGCGGCAGTGTGCGGCTCTGTTGAAAACGGATCTATTCGGTAAGGCTGAGGATGATTGGGTGCATCTGCCGCAGCGGCTTGCACAAGTGTGCCCTGATTTCCATAAACTGCAGAAAGGAGGTGTCTCTAGAAGCCTGAATCGCTTTGTGGAGTATGCAAAAAGTTCTATGCGCCATAAATACAATAGTCTGGAAGCGTTAAATATTGTTTGAGGAAATAGGTTATCTATAAAAGTAGAGAGCGGGCGGAAGACTGTTTTTTCCGGAAGCTCAGAACTACAACAACACCATGAAAAAAGCCCAGGAAACATTGTTACTGGCAGCTCGGAATACCGACACTCAGACAGTATTGAAGTTGCTGGGGCTGGGTACGCCCCCGAACTATCGAAATCATATTTTTCCGGTGCATGCGGCTGCCATTGTCGGCAACCCTGTTATTCTGGAGGCGCTGCTGAAAGCCGGTGCGAACCCCAATGCCCGCAGCATGATGGGGCACACGGTCTTGCAGTACGCCATGACCCGCGGTCATTCCCTTAGAAAAGTACTGAAAATGGTAGGGCTGCTGCTCCAATACGGTGCGGTGGCGGATACCCACGGGAACTTCAGCCATCACAGTGAAATGGCATACGAGCTGAAGAGTCAGAAGCTGATGGACCTGCTCGGGTTCTCCATGGAGGAATGCGCGGAGCGCGACCGCCAAGAGCGGGAGGAAAAAGCAAGGAAGCGAGAGCTGTGGCGCGCGCAGCTTCGCGCGCGGAAGCTCAATGCCTCCGCTCAGTCAGAGGAAGCCTGAGCAGGAGAGCAGATGTTTAGCTTAAATTACAGGCAGATAATACATAAGGGAATCATGGCTAAGGAGCAATTAAACAAAGAACTGACGGCAGCCGCTGCGTCCGGGGACGCAGCGGGACTGCGGGCTGCGCTTGCCGCCGGGGCAGAGGTAGATGCCAGGGGGGCTGTGGCGACGGCACTGATGATGGCGGCGCGGCATGGGCATGCTGCATGCGTGAAGCTGCTGCTGGAGGCGGGGGCAGATGTCCATGCGCATGCCTACGGTGTCGGCAGTCTGGAATGGGCTGCCGGCGGAGGGCATGCGGAGTGTGTGGAGCTGTTGCTGGCAGCCGGGGCTGTGGGAGATGGCGGACGATGGGAGGAGGGCTGCACGAAGGTTGACCCGCACTGGGTGGATGAGGAGCTGATGGATGTGTATGAGGATGGCGGGACATACGCAGCGGCCATGATGTGGGCGGTGCAATATGACCATGCGGAGTGCCTGAAGCTGCTGTGCGAGGGCAGGCTCAGGACGGCAGATGATGATTTCATGGGCTATGTGCTCGCCTGGGCTGTCGATGTGGGGAGCGTGGATTGCCTGAAATGGCAGCTCTGTGCGGAGTCTGGCGTGGAGTATACCTCCCAGCAACTGGATTTTGCTCTGAAAAAGGCGGCGTGGCATGGGGATGTGACTTGCGTGGAGCTGCTGCTGGAAGCAGGGGCAGATATGGCGGATGATGAGGAATGGGCGGATATCTGTGAGAATTTGGAGGATGGTGGCGAGAATGCGGATTGTCTCTCGCTTCTGCGTGCGGCTGAGACGGTTCCGAAACATGTTCTGGCGAAAGCGGCACAGAGAGGGGATGCAGAGGAAGTCCGCCGCTGTCTGTTGTCCGGGGCGGATGCCCTTGCTGCCTGCCGAGCTCTGTTCCCGGCGGCGGCGGGAGGGCATACGGAATGCGTGACGCTGCTGCTGGAAGCGGGGGCAGATGTAAACGTAAAAAGCGAATTATGCCATACCTGCCTGATGCTTGCCGCTGAGGGCGGGCATGCCGAGTGTGTGCACCTGCTGCTGGACGCTGGGGCAGATGTGAATGCGGTGGCAGAAGACGGCATGAGCAGCTTGCTGCTGGCTTCTGCGGCGGGCCACGCGGAATGCGTGAAACTGCTTATCGAGGCCGGAGCAGATGTGCACCTGGAGGATTATTCCGGATGCAGTATTGTGATGCGTGCGGCAGAGAAAGGACACATGGAGTGCCTGAAGCTCCTGTTCGCAGCCGGCGCAAGCACCCGTGGGCTGGCAAGTGTTCTTCTCTGTCAGCCGTCGGAGTTTTCTGGTGAAAATGGTTAAATTGTTGATAACGATAGACCTATAATAAATAAGTTGGGGTGGATGAATGGTAGTAGTATATATGCAGTCACCCACCTATAACAACATGATTACCATTACAGGAAAAGAAATCCAGACGGCTGCCGGTCAGAAACTGAACATCGATTTTGCTGCTCTTATTGCACGGTGTGCCATTTGGGCGCCTCGGGAAGTTCATGAAGCGTGCCATGATGGTCATGGCGTGTATGCCGGAGTGCCGAATTGCCGACGCAAAAGACATTTTGAGCCTCGGGGGGAGCGTGACGGCATCATCTACGATGACAATTCGCGACCTAATGCTAAAATGAAAGCCATGGTCAGGAATTGCTATGGTGTACGCCTGGAGGATTGTACCGTGTGCCATGTCTGGCCGGATACCTGCTATGATGTCCGCTATCATACATGCTTTGCCAATTTGGTCTATATCCCCGCTGCCATTCATTCGCTGACGGATTATGATGAGCATGTGGAAGCGTGTCTGAAGTACCGTGCGTATGAGTTGTTCGGTTGGAAGCCGGATGAAGAGGAGATTCCGGCAAAGCCGGAAAACTATCCTGCTGAATGGCTGGAGTTACCGCGTTGCGATAAGTCGCAGCAAAACAAACAGGTTTTACCCAAGGCTTCTGAGGATGATTCCTGTGCCAAAGCACTGAGCCGCCTGGAAGGCGTCTACGCCGATGATTCCCTGATTCATGGCATCATTCAACGTGCACTTGATTTGGGGTGCACAGATGAAAATGCCGTGTATGTGGATGACCTGACGCTTGGCCCGGTCAATAGAGGCCACATCAGCTCCATGAAAACGGAGCGCGGCAATTCCTATGGCCGTTATTTCGATGGGCTGGGCAGAGGCTCGGAGGCCCGGGTGTGCTTTGCCCCGCGCATCTGGACCCGAATGAAAGCTCTCGGTTGGGCAAAATAATGCGAATCTCGGTTAAAAAGGTGGCATAAAGGGCCACAGGAATGGGGGAAGGACGGATGGCGTTCTTCCCCATTCCGTCGTTTTGCTTTTCCGTTTACTGTAAAAGCGCTTTTATGTTGAGGAATTTCGTCAAAAGGATTGAATTGCCTCTTCTGGTTTGTTAGAATGGCGTGCACGGGACGGTGAATGCTCCGACGTGTTTTATGGTCAGCTTGAAAACGATGAGATGTATACGGATATTGGCTTTGTGCGCCGTGCTGAGCTCCTGCGGGATTCAGATTCAGCTGGAGAATGCGGTACCCGCAGAGGTGAATCTGGGCCGGGGGGCGCACGTGGAGGTGAGAGATAGCACCCATGCTCACAGCCCGATGAATCGCGATGCTGCAAGAGCATTGTGCCGGGCTTTCCGGCATCAGATGGCAGAGGATGGTTACTATATACTTGTTGCCCGGGGTGGAATGGCAGATGCGCGGATTGAGATGTATGATACGCATGTGCATCATACAGGGGAGGGAGAGCATCCTACTGCCCGTCTTTGTACAACGATTGAGGTGGAATCCGGGTATCGCTGTCTCTACCGCCGCCGGGAGGATGTCTACCTGTCCCGGGATAGTCACGGCCACCCGGAGCTGTATGATGCCGCGCGTGACATTGCGCGCAAGACAATGAAAAAACTGACACCTCACGTTTCAACTTATTGTGAGTACGTGGATGAGAATGAGCAGAATCCTGCGCTGGGGCAGGGTGCTCGTGCGTGCGCAGCGGGCAACTGGGAGCAGGGCCGGCAGCTGGCACAACAGGCTCTTTCTGTCAATCCGAATGAGGCAGAGGCTTATTATCTGCTGGGATTGATTGAGCGCCATGCACAGAACTTTGCCGCGTCTGACGAGATGTTCCGCAGGGCGGCATCGCTGGGCAACAAGAGCAAGTACACCGAAGGCATTCGCGGTAATGCAGCCATTCAGCGCAATGCAGCTGCCTATCAGCAGCAGATAGCCTCCTGATATCAGGAATTACTCTCTACAGACTTCTGAGAGAACACGGTGGAAGTGGTGACTACTGATGCTGCCGGGTTCACCTGCCGCATTGCCTGTTTCCGCATCATCTGCCTTGAGACGGTAAATTCCGTGCAGAATCGCGGAATTTGTAAAAAAAAAGCTCGCCAAGTCTGAGCCCGGCGGGTATAATGCACGCTAAAGAAAGTATCACCCCGCAAACCGTATGATTACGAAGACTCTCACCGTTCAGAATAAACTTGGTATCCACGCTCGCCCGGCCGCGCAGTTTGTGCGCGTTGCCAGCCGTTTTCAGGCTGATGTGACGGTGGAGAAAGATGATGAATCGGTTGATGGTAAGAGCATTATGGGGCTTATGATGCTGGCTGTCGGCTGGGGCGCAGAGATTAAGGTGACTGCCGATGGCCCTGACGAGGCAGAGACGATTGCCGCACTGGAAGAGCTGGTCAACGGCAAATTCGGGGAGGCTTGATTCCAGATTTACCCTCTTGTTCTGAATCCGGCACTCATGAGTGAGCATTTTGAGCGTCGCCTTTCGGGGCAACCGGTTTCCCCCGGCATCGCGATGGGGGTGCTGCGGGTGGAGGCTCGCGGTTGCGAAGCGCCGGTGACCCGCATGATTCTGCCCACAGAGATGGAGGCAGAGTGGCAGCGCTTTGAGCTGGCACTCTCCCGAACGGAGTCGGAATTGCAATCGCTCAAGGCGCGTGTGGAGAAGCTTTCCGGTGCCACGGAAGCTGCTATTTTTGATGCGCATCTTCTTTTCCTGCGCGACCGCACCATCATGAGCAAACTCCGCAAGGAGTTCCCCTCCCGCATGCAGAATATCGATGCGGTGTACTATGCGGTGGTACAGAACTTCATGGAGGTTATGCGCCGCGTGGATGACCCCTATCTGCGTTCGCGTGTGGTGGATATTGCAGACGTGCTGCAGCGGGTGCTCAAGAATATGAGCCCGGCTGAGGAAAAGCCCGGTACACGGACGCTTTGTGAGCATTGTCCCTGCGTGCTGGCCGCCTATGATCTGACACCCAGCGACACGGCTGATTTAGACCCCAACAAGGTGCTGGGCTTCGTGACGGAGACAGGCTCTGCGGTGTCGCACACCGCCATTCTGGCCCGCTCGCTGGGTCTGCCCGCCGTGGTGGCGGTGCCGCGCCTGGTGATGGATTCCCGCGCCGGACAGCAGGTGATTCTGGATGGCTATAATGGCGAACTCATCCTTAATCCTACCCCGGAAACCCGCGACTATTACCGCGCACTGCAGCAGGAGAAGGATAAGGCCTATCAGGCGCTGGTGGACATGCGCGATTTGCCGTCGGAAACGCTCGACGGTCGTCACATCCGCCTGGCGGCCAATGTGGAGTTCGCGCATGAGTACGATGCCATCCGCCGCTCAGGTGCAGAAGGGGTTGGCCTGTTCCGCACGGAGTTTTTCCTGCTTGGTGGGGACAGTATACCGGATGAGGAAATGCAGTATGAGCATTACCGCGCTCTGGTGGAGAGCTGTGCCCCGCACGAGGTGATTTTCCGCACGCTGGATTCCGGCGGCGATAAGTTGCCGTTCGAGGTCTTGGACGAAAAGGAGGATAATCCTTTCCTGGGATGGCGCGGCATACGCGTGTCGCTCAGCCGCCCGGAGATTTTCAAAGAGCAGCTGCGGGCCATTCTCCGCGCCTCCGCTCACGGCAAGGTGGGAGTCATGTTCCCCATGGTGTCAGGCCTCACGGAGGTGAGGGAAGTACACGAGCTGCTGGAGGAGTGCCGTGCGGAGTTGCGCGCCCGTAACCTTGCCTTTGATGAGAATATGCGCGTGGGCATCATGATAGAGGTGCCCAGCGCGGCCATGATGTCGGATGTGCTGGCTCGCTATGTGGATTTCTTCTCCATCGGCACCAACGACCTGACACAGTACACCATTGCCGTGGACCGCGTGAATTATCGTGTGGCAAGCATGTTCCGCTCCACCCATCCAGGGGTGATTCGCCTCATGCGCCAGACCATCAATGCCGGCATCCCCACCGCCGTCTGTGGTGAGATGGGGGCGGATATCAAGCTGCTGCCCTTGCTGGTGGGGCTGGGGGCTACGGAGCTTTCCGTGGGGACGCACCTGTTGCCTTTGGTGCGGTATGCCATCCGCCATCTGAACTATGAGGAGTGCCGCGCCATGGCCGAAGAGGCGCTTCTGGCAGAGGACAGCTACACGATACGGGCGCTCTCCAAGGCGCTGGCGAAAAAGTCCTATCCCGGCCTGTTTGAATAAGCCGCTCTCCGGTGACAGAAAAAACAGTGCAAAGTAACAAAATTTGACGGTTTTTTCTTGAAATTTGTCGGATGCTGTGATAGTAGCAGACAAGGTATTTCGCTGTGTATGCAAAGCAGCGATTTTCCACAGACATTCTGCACCATCAACGATTATGGCAACGCCGAAAAAAACGACCACAGAAACGAAAAGCCCCGCTGCGAAGACGACCAAGGCGGCTCCTAAAACCAAAAAGACGGCAGAGGCAACCTCTGTTCGCAAGGTAGCACCTGTGCGTGAACAACTCACCGCAGAGGAGAAAGCGCGTGTGAAGAAGCTCAAGGAAACGCTCGCTCTACTGAAAGCCGACCCGGAATGGCCTGCTTTCCTGGAGCAGCAGAAAGCGGCTCTGCATCGTCTGCATGATGAGCTGGTGCCCAATATGCAGAATGTGACGCGCGACCACCTGCGCAGCGGCGCTTCCAATGTCTCATCTTCCTCCGGCCAGCATATCGGTGATGCCGGTAGCGAAGCCGAGGTGCGTGATTTGACCATCCGCCTGCTGGACAAGGATCGCGAGCAGCTCTTTGAGATTGACGCCGCTCTGGAACGCATCCGTCGCGGTACGTACGGCATCTGCGAAATCTCACTCGATCCCATCCCCAAGAAGCGTCTGGAGGTGCGTCCTTTCTGCCGCCTGACCGTGAAATGCCAGGAGGAATACGAGAAAAAATACGGCTCGTATGCCAACTATCGTGCCAAAAAACAGGACCGTGTCGGGTATGCAGACCTACAAAATGACATGGAAAATGCGATTTCGCTTGACGATAACGAAGAATAGTGTATTATAGGCGCCCGCAAGTCAACAATTCGCAATTATGCCTAGAGATATCATCATCCTGGAATGCACGGAAGCTAAGGCAGAGGGCAAGACCCCCTCTCGCTACGTGACCACCCGTAATAAGAAGAGTCAGCGTACCCCCGGTCGTCTGGAGAAGGTTAAGTTTAACCCCTACCTGAAGCGCCGCACGCTGCATCGCGAAATGCGCTAAATCAACCATAAAGCACTTATACAAGCTATGATGACTGAATTCAAGAGCGTTGAGCGCCGTATCCGTTTCCGCACCTGCAACAAGACGATGCCCCGTCGTCGTATCGACATCCCCGCCGGTGCCGTGGATATGTGCAACCCCGAATTCCTTTCCAAGTTCACGTCTGAGACGGGCAAGATTCTTCCCCGCCGAGTGACCGGTGTTTCTGCCAAGATGCACCGCAAGATTACTCGCGAGATTCGCCGCGCCCGCGCCGTGAATCTGCTCCCCTGAGCCGATAACTCTTCAGCGGAGTTCTCGACGGCAGATTGTCCGTTGATTGAGGGGGCTTGTGCGCTTCGGCCTGCAAGCTCCCTTCGGCTTTTCTCTGAATTATTGGAATAATTTAACTAACCTACTTACGATGAAAGAGTTGAAGGATATGCAGAATGAGCGTGATACGCGAGAGATTTCCATTGACCGCGTGGGCGTGCGAGATGTGCGTTTTCCCATCATCGTGAGTGATAAGGAACGCCGCACGCAGTCCACGGTTGCGCGTGTGGCGCTCATGGTGGACTTGCCCAAGGAATACAAGGGCACTCACATGAGCCGATTTGTGGAGGCATTGCACGAGCACAAGCGTTACCTGGATGTGCACACGGCCGTGCGGCTGCCCGACCGCCTGTTGCGTAAATTGGATGCCCAGCGCGCGCGTGTGGAGATAGAGTTTCCCTTCTTCCGGTTAAAAAAGGCTCCCGTTTCCGGGATGGAGGGGATGATGGACTATGATGTCCGCTTTGAGATTGATGCCGAACGCGGTAAACGCGGCACGTTTACGCTGACGCTGAAGGTACCGGTAACAACGCTCTGCCCATGCTCCAAGGCCATGAGCGACAAGAGTGCTCACAACCAGAGGGGCATTGTTACCTATTCCGTGCGTTTTTCCGGTGCAGCTGTCTGGATTGAGGACCTCATTGATTTGATAGAGGGCTGTGCCAGCTGTCAGTTATACAGCCTGTTGAAACGCCCTGATGAGAAGTTTGTGACGGACAAGGCCTATGAGCAGCCGGTCTTTGTGGAGGACTTAGTACGCAATGTTGCGGTGGCAACGGAGCGTTACAATGCGTTCAGCTGGTATCGTGTAGAGGCTGAAAACTTCGAGTCCATCCACAATCACAATGCTTATGCCATGGTGGAGAAGGAGCTCAGCTGAGGTTGAAATCCCTCTAATTTGCCATGAAAGCGCCCATTCGTCAGATAATTGAAGCACTGGATGGGTATCTGCATTTTCTGCCGGATGCCGGTGTTCGGCAGGGGCGGGAATACCATTGGCTACAGGCTCCGGAGGTGGCTGAGCATCTGAGACATTATGGCTCCTGGGTGAATTTCTGGGGAGTTTGCTGCGGATTGGTTGCCCTGCTGGTGCCCGGCCTGATGCTCTTGCAGGTTGCATTCTCCCCTCATCAACTTCCGGTGAGCGCTGTATCTGTGATTCGCTTTATATTGTGTTTCCCAGCGGTGATGCTGGCGGTGAAGTTCGCCGGGGATTTGTTTATCTGTGCTGCGGCTAATCTGGTGCAGCGTTTGGCTCCCGGAGTCGGTTGCACACATCAACCGCAGCACTGGTCGTTCCGGGAACTGCGGAGTGCGTATGCCTGGTATTGCGGCGTTCCTCGCTATTGGGTTCGGCGGGCGAACCGCATGCTGTTTCTGATGGCGGCGCTGGGGGTGTGCGCAGCGTGTTATCTGGGCTGAATCATCCGTTGCGCTGGATGTGCAGGATGCTGTCGGCCATGTTTCGTACCGTCTCTTCCAGGATATTGGAAAGGTGACTACCCGGGGTAAAGTCTGCCGGGGCAAAGAAATCAACGCGATGCTGGGTGGCTTTGAGGGAGTAACATTTACAGAAGCTGGCTCGGGTGGTATCATCCGGATCGTAAACCGCAATGCTGATGCCGCCGTGTTGCCGCATGATGGTGAAGCAGGGGACATCCGTCGGGCCGTCGCCGATGTAAATCATGTGCTCAAAGGGAATGGGCCGTAAATCGCTGTCCATGTGATCATTCACATCTTCCGTGTACTTGAGCATCCCCTTGTTGATACGGAAAAGATACTGCGTTTTGGTTGTGTGAGAAATCACGCGTTTGGGAAAGTCAATGCAGCCGTTGCGTTCGCTGAACTCACAGGCAAAGACCTCGCGCATGTAGGGTCGGATGACAGAACCATCGATGATGCTCTTGATGCCGTTGGATATAATATAGAATTCCACTTTGACTCCGGCATAGCGGTGCTCGCGGGTGAGGGCTCGATTTTGGAAGTCGGCAAAGAATTCGGGGATTCCACGGTAAAAGGTGAGCTTTTTTCCGAGTTCCCGCAACTGCTCATTGCTCACACCATCAATGCTCAGCTCATCCAGCAACTGCTTCATGTAGCTGAGCTCTCCGTCCCAATCCTCGTCTCTGCTGCGTTCGTTGCAGCATTTCCAGAATAAATCAGCATCAATGCCGAACTCGGGAAAAATGGTATCCTCCTGCATGTTGTGCGGAGAGAGCGTTTTATCAAAATCAAAAACAATGGCAATGGTGTTCTGAGGAACGGGCATATGGGTGTTATATCTCTTTTGAGGCTGCTCTGCAAGCATAAAGCGCGCATTTGTGCTAGAATTGGAGTTGACAAACGGGGTTACTTGGTATTGAATATAAGCATGAGATTTCGTGTGCTCTTACCCGTGTTGTGTGGTGTTGCCTTTCTGCCCGCCTGTACCCAGACGGTACGTATTACCGAGGTGGCAGATTTGCCGGTGAAAGACACGACTCTGTATAGCATGAATGACTGGGAAGTGAGCCCGCTGCGGGCGAATTATCAGTATGTGTTTCATGGAGCGCATTCCAACAAGGCTCGCCGTGCTCGAGTGGGTGATTATTATTTCCTGAGTTGGTACGATGCGGAACCGGAAAAGCCGGTGAAAATCGTCATGCAGTATACGCAGGCCGGCTCTGCTTCTGAGCTGAGAAGCTGCACAGTAGAGTATGCACAGCCTCGGAGTTCTTCCGGGTATCGCAAGGTCAATTTCCAGTTTGTGAAGGCAAAGGCCAAAGGATCTGCTGTGGAATTGGCTCAGGATACGGCCGTCCCGCTTGGTGAGACTCCGACAAAAGTGCGCTATCGCGTGCCGGAGTCGCTGATGCACGGTACTGTCCGAGTGCCCGTGAATGCACATGCTGCGGACGGTGATGTGCTCAGCTGGCGGATGGATGTGTACTGCGGTGATGAGTCCACCCCCCGCGATACTCGCAAATCCTTCCTTTGGAACTAAGTTCTTTAAAGCAAGAGAGAAGCCCCCGCAGCATTGACTGCGGGGGCTTCTCCGTTGTTTCGGTGGAAGGTGATGATTAGTACACGTCCTTTTGGTAGCGCTTGGCGGCCTTCATGTCGGCAAGATAAGCTGTAGCTTCCTCTTCTGAGCGATTACCGTATTTGGCAATGATGGACAGCAGTGCTTTTTCCACGTCCTTAGCCATGCGGTTGGCATCGCCGCACATGTAGAAAGCCGCGCCCTTTTCCAGCCATTGCCAGACTTCCTCACCGGCTTCTTCCATGAGGTTCTGTACGTAAATCTTGTAGGCCTGGTCTCGACTCCATGCAACGGAGAGCTTCAGTTTGCCGCTCTCCACCAGCGGGGCGATCTCGTCCTCATAGCAGCCGTCTGTGGCCTTGTAGGGGTTGCCGAAGAAGAGCCACATCGGGCCTGCGGCGTTGTCGGCCACGCGCTGCTGCCAGAAAGCGCGGAATGGGGCAATGCCCGTGCCGGGACCCACCATGATGATGGGCGTATTACCGTCTTCCGGCAGGCGGAAATTCTTGTTGCTGTGCACAAACACTTTCACCTTATCACCGGCTTTCAGTCGGTCGGCCATGAAGGTGGAGCATACGCCCTTGCGGTCGCGTCCGTTGCTCGTGTAGCGCACTGCTCCCACACACAGGGAGACCTGGCCGGGGACAGCATCCGGGCTGCTGGCGATGGAGTACAGGCGGGCGTTCATCTTGCCCAGAATACCGACAAAGGCGGCGGCATCGGGGAAGGTGGCCTTCATGTCTGCGTCTGTGGCGACATCCAGCAGGTCGCGCCCCCAGATGTAATCCTTGAGCGCATCCTTGTCTGCCAGAATAGCGGCCAGTTTCTCGCTGTTGGCCACGGCGTTCCACTTCGTCAGGTTGCCTTTCTTCAGGTTCGTGATGTCATAGGTCGTGATGAGGGCATCACGCAGGGTGGCCGTGCTGCCATCGGGCAGGGGAACTTCCGCCGTAGCGTCCAGCCCGACAGCTGCGATGAGGGCGTCCACCAGCTCCGGGTCATTGTTGGGAATGACACCCAGGGCATCGCCGGTAGTGTAGGTGAGACCGGAGCCTTCCAGACAATAGTCTACATGGATGGTTTCCTTGGCGCTGCCGGGTTTGGTGACGGGGCGGACGTCCACCACGGTGGACGGGAACGGATTCTTGATGCTGTATACTTCCATGGGATTTTGGTTTGAGTTTCTGTGAGCTTAAAAACACCGCAGCGGAGCTGAGCCCTATGCTGCGGTGTGTGAAAGAGGGGTTACATAGCTGTCCTTACAGGCGGATGGCGGCAGAGCTCCAGGTAAGACCGGCCCCGAAAGTGACCATCAATACGATGTCTCCTTTCTTTGCCTTGCCGCTGCGGATGGCTTCATCCAGAGCAATAGCGCAGGCTGCACCGGAGGTGTTGCCGTACTTCTGCAAGTTGATGAACACGCGCTCCACCGGGATGCCCAGGCGCTCTGCCACGGCGTTGATGATGCGCAGGTTGGCCTGGTGCGGAATCACCAGACTCACATCCTCCGGCTTGATGCCCGTGCGGTGAATCAGGGAAAGGGCAGAGTCCTTCATGTGAGCCACGGCGTGGCGGAATACCTCATTGCCGCGCATGGCCAGCGTGTAGAGCTTCTCGTGGATGTTGTCCTCCGTGGTCGGAATGGCAGAACCGCCGCCCGGCACCATCAGTAGGTCTGTCAGCGTGCCGTCGGCACCGATGTCGGAGGCCAGAATGGCACTGTCGCCCTCAATACCCGTGCCGGTGCGGAGCACAGCAGCGCCGGCGCCGTCGCCGAAGAGTACACAGGTGGCGCGATCTTCCCAGTTCACGATGTGGCTGAGCTTCTCGCTGGAGATGATGAGGGCGGTCTTTGCCTGACCGCAGCCGATATACTGTACCGCCGTCTTGAGCGCAAAGAGGAAACTGGAGCAAGCCGCCGAAATATCGAATGCCGCGGCGTTTTTTGCGCCGATGTTGGCCTGCACATAGCAGGCAGTGGAGGGGGTGAACGTGTCCGGCGTTACCGTGCCGACAATGATGAGGTCAATTTCCTCCGGGCTGACTCCGGCTGCCTCCATGGCGCGCAGCGCAGCCTTGGTGGCCATGTCACTTGTCTTTTCGTCCGGGGCGGCAATGCGGCGCTCCTCAATACCTGTTCGAGCCACAATCCACTCGTTGGAGGTGTCTACCATCTTCTCCAGATCGGAATTCGTGAGACGGCGTTCCGGAACATAGGAACCCGTGCCGATGAGTGCCACAGGCAGGCGCTTGAAAGGTTTGGTCAAGTCGTTCATAATCTAATGAATGCTGACAGGTTCATTCCTGTTTCGAGAGTATACTATCACTTTTTTTTTCGATTGGCGAGAAAAAATTGTGCAAGTCTTGAGCATGAAGAGCTTATTTCGGACGTTTTTTTGCTTGTACAAACGGTGAAAAGTCCGGTCAGGGCAGAGGCTGTGAGCATAAACTCTGAGAGTTCATCATTGCCTTGATAATAAAAATCCCCGTGACGATGAGCCATGGGGATTAACGAGAGCGTTACGCTTGTTCAAGCCTTATCTTTTAACAGCTTTCTTAGCTTCAAGGTCTTTTTTGATGGTTGCTTTCCATGAGCCGAAGGCGCTGTGTCCCTTGTCCAGCACCTTGCCGTTGTTGTCGCAGATAACCACGAAGGGAATGCCCCTCTTCATGTCGTTCTTATCGAAGCCGACGAAGCGGTCAACATCCGGAGCGGAAATGTGAATGCCGGGGAAGCCTGCATTGTACTTGGCAAGATAGGCCGGTACGCCGGCCGGGTTCTGCTCGCATGCGGTGAGAATCACCTCCACCAGCTTGCCTTCTTTCATGTCGGTCTTGTAGGCTTCTACAATCTTGGGCATAAGAAGGCGACAAGGACCGCACCAGCTGGCAGAAATCAGGTAAATGTAATACTTCGCTCGCAGGTTGGGCTTTTTGTCGGTGGCCCAGTTGACACCCTCAAAAGCCTGCTGCATGGCCGTCAGCGCAGGGGCTTTTTCGATCGGGGTAATTCCGGCGGCGGGAACGGAATCCTGCGCCCCGGCAACGCCGGATATCAGGACGGCTGCGGTGCTCAGTACGGTGAAAATACGGTGGGGTATGGTCATGCTGTCAGGGTAACAAGTTCTCCATGCTCTGTCAATCCGTTTTTGTCCTGTGGCTAATTATGGTTCATATGTGTCCCAAAGAGCTTCTCAACAAATGGGAAGTTGTAGGGGAGATATTCGCTCTGAAGAGCGAAGTGAAATTCTCGCCTGCGGCTCGAGTGAAATTCGGCTTTCGCCGAGCGAAATTGGCTCTGGCGAGCCAGCGAAATTGCTGCCTCCGGCAGCAGTGATAGAATTCCGCAGCCCTGCGGGCTGCCATTCTTTTTCACTACCGCCGGGACGGCGGTAATTTCGCTATCCACATAGTGGATAATTTCGCTCGAGCCGCAGGCGAGAATTTCACTGCCCGTCAGGGCAATTTCACGTGCGGGCTTGCCCGCACATCTTCCCCCCCACAATTTCCCATTTGCCGAACCCTTTACCCAAACTTTGAGGTACGCATGATTATGGGCCCAATCAATGAAAATTCCTTCAAAATAGCGATTCGGATGCGAAAAGAGGTTTGCTATGTGGTGAAAAATCAGATATAATACCCGCGCAGGGTGTATGATAACGCCTTGCTGCATCGTATACCATCCCTCAGATATCACGCAATGGAAACACCGACCATTACCGACTCAGTAGAGGCACTCGAGGCCCTGTATGGCAGCGATACCTTCGGCATCAAAGCCATGGAGAAATATCTCTCCAAGAGCGCATTCAGGAAGATGATGCTTACCGTTCGCAAGGGCGGCAAGCTTGATACCAGCATTGCGGATGAGGTGGCGCAGGCGATGAAGCAATGGGCGCTTTCCAAAGGCGCTACGCACTACACCCACTGGTTCCACCCGCTCACGGATGCCACGGCAGAGAAGCATGATTCCTTTGTGGAGCCGGATGGCAAGGGGGGCATGATATGCGAGTTTACTGGCAAGAATCTCATTCAGGCAGAGCCGGATGCCTCCTCTTTCCCCTCCGGCGGCATTCGCGCCACTTTTGAGGCTCGCGGTTACACGGCGTGGGATCCCACCAGCCCGGCATTCATCAAGCGCACGGCCAACACGGCGACACTGTGCATTCCTACAGCTTTCTGCTCCTATACGGGTGAGGCGTTGGACAAGAAGACGCCGCTGCTGCGTTCCATGGCGGCTGTGAGCCGTCAGGCAACCCGCCTGCTGAACTGCTTTGGCGTGAATCCCAGCTATGTGGACGTGAATCTGGGGGCAGAGCAGGAGTATTTCCTCGTAGACCGCGATTTGTACCAGCAGCGCATGGATCTCATCGAGACCGGGCGCACGCTCTTCGGTTGTCTGCCGCCCAAGCATCAGCAGATGGAGGACCACTATTTCGGCTCTATCAAGGAACGTGTGCTGGAGTTCATGAACTCCGTTGACCATGCCCTCTGGGTGCTGGGTGTGCCGGCCAAGACCCGTCACAACGAGGTGGCTCCCGGTCAGTTTGAGCTGGCCCCGCTCTTCGAGCCCAATAATGTGGCTGTAGACCATAACGTCATGATTATGGACATCCTGCAGCGCCAGGCACTCAAGTACAATCTGGTCTGTCTGCTGCATGAGAAGCCCTACGCCTGTGTGAACGGCTCCGGCAAGCACAACAACTGGTCGCTTTCCACCCCGGAGCTTGGTTCCCTGTTCAGCCCGGGCAAGACCCCGCACAGCAACATCCTCTTCCTCACGTTCCTGGCCTGTGTCATCCAGGCGGTGGATCGCCATGCTGCCCTGCTGCGTGCTTCTACCGCCAAGGCCGGCAATGACCACCGCCTCGGCGCTCAGGAAGCCCCGCCCGCCATCATCTCTATCTTCCTGGGGGATGACCTTACCAACATCATTGACCAGATTAAACACGGCGGTGCCAAGAGCTCCTGCAGCAAGACCATGATGGAGCTGGGGGTGGATATCCTGCCGGAGCTGCCGAAGGATACTACCGACCGCAACCGAACCTCGCCCTTTGCCTTTACCGGCAACAAGTTTGAGTTCCGCGCCGTCGGCTCCTCCCAGACCTGTGCCTGGCCCATGGCGGTGCTCAACACCATGATGGCCGAAACTCTCGATGAAGTGGCCACCTACCTGGAGCCATACGCCGGCAAGCCGGAGTTCAACTCCGTGGTTTCCGCCCTGCTCAAGGATATCGTCACCCGCCACGACCGTGTCATCTTCAACGGTAACGGCTATTCTGAGGAGTGGGTGGAGGAAGCCGCCCGCCGTGGTCTGCCCAATATCAAGAGCACCCCGGAGGCGCTGGAGGTGCTTTCCTCCCCCGCCGCTCTGGAGCTCATGGAGAAGTACGGCGTGCTTTCCCGCGCAGAGCTTCTCGCCCGCAAGGAAATCCAGGTAGAGAACTACGAGAAGATTATCGACATTGAGGCTAAGACTTGTCTCAACATGCTCCAGACCATCTACCTGCCGGCTGTCGCTGCTCAGATGACCCAGATTTGCGGTACGATTGCCGCTATCAAGGCGGCAGGACTCAAGGTAGGACTCAAGGCGGCCATCGCCAAGGCAGAATCCGTGGGTGCGCTCTATGACGAGCTGCCGGACAAGGTTGCCGCACTGGAGTCAGCTATCGCTTCCGGCAAGCCTGCTGACATGTGCGCGGCTATGGAGGCCGCCCGCGTGACGGTGGACGCCTTGGAAGCCATTGTGGATGCCGACCTCTGGCCGGTTCCCACCTATGCTCAGATGCTGAATATCCACAGCAAATAATCCGCTGTATTTCAATAAAACAGAACGGGCGGCATCTTTTACGGATGCCGCCCGTTTCGTTGAGCTGGATGGAAAAAATCGATATCAGGAGAGGAATCTGCGACCCTGAATGCAGTAGTTGATGCCGCTGCCGGCAGTCAACAGGACACTCAGCCACAGGAAAATACCGCGCGTCAGTTCGCCGCCCAGCCCGATGCTCAGCGTGCGGAGCGGTTCAGGCAGGTTGCCGCCGTAAGCCAGAGGAACCATGCAGGCAATGCAGAACCCAAGCTGAGCCCCGGTCTTCCATTTGCCGCACCAGTCGGCAGCTATCACACACCCCTTGGTGACAGCCAGTTGGCGCAGTCCGGTCACCAGAAATTCTCGGAAAATAATGATGATGGTGACCCAGAACGGGCACATGTCCACATAGGTCAGATAAATGAATGCTGCGCAGACCAGAATTTTGTCTGCAAGCGGATCCATCAGTTTGCCGAAGTCTGTCACCAGATTGTATTTGCGTGCGAGGTAGCCGTCCAGAAAATCAGTGATGGCGGCCACGACAAACGCCCACAGGGCAATGCAGGCGGTGACGGAAATCGGGCTGAACCAGCCGGCAGTTACTGCGTTGACTCCCTCATGCGGCAACCCATCCACCGCCAGCACAGCAGTGTAGAGTATGACCAGAGCAATGCGGCAGAGAGTAAGGATATTTGGCAGATTCATCATATCTATACAGGTGTTATATAGATGGGCGCGGCAATTTGCAAGTGCAAAACGAGGCTGTAGGCCAAAAACTACCGCTTTTGTGACAGATTCTTTTCTTGAAAGCCCAATCTTTTTTGCTATACTTGCGCACATGAACGGTTTTCGTGTGACAATTCTGGTGCTTTTCTGCCTGACGGTGGGGCTGATGTTCTATGCCGTGACCGTGTTGCTGCCGCAGCAGCAGGAGCGCTACAATGTTTACCAGACCACGATGAAAAGCAAGGAGTATGAGCAGCGGGAATACGACCATCGCCTCCGCATGGAACAGCTGGCTCCCGAAACCGATACGCAGGAGGTGAAAGATGCCCGTGACGCTGCCGAAGAGAGCGAGCGCCAGCGCGAACAGGCTATCAATGAGGCTGAGGAAATCAGCGTTATCGCGTCCGCTAAGCGCAAACAGGAAGAGCGTGAAGCTCAGGCTGCTGCTCAGGCCGCGCGGGAGGAGGAAAATCAGCCTATCGTGCTGGGGCAGGTGAAAGGGTTTGATGCCGAATGGAATGTCATTCTCTTCCAGCCTCAGGCAGATACCCCCATCACCGAGGGGTTGGAAGTGGCCGTTCGCCGCGAGGGTAAGCTCATCTGCGAAGCCGTGGTTGATGGTAATGACCCGGAGTCCGGGCAGTTCAGTGCCACCATCAAGCAGGCAGATTTCGGTTCCTCCATGCCTCAGATGGAAATTCCGACCCCGCGCGAGGGTGATGAGGTGATTATTTCGCCCTTTGAGAGCAGCAAACAGCTGCGTCTGCAGGATGTGGGCAACTTCGGTAACCCGGAGCAGCAACCGACCCCGCAGCAGACACCGACTAATCAGCTGCCGGAGGTGGATGCTGCACTCACCCCCATCGAGTGATATTTCTTTTTTCGTGCCAACCATGAGTTCCGATTCATCCAGAGCTTTGTTCGGGCATGTACCGAGCTTCTCGTTTGAGTTCTTCCCGCCCAAAACGCCGGAAGGTGCTCAGGCTCTCACCAATACCATTCTGGAACTCCGTGACTTCCGACCCAGCTTTGTGAGTGTTACCTATGGGGCAGGGGGCGGTTCTCGTCGACTCACTCGCGAAGTAGTGACTGATTTGCAGAACCGCGGTATTCCCACCGTGCCGCACCTCACCTGTGTGGGGCATACCGAGGAGGAGCTGGAGGAAATACTCCACGGATATATTAACGCCGGAGCGCGTGCCATCATGGCGCTGCGCGGTGACCCTCCCCGCAATGCTCCTGCGGCGTTGACTCGCGAGGCATTTCACCATGCCTCAGAGTTGGTTCGCTTCATCCGCGCATGGGAGGAGCGCCAGCGCTTCCCCTTCCGGCTGACCATCGGTGTTGCCGGATTCCCGGAGGGCCATCCTGACTCGCGCAATCGCCTCAAGGAGATGGATTACCTGAAAGCCAAGCTGGATGAGGGCGCGGACTACATCTGCACGCAGCTCTTCTTCGATAACCACGCCTTCTTTGATTATCGGGACAGATGCCGCCTCATGGGTATTGATGTGCCGATTATTGCCGGTATCATGCCCGTGACCACCATTTCCGGCATGAACCGCATGGCAGAACTGTCGGCCGGGACCAATTTCCCCGCCCGTCTGCTCAAGGCGATGCTCCGCGCCGGGGGGGATAAGCAATCCATCGAGCGTATCGGTATCAATTACGCCAGCAACCAGTGCGGTGAACTGCTGGATGCGGATGTGGACGGTATTCACTTCTATACCCTCAACCGCTCGCGGGCAACGCTGAAGATTTACCGCAATCTCGGTATCAATAACTATTTCGACGTGGATCGTATCCACATGCTCAACGATATATACAGATCCTGAACCATGGACGACAAAACCAGAAACGATGATGATATCCGCCCCCTTTCTCCCGAGGAGATTAAGGCCATCGGCGAGATTGAAATCGGACCCTCTAAGCACGAGATTTTCCTGAACGCCCACTACAAGAAATTGATGTGGGGCGGTATCGGCCTGAGCGTGGCAGCGGCCTGCATCATTGCTTATTTCTCTCACCGCAACGACCATCGCAACGAGGCCTCTGCCTGCGCCATGCAGGTGTTCAAGGCAACGGAGCCCGGTGCAGTGGCTGCCCCCTCAGCTTATGATGCCGCCGCCCTGAAATCCCTGTCAGAAGATTATGCCGGCACCCCCTCTGCCGCCACAGCAGAACTGCTGCGCGCCCTTTCCCTGTTGGGTGGTGAGAAGAAGACCGAGGCTCTGGCCTCTCTTCAGCAGCTGGCCGATAGTTCATCCAATCCCCTGATTGCTGCCCGCGCTCAGGTGGCCATCGCCTCCCACCTCATGCAGGAGGGTAAGGAGAAAGAATCCTCTGCCGCCTGGCAGAAGCTTGTGCAGATGGGCGATTCTCCCTACATGGCTCTTGGTTATGTGACGCTGGGTGACCTGGCAGCGGCCGGCGGTGACAAACAAGCAGCCCGCGGGTACTACGAGCAGGCGCGCACCAAGTGCGAGACCAGTGCCCTCGTGTCTGCCAAGACGGTAGAGATGCGGCTCCTCCTGCTGGATGTGGATGCCCCCCGTCCCGTTGCACCCATCAATGCTCCGGCTCAGGATTCGCTCAATCCTTTCGGTGATGTCCCCGCAGCCGCCCCCTCATCCTCCCCGGCATCCGAATCAGATCCTTTCGGTCTGACCACCCCGGCACAGCCCGGTGAGGGACCCCGCGGCCCGGTGATGCCCTCCCTGTAATACTATCTTCTTCCTGCGTTATGGGTATCTTCCAGGACAACTTCTCCAGCCTTTCCGAATTGGAGCGTCTCGCTGCCATGGCTCACGACCCCGTGCGTGTGCATGAAATCGGTGCCGACCAGTGGCCGCTGGCCATGATGGCCTGCGCCCTGATGGCCAGCAATGACGAGGAAAAGCAGAAAGAAAACCTGGATATTTACCGCATTTTTGCAGAAAAGACCACGCCTGCTGCCCGCAAGGCGAGCCTGGCACAGTTCACCCGCTTCATCAGTGGGCGCAAGGGGGAAGGCTGGAAAGCCCTGCTGCCCTATGCCACAGAGGAACCGGATGCAGCCCTCAGCCGCAAAGCCGCCCTCTGTATGGCCACCCTGGCACAGCCCGGCCCGGAGGAAAAACTTGCCGGCGTGCAGTGCCTGGTAGAGCAGCTGCGCAGCAACGAGGATGCTCCCATCACGCTGCTGGAAGCAGTCCTCAGCATGGCGGATATGCGAGTGCTTCCTCTGCTCAAGCCGCTGGAGCTGCTGAGCGAGGATCGTTTGGCCGATATGCTGGAGGAACTGACCCTCGCCGCCAATCGCCCGGCTTGCACCTGGGTGCTCACCCTGCTGAGCCTGTACCACGGCCTTGCAGAGCAGGCGACTGCCGCCCTCTGCCGCATGGGTGCCGCGGCCCCGTACGTGCTGGATGTGGTCATGCCCGTACCCACCTGGGCATTTGCGAAGCCGGATGTACAGCCCCTCCACGGCTGGACTCGTCCGGAATACTTCGCCCGTATGCTTTCTGAACTCTCTCCCATCCTCACCCCGGATCAGCTCGAACGCGTCCGCGCCGCATTCTCGTAATTTTTCCATCCGGTCCCGTAGTTCAATGGATAGAACGGCCCTCTCCTAAAGGGCAGATGTGGGTTCGATTCCCGTCGGGACTGCTTTCTTGTTGAGTGCTAATTAGCGCAAGTGCTTATTGCTCTTGCTTTTTGTTGTTCTATGTTGCTAAATTAGCGCAGCGGTTTGAGCGAAATGTGCGCGAATCGTTGAGCGAATATGAGCGAGTTTATCTAATTTAGCAATTTATGAATAAGTATCATGTTGTGAGTGTCGGGCTGGTGGTGGATGCCAAGTCTCCGTTCTGGGTGGCGCAGTGGTCTTTGTCTAATGGCGTGAGGCTTAAGAGGTCTACTAAGGTGCCGGTGGCCGGGGGGATGTTCAGGGGGGAACGGTTGTCTAAGGTGCAGGCGAAAAATAGGGCTCTTGTTGTGGCTCAGGCGTTCGCTCAGGAGTCTTTGGCGGAGGCGGTGCGCGCGGATAATTTGTCGGTAAGGGAGTTGTTCGATAAGATGCTGGCGGGGAAGTTGGGGCGTTTGTCGGTTTCTACTTATAATAATGCCAGGACGACGTATGCGCTGTTCTGTGATTGGTTGGGTAAGCGCGCTCTTGAGCCGGCGCGCTTGGTGACACGGGCCGATATTAAGCAATGGGTGACGGATAGGCGGGCTGAGGTGCGCTGTAAGACGGTTAAGCATGGGCTCTATGTGCTGCGTGCGGCGTTTAATTGGGCGCTGGATGCGGAGTTGATTGCCAGGAATCCTTGTGATAGGGTTTCTGTGCCACCGGATTCTAAGGAGGAACGGGTGCTCCATGAGGCGTTTTCTCCGCAGGAGGTGCAGGTGCTGGTGGAGAAGTTGCCGGATGAGTGGGCGGCGGCGGTACGCTGTTGTCTGGGGACGTTCGGGCAGCGGCTGGGGGATATTCGCTCGTTGCGCTGGGAGCAGTTTGATTGGGAGCGCCGGGTGGTGAATATGACTACGGGTAAGACGGGGCGCCGGTTGCAGCAGCCTATGCTGGCGGGGTTTTATGAGTGGGCGCGTGCGCGCTACGAATGGGCGCAGGGGCTGGGTGGTGATGCGGCGGTATGGGTGTTGCCCCGGTTGCGGGTGCATTCAAATCCGAGTCAGGAGTTTACTCAGTTGGTGCGGCTGCATGGTATCGGTTTGCAGTCTGGCGGTGGTCAGGGGAAGCGCAGGACGTGGCATAGTAAGACGTTTCATTGTCTCCGCGCTACGGTGGTGACGATGTTGCATGCGAATGGTGTTTCCCAGGGTATGGCGATGGAGTTGGTGGGGCATGAGTCTGCTGAGGTGCATGCGGTGTATTTGCGGCCTACGGCGGAGCAGTTGCGGGGGGCGGCGATGGGGTTGCCGGAGATTTGAGAAGTACGATTTACGAAGTACGAAGGACGATGTGGATGTAGTGCCGGACGTGGAGGAGTTCTGGAGGAGTTCTGGAGGAGTTCTGGAGGAGTTGACGGGAAGTACGATGTGCGAATTACGAAGGACGAACGCTCGCAGGTGCGGAGGCTGCGAGCGTTCAGAAAATCAATCGGGGGCGATTGATGGTGGCAAGCTTCACCGTTGACGGCGGTTTGGCTTGCTTGGATGTACTGACCTTATATAAGCAGGTTTCGGTGGGAATGTCAAGCGAATTCTGATTTTTTGCCCGAATACAGGGAAGATACAAGAGCCCGCCCCCGAAAGGGCGGGCTCAGGGCTACGCACTATTGCTTGTCGAATAGCTTTCTTGCGAAAACCAGACTACCCAGCAAGTAGTACGTGGCTTTCACTATACAAATGAGTACATCCATATACGGTTTTTGTATAATGTGGGTTGATAAGGCGCAGGGTGTCAGTCTGTGCCGGGCGGATGCCCGCTCGCCGGGGGATTTGCTGCGCCTTGCGGTGCACCGGGAGCGGGTGGATTGTAGCAGATAGCAGGTGGATGTGCAAGGTGTGGTGTGTGTTATGCCGTAGTTATTCGAGTTGCATTGCTAAGATGGTGCATGGGTGGTTGCCGGTGCATTGGATGCCGATGTAGGGCATGGTGCGCCAGTTGGCGGTGGCGGTGAATTGGTTCCAGCCGGGGGTGATGGTGTGGCGGTCGTTGGGTTTGTAGGCTCCGCCGGTGGAGAGTTGGATGGCTGATGGGGGTGGTGTGGGGGCGAGGAGGTAGG
>SUVN01000030.1 GCA_015061985.1 Akkermansiaceae bacterium
ACCGGAACGGTGACAGCCGACTCCGTTGACATGACGGGCGGTACTGCGGGCATCGTGACGGCCGACAATGGCGATGCCACCATTGACGGTGGTGCCGTGGTGGGTGACGTGACGGCCAGCGGAACGGTTTCCGTGGAGAACGCCCAGACCGGCACGCTTGACGGCGCTGTGGTGAACACCAACGGTGCCACCGTCACCGGCAATGTGGAAGCTGATACGGATGCATCTCTCACGGGTGGAACAGTTTCCGGCTATGTAAACGTGACCGACGGTGCTGCGACCATTGACGGTACGAAGATTACCGGAACGGTGACAGCCGACTCCGTTGACATGACGGGCGGTACTGCGGGCGACGTGACGGCCGACAATGGCGATGCCACCATTGATGGCAGTGCCGTGGTGGGTACCGTGACGGCCAGCGGAACGGTTTCCGTGGAGAACGCGCAGACCGGCACGCTTGACGGTGCTGTGGTGAACACCTACGGTGCCACTGTCACCGGTAATGTGGAAGCTGCTACGGATGCATCTCTCACGGATGGCTCCGTCTTCGGTAATGTAAACGTGACCGACGGTGCAGCAAGCATCACCGGAACGGAAATCACCGGAACGGTGACAGCCGACTCCGTTGACATGACGGGCGGTACTGCGGGCGGCGTGACGGCCGACAATGGCGATGCCACCATTGATGGTGGTGCCGTGGTGGGTGACGTGACGGCCAGCGGAACGGTTTCCGTGGAGAACGCCCAGACCGGCACGCTTGACGGCGCTGTGGTGAACACCAACGATGTCACTGTCACCGGCAATGTGGAAGCCGATACGGATGCATCGCTCACGGGTGGCTCTGTCTCCGGTAATGTAAACGTGACCGACGGTGCAGCAAGCATCACCGGAACGGAAATCACCGGAACGGTGACAGCCGACTCCGTTGCCATGACGGGCGGTACTGCGGGCGACGTAACGGCCGACAATGGCGATGCCACCATTGATGGCAGTGCCGTGGTGGGTGACGTGACGGCCAGCGGAACGGTTTCCGTGGAGAACGCCCAGACCGGCACGCTTGACGGCGCTGTGGTGAACACCAACGGTGCCACTGTCACCGGCAATGTGGAAGCCGATACGGATGCATCGCTCACGGGTGGCTCTGTCTCCGGTAATGTGAACGTGACCGACGGTGCGGTAAGCATCACCGGCACGGAAATCACCGGAACGGTGACAGCTGACTCCGTTGACATGACGGGTGGTACGGCCGGTGCCGTGACAGCTGACAACGGAAATGCCACTATTGATGGTGGTGCCGTGGTGGGCGACGTGACGGCAATCGGTACGGTATCTGTAGATAATGCTGCTGCCGGTGCGGTTTCCGCTAAGGACGTGATCCTTAACGATGCCGTAACCGGAGTCGTGACGGCAACGGATTCCGCTATTATCAGCGGTGGTTCCGTCAACGGAGATGTAACGGCTGCTGCAGCCATGATTACCGACGCAGAAATTGTCGGCAATGTGGCAGCTGAGACGGTTAACATGAAGCGCGCTACCACAGGTGATGTGACGGGTGATGATGTTGTCATTGATCTCGCATCCAGAGTAGACGGCTCGGTAAACGGTAAGGATGTAACTATTGCAGATTCCTTTATCTCTGATAGCGTAAGTGGTGATGAAGTGAGCCTCTTCGATGGTGCCTGGATTAACGGTGACGTCAATGCTGGAGCACTGTATGCAGAGGGTAACGTAAACGCCGCAGCAATCAGTGCTGACAGTATGGATCTGCTCGACGGTGAACTGGTTGCAGATTCGCTGAATGTAAGCGGTGCTGCTGACATCAGCAATGCCTCGGTGACGGCTGAGACGCTTGCTGCTGATTCTGTCATCGGTGACAACGCCGTGATTAATGCCGCTGTCACCGCCGGTGATGTGACGCTGACGAATTCCTCCGCCAAGGATATGACCATGACGGGCGATTTGGTTGCAACCGGTTCCTCCATCGGTTCCGTGAGCGGTGCTGCTTCCGCAGTAATTACCGGCGGTTCCACGGGAGACTTGTCTGTGAACGGTGATGTAACGGCCACCAACGGTGCTGACATTGCATCTATCAGCAAGGCTGATAATGTGACGCTGGCTCAGGCGGTGACCGGTGATATCACGGCTTCCGGTAAGGTGAGCGCTGCAATCGGTACGGTGATGGGTGATGTGACCTCCGGCTCCGCAGTCATGAGCGGTGCGAAGGCTCGGAGTCTGAAGACCGGCGCGCTGAGCGTGACACCTGAGGGCTTTGCCGCAGATGCCGATATCAGTGCTGACGGTGTGGTGAGCATTGCAGGCAGCACGACTGCCGGCAAGAGCATCTCCCTGAAGGGGGCTGCCGGTTCCGCTATCTCCGGTGCTGATGTAACAGCCGGTGATAAGCTGACGCTTGACGGTACGATTGCTGCTGCGAATACCACTCTCACCGGTACCAACGGTGTAGCCGTACAGGGCACGCTGGATGCCGGTAAGGGCGTGAAGTTCGCCGGTGGTGCGGTAACGGGTACGGGTACCATCAACAAGACCGGCGGTGATACGCTGGAGCTTGCCGGTAACACCGACCTGACCGGCGGTGCGGTCAATGTGGATGCTTCCACGCTGGCTGCTGCTGACGGTGCCAAGCTCGGCAGTGTTGCCCTGAAGGGTGCTACCATGAGCGTGGCCGGTTCCGCTATCGGTTCCGTGACGGCTGATAACCTGAAGTCTGATGCCGCCGGCACGCTGGAGACAAATGTCGACCTGGCTGCCCGCAAGGCTGACACGACGGTGGTTTCCGGTAAGGTGGATCTGAACGGTGCAAGCATCGCCATGGCTCCCACCAGTGTTGCAGCTGAAGGCTCTGTGGCTGATCAGACCCGCATCAACATCATCTCCGGCAGCGTGACCAGCGGTGCCAATGAGGATGTGACCCACAGCATGGATACGCTCAATGCTCACATTGAGAATACGGCCGATGGTGTGGATCTGGTGCTGAGCAAGAACTACAAGGGTGCGGAAAACAAGACGCAGAATCAGTCCGCAACGGCTGATGCGCTTGCCTCCATCAACCCGGCAGGTGTTCCCGCTGACAGCCCGTTGGCTGATGTGCTGGACGCTCTGGGTCACACCCGCAGTGAGGCAGATGCCAAGCTTGCACTGGATTCGCTGAGTGGTGCCGGGCTGGCCGGGCTTCAGAAAGCCATTGCTGAGGATGCCAAGGAACACATGCAGACCCTGCGTGCAACCATGAAAGCTCTGAATGCCGACGTGCAGCGTCGTTATGATGAGAATGGTATCATTCCGGGTGTGCAGTCCTCTGCTATCTCTGCTTCTGTAACAGGTGGTACGGCTGAGCTGTCCGGCGATGAGAACTGCGGAGATTACACCCGCAGCAGCTTCGGCGGCATGGTAGCCATAGCTCACGCGCTGTACAACGGTTGGACCTTCGGTTCCTCCTTCGCCTTCAGTTATGCTGATGCAGAGTGCGGCGATGTGAACATGGATGGTGAGTTCATCTACGTTGACCTTGCCATGATGCACAAGGGTAAGCGTCTGAGCCAGACCGGTACAATCGGTGCATCCTTCATCAACTTCGATACTGAGCGAGATGTGCGCGTGAATGCACCCGGTCACAGCTTTGCCGGCCGTGCAGAAGGCTCCACGAGCGCAGTTGCCATCAACATGTCCTATGAGATGGCGTACGATCTGATCAAGTCTGATGACGGTCACCGCCTTGGTTCCGTGGTGATGGCTGAAGCCACTTTCGCCCAGATTGACGGTATGACCGAATCCGGTCTCGGCAATGCCGGTGTGAATGCTGAGTTCGATGATGTCGCCAGCCTGACCTTCGGTATCGGTGCTCGTTACACCTACGAGTTCGGCGCCAAGGATAACCCCGGTTACTTCAACCTCGACGTAATGGCCGTGGCCGAAGCCGGTGATAATACACCCAAGGTGAACAATATGTTCATCGGAGGTGGTCAGACCTATGAATTGGTTGGCCCCGAGGCCGGCACCATTGGTCTGCGCCTCAATGCCGGGGTGTTGTTGCCCATCGGTCAGCAGACGGGTATCTTCGGTAACGTGACTTCCGAGTTCCGTTCCGAACAGACCAGTGTGGGTGGTAGCGTGGGTGTGAAGTACTCGTTCTAAACCATTCCTAGCCATAAAAAACATTCAGTCTGCCCCGGGCACCCGGTTCCGGGGCAGACTTTTTTTGAAAGATTAAACATGATGAGAAAGCTAATGATGATGATGGCAATGACAGGTTGCGTGATACCGTGCTCCTGCACGGATGAAGGGACAAAAGCAGCGGAAAAAGCCCCGGAGCAAGTACCTGTGGCAGAGCAGAAGGTTGAAGCAGAACCACAGCCGCAGACCCCGGATGAGATGATGCAGATGGCGCAGCGCTGTCTGGAGGGAGACAGGGAAACCAATACTCCCGGCGATTCTGCCAAGGCGGTGGAGTGGTGGAAGAAGGCTGCTGAAGCCGGTCATGCAGATGCGATGTATCTGCTGGGGGGCTATGCAGATGCCGGGCGCGGTGGCATGAAAAAAGATGCGACAGTTGCCTGCGAGTGGTGGAAGAAAGCTGCGGAAAAGGGGCATGCTGCCTCGATGACGATGCTGGGGCTTGCCCACTGTCGCGGGCTCGGTGGCTGCGAAAAGAGTCCGGAGAAAGCGTTTGAGCTGTTCTCCGCCGCTGCGGAACAACAGAATGCTCTGGCCTGTTTTCACCTGGCAGAGTGTTATGATTTAGGCTTCGGTACTGAGAAAAATCCGGAAAAAGCAGTTGAGAGTGCCCGTAAGGGCGCACAGCTGGGAAATCCGCGTGCTCAGGAATTCATGGGCAAAGCCTGTGCTGCCGGTATCGGAACCAAGCAGGATTTCAAGCAGTCTGTGGAGTATTTTTCCGCTGCCGCCAAACACAATCTCCCGGAATCGCTCTGCCGTTTGGGCAAGTTTGCCTTCACCGGTACGGGGATGGATAAGAACCCAACGCTGGCTGTGGAGTGTTTCCAAAAAGCTGCTAAGCATAATCACGCAGAAGCTATTTACATGCTGGGCATTTGCTCTGATACCGGAATCGGGGTAAAGCATGACCCCGTGGCGGCTGTGCAGCTCTGGCAGCGTGCTCGTGATTTGAATCACCCACAGGCTCCCTATTATCTGGGGCTCTGTGCCGCCAAAGGGCATGCCGTGGTGCAGGATGATAAGGTGGCAGCTGCCCAGTTTGCCATTTCCGCGAAGCGCGGTAGTCTGGAAGGTCGGTTTGAGTTTGCTCTTTGTCTGCTCAACGGCAAGGGAGTGGATAAAAACGAAGCCGCTGCGGCTGAAATCCTGGAGAAGAATTCCAATGACGGCCATGTGCCCTCCATGGTGGAATACGGGCGTATGCTGGATGAAGGCCGCGGGGTGGAGAAAAATGCTGAATCTGCCATGGAGTGGTGGCGCAAGGCCGCTACTGCAGGGAATAAGCAGGCAGAGGAGCTCTTAAAAGCAACTCTTGATCGCCAAAAGCAGGCCGAGGAAGCTAAGAAAGCCGAAGAAGCTAAGAAAGCCGAGGAAGCTAAGAAAGCCGAAGAAGCTAAGAAAGCCGAAGAAGCTAAGAAAGCCGAAGAAGCTAAGAAAGCAGAAGAAGCTAAGAAAGCAGAAGAAGCCGGAAAGGCAGAAGAAGCCGGAAATGATGAGGCCGCTAACAGGACAAAGGCTGATTCCGCAAACAAATCCGGAAAAAAGTCTTCTAAAAATAAAAACAATAAGTCAGATAAAGGAAAGGAGTCGCAGAAGTAGCAATCTTTTTCTTTCTTCTCGACCTCAAATTAAAGTCTGTGTTCAGCAAAACTCCGGCAGGCACTTGTGCCTGCCGGAGTCATGTTGAGGTCATTTCTAAAAAGTCGATATGACTCCGCTTTTGAATTCACAAAATAAGCGCCGTATGGTATAACAAGCGCATGGTAACAGAACTTGAGTTGCCCCCCATCCTTGAACATGGCCGATTTGTTACAATTCCGATGGAATGTGACAGTGCGCCACCGGTGAGACGATTATTTTCTCTTTTTTGCAGATTTTTCTGCGGATTGTCTACTCAGCAGGATTAATATATGTGTATGGAGCAGAAAGAGGAAACAGTAAACGAACAGGAGCCGCCGACCGCATCGGAGCCGGTGCAGACGTTCCGTTTCTTGCTGGTGGATGCCCTGATGGCGGCGGCTCCGCTGCCCGTTATGTTGTTATGTGGTTGGCTTGTGTGGGAACCGCGGGCGTTCCCGGAATTTCCTTTCATCATCACCGGGCCTTACCTGCTGGCGGGGGTGACAACGGCTGCCACAGCATGGCGCTTGCTGCGGGGGGCGGATTTGGGCTCGCTTCGAACGCGCTGCTTCTTCGTTTTTAGTGCCTCGCTGTTGCTGAGCGCTCCTTACCTTGTGATTTATTGGACTGAGGGGGCAGGAGGAAACGGTGGCCCGTGGTGGGGGCCAGTGGCGTTCGTGCTCTTCATGGCGCATGTTCCGGTGCTTTTTCTGGAACGGCAGCGCTGGCGCCGGAAAATCACCGCCGAAAGAAAGCCGCAGGTCGTCCGGCCGCCGTTTCCCCGTGCCCTGCGCGGCAACCTGTTCATCTGCATTCTGCTGTCGTTGGCACCCGCGGCCGGGATGCTGCATGTTACGGCTCTGGTTGACTGTGCACATGGTGGTGGCGCGAGCGTGGATGAAATCTGTTTCCTCTGCGGAGCTCCCATACTTGCCTGTCCGGTGCTCACTGGTCTGATTTATCTGCTGCTGAAACTGTTTCGCCGTGCGGTGAAGAGATTTCCGTTTCTGCGGGAGGTGCTGCCGTCGGGACTGGGGTTGCTGTTGATGCTCACGTGCCTGCTGTTGCCGGGCGGGGCTGGCTTCCTCATCGTGGCGGGTGTTGTCCTGTGGTGGCTGCTGCTCCGGCGGCTCATCCGTCTGAGTACGGGACGCCGTCACGAGTGGTATTGGTGGCGGGATTCCCGCCCGGCCTGCATCTTGCAGAGCCTGATTCCGACGGGGATGCTCGTATGGGCATGCTCCGGGAGTGCTGGTGCTTTTCCGCTCTTCATCCTGTTGGGGCTGTACCTGTTGAGCTTTTGTGCACAGGGGAGCCGGGGCGGCAGCTCGCCGGTGCGGCGAGTGTTGTTTATCTTCCTTGCGTCCCACCTGCTGGCGTGCTCGTTCATGTGTATGTGTGCGAGAGGTTTTATGCTGTCCTCCTATGCGCTGGGGCTTGCTCCCACGGCTATCCTCCTCCTTTATCTGCTGGAAAATCGCTCGACTGAGCAAAAAACGGAGCCATCATGACCCCGATTCATCCAAACAGAGTATCCCCGCCTCCGGCGTTGCGGAACGGCTTCCGGGCGCTGTGGTCGTCTGCCGTTTGGGCTGTATTTCCGATGACCGGGATGGCCTACATAGGGGGAGTGGCAGGTATGAACTCTCTGTCCCCGGATGAAATACCCGAATACCTGATGTACTGCGGCCTGTATATTCTGGGAGGATGGGCGGTGTTGTCTGCGCTTCTGGCGATGGTATGGGGGCTGATTCGTGTCACACGGTGGTGGGGGATTGCCGTGTTCATCTGTTCGGTGTGCGCTCTCCTGCTGCTTGATTTATGGTATGGAGGAATGCCGGTGGTGCGGGCTGTTGCCCTCTGCGCGACGGCGCTGTTACCGACCGGAATACTGGCTCAACACCTCATGAGCATAAGTTGTCCGAAGCTTTCGTCTGCTCCTGAGAAAGAGCGTTCTCTTTTCTCTTGTGCCGTGTTCGCGGTTCTTCCCTGTATGGGAATCGGGGTATTGGGGGGAATGGAATCCCTGACTATGCTGGTCTATGGCCTCATCACCTTCTGCGTCTGCTTCCTGCTGCATGCTGGCGTGTTAAGTGTTCTCGGAATGAGTCTGTTGCAGGAGAGAAAGCCAATAATGCCGCTTCGTCGTGTTCTCTTTGTGCCGGTGGCTGCTTTCCTGACATCGATTCCCGTATTTTTTCCGTGCACGTGCCCGAATCATTATGGGGAGTTCCTGGCTTTTGTTCCCGGGTTTGCTCCTACTGCCATCCTTTTCGTTATACTGGTGACAAAGAATCGAGCTCTGTCGTCCCTTTCTTGAACATATGACTGAAGCCCCCTTTCCGATATCGCCTTCCGTTGAAGATAAGCCCCGGGTGTTTCCCGTGCCCGGTTGGCGGGAGCTTATGTACTGCTCCCTGTTGGCCTGGTTGCCGTGGATGTGGACGGTGCTGGTGCCGGCGCTTCTCATCGTCGTTGCGGATGCAGATTGGATGATAACGCTGCCGACCTTTGTGGGTGTTTATGTGTTGCTATACGTCCTTGTGGTTTTGCTGACGGCCGGAATGGCGAAGCTGCTGTTGCGGCTGAATCATCATTCCCCGCTTATGGCACATGTCCTGCTGACATGCGGGATACTGGCGGTGCTGAGCCTGATTTTTTGCCGGGATGCTCTTTTCGAGCGGGTGGGGGTGTTGCTGTCCTTATTGCCCTTGTCGTTGCTGCTGTATGGATTGCTGCGCCTGCGGGCTGCAGACACGCAGCTGTCCCCACTTGGGGAGGCGGGGAGGCACTTGTTGATGTTTTTGCCGTATTTAGGGCTGAGTTTCGGGTTGACGCTTGATGCGGAGGCGTATAGCCATGGTAAGTGGATATCTGCGGGTGTCGTGTTGGCAAAAGCCCTGTTGTGCAGCCTGGCGGCAGCGGGAATACTGACGTGCCTGTCGCGGCGCTCGGGGCTTTGTCATGCCGTTGCCCGAATCCTGTATATCGTGGCCGCTGTGCTGTTTCCGGTTGGTGCCTGTTGGGTGTTGTGGGAGATTTCCCTGCGGGAGCTGGCGGGCCTGATTCCGGTGTTTCTGCCGATTCCTGTTCTGCTCATGGCTTCGTCCCCCAAGGGGTAATTTGATTGTCAGCACCAGTCTGAGGGCATAGCGTCATTCGCAGCTCAGAAATGGGTGGCTGTTTCTCCTCTCTGTTTTATGTGCCTGCTGCGGTATGTCCGCGCGAAAAGCATACCGGCGAAGAGTCGTGGGGCAAAATCAACTTGACGACGTTGGCCGGCTCTGCTAGCATGGGAACATGAGAGTAGTCGAAGCACGCATTGAAATCCCCATGGGAAGCCGCAATAAGTACGAGGTGGATGAAAAGACCGGTAAAATCAAACTGGACCGGGTGCTGTATTCCTCCGTGTACTATCCGGCGGAGTATGGTTTTGTGGAGGAAACGCGCTATCTGGACGGCGACCCGCTGGATATTCTGGTGTTTACCTCTGCGCCGACGTTTCCCGGCTGTTATGTGGACTGCCGCATCATCGGCGGGATGGATATGATTGACTGCGGAGAGCCGGATGTGAAAATCCTCGCAGTCAATGTCGGAGACCCCCGCTATGAGCATATTAATACTGTGCAGGACCTCTCCCCGCACTACCTTCAGGAGATTCAGAATTTCTTCCTGACCTACAAAACGCTCCAGAACAAAAAGACCGAGGTGGGCGATTTCTTCAGCGTGGAAAAGGCAATAGCCATTCTGGATGAATCCATTGCCCGCTACAAGGTCGAGGAAAGCAAGTGAGGGTGGGAGCGGGAATGCTCCGAAAGGCTGTCGAAAGCGCGTGATTCCAACGGGAAAAATTGTTGGAATCATTCTCAATGCTCTTGACAGGAAGACAGGGCTTCTGTTATGATGTCTGGTGACAAGAAAGCCTTTGACAGGCAGGTTAAGTAAAAATAATTTGTAAAAGTTCCAAAAATTATTCAAAAGTATGAGCACAACAACAGACGAACAGGTAAAGGCCTGCACTCCCGAGGGATGGCAGGGGTTCAAGCCGGGGGCGTGGCAGAATGAAATCAATGTGCGCGATTTCATTCAGCAGAACTACACGCCGTATACCGGTGGCGACGATTTCCTGGCCGGCCCGACCACCCGCACGGAGAAGTTGTGGGACACGGTGAAGGATCTGCTCAAGAAGGAGATTGAAGCCGGCGGCGTGCTGGATGCTGATACCGAGGTGGTGTCCTCCATCATTTCCCATGCTCCGGGCTATATCGACAAGGAACTGGAGACTATCGTCGGTCTGCAGACGGATGCTCCGTTGAAGCGTGCCCTCATGCCTTTCGGCGGTGTACGTATGGCTCACCATGCGCTGGAGGCATACGGCTATACCATGAGCAAGAAGACGCTGGATGCGTTCAAGAAGCTGCGCAAGACGCACAATGACGGCGTGTTCGATGCCTATACCTCCTCCATTCGTGCGGCTCGCTCTGCCGGTATCGTGACCGGTCTGCCGGATGCCTATGGCCGTGGCCGTATCATCGGCGACTATCGCCGCGTGGCGCTATACGGTATTGATAAGCTGATTGCCAGCCGCAGCAAGGATTTGAAGGAACGCGAGAATCTGGTGCTGACGGATGATGTCATCCGCCTGCGCGAGGAGCTTAACGAGCAGATTCGTGCGCTGGATGAGCTGGCCCAGATGGGTGAGTCCTACGGCTGCGACCTGCGCCGCCCGGCCACGAACTCCCGCGAGGCCGTGCAGTGGACCTACCTCGGCTATCTGGCCGCGGTGAAGGAGCAGAACGGTGCCGCCATGTCCCTGGGGCGTGTGTCCACCTTCTTCGATATCTACTTCACCCGTGATTTGGAGCAGGGCACTATCACGGAAGCCGAAATCCAGGAGCTCATGGATCACTTCGTCATGAAGCTGCGCATGGTGCGTTTCATCCGCACCACGGAGTACAACAACCTCTTCTCCGGCGACCCCACCTGGGTGACGGAATCCATCGGCGGTATGGGCGAGGATGGCCGCACACTGGTCACCCGCAGCTCTTTCCGCATGCTGCAGACGCTCTACAACCTGGGGCCGGCCCCGGAGCCGAACCTGACGGTGCTGTGGTCCACCCGGCTGCCGGAGGGCTTCAAGCGCTTCTGTGCCAAGGTATCCATCGAGACATCCTCTGTGCAGTATGAGAACGACGACCTGATGCGCCCGCACTGGGGCGATGACTACGGCATAGCCTGCTGCGTGTCCGCCATGCGCATCGGCAAGCAGATGCAGTTCTTCGGTGCCCGTGCGAATCTGGCCAAGTGTCTGCTCTACGCCCTCAACGGTGGTGTGGACGAGGTCAAGTTCAAGCAGGTGGCTCCCGTTTCCCCGCGCTACGAGGGTGATGTGCTGGAGTACGACAAGGTGATGGAGCTCTTCGACAACATGCAGGACTGGCTCGCCAAGACCTATATCGATGCGCTCAACGTCATCCACTACATGCACGATAAGTACTGCTATGAGCGCATCGAGATGGCCCTGCATGACCCGGAAATCCTGCGCACCATGGCCTGCGGTATCGCCGGTCTCTCCGTGGCAGCAGACTCCCTGTCGGCCATCAAGTACGGCAAGGTGACCGCCATCCGCAACGAGGAAGGCCTCATCGTGGACTTCAAGACGGAGGGCGACTTCCCCTGCTACGGCAACAATGACCCGCGTGTGGACGAGATTGCCTGCTCGCTTGTGACTAACTTCATGAACAAGATTCGCAAGCTGCACACCTACCGCAACTCGCTGCCCACCCAGTCCATCCTCACCATCACCTCCAACGTGGTGTATGGCAAGAAGACCGGCAACACCCCGGACGGTCGCCGCGCCGGCGAACCCTTCGCCCCCGGTGCCAACCCCATGCACGGTCGCGATAAGAACGGTTCCGTGGCTTCCATGCTCTCCGTGGCCAAGCTCTCCTACGAGGATTCGCTGGACGGCATCTCCTACACCTTCTCCATTGTGCCCGGCGCACTGGGCAAGGATGAGACGGAGCGCGAGGGTAAGCTGGTTTCCCTGCTGGATGCCTACTTCGCCGCCACCGGCCACCACATCAACGTGAACGTGCTGGAGCGTGAGACGCTCATGGATGCCATGGAGCACCCGGAGAAGTACCCGCAGCTCACCATCCGCGTGTCCGGCTACGCGGTGAACTTCATTAAGCTCACCCGTGAGCAGCAGCTGGAAGTCATCAGCCGTACCTTCCACACCAGATAATCGGTAACGCTATTCTGAATCAGGAAGTTCGGAGCCGTCGGCTCAGGTGGTAACACCTGCGGGCATCAGCCCGCCGAACTTCCTTTTTTCATGCCTCCCCTTGGCGAAAAGTACAAAGTCAAATGTACGATGGACAAATTCAACATTCCGCTCACTTTGCTTGCATGAGGAACGATGAATGGCGCTCAGTGTTACTTGAAAATATCTGCGCGACAGCGCAGCGAATATCGAATTCGTCAGTCGTAATTCTAAAATCGTAATTCCATATGGGTCTTGTTCATTCTGTGGAATCCTGCGGCACCGTGGATGGGCCGGGAATTCGCTTTATTCTGTTTTTGTCCGGGTGCAGCCTGCGCTGCCGTTATTGCCACAACCCGGATGCTTCCTACAAGCGCTGCGGCACGGAGCGGAGTGCGGAGGATGTGCTGGAGGAAATATCCCGCTACCGCGATTTTCTGGTGAATGCGGGCGGTGGTGTCACCATCTCCGGCGGAGACCCCCTCTTCCAGCCGGAATTTACCCGTGCCATCCTGCGGGGCTGCAAGGCCATGGGGCTGCACACCTGTCTGGATACCTCCGGGCATCTGGGATGCAATGCGGACGAGGAAATTCTCTCCCTCACGGATCTGGTGCTGCTGGATATCAAAGCCTGGAATCCGGAGCAGTATCGGCTGGTAACGGCACAGCCCCTCCAACCCACGCTGGACTTTGCGGAGCGCCTGGCTGCCCTCGGGAAGCCTGTCTGGCTGCGCTACGTGCTCGTACCCGGGCTCACCGACCAGCCGGACGATATTGAGGCGCTGGCACGCTATGCCGCCGGTCTGGGCAATATACAGCGTGTGGACGTGCTGCCCTTCCACCAGATGGGGCGTTACAAATGGCAGGAACTCGGCCTGAATTACACCCTTGCAGACACCGAGCCACCTGAGCCGGAACTCACCGACCGCGTCCGCACCATCTTCCGCACCCATGGGTTTGCGGAGTGTACTTATTGAGAGGTCATACGCATTTGTGACAACCGCAGGAGCCGATTTTTCCGTGAGAAATGTGCAGTAAGTGGCCCAATTTCACGGGAACGATGTGGCCTGAGGATAAAAAGACGGTTTATCTCAGCTCGTTGAGGATGAGCCGGGGATTGGCGAAGGGGTAGTGGAAGCTGTCGAACTCTGTGCCGAGGCCGAGGGGGCTCCACCAGGCGCGCATGTTGTCCGGGGGGAAGATTTCATCGCGGGTGGCGATGTAGGCGGCATCCCAGTGCAGGTGCGGAGAGGAATCGGCGCTGCTCCATTCGGCCAGCAGGTTGAGTTCATCAAGCTTTTCTTCTGCTGTGCGGTCAGGGTAGGGGCCGGTGGGGATGTAGCGGCCTTCCTCTCCAGCGGAGGCAAAGGTGTTGACCCCGCCGTTGCGGATTTGGGCGCGCATGGTGCGCTGTACAACACGCAGTCGCATGCCGTAGCGTGGGTCGACGGGGTAGGGGGTGCCGTTGAGCGCCACGGCGCGGTGCAGGGGAAGCTCGCGGCAGCATTGTTCACTCACCCACACGCCGAATGACCAGGCAAAGAGGTAGATGCGGCGGTAGTGGGTGAAGCGGGCAGGTTCCAGCGGCGCGAGGCTGCGGTGGTCGTAGCAGGCCAGCACATCGCAGCCCGGCGGGTCAATGTGGCACACGGCATTGGGCGTGGCGGCCCAACCGAGCATGAAGATGACCAAATCCGGGTTGGAATCATCGCGCTTGAGCCAGGCTTCCTGCATGGTCGGGTAATAAGGTTATTCTCCGTATTCTGCCCAGGAGGAGCTGGTTTCCCAGACGCGAACGCGCTCCAGTTTCACGCAGTCGCGCACCGGGTAGCGGAGCGCACCGGATTTCGCTTTGTTGAGAGCCGCCTGCGCATGCCGGAACACGGCATGTGCCATGGCTTCGCTGGTGGGGTCCATCTGCTCAAAGGGGATGATGCGGTCGCCGTAGATGCTGCGAAAGACGGCATAATTCGGGTCGGCCGTGTTCATGCAGAGCGCGTGGTCGAACTGCTCCAGGAACTCGTTCATCATTTCTCCGATGGCCTTGAAATCCATCACCATTTCGTGGTCATCCAGCGTTTCTGCGGCAAAGACCAGCTCCACGCTGCGGGTGTGGCCGTGTGGGAACTGGCAGTTGCCGGGGTGTTTGGAGAGCAGGTGTCCGCTCTCCAGCTCGATGCATTTGCAGATGCGGTACATGGGGCTATCAGGCAATCGGGGTGACGCCTTTCTTCAGAATGATGTTGCCATACTTGGCCGTTTCTCCGGTAATCACCACAGCGTAGGCGGCCTTGGCGCGGTCGTAGAATGCATAGCGCTCCATGCGCTCGATTTCGCCCTCATAGCCGAGAGCGGCGCGGTACTTGGCCTCCACAGCGGGGTCGAGGGTGTCGCCCGGTACGGCTGCCATCATGATGACCGGGGTGGCATAGGCATCCAGTTCAAAGAGGGGAATCATGCCTGCCAGAATGGCATCGGCTCCCACGCCATCGGCCCGTACCACGGTGTCGTTGAACGTATGGGCTGGGAAGTGTGCATCAGAGATAACGATTTCATCACCATGGCCCATTTCGGCCATAATCTTGAGCAGATTCGGAGAAATGACAGGAGAAATACCTTTTAACATAACGCGTGTATCATGCCACAATTCTCCGTGAGAGTCAATTAAGACTTCGTTCGTAGGGCTGAAAATTGTGTTTGATTTGAAAGGGACGCCGTAGTGTTTTAGGATTGAAGACGGTAAAACGAAGGCACGGCAAGCTGTTTGGAGTGGTCGCCGATGCGTTCAATGGCACGCAGGATGAATAGCAGTCCGGTTCCTGTTCTGAAATCGTAGAACAGATTGTCCGATGCCTGCCGGAAGATGTTTTCTAGTTCCGTGGCATACAGAGAATCCAGATCGTCATCTTTCCGCCGTACGTTGAACGCTAATTCTTCATTCTTTCTCAGGATGGAAAGTACTGCATCCTTTAACTGCACCTCGGCCATCAGGAACAGGGGCTTGAAAGCCAGCACATCCTTGCACTCCACCTTGTCAGCTATTTCTTTGATGCAGGTTGCAATGTTGCGGATCTGGTGTACGATTCTGCCCAGACGGTTGCAACGCTGCGCTTCTTTTACCAGGTAAAATCGCAGCTCCGGGGAGATAATGCCGCTACCGCTCATGAGCTCCGCGTTGCATTTCCCTTCTGCCTTGGATGCTTCCCGACTCAGTAGATCTCCTTCTGCGTTGATTCGCAACGCCAGACAGCTGTCCAGTTCAAAAAGGGCCGTGCGCGTGCGGGTCATCAGGTCAATGACTTTCCTGCTCAACTCGGCGAAGAGATCCGGCATATCCATTTCACTTTTCATCTTATTCTTTTCTTCTTTGTTGCATCTTGTGTCGGGGGAAACCGCTTCCTCCTGACACGTTCATCATGCCTGAAATAAGAAAAGAAATCAACTCGGATATAGTGACAAAAACGCCGCGTGTCATGTGGCGTTTCTGTCACTATGCAGGGAAATGGTAGGCATTATACATCCATCGCATTGGCATCATCCATGATTCCGGATTTCTCCAGATAGTAATCATAGCCGCCGGCGTAGGGGGTGACGACACCCTGGTTGATGTGCAGCGTTTTTTCTGCCAGCGCGCGGATGAAGTGGACATCGTGAGAGATGAAGACGAGCGTGCCCTCGTAGTTCTTGAGCGCCTGGGAGAGCGCCTCCACGCTCATGAGGTCAAGGTGGGTGGTGGGCTCATCCATGAGCAGCAGGTTGGGCGGGTTCACCAGAAACTTCACCAGACTCAGACGCGATTTTTCACCGCCGGAAAGCACCTCTACGCGCTTTTCCACATCCAGACGGCGGAAGAGGAAGGAGCCGAGAATGCCGCGGGCTTCCTCCTCGCGCAGTTCCGGGTTGGCGTTCATGATTTCTTCCAGCACCGTGAAGTTGGGAGTCAGGTTTTCGGAGCGCATCTGGGAGAAATAGCCGATGCGGGTGGTGGTGCCCAGCGTACGGGTTCCCTCATCAATGGGAACCACCCCGGCCAGAATTTTGAGCAGGGTGGATTTGCCTGCGCCGTTGGGCCCCACCAGCACGATGCGGTCGCCGCGCTCAATCAGCAAATCCAGATTGCGGTAGATGCGCTTCTCGCCGTAGCTCTGGCCCACTTTTTCCAGCTCCATCACTTTCTGCATGCTGCGCGGCGGCTGCGGGAAGATGAACTTGAAGAGCTTGCGGCCCTGTTTGGGTTTCTCGAGCCGACGCATCTTTTCCAGCTGCTTGATGCGGCTCTGCACCTGGGCCGCCTTGGAGGCCACGGAGCGGAAACGCTCGATGAAAGACTCAAAGTGAGCGATTTCGCGCTGCTGGTTGCGCCATGCGGCCAGTTGCAGCTCGTAGCGCTGCTCCTTGAGCTCCAGGAAACGGGTGTAGTTGCCGGAATAGCGCACCAGCTCGGCGTTTTCGATGTCGTATACCGTCTCCACCAGCGTGTCCATGAAATCGCGGTCGTGCGAAATCATGAAAATGGCGCCGGGATAATTCATCAGATAGCGCTGGAACCACAGCAGACTCATCAGGTCCAGATGGTTCGTCGGCTCGTCCAGCATCAGCAAGTCCGGCTCTGCCACCAGCAGCTGCGCCAGATGCGCACGCATCACCCAACCGCCGCTCATCTCGCGCGCCGGGCGGTGGAAATCCTCGTCCTTGAACGCCAGACCCTTGAGGATACGCTTGGCTTTCGGCTCAATCTGGTAACCATCGTGAGAGATGAACACATCCATGGCCTCGGCATAGGCATCGCTGGAGTTGTCGCCCTTCTTCTCGCACTCCTGAAGCGTGCGGATGGCATGCCCCATTTCCGGGGTGATGCTCATGGCAATCTCCAGCACGGTGCGGTCGGAGGGGTCGCCCGCCTCCTGCGGCAGATAGCCTACCACCCCGTAATCATCCATGAGAATCTGGCCCTCATCCGGGGAATCCTCGCCCAGAATCATGCGGAACAGGGTGGATTTGCCCGCACCGTTGGGGCCCACCAGCGCAATGCGCTCGCCCCAGTTCACCACGAGCTCGGTTTCGTAGAACAGCGTTCGCCCGGCGTGGGCCTTGGTCAGTTTCTTGATGGTCAGCATGCGCGGCGAGTATACACCAAATCCGCCAAATTGCAATATCTTTCTCTTGCCGTTCCGGCTTGTGTCATATGTGGCTCCAAGAGCTTCTCGACAAAGAAGGAATTTGAAGGACAATGGACAAAGAACAATGGACGAAGGAAAAGTCAGGCGAGCCGCTGGCTCGCAGTAGTCAATGATTTAGTTGCAAAGCTTTTGCATGCGAGCAGAGCGAGCGGAATTTTTCACCTTGTCCATCGTCCATTTGACTTTGTACTTCTCGTTAACTTTCCATTTGCCGAACCCTTTACCCAAACTTTGGAACACGCACGGGCTTGAGTTGCGCAAGGAGAAGAAATTAAGCTTGCAGATGCGGGCAGAATGCACTATGATTCGCGGCGTTATGGCAGAACGTGATGATGAACAGCGCGGCCCGAATGTGCAACCCTTTTTTTTAATGGCTCTGGCCGGGAGCGCCGTGGCGTATTTTTCCTGGACGAACCGGGAGGCTCTGGGGGCATCCGTGTGGCTGCCGCTGTTGCTGGGGCTCTTTTTTGCTGCTATCGGGGTGTTGGCCGGGTGGTGGACGCTGAAGCTGGCTCGCCTGAAGCGCACTCCTGCGTTGCCGGCGGCTCCCGGGATTTTTGAAGGAGAATTTGCTCCGGATTTCCGGCGGAATCTGGAGAAGCTGTATGCGGCTCTGCCGGAGGGGCTGTGCGAGATGACGCTGGAGGAGGACTATGCGTTCTGGTACAACACGGAACACTCTCTGGAGCTGGTGCTCACGCCGGAGGGGTGGCTTGGTTTCTTTGTGCTGAACGACGGCACTTATTCATTGGCTCCGGAGCTGGTGCAGCGTGCGGTGGCGGATTCCCCTTTCACGCAGCACCCTGTGGCACAGGAGCTGGTAAACAAGTACATGGATATGCCGCTGGGCGGCGTGGCGTGGTGCAATCGTGATAAATTGATGGTTTATCCCTATGATGCGTCGGAAGAGTTCACCCGCTTCTATGCGGACAACCTCTTTGCCCCGGCGGCGGCTTTTGATACCTGGCTGAAGTTCTATCTGGAGACCGGGATGATGAGCGAGGAGTCGTGAGCCCTCCGCTTCATCATTCCGCTCGGAGAAAATCAATGAAAAGTTGTAGAGCGGGCTATTGAGTGAATTGCCCGTCTCTGCCTGAATTCGGCATTTTCCCTCAGTCCAGGCGACAGGGCTTGCCGGGTTGGGGGATGAGGACTTCCGCTTCCGGCAGGGCGGTGCTGATGGCACCGAGCATCCACTCCATGGCCTCCGGGTCACCGTGCACCAGCAGCACCTTTTTGGGTGCCAGTCGGCGGGCATAGTCCACCAGAGCCTCGCGGGTGGCGTGCCCGGAGAAGTCGAAGCTCTCCACGCGGCAGTTGAGCGGGTAAGTCTGCCCGCCTTTTTCGCGGAGCCGCACCTGTTCGCCGTGGGGCGTGGCCTTGATTTTGCCGGCGGGGGAATCCGGATCGCTGTAGCCCACAAAGAGGATGGCATCCTTCGGGTGTGTCACAATCTGCTCCGCTATGTTGTGGGAAACGGTGTGCTCGCTCATCATGCCGCTGGAGACCAGATAGATATTGCCCGGCGATGCCACGAGCGGGGCCTTGCCCTGCTTGGGCAGCCCGTGCGTCTCTGTGATGTCGCGCAGCCGCAGCCCCGGTTCCATGCGCGGGGTTTCGTCGGCCAGCTTATCATAGAGCGCGGTGACTTTGGCACTCAACCCGCCGAAATAGAGCGGAGCATCGGGAATAAGCCCTTGTTCCTTGAAGCGGGCCAGCTCTCGCAGCAGGCATTGGCTCTTGCCCAGCGCAAACACGGGGATGAGCACAGCGCCGTCGTTCTCCAGCGTTTCACGGATGGCTGCGGCGAAGCGGCGCATCTCTGCCGCGCGGGTGTATTCCGCCGGGCGGTCTTTAAGTCCGTGTGTGCATTCCATGATGAGGATATCAATGCCGCTTTCCGGGAATCGGGCACCGGGAATGATGGTCTGGTGGTCAAACTGCACATCGCCCGTGTAGAGAATCGTCGTGCCGGAGACGGATTCCAGCTCCACCCCGCAGGAACCCAGAATGTGCCCGGCATCATGCAGCGTGGCCAGCACATCTCCGCGTCGCCCGATGCGGAAGGGGGAGCCATACGGGCGCGGCATCCAACAGCGCGCGGCGTAGTCCAGTTCCGGGTGGGTGTAGAAAGGGTATTCAATGATGCCTTCCTGCACGCGCTTGGCCGTCATCACATTCACGGAATTATGCAGCATGGCCAGCCCCACGGTGGCGGTGGCATCCGTCATGATGACCTCGGCAGAGGGGTGCTTATCCTGCAGCACCGGCAGCGTGCCGATGTGGTCCAGGTGCGCGTGCGTCACAAAGATGGTATCCGGCGTGGCGGCTCCGATGAGGCTGAAATCCGGCTGGGCCTCATGCCCCTCCTTTTTGGGGTGCATGCCGGAGTCCAGAATGATGCGGACTCCATCCATATCCACCATGTAACAATTCGAGCCAATTTCGGCCGAGCGGGAAAGATTCGTGAAAGTAATCATCTGTCTGTCTGCCCCCTATTGTGCCTCAAGGGGGCAGATTTGTCAATGCTGCGCTGTGTGCAGCCGGAGCGACTGCTCCATTATCAATGGCTTATTTCGTCTTTTCCGGCCAGCCGAGGCACTGGTGGAGAGCCACGGTCTCGCCTTCCGGGAGCTTGAGCGCCTTGTTGAGGGCGGGGATGTCAATCATACCGCGAATCACGCAGGAGAGGCCTTTCCAGGTGGCGTAGAGGTAGACGTTCTGGTAGGCAGAACCGACGTGGTTGTGACCGCGGGTGTTGTCCTGAATGGCGTAGATGAGGTGGACGGGGGCTTTGGGCACGAAATCCTGCTTCGTGCAGTAGGGAATGAGGTTTTCATCCGTCACTTTTTCCAGACTGTGGGTATCGCCGTGGTATTTCCAGGCACCTTCAGGGGTGGCGAGGTAGAGCTGCATGTTCTGCAGGTTGCGGGCGGTGGCGATGGTGCGTTTGCCGTGGGTGTTCTGCCCCCAGGCCACCCAGAGGATTTCGCCAAGTGTCTGCTCATCCACCGGGCGGGCAGAGAAATCGCGGCCGGATTGGCGGGCATTGATGGCTTCCATGAGCGGCATGCCGCCCGTGATGTCGGGAGCGGGCAGGGTGCGGGTTTCCGCCGCCTGGGACGGCAGCACTACGGCGAGGGACAGCAGGGAGAGGAAGAGTTTTTTCATACGCTCTCATTCTACCAGTTATGCACCGGATGAAAAGAAAAAAATCCGGCTGCATTCGGAATGAATGCAGCCGGAGGAAAAATGCGTGAGAATCGCTGTTATTTGGCGTTGATAATATCATCCAGCGGGAGGATGATGAAGCCGATACCGCGGTTGCCGTTCTTGCCGTTGTTGTGGCAGGTTTCGTAGACAACCCCCACGTGGTCATCATCCACCATGGCGAGGCAGGAGTAGCCCATGCAGCGGCGGGTGTCGTAGAGCAGACCTTCGTTCCAGGTCTTGCCGTCATCGCGGGAGACGCGCACGGTCATGATACTGCGGGGGTATTTCTTCGGGTTGGAGAAGAGCAGCAAACGACCATATTTGGGGGAATCCACGGCAATGATGGAGGCCTGGCAGGTGGGTTCCACCAAATCCTTGCAGTTGGTCTCATGCGGTTCCCAGGTCTTGCCCAGGTCCTTGGTCACATAGACCACGCGCTTGCCTGCCCAGGTTTCATTGCGGCAGTTAATCATGATGGAGCCGTCCTGCAGCTCGACCACCTGGCACTCTGAGCTGCGGTGGGGAACGCCGTTACCGTAGACCCAGTTTTTGCCGCCGTCCGTGGAGTAGCAGATGGTGCTCATGGAACGGGGATTGGCGTTGTTCTGCCAGATTTGTGCCGGGAAGACAATCACGCCCTTGCTGGTGACGATACCGTTGCCGGGGCCGGCCAGAATGGTGTTCCATTCCTCTTTTTTGATTTGGCGGGTGGGGTTCACGTATTCTTTGCACCAGGTGATGCCGTCGTCATCGGAATACACCATACCCCACTGGCCGGTCTTGTCCTTGTCCCAGCCGGTCTTGGAGACGTTCAGAGAGGCACCGCCGGAGAAGTGACAGACCAGCGATTGCAGCCAGATGCGGCCGCTCTTGTCCTGCACGATGCAGGGGTCGCCGCAGCCGTTGTTGTGGCCGGGGCCGGCATCCATGGATACCTCCGGGAGGGTCCAGGTCTGCCCGCCGTCGGTGGAGCGCACGGTGGCCACATCAATATCGGCGCAGAGGTCACCCTCGTGGTGGTAGCGGGCATCGAAACAGGCCACGAGCGTGCCTGCCTGCGTACGAATCATCCCCGGGATGCGGAAGGCGATACAGTGGCGGGGGCTGGCACCATCCGGCTGGTTGGCCACATTTTCACCGGGCATACCCAGCATGATACCGACGCGCTGGGTGACGGGAGCCTGTTCCGGCGCGTATTCCTTGCCGTCGATGGTGAGCTTGAGGTCGCTGAACGTCAGAGTGGAGCCGATGGGGGCACCGCCGGCGGGCTGCACGTCAATCCAGAGGTGGTTTTCGCCTCCGCTCAGCGTTTCATCGGAATTGATGACCACAGTGCCGTCTGCACGGGGAATCCCCTGGCCGTATACCTTACCTTCTCGCAGCTCGGTGCCGGTGGCATCGCCGCTGCGGAGGGTGATATTGCTGACGTGGGCGGGGTCGGATACCTTCAGTACGACCTTGCTGACCACCTTGGGAGCCTGAGAGCCCTCGCTTTCAATATCAAGAGCCAGCACCGGGTTGTGCGGGGCACGCTTCATCATGGGGAACTCGCCGGGGTTGCGGAAGTTCACCGATTTGACGGTCATGGGACCATCCATCAGGCAGAGGTCATCCAGCAACACGCCGCCGCCCTCGGCGGTATCGGCCTTGAAAATAAGGGCGGTGGTACCGGGAGGCAGAACCCATTTGAGATGGTGTTTGTAGCCGCCGACTCCGAGCGTGGCCAGCTTGGCAATTTCCTGCTCCCCGGCAGGGGTGACGGCCAGCACACGCAGGCAGAACGGGGCGCGGCTTGTCCAGCGCTCTACCCAGCATTGCCCCGGGGTTTCAAGGGTGACGGGTTTGTTGAGCAGCAGGGTGACGCTGCGGTCTGTGCCGCCCAGTACGCGGAGAGCCTGGGCGCTGTTGCGACCGTGCCCTCGGTTGATTTCGGCATGACCCGGCTGGGCAGAAAGCGTGCCGTAACAGGTGTTGCCCTCACGCAGAGCGCCGGATGCCAGTTTTTCGAAAGTTTCTGTTGCGCCGACCAGTCCGCAGGTCAATGCCGTTAAAAGGAAAGTTCTGAACATGCTCCAATCCTAGCATACACGACAAGGCATGGCAAGGAAGAAGTTATTGCCGACCGCCGGAAACGCGGTGCTCCATGTCCAGAAGCCTGGCTTTCAATTCTATCCCTCCCAGGTAGTTGCCGGGCGGGCGGGAGGCAGGAACAACCCGGTGACAGGGGATGAGCAGGGGCAGGGGATTGCCGGCACAGATTTGCCCTACTGCCCGCGCCGGCCCGAGTGAACCGTAAGTGACGGTCGAGCCGTAAGGAATAGCGGCGATGGTTCGCAGGATTTTTTCCGCAAAGCTTGAGCTGTCCGGGAGGCGCAGAGGCAGTTGGAAGAGCTGTCTTTTCCCTGCCAGATATTCCTCTATCTGCTCAAAAGCGGTCTCCGCTATGCTGCCCGGGGCAGGGGGAGCCGCGGCTACGGCTCGGCAGGGGAGCTGCAGGGCACAGATGGCATCCTCCGAACACAGCAGGGAGATGCGGCCGATGGCGGTGTCACGGCTGCTTGCCGTCAGCTTCATCTGCAAACTCACGGGCAGAGGTCTTGTGCAGACTGCGAACCAGCAGAATGGGCAGCCCGAATACCAGCAGAAGCACCAGCGGGATGAAAACGTAGAGGTAGAGGCGCAGATAGAGCGTGCAGTCTGCATCCCCGGCCTCACTGCCTTCCCGCCACCAGCGGTAGGTTTCCGTGGGCCCCCAGCGCAGTCCGGAGAAGGGAATCAGATGGAGAAGCCCGCGACGCGCCATGGCGGCAGCCAGCCCGCGGTCGGAGGCCATGATGTAGTAATCATTGGCGAGGCCGGACTCGCCGATGCTGTCGTAGTATTTTGCCAGCTCGTAGGGGGCAAAGGGTGAGCGGAGTTGCTCGGCTGCACGCTGGAGGTAGTTCAACCCGGTGGATTCATCCTTCTCCACACCTCTGCCGTAGAGCATCATCGTGCCGGCCTGCACGGCGGCATCCGCATGCCCCATGGAGGCTGCGCGGCGGTATTCCGCGAGGGCTTCCGCAGCTTTTCCTGCTTCCTGATACCGCCAGCCCAGATGATAGATGGCAGCGGGCACGTTCTGCGCAGCGGCCTGTTCCAGATAATGCAGAGCGGTTTTCTCATCTTTTTCCGCACCTTTGCCGGTGAGCAGCGCATCCGCAACGACATAGGCCATCTGCGCGTCTTCGCCCTTGTCTGCCAGCAGTCGGGCGTAGCGGAGGGCTTTGGACTCATCTGCCGGGACTCCCATGCCCTTGGTATAGGTCTTGAAGAGCTGGTAGGCGGCGGGGAGGCATCCTTGTTCTGCCGCCTGCTCCATGCGGGCAATGCCCTCCTGTTGTTGCACCGGGACACCGAGTCCGTTCTGCTCCATATACCCCTGCCAGTACAGAGCTTCTGCATTGCCGGCATCGGCCTGTTTTTTGTAGAGGGAATAAGCGCGGGCGTAGGCTACTTTCGCGTCTGCCGGATTGCCTGCTTTGGTCAGCAACTCACCGATGATGTAGGCGGCAGAGGGTTCTCCGGCTTCGGAGGCGATGGTGAACCATCGGATGGCTTCGGCATTGTCCGGTTTGACGTAGGAATCGCCCGTCATGTAGGCTCTCCCCACCAGCCAGGCGGCCTTGGCATCTCCGGCTTCTGCTTTTTCCCTGAGCTGGTCAATGAACTTCTGCGCCCAGGCGCGCGCCTGCTCCATGTGGCCTTTGAGGGCATAGCGCAGGTAGACCTGTCTGGTGGCACCGGGATTGCCGCTTTCGGCATCTGCTTTCAGTTCGGTCAGATTGGCCTCCAGCGCGGCATCATCAGACACAAGGGGGGCGGCTGCCAGCGGCAGCGCCGAAATAAGAGTCAGAAATACGGTGCGGAGATGACGGGGAAGGGGCATGGAAGTACGTTCGTTTGACACCCGAGGCGTGGTTGGCGTTGAAAAAACTACCCCCGGCATCGGGTGCCGGGGATAGGAAAAAGGAATGGGTTATTCGCCGCGACGGAAACCGCCGTTGCTACGGCGTGGCCCGCCGAAGCTCTTGCGCGGGCCGCCGAAGGATTTTCTCGCGCCGCCGTCAAAGGAACGGCGTTCGCCGAAAGACTGACGGTCGCGGTCACCGAAGGAGCGGCGCTCACCAAAGGGTTTGCGGTCGCGGTCACCGAAGGAACGACGCTCACCAAAGGGTTTGCGGTCGCGGTCGCCGAAGGAACGGCGCTCACCGAAAGACTGGCGGTCACGGTCACCGAAGGAACGGCGCTCACCAAAGGGCTTGCGGTCACGGTCGCCGAAGGAGCGGCGCTCACCAAAGGGCTTGCGGTCACGGTCGCCAAAGGAACGGCGCTCACCGAAGGGCTTGCGGTCACGGTCGCCAAAGGAACGGCGCTCACCGAAAGGCTTGCGGTCACGGTCGCCAAAGGAGCGGTGCTCACCGAAATCGCGCTTGTTGCGCGGGGCGCGACCGAACGGGCGGCGGGAATCCTCGCGCTCCGGTTCAAAGGCTTCTCCGGAATCGAACTTGGTGGCGAGCCCCAGAGCTTCCTCCTCCGTCTCGAAGTCGGCGGGGTTGAAGACATAGCCCGCATCCTCGTCCTCCTGCTTGCCGGGAACGCTTGGTTTGCGGGGTGGGAAGACCTGCTTGGCTCCCATGAGCCCCTTGCGGCGGCGGGGATTCGTGGTGGCTTCTGCAATCTGCTCAGGTGTCAGCAGGGTGCAGTGGCCGGGCTCCAGATCACCGCCCCAGAGGGAACCGATGCGAACGCGCACCAGCTTGCGGACGCGCAGGCCGAGACAGGCAAACATCTGGCGCACCTGGCGCTTGAGGCCCTGTTCCAGCACCACGCAGGCGCGGCGGGCAGACAGGCGGGACACGTACTTGGCCTTGGCCTGCCCCTCCGGGATGCGTACTCCCTTGAGCAACTGCAGCAGCACGCTGCTGTCAAATGCCTGGTCGAGCGTGACCCAGTATTCCTTTTCTATGCCGCCGCTCGGGTGGGCAATGTTCTGGGAGAGTACCCCATTGTTGGTGAAAATCAGCAGACCCTCGCTGTCGGCATCCAGTCGCCCGGTATAGTTGGCGTAGCGGTATTTGGGCGGCAGCAGGTCATAGACCGTGCCGATGGCACCCTGAGCCTCACGGCTGCAAACGTAGCCGCGCGGCTTGTTGAGCAGGATGGTCACTTCCTCCTTGGGCGTAGCGTGGCGGCCGTCCACCTTCACGAAGTCGGTAGGCATCACACGCAGCCCGGGGGTGTCCACTTTCTTGCCGTTGACCTCTACGCGCCCTTCCTCGATGAGACGGTCGGCAGCGCGGCGGGATTCATACCCGCAGGAGGCCAGAAACTTGTTGAGGCGCACGCTCCCCTCCGGTGCGGCAGGGTAGGCATTCTCTTCTGTCATAACTTGTTCAATCTGTAAAAATCCTTGGATGAAAAGGAGCCTCCCGGTCATGACGTACCGTGAGGCTCCGGAAAATGTCTAATCGCTTACCAGCAGCGTAATCAGGACTCGAACTTGGTCTTGGGCAGACCAATCGGGCTCTGACCTTCCTTCCACTGACCGCGTTCCTTCATGAGCTTGACGCGTTCGAAACGCTTGAGGACAGAGCGCTTGCCGCCTACGGTACCGGTAGCCTTGAGAGTGGAGTGCTTGGACATATCTTTGTGTTGTGTAAAGGTTAATTCCGCATCACTGCGGAGAAGTGGTTGGCGGTTTATACAGCATTATTCCCGAAAATGCAAGCCAAATTTTTGTCTTTTTTTTCAATGCTGTACAAAAAAACACTTTTCTCATACGCCTGAATGATTGAAATGCTACCAAGGCGATAAGTTTTGTCTTGACGGATTTCGAAAATATCAGTAACATGTTTTCGTGCTGCTGAGTGCAGATAAATTAACAACCATCAGACCAACATATACATATATGAAAAAGCATCTTTTCATCATGACTGTTGCAGCTGCCTCCCTGATGATGGCATCCTGCGAGTCCATGGGTACGCTCAACCGCGTGAGCAACAATCAGGCCAACGTGGCTTCTGCCTCCTATCCCGCTACGGTGGTGGGTGTAGTCAATACTACGATTGATACCTCCTCTACCGCCAAGAATATGGGCACAGGTGTTGGTGCTCTTGTCGGTGCCGGGGCAGGTCAGTTGTTGGGCGGCGGCTCCGGTCGTCTCGTCTCTGCTCTTGGTTTCGGCGCAGCCGGTGCTCTTGCCGGTCGCTACGTGACCGATGCTGCCGGCAAGACCGCCGGTCAGACCGTGACGGTGCAGGTGGACGGCTCCAAGCAGATGTACACGGTTACTCAGCCCGTCTATGAGGAAGTGGGCTACATCTCCGTGGGCATGAAGGGTATCTTCCACTACGGCGGCAACAACTCCCGCTTTGTCCCCTACGGTCACTAATTTGCTGTAGCTTATTATTTCCACATGGCTCCCGTCCGTTTTTTCGGTCGGGAGCTTTTTTTGCCTCGGCAGTTGTGAGTACCCTGTAATGTGGCTTTTTTCTGAAGTGAAGAGGCGCAGAAACCTGCCTGATGAAGTGATTAACTGGTATGATAAGTCTGCAACACAAAAACGCCGCAGCGGGGTGAGCGCTGCGGCGTGAGAAAATAAACGTCTTACCCGATGTTTTTCTTTTGAAATGAGGTGTCGGTAACGGCTTTATTCTCCGTGATGTATATGTTCTGCAGGCACATCGCCTCCGAGGAGCTGCGGAAGTTCCTCCGGCTCTGTCGACGGTGCGGGGACGGCCGGCTCGGAGCCGGTAAGATGTTGTTCCGGCGGCTCACCAGGAACCCGGTGGGGCACATCACCGGGGAGGCTCTGGCGGTCGCACCCGGTGAGCAGGGTGCTTATCACAGCCAACACCGCCGGGGTCATGGGTTTCGATTTGGTCTTTACCGGGCGAATTTTCATCGTTGTATCATAACGGTGGTGGTTTATCTGATGGAGAACCGTATGTTTCTCTGTTTATAATCCGAACCTTCTCCGTAGCCTTCCTTGGTGGCGGTGCCGGAAGTCGGGGTCTCGAATTTCAAGTAACAAGTGTGCGTGCTCTCGGCAGATTCGTGGTAAATCTCAGCACTATCCGGACCGGTCTTCTTATAGGTCTGGCAAGTTGTTTCCGATGGATTCAATGCCGTGCGATACCGGTTGTTGGCATCGAAAGGAAAATCAAACACACAGCCGTATTTGAAATCAGTCCATGCAGACCACTGCCCCCCTTCAATCGGGCGCTCGCAAATCTGCGTGAATCGGTCATCCAGGCGGATGATTCTGCCCGCCACACTTTCCGGTGCCAGCTCAGGCACCGTTACTGTGCTGCAACCGGTCAGCAGCAGCCCGGACAATAAGCAGATACTTATCCTGGTTCGAGTCATGACGATTATCTGAGCTGGTATCCGTTAAGCGGCTGATTTTTAAAGGGGTGAGGCACTGGTGCGAATCACCCCATACGGCTGCGCTGCGCTTGTACCCCAGCTGGGCACATAGCAACCTGAGTAGAGGTGATTGGCCTGGTAGATGAGTGAACCCTGTTTGGTATAACCGTATACGGGGCGACCATCAGCGTAGCCATAAATCGGGATGCCGTTGGAGTCATAGCGCGCAGGCTGCCAATGAATGCCGTTGGTGAAGCTTGTCTGGGCGGCGTTTGTACCGGTCTGAACATTCGTGGTCGGAGTGTAGAATCCATTGCCGATGAAATCCTCCAGCATCAATTCGCAAGAGTTGAAAGAGAGGAGCGCTCCGACTGTCAGTAGTATGTTAGTGCATGTGCGTTTCATATCTGAGAGAGGATTGGTATGACGGGGAGAGGAGAGCGGGAGCCATCGACGGAAAGCCCGACCAAGAAATCCTGCTCTGCCAGCCATTCCAATCGCTTGCGGGTCAGCAATGTGCCATTGGTGGTAATCCCGAAGCGCACGCGCACTCCTTGCTCGGCTGCCTGTTGTTTGAGGTAGTTGCAGCAATGCTGCAGCAAATCCCACTCCAACAAGGGCTCACCCCCGAAAAATGACAAGTCCAGGCCGCGCTCGGTGCGCACGGCCTCTGCCAGCCCGATGTCCATGCCACGCTCCGCCGTTTCGCGGCTCATGGCATGCGCGTACTTACGCCCTGCGTAGCAATAGCGGCAACGCAGCGTGCAATCGTGCGTTAGGCACAAGGTCAGCTGTAAAGGCCTGCGCATCAATAGTATCAGGACTCAATCAATCCATGTTCAGATTTTCCACCGGCACATCGCCACCGAGCAGCTGCGGCATTTCTTCCGGCTCGATTTCGGTGGTCGTTTCTGCCGGTTTTTCCGGCTCGGTGGGGGCCACCTCAGTCGGCTCTCCGGGAACTCGGCTCGGCAAATCTTTCGGATTCGGGTTCGGCACGCTGCCCACAACAGCCTGTCTGTCGCAACCGCTCACAAGGCTGCCCAGCAGTGCAGCTGCAGCCGGCAGAATGCCTGAGTACTTTTTAACGGGTTTGATGTTCATTGATTATCAAGATGGTTGGATTTCTGTTTTTTTCGATAAGTCCGAGCTTCGTGGAGCTCGTATAGAACCGTGTCAACAAACTCTTTTTCTGAGAGTTTGGCGTAGTTTGCCCAAGTCAGCATGCGCCCCATGCGACTGAGTACATGTCCCCCGAAGGGGGGGCTTTTGCTGGGGCACAACTGTGCTGTACTGCTGAGCTTGGTACAAATCGACACCCACTGCTTGCACACATGGTGCAATGCAGAAGATGAGTGATAGGGGAAATGATTTCATGGTATCAGCCGCGAACGTGGAGTGATTAACTTCGGGTGACAGCTTTTGCCGGTTTTCTTTGTTTCTTCATGAGCAACCAGATGAGGGCGATAATTGCAAGCAACATCAGCACTGCAAAAACAGGGCGACAGAATAACCAAGAGACAGA
>SUVN01000031.1 GCA_015061985.1 Akkermansiaceae bacterium
TCCCCTCGAACTTCCTTTTCCACGGTTCGTTACCTCCCCGCAGTTGTTCTTCAGGTCTGGGATTCCGCATCATCGCGGCTCCACGCGGACTTTCACCGCAGTGCGCATATCGCGTCGGTCGTACCAACATCCCCCGCAGGTTTCCCTGCGGGGGATGTTTCATTACAGAGCAAGCGGTCGAATCTCAATGCCCCAGAAGCGGCACCACGTACATGCTGCCCACCGTGAGCCAGATGGGAAGCGTGATGAAGGAACAAACAGTCGTGGTCAGCAGGATTTGAGTCCCCACCTCCGGAATGCCGCCGAAGCGCTTAGCCAGAATCACCGGAATGACAGCACTGGGAATGGCGCTCTGAATCACCATGATACGCTTGATGATGGGGTCGACCGGCAACAGCCACGCCAGCAGCAGGATGCAGGCAGGAGCCAGCACCAGACGCGCAATAATCCCCGCCGCCAGCATCCGAGGCCGCCAGACAAAGTTACGCGACAAATCAAACATGGAGCAGCCAAAGAGAATCAGGCAGATGGGGGTGGCTACAGCACCGATCATCTCTGCAGCCTTCATCACCGGCGGCAGCGCCACATACTGCCCCAGCCCGCTCCAGGCCAGCAGAAGAGAAACACAGACCGCCAGCAACGGGCCACGCAGCAACAATCCCAGCCGCAAATCGGCAGCGCCACCGCACATGAGGATGACACCCACACTCCACACAAAAATCTCACACCCCATATTGTGAATGAACAGAACCCCCATGGTGGGGTCACCCGTACTGCTGAACAGCATCTGCACAATGGGAATCACGAAGAATGCATAGTTCTGCACCCCCGCCGTCAGCGTAAACGTACGCAGGCCTGTACCGATGCGCAGCCGCATCACCCGAGCTACCATCCAGGCAACCAGCACGCCCATCGACATCTCCAGAAAACCGCAACCTATCGCCTGCAGGGAAAAGCCAACCGTAGAGATACCGGGGTGAGCCTCTACCACCATGTATTTCATGATGCTGTGAAAAATCAGGCAGGGATAGCCCACATCCATGGCCAGCTGCATGATGACGTTGTCATGCTGTGGCTCAATCGCCCGCTTGTACCGCAACCAACAGCCGATGGCAAAGAAGACAAATACAGGTATGGTCGACAGAAACGAATGGAAAATGACATCTATCATAAACTCTCCCGCATTCTATCATTTTGACAGAAAAACTCAAGAAAATTGGGTGTCAGGGGACTACTGCCGCAATAGGGCCTTGATTCCCGCCGTGGGGAGCGTACAATGCCGGGTATGGAGAACGTATCCCTCTCTCTCGGCAGCTATTCCTACAATGTCAAAGTAGGCAACGGGGCGCTTGAATCCACCGGATTTCTGGTTAATCGGGCTCGTCTGGACGGAAAGGCGGCGCTCATCACGGATTCCAACGTCTACCCGCTCTATGCCGCCCGTGTGGCACGCAGTCTGGAAGATGCCGGCTATGAGGTCAGCACCCATGTTTTCCCCGCCGGGGAACAGAGCAAGAACCTGTCTACCGTAGAGACGATTGTGGGCGAAATGGCGGCAGCGGGTCATGACCGCTCCGGCTTTGTCGTGGCGCTCGGCGGCGGTGTGGTCGGCGACATGGCCGGCTTTATTGCCTCCATCTATTATCGCGGCATACCCTTTGTGCAGATACCCACTACGGTGATGGCACAGGTAGACAGCTCCGTGGGCGGCAAAACCGCCGTGGATATTGCCGCAGGGAAAAATCTCATCGGCGCATTCCACCAGCCACGGCTGGTGATTGCAGACCCCACCACGCTCACCACGCTGCCGCCGCGAGTGCTGCGCGAAGGAATGGCTGAAATGGTGAAACACGCCGCCATCCGCAAACCCGGCATGCTGCTGACGCTCAGGCAGCTGGCAGATGAAATTGATTTGGGCTTCTCCCTCTCCACTATTGAAAGGCTTCCCCAGATTATCGCTGAGAATATCAGCATCAAAGCCCGCATTGTGGAAGAAGATGAAAAAGAAACGCTCGGCGTGCGCGCCTTCCTGAATCTGGGGCATACACTGGGGCATGGCATAGAGGCCAGCGTTCCCTACGGCAGCCTGCTGCACGGTGAGGTTGTCAGTCTCGGGCTGCGCGGGGCGCTCTACCTCTCCCGCAAGCACTGCGGCCTGAGCCGGCGGGCAGAGAGAGAGATACTGGAGGCGCTGGAGGCGCTGGAGCTGCCGCTACAGCTGCCGGATAGCGTCTGCGTAGAAAAAGCGCTGGAACACACTCGCCGCGACAAGAAATTCCAGGGCGGCGCCATCCGCTTTGTGCTGTTGGAAGATTTGGGCAAGCCCGTTCTTTCCTCTGCCGTTACCCAACAGGATCTGGAGGAAGCCATGCAACTGCTGACCACCCCTGTTCACTAAGTTTCAACAAAAAAACACCGTTATGACCGATCCCCGCACCACACAGCTGGCGCAGAACCTCATCCGCCACTCCTGCCATGTGCAGCCCGGCGAGCACGTTCTGCTGGAAATCATAGATGCACCCGATGAAATCGCCATTGAGCTGATACGCGCCATACGCAATGCCGGAGCGCATCCCCACATCAACCTCCGCCACAGCCGCGTCACGCGCGAAATGCTCACCGGAGCCACCGATGAGCAGTACGCCACAATCGCCGGACTGGAGCTGGCCGAAATGGAGAAGATGGATGCCTACATCGCTATTCGCGGCGGTCACAACAGCTTTGAGAACTCCAGCGTACCGGCAGAAAAAATGGCTCTCGCCATGAAGCATATGCGCCCGGTTCACAATCAGCGTGTGAATCAAACCAAATGGTGCGTACTGCGCTGGCCCACCCCCTCCATGGCGCAGGGAGCAGGCATGAGTACAGAGGCATTTGAGGACTTCTACTTCCGCTGCTGTCTGGCGGACTACGCCAAGCTGCGCGTGGCCATGGATAAGCTCGCTGAGCGGATGATGCGTACCGACCGTGTGCACATTGTCGGGCCGGGTACGGATTTGACCTTCTCCATCAAAGGCATGCCGGCTATCCCCTGCTCCGGCGATTTCAACATCCCGGACGGTGAGGTGTTTACTGCCCCGATTCTTGATTCCGTCAACGGCACGGTCACTTACACCGCGCCCACGGTGTACCAGGGTATCCCCTTCGACGGCATCTGCCTCACCTTCAAGAACGGTAAGATTGTGGAAGCCCACTGCAACGGCAATGATGAGGCGCTCAACAAGATTCTTGATTCCGATGAGGGTGCACGATTCATCGGTGAGTTTGCCCTGGGGGTGAATCCCTACATCCTGCAGCCCATGCGCGATATTCTCTTCGATGAAAAGATTGCCGGTTCGTTCCACTTCACTCCCGGTCAGGCGTATGAGAACTGCGACAACGGCAACCGCTCTCAGGTACACTGGGATTTGGTCTGTATCCAGCGCAGCGATTTCGGCGGCGGTGAAATCTATTTCGACGATGAGCTGATTCGCAAGGACGGTATCTTTACCGACCCGGAACTCGCCATCCTCAACCCCGCACAGGACTGACAGCCATGACCGACCCTCGTTACAAACAATTGGCGGAGCAGATTATCGGGTACTCCTGCCGAGTGCAGCCCGGAGAGCATGTCAATCTGCGCATGATTGACATCCCGGATGCCATGGTAGTAGCCCTCATCCGTGCCACCCGTGCCGCCGGCGGTATTCCGCATGTGGATTTGTACCACGCTGTCATTTCCCGTGAGCTGAGCATGGAAGCCACGGAAGCTCAGTATGAGCTGGAGGGGCGTTATCGCCTGCAGCGTGCGCAGGACATGGATGTGCATATCTGCTTCTATGGCGATTCCAACAGCTTTGAAAGCGCAGACGTGCCCTCCGAGCGGATGAAAATCGTCAGCAAATACATGCGCGAGGCCAGCAACTACACCTGCAACAAGCGCAAGTGGTGCGTGCTGGCCTGGCCCACCCCCGCCATGGCTCAAGCCGCAGGTATGGCTACGGAAGATTTTGAAGACTTCTACTTCCGCTGCTGTCTGGCAGACTATGCCCGCATGAAAGCTGGCATGCAGAAAATCAAGGAGATGATGGAAAGCACGGATGAGGTACGCATCATCGGGCCGGGCACGGATTTACGTTTCTCCATCAAGGGGATTCCGGCCATCATTTGCTCCGGCGACTGCAATGTGCCGGACGGCGAGGTCTACACGGCCCCGGTGCGCAACTCCATCAACGGCACCATCACCTACAACGCCCCCTCCATCTACAACGGGATTCCCTTTGACGGAGTGAAGTTCCGCTTTGAAAACGGCAAGATTGTGGAGGCCCACTGCAATGGGAACGAAGATAAGCTGCTCGCGCTGCTGGATTCGGATGAGGGTGCCCGCTTCATCGGTGAGTTTGCCCTGGGGGTAAATCCCTACATCCTGAAACCGATGCGCGACATCCTCTTCGATGAAAAGATTGCCGGCTCTTTCCACCTGACCCCCGGTCAGTGCTATGATGAAGCCCCCAACGGCAACGAATCCTCCATCCACTGGGATTTGGTCTGCATCCAACGGGCAGAGTTCGGCGGCGGTGAGATTTACTTTGATGGTAAACTCATTCGCAAGGACGGTATCTTCACCGACCCGGAACTTGCCATCTTCAACCCCATCTGCTGATAAAATGAAACGCCCCCATCCGATTAAGTGGTTTCGCAGGCAAAGCAAAAAGGTTCGATACTCGCTCCTTGCGCTTACCGTGCTCTGCGGATGGGGCGTTACACTATTCGGAGAATACTCTGCAAAGCAGTTGCAGTGCAACACCATCACCCTGCCCCCCGACACCTTGCCGGGGGCGGGGGCTCTCCGTATTGCTTTCTTTTCTGATGTCCACAATAACCCGGAGATATTTGAACAGGCCGTGAGTGCAATAATCAAGGCCCGGCCGGATTTGATTATATTCGGAGGCGACATGGTGACAGCAGAGCACCGATTCCGCCGAACGAGATGGGCGGTGGAGGGCTTCCGGCGTCTGGCAGATACAGCACCGTGCTATGCCATTCTGGGCAATCATGATTACGAAAAACTCGAACAGGTAGAGCGTGTGTTCTCCACCGCCGGAGTTCGGCTTCTGCGTAATGACTCTCTGGATTGGAAAACTCCTTCGGGTACCATGCTCCGCATCGTGGGGCTGGGTGATTACAACGAAGGAGATGAAGCCCCTGCCCGATGCATGAAAGTACAGAATGAAGAGTCCGCTCCGGTTCTCCTGCTTTCTCACGACCCGGAAAGCCGCTGGCTACTGCAACAGTTCGACTGGGATTTCATGCTCTCCGGCCACACGCACGGCGGACAAATCGGCAATCCTTTCACCGGAAAGGCCATTTCTTTCCGCAGCTCCATGCCGGCAGGACTTTTTGAGTTCGAGGGGCATCGCCGCGTCTTTGTCACCCGCGGGGTCGGAGCAATTTATGATATGCGCTTCTTCTGCCCGCCGGAAGTCAGCATCATTGAGCAGAAGTCCTGACACCGCAGCGGCGGCAGCACTCCTCCCAACTGACAGGTTGCGTCAACTGATTGGTCAACCACGGCTCATCCGGCAGCAAATGCGCCCTGTTGAACGCTTCCGGTCGTGTGATGCGGCTGAAGAGCACCCGCTTGATGGCACTCTTCGGAACTTTCCGTATCCCGTAGCCACCGGGCTGCCCGTCTCTCTCCATATGCGATGACCACACCTGCACCACATCGCCCTCGTCTTTGACCAGAAACACGATATGGCCTCGCTCCCTGCCCCCGATTTCATCCGTCCACCATATCTTCATCACATCGGAAGGACGTGCCAGCTTCCAATCCGTGAAATTGACCCCGGCACCGAGACGATGCACCAGCAGGGCGAACCCGGGACCGTTCGCATTCGCATATCCCCATGGTCCCACGCCATCGGCCACCATCTTCGGGAGCAATGCCTGCCAGGCTTTCTCGGATATCACCCTGCGGCGATTGTTCTCCTCCCACCGGAGAATGCCGGAAAGAAGAGCTACATAAACCGCTCCGGAACAGAATGACGGTTTCGCCACCTGCGGGTTGAACATTGGCCGCTTCAGGCGCTCATTCCACTGAAACGATGCCACCAGTGCTTCCTTTGCCCGGTCAGAGGTGCTGTAACCGCCGGCGCCCCCCCGCTGAATATCCATAATGGCACCCTGAATGGCTTTCCACCACGGGCTCGTGTAACCCTCCCGCTGCGAGCGAGTCCCTGATATGGAGGTACGGGTCTTGAGCACGGGCGCGCCCTCGGCAAGCCATGCACTCATCGCCGCCGCCATAAAAATCAGTACTGCCAACTTCGGAGACATCCCACAGAGTTTAACCTCTGCCCACCTGCTCCGCAAGTCCAATTTGCCTCAATGCCACAAAAATCATAGAGTTCTGCCATATTTTGCATTCTTTTTCATCCCGTTTTCCAATAAGGTTAGTTTTAACATTTAGCATTTCAAAAGATTGGATTTTTAGTTGTTTATATATTCGTTTTCAGAAATTCCAACAAATTTCGCAGGTTTCATCCAGAATCAGAAAGATGACTGCGGCTGAACAGGAAGAAAGCGCATTGTTGGCAGAAATGAGACGCATCAAAAAGCTCTATTGCGGCGTGGAAGCCGTGCTTACCGCCGATGATGCCGTCTACTATGAAGCAGGGATAAGGGAGATGAAGAAATTGGATGCTGTTCTGAGCCTGCATCAGGTCATTTCCCTCTATCTGGATGCAAAATCCTCTCTGAGTGTTCGCTCACGTGCAGAATACGGCACCTACCTGCGCCGCATACTGCGCCTCAATCCGAACATCGGGAAAGAAATGCTGGCGGAGATTTGCCCGGATGCGTGGGAAGATGTTCTGCAAAACACCTACCCCACACCGGCGGGTCGCAACAAGGGCCGGCGCATCGTTCATGGCTTGTATGAATATGCCATTGCAAAAAAATGGGCTTCTCACAACCCGGTGCGACGAGTGAGCGTGGAAAAAGCCCCCCAACGCGAACTGTGCGTTCTTTCGCCGGAGCAGATTCAGACCTTGCTTCAATGGCTTGTCCGACCGAAATACATGAGCATTGCCCCGGCCGTGGGCTTTATGCTGTGGGACGGCTTGCGCCCCTGCGATATCGTTCGCGCCCGGTGGGAAGACCTGAACCGGGATTTGCTGCCGCCGGCGCTGGAACGCTGGCTGGACAGATTACCACAACAACGCCATGGTTCCATAGCTCCGGCAAACTGGACTCAGCAATGGCGCAATCTGCGACAGGCTGCCAGGCTTCTCCCATGGAAGAACGATACGCTCCGGCACACCTACGCTGTCTATCATCTGAAACGGTACAACAATCCCAACCTCCTGACGCAACGCTTCAAACACATGAGCAGTCAGCAAATCCGCCAACGATTCGGACACTACAAGGGCATCAGCCCTGAAGATGTGCAAGGCTTCTGGAAAGGGACTCTATTCTGATTCGAGCATCTCTCAAAACTCAAGACAGCCCGACAAATTGACTTTGTAGGGGGAAGATGTGCGGGCAAGCCCGCACGTGAAATTGCCCTGACGGGCAGTGAAATTCTCGCCTGCGGCTCGAGCGAAATTATCCACTATGTGGATAGCGAAATTACCGCCGTCCCGGCGGTAGTGAAAAAGAATGGCAGCCCGCAGGGCTGCGGAATTCTATCACTGCTGCCGGAGGCAGCAATTTCGCTCGGCGAAAGCCGAATTTCACTCGAGCCGCAGGCGAGAATTTCACTTCGCTCTTCAGAGCGAATATCTCCCCGATAAATGGGAAGTTAACGAGAAGTACAAAGTCAAATGGACGATGGACAAGGTGGGAAATTCCGCTCGCTCTGCTCGCATGCAAAAGCTTTGCAACTAAATCATTGACCACTGCGAGCCAGCGGCTCGCCTGACTTTTCCTTCGTCCATTGTTCTTTGTCCATTGTCCTTCAAATTCCCATTTGATGAGTCAATTGGCGATGCCCGCTTCATGAGTCCTCCCCCATCATCACCTCAGTCGAATGATACGCACGGGGGCTTCCGTGGCCGTAACTTCGATGGTTTCGTCATCCGTTTTCAGGTAATAACGACCGTTGCGGGGTAGTAACAGCCTCGCGCAGCGGCGCACGTCATCACGCCGCGTGGGAAGCAGCGCACGAGAAATAACACGCCCGGATTCATCATGCAATTCCACGGGACGAGCGGTCTCCCGGCGCTCCCGCACATCTACCATCAACCGCTGGCAATCCAGCGGGAGTCCGGCCTGTTCATACCACGCCCGGGATAACGCCCGATAACGGGCCGTCACATCCTCTGCGCTCAATTCCCTGCCATCAGGAATCTGAAAAGGTACTAAACCGCCCGTATCCATTCCGCCGACGGCAAAGATTCTCTGCGCAGGTATCTTTTCATCCAGCATCCCGACATACTCCATCACCCACGGTGTATTGAAAGCCTTTTCATTGAATTCAATCATCTGCCATCCCCCGTCAACCCATGCCTCAACCCAGGTATGATTGCCAGGCATGTGGTTCCAGGTCAAGACCCAAACCACCCGCGCAGGAATACCGACGGAACGCAGGGCACAAACCAGCAGCACGCTCTGCCCGGTGCAGGACACCTTCTTCTCCCGCAGCGCCTCCAGAGCATTCATATTGGCCTTGCGACGCTCCATGCTGTAATACACCCCCGTTGCAACCGTCATTTGAGAAGCAATGGTCAACACGGCCTCACGAGCCGTTGCACACTCCCGCACCAGCGGGCGAAAAATATCTGCCACGGGCTTCCGCCAATCACAGGATTCTTCACAGAACACCCAGTCCGGCTGCAAGGCAGATTGCACCACCGCAGGAGGCAGAGCATCATGCTCCCACGGCAGCATTTCCGCCGCCGCAAACGACGACACCGCTAGGACAAAAGCTGACGGTCGAATAAAAGCTGAGGACAACATATCAGGCATTCAATTCCGAGCAAAGTAACGCATACATGACGGTCGCCGCCTCTTCCGCACCCACATCCGGGGTAAATCGACGGGACAAATCGATTCGGTGCCCCTGCGGGGTATAGTAAACCACCTGCACACACAGGCTACCATCTGCTTCCACCCGGGCATTCCCGCCCACCGGTACAGAACAATCCGCTTTCAGCAGCGACAGGAACGCGCGCTCACAGGAAATGCAGCGGTAGGTGGGATGATGACTGATGGCGGCTATCAGCTCCGTGACTTCCGGCGAATCAGCCCGCGTCTCCACGGCAATGGCACCCTGCCCCAATGCCGGGGGGAAAGCATCTGTGGGCAGCGGTCTTACCGTCAACTCCACCCCGTCAACGGTGATGCGGTCACCATAACCCAGGCGGTTCAATCCGGCCCGCGCCAGAAGTGTGGCATCCACCTCCGGATTCTCGGTCAGTTTGCGTAGACGCGTTGCCACATTCCCGCGCACCGGCACCGTGCGGGCTCGCCCCTGCCAATAGGTCTGCACCAGCTGCATGCGGCGCACGCTGCCGGTAGCAATCACCGGAGCCTCCATATTACCGTCGGGCTTCATCACCAGCACGTCTTCCACCGCCTCGCGGGGCAGAACCGCAGCCAGAGCGAAGCGCTCATCCAGCACACCGGGCATATCCTTGAGACTGTGTACGGCGCAATCAATTTCACCGCGAGCGAGCGCTTCCTCAATGGTAGCAATAAAGACCCCTTTGTCCCCGGTACCGGTAACGGCATTCACCCGATGCAGGGGAATATCCGTCCGCTGGTCACCGGCGGTGGAAATAACGGTATACACACACTCCAGCCCGGGGTATTGCTTCCGCAATGCCTCTATCACCAAACGCGTCTGAGCCAGTGCCAGCTCACTCCCGCGAGTCCCGATTCGCAGCGTCTTCATGTGCTGCATTCTACATGAGCAGCATCTTTCACACAAGCATTATGCGCGCCACCGCCGAAATCTATCCTCCAACGGGCTTGAAAAATAACATCTGTCTGCTACAATGGGGGGCAGCAATATGGAACTTTCGTTCAGAACAATGATGTATGTGGGCTGCGGCTGCTTTGTGGGCGGCGTACTGCGTTATATCACGGCTGTAATCATCAGCTCCGCATGGGGTATCACGGAGGTGGATATGCCCTGGCACACGCTGTTCATCAATTTCGGCGGGTGTCTGTTCATGGGGATTTTCTGTGCCATGGGCGTGCATGGTCTGATAGAGTCCCCCAACCTGCGCGCGGCACTCATGACCGGGCTCTGCGGCGGCTATTCCACTCTTGCCTCCTTTGCTCTGGAAAACACCTTTATCTTCCGCGCCGGGCACCACCTGACTGCGCTGATATATATCACCGCCACACTGGTGGGCAGCATTGTCTGTTTTATTCTGGGGTATCTGGCGGCCGGATGCCTCACCCGGGGGTGATTCCGACAAAGTACACCCGGTCCCATTCATCCGTACAGGAGTAAAAGCTGCCGTCCGCAGCCAGACATAATCCGAAACGCTTCTGAGCCTCTTTCCACGGTTCAATTCTCCAGTTACCGTTCCACTCCAAGCGGTAGCAGACAGTCTCCGGCGAAACTTCCGGCACGGATTCCCGATAATGCAACGCCGGCAGCACCCTATCCGGGGCATGCAGAAGAGTCATGCACAAATCACGGGAAGGATGCTCCAACTGTGCCGCCAACGCCGGCGGCAGCAGCTTCCGCACCGCCAGAGAATCCAGCAGTTCTTTCGGTGCGGAAACGGGGGGCAGATGCTCGTGCTTCAGCTCAGGCAGCTCACCAAAGGTCTCTTGCATCCACAGTCTCTGGCGGGGCAATCTGCGACACGCTCTTGCCTGCTCCGCAGAAAGAGGTGAATAATAGGCGGCGCGTTCCAGGCGTTCCAGATAGCGTACTTCCAGCGCAAAAAGATATCTTTTCTGCTCCGGTGTCAGCCTGCCCGCCGCAGCGGCACGGCGCAAGGCTGCCCGATAGCCGCGGGAATAGCCCGGGCGCAGCCAGATTTCTCCCCCCAGCACCTCCAATGCCAGCTCCACCGCCTCATGTTCACCGGATTCCACAGCCGCTTTGAACTCATCCCGAGCTCTGCCGCCACAGTAGAAAAAAGCAGCCTGCTCGCTCTCCGGCAGACGGAGTGCCGCCCCTGCGCGCTGCTCCATACGCGAGCGCGCAGGTTGAAATGATTTGGGCTTTTTCATCAGTCAATCACAGGGTTATTTTTCCAGCAGATACAAGTGCTCCTGCACATGCAGTGCGCGGGAGCGCAAATTGCGGCAACCGCGGAATGTGGCGTAATCCGTCACCATCTCCTGCACCCGCCCAAGCGGCGTCAGCATTTCCCGCATTTCCGGCGGGGAAATGAACCCTTCCGAATTGTAGGAAAGCAGAATAAAGCGCGCGGGAAGAGCCGCCAACAGTCTTCTCAGACTCTCTGCAGCCTCTGCACGGCGATTGTAGGACGAGCGTTTCCAATCTGAGGGAATGCCGGAAACCGCTGAGCAGTGCCGCGGCATCTGATTACTCAGCAGCAGATTCAGCATGAAGTAGTTGGAACCGTACGGGTGCTGATTATAGGGTGGATCTACATAGGCGATGTCCAACTCCGGCAAAACGGCAGGCAGATTCGCGGCATCCCCCTGCAGCACGTGGTGCTCACAGTCAAAGCGGGAAAACACCGGCAGCTGCAACTCGATATCCGCACAAATGCGTTGCAGCGCATTGCGGGCGCGTCCTCCGAACTGCCCTACCCCCTCCGCATTCTTATAAAAGCCTTTGAATACGCCGGAGGTGTTGGTATGCACGGAGGCGGCATACAGCAAGGGAGCCAGAAAAAAGGGCTGCACCTCCTCCGGCTGTTCTTCTATCAACCGCCGCGCAGAATCCAGATACACGGCATTGCGGCGGGTATAGAACACACGCTCCCCGGGGCGGATATGTGCATCATCCTGCGGAGCATAATGAGCGGCCAGAAGTCCGGGTACAAGCTCCTGCGGCAATCTCTCCGTCAGAGCAGCAAATCGCTCCGGCAGCCGGGCTGCATGAACCGTTTCGCTGTTCGCCAGATAGCAGGTATTGAGCACACGGGCGTAGTCCTCCAAATCGTTCGTGTACAAACACTCGGAAAATTGCTTCAGATGGCGGGACACGATACCGGAACCGGAGAAAGCGTCCAGACAGCGCAGTTTGCTGCGCCCCAGACGCTGCTGCACCATACGAATTCCCTCACCGATAAAACTCAGCAAATGCCGTTTGTTGCCCAGATAGGTGATTATCTGCTCCTGCAGATAACGCGCATCCTCTATCTGTGCTTCCGATTCCATCCGCAAAAAATTCTAGCAGAACGCTTCGTAAGCGTCAAGCGCAAAGCCCTGCGGAAAAGCTGTTTTGACACCAAAAATCCCACCGCTGCATCTAAGCTTTAACACTCCCCCATATAACAAAATGATGCACCGTACATTCTTATTTCTACTCACCCTTTGCCTGATTGCTGGCACGGTTCAAGCCGACAGCAACATCCTGCAACCCATCATCGACGGCGCTCGGGATTACTCACAAGACAGAGCCCGTGAAAAACGACGCGACCGACGCGAAGCCCGAGAAGACCGACGCGAACGGGAGAGGCGGCATGACCGCCGAGATGACAGGCGCGACGACCGCCACCACCGGCGCCGCTGATTTTCCGGGACTGTTCCCACCCCGTGCGCCCGGAAACAACGCGGGAGTCCGGCATGCCGGACTCCCGCTGATTGTTGAAACGTGTGTAAAATGATGTTATTTCTCAGGCTTGAGCACGGCAATCTTGCCGGAGCGGATGACCATCTGCACATCGTAATCCTCCATCAGGTTGAGGAAGCGGTTAATGCGGAACTCACCGCCGGAAATCTCCAGCGTGATGGTGGAGCGGGTGGCATCCAGCACCTTGGCGCCGAAGATATTGGCCGTCTCCAGAATGGAGCTCTTGCTCTCACCCTCGGCAAAGCCTACGCGCATGAGCACGATTTCGCGGTAAATGGTAGGCTCATCGCGGAAGTCGATTACCTCTACCACATTCACGAGCTTGCTGAGCTGCTTGATGACCTGGTCGAGCTTCTCCCCGGCTTCCTTCACGTCGATGTTCATGCGAGAGAAACGGGGATCCTCACAGGGGGCGACGTTCAGGGAGTGGATGTTGTAACCACGGCCGGAGAATAGACCGGCCACACGGGAGAGCACACCGAACTTGTTTTCAACCAGGACGGAAATCGTGTGTATCTGTTTTGTTGAAGGCATAGCGTGTGTGTGTTTGAGGTGTAACACACCATACCTGATTCTGCCCCCCGCGTCAAGCCGTAATCAACGCATCTGACAAAATAACCGACTTTTTCCCATCTGATTTCTGAACCATGCCCACCAGCAAGAAAAAGCCCCCCCGTGTCCGAAAGGAACGAAGGCTTTTTCGCGCTTGATTGAAAGTAGATTTACTTCGCCATACGCTTCACCTCGCGGATGAGCTGAATCGTCAGGTCAACAGTCGCCTGCAAATCACGCTCATCCAGAATTCCGTTGTGAGAATGAATATAGCGGGTGGGCACGCCCAGCACAATGGAGGGGGTTCCATGCCACTGCGGGTAGGAAGCCGCTGCATCCGTACCGCCCGAGCGACGCACCGTCGGCTGGCAGGGGATGTTGTGTTGCTGCGCAGTCTCCAGCACGAAATCGGCAAAAGCGGGCGGGGTAATATTGGTGGGGTCAAACAGGCGCACCTGCACCCCCTTCCCCAGCACTCCCTGGCGGCAGACTCCGCTCTGGCCAAAGGTGTCATCTGCAGGAGGGGCTTCCAGAATCACGGCATAATCCGGCACAAATGCCTCCTGCAGGGCGCGGGCACCACGTGTGCCCACTTCCTCCTGTACCGTGGCAATGGCTCGCACCGTGCACGGCAGCTCCGCATCACGGAGAGCTTTCATGACCTGAATCATGCAATACACCCCGGCGCGATTGTCGAAGGCCTTGCCCATCCAGCGCTTTTCCACAGCCAACGGCTGCAGCTTCACATCCGGCACAATGCAGCACCCTAGCCGTATGCCCAGAGCCTCCACCTCAGCTTTGGAGGAAGCCCCCACATCCACAAAGAGCGCGTCATCCGGCATAACCTGCTTGCGCTGCGCCTCCGGCAGGAGGTGCGGCGGTTTCGTTCCAATCAGCCCGGGGATGCGTTTCCCCTCGCGGGTGATGACCTGTACCCGCTGACTGGGCAGCGTATGATTCCACCATCCGCCCAACGGTACCAGCAGCAGAAAACCATCCTCCGTCACCCCCTGCACCATGAAGCCGATTTCATCCATGTGAGCCACCAACGCCACGACCGGTGCTCCATCCGGCCCTTTCTTCTCGCAAACCAGATTGCCGGAGGTCGTCTGTGTGATTGTTCCGCAACCCGCCAGCTCTGCGGCAATCAGGCTGCGGATTTCATCCTCAAAGCCGGAAACGCCGACGGCGTTACTGCATTTTTCCAATAAATCTTTGTTGAACATAGTCGAAGAGCTTGTCGGCTGCGCATCAGCCGAACCAATCAAGGTGCCGAATGCCAGCAACGGGATAAGATATTTGCGGTATTTCATCGGCATGGAACCGGGCCGGAAAATTCTAGTCTGGAACATGTCGCCACCATCCTAGCAAACAAGTCTGAGCTTGGCAAGCCGCAAATCTCTGCGCTCGTTCATCCGACCGGGAACTCACGCTCCGAGCTACGCAGATTTCCTCCCGTCTGTACATTGAGCCCCCAGTCCGACAAATCTATTACAGAGTACGCCCGCAGATATTCCGGCAAAGGAGCAGATGCATCCTGCTCATCATAATATAAATAAATCGGCATACCAATAGCAGCTGCGAAACCAAGTTCCCATGCACACCATGTTGATCGCAACGATTCATCACTCACTACAAAGAGGAATAATCGGCTCTGTCTGATTCTTGCGCCGAGAACGGCAGCAGTTTCCGCGCAACAGGCCTCCCGTGGCAAACGTTCCCTGTCGTTCACCCAGTCAATGTAGGCTACCATACCAGCCTGATTCAAGCGCCGAAACAACGGTATCAACATTTCTTCATCGGCTGAACTATGAGAAATAAAAACATCAAATTTCATCAGTGTCTCTATAGATTGTGCGGCCAGATGATTCAATAGACACGCAGGATTTCTTTCCGGTTCCAATATCATGTGTACAGATTTCTTCTTTTTTCCCTTTCTCTTTTTGCGTAATTTAAAAGGTAAGCCCAGCGCCTGAATATAATGCATCGACAGCAACTTTAGGGAAAAATTGGGATGACATGCATTGATACGGTAAAAGAATCGAATAATTGCCGGAGAAATAAAATGAGAGAGTGCATTGGCTATATTCGTCTGTACTTGCAAGTCTCTTATACGATGAAATGTACTTATCAACTTTCCGGCATAGGAGGGTTCAATCTCCTGCTTATATCGACAGGCTTCTCGCTTTTTGCGCTGTTTTTTTCGCTGTTTGTTGAGAGAATCCATTCTGAGAAGCTGCTCTCTTTTTTCCCTTTCTTCGGAACTCAATTCCTCACGACGAATTCCCTTAACCTTTTGGTTCTGAGCAAATAGTTTCAGCACTAAGCGCCTCGGAGCAGGAAAAGCGTAGCGGAACTTCTTTCCTCGGCGTACCAGATAACAATTCTGTCCATGCCAATATCGATATTCTTGCTTTATCTCATCCCATAAATGCGGGTAAATATAACAGAATTTGCGAATACAGGAATCTTCATCCACCCCCAACGGCAACAAAGAGAGAGTCTCCCTCACCGCTTGCCGCACAGGGCGGGTGAATCTTTCCATATGCTCATGGAACTGCCGCTTGGATTTTTCCATTCTCAGATATCAGCAACAGGGACAACAACAGCATTTACCACACTGAAACAGAGAGCAGATATCTTCCCAACTGAAAGCAAAAAACACATTCGCTGTCAACAACGCCATGAAAAAACACACCTCCGTGGGTCGAAACATGACCTCTATGAGCAGACCGGCGCGTTGCCGTTCTTCATCCGTCGGTGTCAATCTGAAATCCATCAATGATTTTTCTGAAGAATCAGATACCACCCTATCATAGATGTTCCGATACATTCGTACACAGCGCAGATAAAAGCTGCTCAGATACCAGAATACACATACCCACAAAAATATAGTTATGATAATCTACCCTGTTCAGCAACCCCCATGACGCAACCAATGTCACCAAACTCAATAGTTTCACCCTGAAGGAGCTTTCCGACATTCGTCTGACGATATTCTGTATCTGTTTCAGATATTTCATCGACATTTTTGTATTCTCCTTAAGTTAAGCTTATACAGTTTATACGCTAATTCTGCCGACGAGCCCTTTTTCAAATGCGACACATCCGCGCGATAGCGGAATGTCAAATATGAAGAACTTGCATTTACCATCTCATGGCCTTCTTTAATGAAGTAGTGAGAGAATTCCGGAAACATGGAAGAAGCCAGCAACTCCTGTGCTATCCACGGTGAATTGATAAACGTATCGTTCATATCCTCACCTTCGACGGGAAGATAAACGAACGCCATGCAGTTCCATATCGCCTTCGTCAAGGCCATGGAAAGTATCAGGAAGAGATTTCTGGCGATTTCATTGCAAGGATCAATTTTAAATACCGATTCTCTCCTCCCAAACCATTTTTGTAAGATCCACAATGCATCATACACATTCCCCCATACTTCCGAATCGATGAAGCACTGTATGTCTGAATTCTTATACTCCAAATAGTTCTTCAGAACCTTTGCTTCTTCTGCATTTTCGTGTGCGTGAGAAATAAACACCACTCGTTCCGGCACGGGGAATAATGCATTCGAGAATTTCTCTGCATCCAGAGAGCAGCCTTCTTTCGTCGGTATACAGTACCGCAAAGCCTGCTTCAAGGTTTCAGCTTTCTTTCGGTTGGGGGCGTTATTTCGCAGCCATTTTTTGCAGCCTATGTCATTGAAACGATAGTAGACAGTTTGATTATTCATTGTCGTGATGTTGTATTATGTTGAGTACTTCTTGAAAAAGCGTGTAAAACCGGAAACGATGGCAACGATGATATAACGAAGCAGGAACAATGATTCCCTGCTCCGCACCTCGTGCATCATCCGGTTTGCATGCTGCATATATTTTTGCAGAGTAACCACCCGTCATGGCCAGCGGCAGAATCAACGCCCGGGGGAAATGACGCTGCACGATACCAAGCTCCTCAGCCAACCCGGCCTCCTTGCCCCCCATAAAAATGCAAAGCTCGATGCTATGTTCCGGTGCCAGCATCGCCTCCCGCATCTTTGTCAAACTCATGTCCCTACTCCTATCAGAGCTGCCATCGCCGACTATGCCCGTGGTTATCATTCTGGAGCTGAAAATGTTATTTTCCGGGGGAAACTTCTGTGCAAAGAAATTGCTCTGGTAGAGCGAAAAATGCTCTGCCAGACAGGTCTGCCCCTTTTCTTCCAGTACATGTGCCAGCAGCCGAGTTATCGTCGGATGACCTCCGAAATAAACATGCGACGCAGGCAACAGCACCTGAACAAATGCTAACAGCGCATCCCGAACAGCTGCACAATCCGGTGCTTCCGGGAAGGCGTTCAATGGAGCAGAGGCATCCGGAGGCAAGAGTTGCACATCTGCACTCGCCGATAGAAATACATTGATTTTACGTTCTCTATACATACCTATATCAAAGATTTATCAATTCAATATCCGTTCTGTACGAAAGCCAATCGAAGTGAGTCTCCCATGCGCGTTTCAGACAGAAACCATTATACGCCACCGCATACGAATTGTAGCGATGCCCACTATACGACATCTCTGCGCGATACACATCCTCAGATAGTGGTACCCCTACCACAGGATACACCAACCTATTGTGCCGCGAACTGTAAAAATGATATCCGTTTCGGTCATAGCGCACCACCCACGAATTGTCTCCCGTTCGCACACAGAGAGAATCATACAAACGCTTCTGCCGGGCTGCATAAGCACGAGCCTGGATGGAATCCACCCGACTCAGTATTTCATTCACCCGTACGGGCCCCAGCGACATGATGGGGACATGAGTAGACCCTTCACCGGCATGCAGCATGATTTGCTCAGCCAGAGTGGTAGGCAATGCTCCCTGAGCATAAGGAGATGTCACCAGGACTATTCCGGTAGCGGCTGAATGAGCTAATGCAATCTCTCTCTTACACCAGTCACTCTCGCGATTAGCGCCGCTATCCAACACCAGCATCACATCGCAATCCATCAGCTCGTGTTCCAATTCCTCCTGAAAAACGCATGGTGCAGAAAACTCACAAACATCCAGAAATGGTTTGTATTGTTTCTGAACCAGAGCCGCATAGAGTTGAAACGCTGCTTCCTTTCCCTCTCTCTGTGAATAACTGATGAATATTTTCCGTTTCCCGACCAATCGAAAGCAACGCATTGCTGCACTCATGACTTTCTGAGCAACAGAACGGAAATCGCCGGTGCCATCAATCGCCTGATAATGCATCAATGCAGAAGGCAGACTTTCACGCACATCCCGCCGCAGATACACCGGACAGATGGGTATACCCTCCGACATGAGTTCATGTATCATCGCCTCATGCTTCCCGGCAAAGGGGAAACAGGAAACATACACGGCAAATACCGGATTATTCCATCTCAGCCTCTCATATTCATCATCAAACAAGACAGACACCGTAATGCCCCCTAACATAGGGATTTGTGCCTTCCATTGAGCCATGGCATAACGTCGTATCACTCTCTTCAGTTTCATCCTGACACAGGAACAGAGGTCCTCCGGCAGGATTATGAGTATTTGATACATTATAATAAGGTACTGTAAAGGTTGTCCACAAATTCGCTGAGAAGTTTTTCAGGGTAGGCGTACAGCGGGAAAAATGTTTTATTCAGATAGATATCTGCATACTTTTCATCGCCCAACACATCTGCCGTTCTCTTCCGCAATTTTTTCGCAAATGCCTCAAAATCATCCATCCGCTCATAACAGACTCTTATAATACGGTAATTATTATTCTGTAAATTGCCCTTAATGGCTCCCACTATTTCTTCGATAACGTCATCTCTCTTCTCAAACGCCTTGCTCTCTATGGAAATAAAGCCTGCACACTGATATACACAGGGTAAATTTTTAGTGGACCACTCACAATCAAGACTCGCATCACACTCGTGAGTCCATGTCAGTTTGGCAGCTGATGTCGCTCGGTCGAGCGGATGCAACGATTGCCTATACTTTTCGTCAACAGCAACACACAGCGGCCTGACGATTGTTTTATAATCAGCCGTTGCATGCGAGACGAAATACCGCCCGGATAAATGATGAAACGGCATCACTCCATGAGAGGAAATACTGCGACCGACTCCCTTTACCTCCAGCATATTTATTTTGCGTTCCGTCTCGTATTGAAGGTACAATTTCAAGGCGGCTCTATCTGCGTTGAACTTACTATTTATCCTTTTGTTGATGAGATTTTCATCTACATCAAATATGCCGACAACATAATCATTCTTATCAATGGATGCATCCTTGATAGCGGCTTTCGCATCTTCTAACGTAAACTCTTCCTCATCGAAATGAGCCAGAAAGACGTAAAAATAATAATCGGCATACGATTGTTCTTGCTTCTTGAATACCCTGTTCTTTACCAGTCCCAGAGAGTAAAATTCAGGAATCCCTTTTTCATAGCTGAACTTACGTCTCAGGATATCATTCAAATGCTTAAGATTTGACGGTGTTACCACCTCATAGGGAGAGCTGGAAAGTAAAACACTGGAGCCGTACAGATTTCTTTCTTTGTCTCTGTCATTTCTGTCCACCACCAGCAATTTTGAACCTATTGTCACCAGAAATGAAATCTGGAACAAACTGGCTCCCAATTTGGTCTCATGCGTCTCCATCACCCATCTTGCATTCCGGATGGCATCGGAAATATCGGGAATGCTATTTCCCGCCATTCCTATTTCCAATTGCGTAATACCTTCTCTTGCCAGATGGACCTTGTATTGCTGCAATTTATTTTCTTTAAAATCCGCCTCCGTAGCGTTTCCATCTCTATCATGGGAGCTGTTATTCGTAGTCATAGCTGTAGTTCTCCTTTCTGTCGGCATCTGTATTATCCTATCATTCTGAGCGCAGCTCAAACAAAATAAATAAAAGCACATATTGTTCGCATATACGGTTGCTGCAACCGCATACGTTAATGTTTCCCTTCAACAATTTTGAGATTGACATTGAAGAAGCATAAAATTATGGAGGATTTTACGTTTTTCTTCTTTACAGCGCGTGACAATTACGCCACAATGTATGCGGTGTTTCTTTCACCATGGCGAACTTGCCGAATGATGATTTTTACGGTTATAATACAGGTATCGCAAGGCTATGGGAACAGATTCTCCACAACCGCGCGACTCAACATAAATAAAACGTATGAACAAGAATTTACCGGTCATGATGGCACTCACACTGGGTGCAGTCTCTCTCTGCAAAGCAAGTGATGCGGCGGCAGCCTCTTTCCCACAGCAACAGACACGCTTCGACCTCTGCAAAAACATCGCCGACAGGTTGAATTTGTTCAATGCCGAGCGGGATGGGGCAGCAAATCCCTGGATTCAGGATTTCCGCGTGAAGTTCCGCGCTCAGTACCAGTACGGGTATGTTGACCCCGCCGGCGGTGCCGACCGCGAAAAGGGAGGTCGTGAGCATGGGCGCAACACCAACAGCGAATGGCGCCGCTTCCGCATCGCCGCACAGGCAAAGGTACTCAACCGCTTCACCCTCGTGACCAATTGGAATATCGGCGGGCTGGAGGGGCGAGACGAGTTCAGGAACGGCAAGTGGAATCAGACGCACACCTCTTCCTCACTGGATGAGCTCTACATCACCGGCAAAGTTGCCAAGCCCGTGAGTTTCACGCTGGGCAAGCACAAACCCGCCTTCATGGGTGAATACCGGACTTCCAGCGCAAAGATTGTCACCATTGAGCGTTCCCTGCTGGTCAATCAGCTCAAGTCCGAGAAAAACTACGGTATCTCGTTCAAGAATGCAGACAAGAAAGCACCGTGGGGGTGGGAAGCCGGGCTGTGGATAAACGGAGCCCGCGACAACCAATGGCTGGAGCCCGCCTTGGACAGCGACACGGGCTACATGTTCGGCGGCGGTGTCAATTATGCCACCGGCGATAACAGCTGTCTCTATCTGGATTACATGCACTCGTTCGCTGATTGGCGCGATGTGAACCGCACCGACCGCTCCTACGAAGGATGCGGTGCCCGTGATATCGTGGCACTCACGTGGGAAGCCAAACGCGATAAACTGAGCTTTACCGCCGAAGCCATTGCGGCATTCAACCTGAACTCCGAACAGGCAGAGAATGCGTATGGTATCGTGCTGATGCCCACCTACCGACTCTCCCCACACTTTGAGGGCGTGTTCCGCTACCAGCTGGCCGCCGGCAGCAACGCCATTGCGGGCGATGGTCACTTCTACACCAAAAACAGCACCTACAGCGGCAGCGCCGACCTCGTGCAGGGGTTCTACTTCGGCATAAATTACTACGTCTGCCCCAAGAATCCGGACGGCATGAAACTCATGCTCGGAGCGGAGTACCTGAACTCCCACGGCACGGATGTCTCCGGCAACAAAGGCTTCACCGGCTGGGGATTCACCGGTGCCATGCGGGTGAACTTCTGATGCCCCCTCTCCCCGCTGCCTGACTCACTCTGTGCAGCGGGGCACTCCGGCGTAGGTGATGGTGCCGCCGTCGGCACCGCTGCCGGGACCTAGTTCCACGAGGTAGTCAGCGCGGGAGAGGATATCCCGGTTGTGTTCGATGCAAAGGATGGTATGCCCGGCGGCGCGGAGACGGAACAGGGCACGCAGCAGCAGCTCCAGCTCACCGAAATGGAGTCCGGTGCTCGGTTCATCCAGCACGAAAAGAAGCTTCTCACCCGGTTTGCCGCCGCGTGTGGGCGCTGCCTTGGAAAGGTAGGTTGCCAGTTTGATACGCTGGCTTTCGCCGCCGGAAAGGGTGGTGACGGAGCGGTCCAGCGGTAAATACCCCAGTCCTAGCTCCTGCAATGATTTCAGGATGGCCGCCGCCCGTGGGATGGGGGAGAAAAACTCCACGGCTTCATCCACCGTGCGGGCGAGCGCCTGAGCGATGGACTGCCCGCGCCAGGTAACTTCCAGCGTTTCGCGGTTATAACGTGCGCCATGGCAGGCATCACACTCCGTGTAGAGGTCGGCCAGGAAGTTCATGTCCACCTGGAGTCGGCCTGTGCCCATGCAGCGCTCGCAGCGACCACCACGCACATTCAGCGAGAACCGGGAAGCCGTATACCCGCGCTGGCGGGACAACGGAAGCGCCGCAAACAACGGCCGCAACACATCCAGCAGCCCCGTGGCGGTGGCAGGAGTGGAGCGAGGCGAGCTGCCCAGCGGCGATTGATCCACCACCACGGCTCGGGCCACCGCATCCGCACCCGGGAAACCGCCTTTTTTCAAAGCGGGCAGCAGGCACTCATGCACCAGTGTGCTCTTGCCGGAACCACCCGGTCCGCTCAGACAGGTGAACGCCCCCAACGGCAAACGCAGACGCACGGCCTTCAAATTGCGGGCTCCGGCGGCAGGCAGCTCCAGCCAGCGGCAGGAATCCGGGTCACGGGGCTCTACTGTGGGCATCACCCGCCGCCCGGAAAGCCATGCCCCCGTAGGAGAGCTGTCATGGGTCAGGAAGTCTGCGTATGTCCCCTCTGCGAGTATCCTGCCCCCGTTCGGGCCGGCACCGGGTCCCATTTCCACCAACCAGTCGGCAGCTTTCAGCAGCTGCGGGTCGTGCTCCACCACAAGAATGGTGTTACCTTTGTCTCTCAGGCGATGCAGGGCGCGCACGAGCTTCTCCGTCTCGCGGGGATGCAGTCCGATGGTGGGTTCATCCAGAATATAAAGCACGCCGGAAAGGCCGCCGCCAATCTGTCCGGCCAGGCGAGCCCGCTGCAACTCTCCGCCCGACAGGGTGTTGGCGGCGCGGGAGAGCGAGAGGTAGCCCAGCCCCAACTCTATCAGGCAGTCCAGGCGTTTCAGAGTCTCAGCCACAGCCGGGGCAAGGGCCTCACGGAACACGGCAGGAAGTTCCAGAGCGGCCACTAAATCCCTGTTCTCCTGCACAGAAAGCTCACAGAACGCCCCCAGATTCAGCTCCCTCCCGGCAAAATTCAGCGTGACGGCCAGAGCGGTAGGATTCAGCCGCATTCCCCGGCAGTCGGGGCAGATGGCCGTTTTTTTCCGGGCATCTTCCACCATGCCCAGGCCATCGCAACGCGGGCAGGCTCCGTGTGCAGAATAATGGGAAAAGAGCCCCGGAGTCAAATCCGGCAACGTGAATCCGGTTTCGGCATTACGATAGCGCGTATGGAAGCATTGCAGCTGCGCTTCCTCACCTTTCGGCTGCAGCAGGGCGCGCACTTCATCCTGACAGACGCGCAGGGCGGTCTGCACGGAGTCAGCCACGCGCGAATCCGCGCCCGGACGCAGAACGATGCGATCCACCACCAGCTCGCATACATCGCCCTCCTGCGGCGGAGCCTTCTCCAGCTCATCCAGCTCGCAGACTGTTCCATTGACCCGCACACGGAGATAGCCCTGCTTGCGCAGCATGAGGATATCCGACTCCGGCTCACGCCCGAACACCGGGGGCATGGGAGCCAGCAGCGTCAGCCGCGTTCCCTCCGGCTGAGCCATGAGCGAACTTACGATTTCTTCCGGGCTCAGGCGGGTCAGGCACGCCCCCGTCACCGGGTCATGCGGCACACCGAGTGCGGCATACAGAATCCGCAGGTAATCCAGCACCTCCGTGAGCGTACCCAGCACGGAGCGAGAATGCCCCACGGGTACATGCTGCTCCAGACAGAGGGCCGGCGGCAGCCCCTCAATGGACTCTACCCGCGGCTTTTCCGGACGAGCCAGCAAGCGGCGCGCACCGGGAGAAAGACAATCCAGAAAGCGCCGACGGGATTCAGCAAAAAGGGTATCGTAGGCCAGCGTGCTTTTGCCGGAGCCGCTGGGCCCCATCAGCGCAATCAGTTTACCGCCCGGCAGCGTGACATCCACATGCTGCAGGGTATTCTGCGTGGCCCCGGTGATGCGGATATCCATACAGCAACTCAATCTCTGGGCGGGATATACTGCCCACCCGGTTCCACGGCAATATCTGCCGCATCACAACGCCCGCGCAACACGCCCTCGCGCCCCACGCGGATTACCCCGGCAGCCCGCACATCTGCCGCCAGTTTACCCTCCACCAGAGCCTCGCGAACCGATGCCCCCGCCGTCATCACAACCTCGGCCGCACGGTCAATCACCAGACGGCGTGCCCGCACCTCGCCCTCCACGCGGGAGGATTCGCGGAAACAAAGCTCCTGCGTGCAGCGGATATTCCCGGAAACACGGCCATACACCGTCATGTTGCGGCAGACTACGGACAAGTGAGAAAGAACAGTACCCGGTGTCACCATCACGTTTCCCAGGGTTCTCACGGTCAGGTTGCGGGTTCCGGCATTCAGCTCCACATCCTCCATGTTCAGCGTGGCGTGGCAATGCACACAGCCGGCAGAGATGGCAGAGGTGGGCACATGGGAACGCCGTCCACACTCATAGCATTCCACCTCTCGTGTAGGCACCCTGCTCTGCGGCGCAGCAGAACGGAAAGAGGTGAGCGCCACCCTGCGGTCGCGCTCACCTTCCGGCAAAAGGCCGGAGACATACGGCACATTCAATGGCTCTGTTCTGTACTCCGGCATGAGAAATCAGATTGTGGTCTGAAGGCTTAACCCAGCAGGTTGCCATCAGTGCTCTTGGCAGCCTTGCCGGACTTCTTGGCAGGAGCTGCGGGAGCGGGGGCGGCATTCACGGGAGCGCCTACGCGGCAGTACCCCACGAACACGGCACCTTCCTCAATGGAAATGCGGGATGCGGTCACATCGCCCACCAGCTCTGCGGTGGAGGCCAGCACCACGCGATCCGTCACCTCGATATCGCCCATCACGCGGCCATGAATGATAGCACTCTTGGTACGCACGGCCACCTTGTTCTGCTCACCGGCCTGAATGCTGGCGTTGGCCCCCACGGTCAGCTCGCCGTCGGAAGTGATTTCGCCTTCCACAGAGCCGTCCACCAGCAGGTCATCCGTGAAACGAAGGACACCCACAACGGAAACGTCAGAGTTCAGCACATTGCGCGTAGCACCGGGAACGGGAGCGGGAGGAGCCGGAGTAACGGGCTCCTCATAACCCATCGGCTCGGGCTCGCCAAAGGTGCCTGCGCCAAGGTCGGAACCGCCCATCACAGGCTGCTGGGGAGGAGCACCCCAAGGGGAAAGGTCGTCACTCTGACCAAAGGTCGGCTGCTGGGGTGCAGCTTCAGTCTGCTTTTTCGGATATTTAAACATAATCTTCTTATCGTTAAATAGTTAAATAAAACTTCTCTACCACCTGAAAGGGGCTGGCAATATCCTACCTTTTTACCCCGCCTTTGTCCACATGAAAATTTGTCAGAAACGGATTTTTTTATGCCTCGGCAGTGTAGATAGAGGCAACGCCCATGCAGAGCGGAAGACAGGTAGCACCGGTATAGCCACAGGTCTGCATCAGGCGGCAGAACTCTGCCCCTCGGGGGAAGGCCTCGATGCTCTCGCCCAGATAATCATACGCCGCGCTGTTCCCGGTGACCCAGCCCGCAATTTTCGGCAAAATTCGGTGCAGATACAGCCTGTACGGTGCAGTCAGGATTCCCTCCGGCATGCTGAAATCCAGCACCAGCAGATGCCCACCCAGTCGCAACACACGGCGAAACTCCCGCAGCGCGGCGGCATAATCCGCCATATTACGCAGACCGAACGCTACCGTAGCCACATCGAACGAATCATCCGGCAGTGGCAGGTGCAACGCATCCGCCTCCAGCACGTTGGTAAGACCGCGCCGCACGGCCACGTCCAGCATGGGACGGCAAAAATCCGTTCCCAGCACCTCCACCTCCGGCAAGGCATGGCTGATGGTCAACGCCAAATCGCCCGTGCCGGTGGCAATATCCAGCAGGCGGTGTGGTTTCCACTCAGCCACGCGCTGCACTACCCGCTGCCGCCACAGCACATCCGTTCCCATGGAAAGGATGTGATTGGCGGTCACATAACGCTCTGCTATGGATGAGAACGCCGCGTGAACGTATGCTGGATCAGGCATGGTGCGTTACTTGATATGGGCGATGAGCGCATCCCCGAATGCCGTGGTCGACACCGACTTGCTGCCGGGAATCATCTCTGCCAAATCAGCGGTCACCGTCTTGTCTGCAATGGCTCCCTCAATGGCGGCAATGATACGGTCTGCGGCCTCGTTCCAGCCGATGTAGCGCAGCATCATCTCTGCCGACAACAGGAAGGAACAGGGATTCACCACGTCGAGATTCGCCAGTTTCGGAGCCGTGCCGTGGGTGGCCTCGAACACGGCGTGCCCGGTCTTGTAGTTGATGTTGGCCCCGGGGGCAATACCAATGCCGCCCACCTGTGCTGCCAGCGCATCGGAGCAATAGTCGCCGTTGAGATTGAGCGTGGCAATGACGGAATGCTCCTGCGGGTGGATAAGAATTTCCTGGAGGAAGGCATCGCAGATGCAATCCTTGATAACGATACCATTGGGCAGTCTGCACCACGGGCCCTTGTCGATAAGCTCCGCCCCGAACTCCTTGCGGGCCAGCTCATAGCCCCAGTCGCGGAAACCGCCTTCGGTGAACTTCATGATATTGCCCTTGTGCACCAGCGTGACACTCGGGCAGTTATTATCAATGGCGTACTGAATGGCAGCACGCACCAGGCGCTCTGTGCCCTCGCGGGAGACGGGCTTGATACCAAAGCCGGAGCTGAGCGGGAAACGCACCTTGCCGGCGCGAGCCGGGAACGTGCTGTCCAGCCAGGCAAAGAAAGTCTCCGCCTCTGCTGAGCCGCACTCAAACTCAATTCCGGCGTAGATATCCTCCGTATTCTCGCGGAAAATGACCATATCCACTTTCTCCGGCTCTTTCACCGGGGTCTCAATCCCGCGGAAGTAGCGCACGGGGCGCACGCAGCTGTATAAATCCAATCCCTGACGCAGTGCGACGTTCAGCGAGCGAATACCACCGCCGACAGGCGTTGTCAACGGCCCCTTGATACCCACAAGCAGCGTACGGAACGCCTCCATCGTCTCATTGGGCAACCAGTTGCCCGTGGTGTCAAAGGCCTTCTGCCCGGCCAGCACCTCCTGCCACACCAGCGCCCGGGAATCACCGTAGGCGGCCGACACGGCGGCATCAATCACGCGCTTGGCTGCCCGCCAGATATCCGGCCCGGAGCCATCGCCGATAATGTGAGGAATAATGGGAAAATCCGGCACGCACAGTCCCTGTGCGCTCATGGTAATGGGAGTACCTTTGCTCATTTTGTCTGATCGGTTGGTGGTCTGAAAATTATTTAGTCTCTGTTTCCTTGTCAGGGGCAGCTTTCTTCACGGCAGCCGGTTTGGAGGAGCGCTTGCCGTCCTTCGCCGCCATGTTGCAGCAGAAGAACACCGCAGCCAGCAGCAGCGGAGGCAGCAGAAAGAAGGTCCAGCCATCCGGTTTTTCCCCGTGACGTCTCAGGCGTTTATTGCGAATAATGCTTTGAAGAGAACGACGTGCCATAGTGTTACGCGCCACATTATACGCCTTTATTGCAAAAAAGCAACCATGGAATTGAGCTATTTCCGCTTCACGGCAAAAAAAAGCATTCAGCCATTACACCTTACGACGGCGCAGCATTATCATCTGTTTGATATTGACTTTTATTCAAACGTATGACTTAATGACACAAACATTAACGACAATTCGTCCGGCTTCGTCCAGAATAACATGAAGAGATTTTTCACAAAAGCATTACAACTTCCGCACCAACAGGAGATTCTGTTTGGCCTATGTATTTTGTTTTGTGCCATTTCCGGCACTCTTGCGGCATACGATGCGATTAGCTATGCAGAAGTCTCTGCCGGTTGCAGTATCTTTTTTTTCTTACTGTTACCTCTGAACGCCCGGCTCAACCCATTCATCAAAAAAAAGCTGAATAAAAATTTCATATCAGTAGCGGATGGTGATGATTATGTGAAAGCCAATCAAGTCATGATCGGCAATGGGAAAGACCGTTATCAAGGACTTTCACACAGTCAGAGAAAGAAAAGCGTATTAGGAGGCCGCCGAACCCGATGAGCGCTATCGGACACGCGATTCCTTTCGGTCCGGGCCTTATGCGTCAGAGTCCTTTTATCTTCAACCCACTGCTCCTGAAACATCAACGGCAGAATCCCCCATTTCCCGGCCGAAGGGGGAATAAGCTTGAGTCCTGATACTTTTTGTGCTAAAATCAGCGTGAGCTATGAAATTCACGGAAAAACTCTCGGCACGAATCAAAGAGACGCGTTCTGCGCTGTGTGTGGGACTGGATCCCCGTCCGCAGACGGAAAACATGAACGAGCTGGCAGACTGGCTGCGCAAGGTGGTGGAGGAAACCGCCCCCTACGCCGCTGCCTACAAGCCCAATATCGCCTACTTTGAGGCCATGGGGCTGCCCGGGCTGCAGCTTCTGGAAGAGCTGCTGCCGGATATGCCCAAACACATCCCCGTGATTCTGGATGCCAAGCGCGGCGACATCGGTGAAACGCAGAAATACTATGCCCAGGCCTATTTTGACCGCATGGATGTAGATGCCGTAACGCTCAATCCTTTCATGGGCTACGATATTCTCGCCCCCTTCCTGGATCGCCCCGGCAAGGCGGTCTACCTGCTGGCCGTCACCACAAACCCCGGTGCCGCCGATGTGGAGCGCCAAATCCTGGCTGATGGCCGAAAAGTCTACCAGCTGGTAGGCGACATGGTGGAACGCTCCCGCGCCGAAAACAGCGCCACGGAAGTAGGCATGGTCGTGGGGCTTACCAACGCCAGCAGCGAAATCCTGACCGAGCTGCCGGATGCCCCGCTGCTCATCCCCGGACTGGGGGCTCAGGGCGGCGACCTCTCTGCCCTCACCGGCGGCTCCCGCCAGGCACCCCCCACCATCAATGTTTCCCGCGGCATCCTGTACAAGGATACCGAACTGAGCTTTGCAGAAAAGGCCGCCCGCTACGCAGAGCAGATTCGCGTGGCGCTCGGGCTGTAATGGGCTGACAACACTTCCCCCCCCCCCCCCCCCCCCCCCC
>SUVN01000032.1 GCA_015061985.1 Akkermansiaceae bacterium
TGGCGGGTAAAGCCCGCCGCCCCTGGGTGACTCCGGACATGAATCTTGATGCCATGCTCACCGGAGTGCCTGAAAATATACTTCGCCAGCTGCTCATTACCCTGGAAAATCGCGGGCGCAAAATCAACAAAAAAGAATCCGCCGCCCTGGGCATTGATGCCCCCGCCCGCGTTCATGTCAGCCGCTCCACAGTGCCGCCCGAACGCCTGGCAGAGTACCACGGGGACGTGGTGGCCACGCCCACCGTTAAACCACGCCGCCGCTCAAAACCGGCACCGGTTCCACAGCCCTGATGGCTCCCCTTTTTACATCCGCCCCGCTTCAATGCCGGGGCGTTTTTTTTGCCGCTTTCTGCCGATGCTCTTCCTCACCTATGCGACAGTCTCGCCGTTTTTACCGGGTGACTTCCGCACCTTCTTCCGCACCCGCTAATCGCGCCCATATCACCCTGCGTTTCAAGGCTTTTCACCCCTCTATCATCCCTCCTCACCTCTCACGCCTGGAATCACTGTAAACGGATTGCTCTATCCCCTTAAAATCCTGAAACTCTACCCCATTATCACATGTTATGCTTTTAAAAATGGTTAAGAAGGTGTCTTTACCCAGTTTTCTTTCCAGGCGATTGATCGCTCTGATAACGCTTCGCTGAGTCTTATCTTTGATGAGTGCGATATTCTGATAGCGGGAGACTCTCTCTGTGATGAAGCGCTTTCTTTCCACCTCTGGCTCCTACCACCAAGTCCATTTCATGATGCCCGGCTTCTTTTCTTGCATTGATACTTTCGGGACGGTTATCTATGCTTTCTCCTTTAAGATTCATATGTTTACGACAAGGAGTCAAGTTTCCTGACTTTCTCCTGCGGTAACAACCATGCGGCAAGTGCTCCCGCTTGATGGGAAAGTTCTCTCTTCCTATGTGATTATAGAGAGTCTTCACACATAAATCAAGTTCATGCCCCTGTTTCTGCAATACGCACATGGCGGCGTAAGGCGAAAGACGTTTTTTAGTTATCAGGCGTTGCAGAGATTGAAGAAGTGGGTGAGCAGAATGTAGGCGGGGATATCTTCCTCCGCCGCCCTTATTCTTCTCATAGTTTCGTTGCGCTACATCCCATCTGTAAACATAACTCTTTGTCCAATCGGAGTTTTTGTGTTCAACTTTGTCCCGTTTAGTTTCTCGGCTAATGGAAGATTTATTGCGACCCAACCTGTTGACAATTTCCGTCACGCTTACTCTTTCATTAAGCCGTCTTTCTATCTGCTGACGTTCTATGAGAGATAAATGCTTGCTTTTGGGCGTTGCTTTTGTTTTTACACATGTGGGTCCCCCTCTAATTATTATCCAAACATCTTGCATTGGTCGTCAAAAGATGTTATTCAGACATGCGTAGCAAACACTGCCGCACTCGCATCCTCCAAACACCACCATGAAAACACGCCTCACCCGCTGCCTGCTGCTCAGCCTTGCCCTGGCCGCCGCCCCTGTCTCAGCCGATGATTACACCGGCTGGAAAGCTACCCACCCCGGATGGAGTCTCGTCTTTTCCGACGACTTCAACGGCACCACACTCGACACATCCAAATGGAATCGCATCGACTATGTGAGCTGGAACGTATCGGACTGGCGAAAGTACCAATCGCGCGATGCGGAGCTGGTCACCATGAATGGCGACGGCACGGTCTCCCTCTGGGGCAGATACGGCGACTTCACCAGTCAGGCAGACCAGACCGGTGCAAACAACACCTACGCCTGCGGCGGTATCTTTACCGATAAAACATTTACCTTCCAATACGGGTATGTGGAAGTACGCGCCAAATTTGATTGCGCCCAGGGAGCCTGGCCGGCCATCTGGATGATGCCCACCGCCGGCCCCTGGCCACAGACCGGAGAAATCGATATTCTGGAGCACCTGAACTACGAAGGCATTGTCCACCAGACCCTCCACTACAACAATGCCGCCGGCAACAAGACCACCTCTGGCACGGTCAATGCCAACGGCACAAGCAGCGCTTACTTCACCAGTGTGGAGGACAAAGCCGCCTTCCACACCTACGGCGTGGAGTGGACCCCGGATCACGTCAGCTTCCTGATGGACGGAAAGAAGACCCTCACCGTCAATGCAGATCCGAACAACCCCAACTGGCCTTTTAACATGGAAAACAACCCCTATTACCTCCTTCTGGACATGCAGCTGGGTGGCAGCTGGGTAGGCGAAATCGGTGATATCGGTGACGGCGTTTCCATGACCCTCGACTACGTGCGCGTGTACTCCACCCCTACCGCCACTGTACCCGAGCCGACTTCATCCCTGCTCTGCTTAACAGGACTGGTGGCTCTCACCCTGCGCCGCCGCCGGAAGTAACCACTTATCGAAAAGCATATTATCGGTCATCAAAGGCCGTCGGCAATTCCCCGCGCTTGCGGCGTGTATCATTCTCCCGCTGCCATTGACTCCCCGGCAGGCAGATGATATCTGCCTGCCGGTCTCCGGTGAGAATCTCACCATCTGCCCGATAAACACAAATTTATCAAGCTGTTCCACTCGGGAATATTCACTTCGCCAGGAAGAACGCCCCATAGGGAGCTCCCGCCGCAGGCAGATGCACCAGCACAGTTCCGCGCAGCGCATCCATTCCCAACACCGGCGGCTCACCCGGTTGCCCGAAAATCGGTTTCACTCCGGGCAAAACCAGTCCTTCTGCAACATCCAAATCAGCAGCACCACCCTCTCGAATACTGACGCGGGCAGACTTGTCCACATTCCCCACGTGCGCCACTATGATTTCTCCCGAGCCTGGAGTCCAGTCTGCCTCGCGCACACGCGTGACACTGCTGCCCGTATCCAGCAGCAGCTCCAGCGGCTTCCCCTGACAGACAGCCTGTACTATCCAACGGCCGAATTTGTCGTACTTTCCACGAAGCGGCACCAATTCCGCCCCCGGCATTCCCCCCCAATAAAACTCATTTCTGCGCTGGTCAAAAGTGAACGGAACTGCTCCCAGCACATCCATTCCCAGAATACCGTCAATCGGCTCAGCCATCGCACCACGCACAGCAGATAAATCCAGCACCATGAACAAATGCTGCGGGGACTTGGCAGGACCAGCCAGCAGGGAAGCCATCAGCATCTCCGGACGCTGCTGTGAGTTCCCTCGGAACTGCATCGTGCTCGTATCAATACGCTGCACACCTTCCAGCCGCGCCGCACTCTCCGTATGCAGCACCGTATGAGTAGCTCCGGTATCCAGCATCATCCTAACCGGCTGCTTATTGATGAGGCAAGTTACCACAATCTGCTTGCAGCGGGCATCCTGCACCATTGTCATCACATCCGCATCCGGGGCTTGCCCTGCTACGGCTGAACCGACTGACACGACACCGAAAACCGCAATCATCGACAGAAAAAAAGCTCTCATTCTCATACCGGCATTGTAACGATTCAGACCCTGACGGTCAAGACCGGATTAGCCTTTCAGCGAAACAGAGCAAGTTTATTCCCTTTCGGTCAGCATTATCAATATTTTTCTTGTCTGCTTCTCCATAACTGGTATAATGGCGGTGGTATGAGCATGAAAAGTTTCTTTCTGAGTGCCTGTGCGGCAGTGGCCTGCGCGGGAGCAGTGGCAGCAGGGGCACAGCCTAACATCATTCTGGTGCTGGTGGATGACCTGGGCTGGGGCGATATGAACCTGCCGCAGGGCACGCCCAAGGTGGAGGGAACGCCGAGCATTGATATGCCGCGGCTGGCAGAGATGGCACAAACGGGGTTGGTGCTGCAACGCCACTACACAGCAGCACCGGTGTGTGCCCCGGCGCGAGCCTCCCTGTTCGGCGGCATGCACCAGGGTGTGACGGAGGTCATCCGCAACAACAACTTTGATGCCGCGCTGGAGAACTCGCACACGCTGGCCACGGTGCTGAAGGGGGCGGGCTATGCCACGGCGCTGGTGGGCAAATGGGGAATCGGCGGCGGCAATGAGAGCGGCGGCACGCCGGAAACAGCCGCCGCCTGGCCGACGAAGCGCGGGTTTGATTTCTTCTTCGGCTATCACAATCATCTGGCCGGGCACCGCCACTATCCCAAGGAAGAGAGCAATGCCGACCCGGACACCCACCGCAATGCGGTATGGGAGAACGATAAGATGCTGACGGATGAGCTGGATAACTGCTACACGACCGACCTCTTCACCGCGCGCGCCAAGAAGTGGATTGTGGATCACCGCGCAACCAAGCCGGAGCAGCCTTTCTTCCTGGCGCTCACGCTGACAGCGCCGCACGCGCGCCTGGGTATCCCCTCCGGGCCGTATCCTGCGGGCGGCGGGCTCAAGGGCGGTGTGCAGTGGACGGGTGTGCCGGGCAAGATGATTAACACAGCCACGAGCGGCCCGTGGGATTCGTTCATCTACCCGGCCTATGCCCACAACAGCCAGTGGAAAGAATACGCACAGAAGCGCTTCGGCGGCGGTGCCCAATGGGCCATCACGGCGGCAGAGCGCCATGCCACCATGGTGACCCGCGTGGACGATGCGATGGGAGATTTGCTGCAGCTGTGCCGTGATTTGCAGATTGACCGGAACACCTTTGTGCTCTTCACCAGTGATAATGGGCCTCACAATGAACCGGGCGCCGTGGGCGGCTTTGCCGGACACCCTGCCCCGGCGCAGAATCCTGCCTTTTTCCGCAGCTACGGCCCGCACAACGGCATCAAGCGCGACACCTGGGACGGCGGGCTGCGCGTGCCCTGCGTGGTGTGGGGGCCGGGCATTGTGAAGAGCGGCAGCACGAGCTTCCCAAGCCAGTTCCATGACTGGATGGCCACCTTTGCGGACATGGCCGGAGTACCGGTGCCGATGCGCAGCACGGGTGTTTCCCTGCTTCCCCTGCTCCGTGGTGAGGAGGACAGGCAGCCATTCGGCACCATTTACTCCGAATACAACTTCGGCGGCGGCATGGCTTACTACAACGACTATGCGGCCAACAAACGCAACCGCCCGCGCGGCGAGCAACAGGTCATCTACTTCCGCGCTCAGGACGGCCGCTTCCTGAAGGCCATCCGCACCGGTATCAAGACCGGGCAGGAGGACTTTGAGATTTACGATACCGAAAAAGACCCGGCGGAGACGCAGAACCTGGCCGTCGGCATGCCGGAGATGCAGGAGCAGCTGCGCGCTGCTGTGCTGCAAAGCCGCCGAGCCTTCGGCTATGCGCATGACCGCGCTGCCGGCCGCCGCAACAACGGCATTTCCGGTGCCCGCTGCTATGATTCTCTCCTCATCCCCGCCAACATGCCTGCTGCAACCGCTCCGGGGCTGCTGATGCGCCGTGTGCAGAGCAGCTGTGACTGGGTGCCGGAATTCTCCTCCCTGCCCGGCGCTGCGGAGTCGGTTGCCACGGTGGTGGCCGACCCTGCTGCAGAAACGCTGCCCGCCGGCAGCATCACGGAGTTCAAGGGCTATGTGCATGTGCCGCAGGACGGCAACCACTGGCAGTTCTACCTGACGCTGGATGCCGTGCCGGGCAGCAAGGCATTCCTGCGCATGCACCGCTTCCCGCTGGTGGATGCTGATTTCAATTACACGCCGGGTGAGACAGCAACCTCCACCGCCGTGCCGAATGCGGAGGAAATCACCGCAGAGGCTGTCAGCACCCAGGCCGTGCGCGGTGTACCGCTGCAGGCCGGGTTGCATGAAATCACCCTCACGGTGGTGCAGGGGGCCTCGGCTCCCGGCAAGCTGAAGCTGGAATGGAAGAAAGGCCACGGTCCGCACAACAAGACGGCGGTGCCGGCAGAGGCCTACAAGCACTGATTAACGCCTGATTTTCCCCGCCCGCCACCGGTTTGAACGCACCGATGGCGGGCGGTGTCTAACCGCGACAGAAACACCATGACCACCTCCACGATGAAATACCGCCGCTGCGGCAACAGCGGAGTCCTGCTCCCGGAACTTTCCCTGGGTCTCTGGCACAATTTCGGCGCTGCGGATGCCCGCGAACGCTGCCGCGATCTGGTGGGGCGTGCGCTGGAACTGGGTATCTGCCACTTTGACTTGGCAGACAACTACGGCCCGCCACCCGGCGCGGCAGAAAGTTGCTTCGGTGAGCTGCTGCAGAAAGAGTTTGCCGGGCATCGGGATGAAATGTTCATCGCTACCAAGGCGGGACATCTCATGTGGCCGGGCCCCTACGGCGACTGGGGCTCAAAAAAGCACCTCATCGCCGGACTGAACCAATCCCTGCGCCGCCTGAAACTGGACTATGTGGATGTGTTCTACCACCACCGCCCCGACCCGGAAACACCGATAGAGGAAACGGTGGAGGCACTCGCACAGATTGTCCGCAGCGGCAAGGCGCTCTACATCGGCCTTTCCAAGTACCCGCCGCAGCTCTTCCACCGCACCTGCGCCCTGCTGAAAGAGGCGAAGATACCCTGTCTGCTCCACCAGTTCCGCTACAACCTGCTGGACAGAGCGGCAGAGAAAGGCATGCTGCCCGCCACAACAGAACAACGATCCGGCGCTATTGTCTTCTCCCCGCTGGCGCAGGGGCTGCTCACCGGCAAATACCTGAGCGGCAGCCTGCCTGCTGACTCCCGCGCCGCGCGGGCCGATTCCGTCTTTCTGGATGCGGACAAAGTGGCAGCCTCCGCTGATATGGTGGCCCAGCTCAACAAACAGGCCTTCGAGGCCGGCATGCCGCTCACGCAATACGCCATCGCCTGGCTGCTCAGCAAGCCACAGATTACCTCCGTCCTCATCGGCGCACGCACCGTTCAACAGCTGGAGGAATGCGCCAAAGCCACAGAAGTTTCCATTAATTTTGCCGGGTAAAGTTCATCCACCGAAGGCGCAGGGCAACGAATGTAAACAGCTGAACAATTCACTGTACGCAGGCTCTCAAATTCATTTTCCGACTCCGTTGACTACAGATTACAGGTATCGCTCGGCTTCTCGATTTCCGATAACTTCCGATTAGCCTCTCCCGACCGTATTCTCCATACACGATAAGTGATTGACTCGCGACGGCAATTGCTCTACATTCATGCCATGAGTATTAAGAAATTCATCGCCGGAGCAAATCTGATTCTCGCACCGCTTTGTTCGGCAAGCATAGTGCAGGCTCAGGATACCGTAGAGGGGCTTTTCGGCTATGGGGACAAGACGGTAGAGGTTTCCACGGCGCAGGATTTGCTGGAGGCCGTAGATTCGAAGCATAATATCACCGTCCTGTTAAAGGGAGATATCGCGGTAACGGACAGTACGCCTACTTTCACGGGAATCATTCATGATTCCCCCTGCTGGGGAGATTCATATCTGTTCAACCTGAGCAACTATGTGTTCAAATCGGCAGCAAATGCCCTCACGTGCGATTTGAGCTTTACCCCGGCAGACAATGCGACCGTGGGCAAGGTGGTGAGCAACGGCCGGGCTGAGTTCTGCCAATTGCGCCACCTGAGCTTCATCGGTATTCACAACGTCAGCGAGGATGTGGAAGGCACGTATACGCCGTTTCAGCCGATGGCGGCTGAGGGTGCGATCACCGCAGCGGCAGACACGACTGCATGCTATGGCTACGGTGGGGTCTTCAGCAGCGACTCCGGGTTGACAACCGGGGAATCCGGGGGAGTGTATATCCACGATAACGAGGGAGACATCCTCTTCAGCAACATCTGCTACGACGGCAGCACCATGGGCGATGTCAACTGCGGCATCAGCCTGAGAGGCGGTGCTATCTATGCCCACCCGGAGTGGAATGTTGAAATCAACCGAAACGGGCGCAGCTTCGGCGGGAGTGTCAGTTTCGACAACGTAGGCATCCTGCTGGATCGCAGCGCAGAGTACGCCAACTCGTCTCAATGCTATTTCTATGCCTACGGCGGTGCCATCTATACCGATGATTTGAGCATCGACGAGAATTATGGTCCCATCAGCTTCAACAAGGTCACTATCCGTCAGACTGCTGTACACCGGGATGAGGGCTATGCCTATGGCGGGGCGCTCTACCTGAACGGCCGCAACTCCATCAGCCGGAACGCCGGCAACGTGAGCTTTATCGATGGCGGTATTTCCGTTGCCAACACAGCAAAAGGCGGTGCTGTGTTTCTGGCGGACGGTGCCACGCTGGAAATGGCTGGGAATGAAGGAGACGTGCGTTTCAGCGGGAATATCGCCTCCGCTTCAGCCATTGACGGCACGATGAATGATGATGCGCTGGCACAGGGCGGAGCCGTCTATCTGGGCGAAAACAGCAGCCTGAGCATTTGCGACAATTCCGGGGATGTCTCTTTCTCCTGCAACGCGGCCTGTGCAACGGCATCAGAATCAGGGGCAGCAGTAGCGGCAGAGGGGGGAGCCATCCGGGGTGCGGCAGGCTCACGCATCGACATTTGCGGCAACCACTCTGTCTTTTTCATCGACAACCAAGCCGCCACAGGAAGCGCAATCTACACGCAAGGCACACTGAACATCCGCAATAATGCCTATGTGATAGTGGAGGGCAATGCGGGCGACTATGCGGTGTATCTGGAGGGCGCCTCCTCTTCCCTGCAACTTTCCGCTGCGTATGGCAACACAATTTGTCTCGATGACTCCCTCTATGCGGAAGGGAATGCCGAATTGAATGCCGATTATGACGGGATAGACCAGCAAGGGACGATTGAGCTCATGTCTGCCTCTGCCACCATTCTGGGCAACACCGCGCTGCACGACGGCACGCTGCTCCTCAAACAGGGCAGCCATCTGGATGTCCGCGCATTGAACCTCCTTTCCTCCTCTGCTACTCTGGCAGCAGAGGGCAAGGAAAACACCCTGACAGGGAATGTGAACCTGACAAAGGGAAGCACGCTGGCGCTCACGCTGAATGGTTACAATACAAGTACTGCCGTTCTGGTGCTGGACGGGCGGCTGTCGATAAACGAGACTTACACCCTCGATATAGAGCTGAATGGGGTACCGGCTCCCCATACGGAATACATCCTGCTGGATTTGAAAGAATATGCCTACTCTGAATCCGGATGGAGGGAGGACATTGTCCGCGTGACCGGCGATGCCGCCTTCTCTGACCTGGAGTGGCAGAATGATTACACCAGACTGGTCTACCGCGTACCGGCCGTGCCGGAGCCGACCGGCGGGCTGCTCTGCCTCGCCGCTCTTGTTGCTCTGGCCGCCAAACGCAATCGCCCGCGCTGAAACACCCATCTCTCCATAGCCAAAATAACTTATTCACTGCATTCTTCCTCAATTTATCCGGTTTAACAAAAGGGGTTCACGGTTAATGCCGTGAACCCCTTTTATTAAGCATCCCCACGCGGATTCGAACCGCGGTTCTATGACTGAGAATCATATGTCCTAACCCCTAGACGATGGGGACATGTAGTACGCGAATCGGGACTCGAACCCGAGACCAATAGATTAAAAGTCTACTGCTCTACCAACTGAGCTATTCGCGCACTGTTGCTGCCACGCAGCGGCGGCATGGTACATGAGCTTGCAGGCAAAGTCAAGACAAAAAGTCAGTTTCTGCCACAAAAACGTATTTTTGCAGCGGAATCACACATCAGCAGCCGGGTTCTGAATATCCGCATCCACTTCATCGAGCCTGTTCTGCCAGAGGTAATAGCGCGTCTGCTGCAGAAGTACAGGCGTGAGCCCCACCATGCAAATCAGATTCGGCAGCGCCATGAGTGCATTCGCGCAGTCGGCAAAGTTCCAGACGATGGAGCTCTTGGGAATCACACTGCCCACAAACACGGCAATTACCCACAAAACACGGTAGGGCGTGATGAGACGTGAGCCTCCCAGATACTCCAGCGCCTTCTCTCCGAAGTACGACCACCCCAGCAGGGTGGAAATCACGAAAGTGGCCAGACTGACCGTCAGCAGGATACCCCCCAGAGCCCCCACGCTCGCAAAGGCGCTGTGCGTCAGCAAATCACCATCGGCAGCTGCTATATCCGGCCGCGCCAACAGGGCGGTGGTCAGCGTGATACCGGTCAGGTTGCAAATCACGACCGTATCCCAAAAAGGCCCGGTGGAAGCCACGAGCGCCTGCTGCACGGCATTGGGAGTATTCACCGGAGCGGAAATGATGGGAGAAGAGCCCATACCTGCCTCGTTGGAAAAGAGGCCGCGCTTGACCCCGGTCTGCAGGGCAATCATGATGGTGGAACCGATGAAACCGCCGGTAGCGGCCTGATTGGTGAACGCGCTCTCACAGATGCGGCAGATGGCCGGCCACACGCAGTCGGCATACGCACCCAGCACAAGGAAACAGCCCACAATGTAGATAATCGACATGGTGGGCACGCAGGCGGAACAGACACGGGAAATCCCCTTCAGACCGCCCAGCAGTACTGCTGCCACCAGTACCACCAGCACCGTCCCCGTCACCCAAGTCGGTATCTGCAGGGCAGATTCGGCCAGCACACGGGAAACCGCATTGGCCTGGGTGATGTTACCAATGCCGAAGGCCGCTAGGGCCGTGAACAGCGCAAAGAGAACCGCCAGCCACTTACAGCGCAGCCCGCGCTCCAGTGCATACATCGGGCCGCCTTTGATATTGCCGGCGGCATCTTTCACACGATAGCGAGTCGCCAACAGGCTTTCGGCATAGCGCGTTGCCATGCCCAACACACCGGTGAGGGTACACCAGAACACAGCACCCGGGCCACCGGTGCTGACCGCCACCGCCACGCCGACGATGTTGCCGGTGCCCACATTGGCCGCCAGAGACACCATGAGCGAGGAAAAATGAGAAATATGTCCGTTGCCCTCTGCCGGACGGTGAAAGTAGTAGCGCAGCGCCTTGAAGAAGTACCGCTGCGGAACACGCAGCACCACGGTCAGGTACAAATGGGTACCCAGCAGGCAGAACAACAGGATATACCCCCACAGAAAGCTGCTGGCATCACTCAGAAATTGGTCAATGAACTCTAACATGTGCAACGCAAGCATACTGGAAGGACGCCCTGCTGTCAAGTTGTTCTTTGGTTTCCAACGGTTTTTCTAACTCCTTGTCTAACGCGCGCTGACAGGGCATTCTTTCTGCATGAACGAATCTCCCATCAATCCCCTGCACCGCAGACGGGGCGCCCGCATGGGCGCGGAGCATGGCTGGTATATGCCGCAGCAATTCGCCGGGCTGGCAGAAGAATACCGGGCCAGCCGTGCCGCCTGCGGCATTTTCGACATCTCCCATCTGAGCAAATTCCGAGTGTTGGGCAACGGTGCGCTGGCCTGGCTGGAAAGTCTGCTGAGCAACCGTATTTCGCGATGTCCGGACGGGTTCGGGCAGCACACGCTGCTGCTGCGAGATGACGGCAGCATCATCGACCGTCTCATCCTGTTCCGCGAAAGTGCAGGATGCTTTTTCCTGCTGGGTCACACCGCCACGGAACAGACCGTCCTTGACTGGCTGCACAGGCACCGCCCTGACGGCCCGCTGGAGGTGCAGAACCTCACCCGCAGGCTCAGCGGTATGGCGCTGTGCGGCCCGGACAGTGCCCGCATTCTGCGCCGTGTACTGCAAAGCCGCGAGCTGCCCCCGCCCATGGGTATCATGCGCACCATGCTCATGGGCGAAGAACTCATGCTGACGCATGCCGGGCTCGCCGGAAAGCCGGGCTATGAATTGTTCTGCCCCGCATCTGCCGGCATACGCTTTTACGAAGATTTCATCCGCGCCGGGGCTATTCCCTGCGGCTCTGCCACCCGGGAGAGCCTCCGGCTGGAGCGAGCCGCACCCGATACAGCCCATGATCTACGCCACGCCAATACCCCTGTGTGTGCCGGGCTGGAACGCTACTGCGACCTCATGAAAAGCTATCCCGGTTCAGACACCCTGCACGCCCAACATCGCGCCGGAACGCCGAAGATGCTCGCCGCCGTGGAATGCGAAAGTGACGATGCGCTCCCACGGCGCGGCGATTCCGTGACGGATGAGGACGGGCACACCGTCGGCAGCATCACCAGCGGCGCTTACTCTCCCCAACTGGGACACGGCGTGGCGCTGGCCTACCTGCTCAACCGACTCTGCCGTCCCGGCACACACCTTCGCATCCGCATGCGCGGACAATCCATCCCCGCTATCGTCAGACCGCCGTCAATTACAGAACAGATGACATATGACAGCTGAGATACTCCATTTACAAAAATACTAATCGAACGTAATCCCCACGCAACATGCCCCAGCCGCCTTAATATCCTCCACCGCGTTATATTCGGAACAAACGGAAGGATTTGGCTTGACCCGCAGGCAGTTTCATGCTAGATTGCCCGCGACGGTCACCGACACCGAACCACGTATCTTTCACCATGTCAACAGAACTTCCGCAACGAGTCCGCTCACGTCTTTCCGGCGCTAATATCAGTATTGTCTGTGCCCGGTATAATGAAAAATACACAGACGCTCTGCTTCAGAACTGTCTGGATGAACTGGAGCAATGCGCTCCGTACACCCGGATTCGCATCATGCGAGTACCGGGGGCATTTGAAGTGCCGGTCATGGTGAAACGGGTTATCAACACGCCGATTGAAGCAGAGAAACCGGATGTGGTCATCGCTTTCGGCGTTATCCTGCGCGGCAGCACCGCACATGCGGATCTGGTGGGAACCGCCGTCACAAATCAGCTCATGAGCATGGCCTGTGACTCCATGATTCCGATTATTCATGAGGTGTTGTTGCTGGATGATGAAAAACAGGCATTTGCCCGTTGCATTGCATCTGCTCTCAACCGTGGACGGGAAGCCGCCCGCGCCGCCATTGAAATGCTTGACCTCCTGGAAAGCGAGCGCAATCGCACCCGTAACGCGAAACGCTGGGAAAACACCAAATAACCTTTCTCACCATGAGCATCAACCGCAGCGAGGTACGCAAATCAGCCCTCACCCTCCTTTACGCCATTCGGGAAAACGGCGGCAAGGCCGACGATTTCGATTTTGACCTCTTCTGGAGCATTGCTCAGGAGAAAAAGACGGACAAGCTGCGTGAGTCTCACGCCCGCGCCATCCTGCATACCTGCCGCGCCTCCGGCGAAAGCGCAGAACTGCTGGACACCCGCGCCACCGCCCTGCTGGAAGCCATGCACGGTGATTTGACAACAGTTTCCCTGCGCGAAGAGACAGAGCACTATGCCCGCCGGAATCAGGCTTTTGAGGCCGCTGTTTCCGCGCTTTCCTACTGTCTGAACGATACGAGACGGGAAGGAACTGACCAGCTGGCCCGCTGCAACGACGATGTACTGCGTCTGGCCGGTGCACTGGTCACGATGGGCAATGATTTAATGCCGCGTTTCGAGGACTATCCCGCCTCCCGCAGCCTTACCGAGCCGCTGGCGGCCGCCATTCGCCGCAGAGTCCGTCTGCTGGAAGCTACCGCTGCGCTCACCCATCCCATCACGCTGAGCGACAGCAAGGAACACGCCGGACTGGCGCGCCAGGCAGCGGATTTGAATGAACTGCGCCCCGCAGCAGAAGAGTTGGTAAAAGCCGTGCTGCTGCACCTCAACGAGCTGGAAACCGAGCTCACCGCGCTGATTGATAATTACACTCTGGAACGCGTGGACATGGTGGACACCTGCATCCTGCTGATTGCTCTCTATGAGCTGCGCTTCAACGGACTGGAACCCGCCATCGTCATCTCCGAAGCCAACCAGCTGGCCGACACCTACTCCGGCTCCAAGAGCGCTCCGTTCATCCACGGCATTCTGGCCGCTGCTGCCAAGGCCTGACATCTCACCCTCTCTACCCCATGGCTCATTTCTTCACCAGACTGATAGACAAATTCCTCGGCGAACCGGAAATTGACTGGGACGAGCTGGAGGCAGACCTCATCTCTGCCGACATCGGCGCAAAGCGCGTTCTGCCGCTCATTGAGGAGCTGCAGGAACAGGACAGCCAGGATGCCTGCGACATCGCGGATTACATCAAGGCGCAACTGCGCAGCGCGTTCCCGGCAGAGCTGCCGCAGCTCCCTGTCCCGCAGGCGGGCAAACCTGTTGTCATCATGATGGTGGGCGTGAACGGTGCCGGCAAGACCACCACCAGCGCCAAGCTGGCCTACCGCCTGCAGAAACAGGGGCGCAAGGTGCTGCTGGCGGCGGCGGATACCTTCCGCGCAGCAGCCGTGGAACAGCTGGAAAGCTGGGCCGACCGGCTGAATGTTCCCCTCTACAAGGGCCGCCCGAACCAGGACCCGGCCTCCGTCTGCTACGAGGCTCACACCCGCGCCCTCAATGAGGGGGTGGACTACCTCATCTGCGATACGGCCGGTCGCCTCCACACCCGGCACAACCTCATGGAGGAGCTCTCCAAAATCCGCCGTTCCATCGCAAAGCAGGATGAAGCCGCACCGCATGCCTGCTACCTGGTGGTGGATGCCACCACCGGCGGCAACGCCCTGATGCAGGCCAGAGAGTTCCACAAGGCAACCCCGCTCAACGCCGTCGTCATCACGAAGATGGACGGCTCCGGAAAAGGCGGCGTTGCCGTGGCCATTCAGGACGAGCTGAATATCTCCCCCCTCTTCCTCGGCACCGGGGAAGGCAAGGACGACCTCATCCCCTTCCGCGCGGATGAGTATGCCAACACCCTGCTCTGATTACCGCGCTGCCATGCCCACGAAACCATCCCTGCTGGAATACACGCCGGAGGCACTGAAAGGACTGCTGGCCGAGCTGGGGCAGAAACCCTTCCGCGCCACCCAGATTCTGGAGTGGATGTGGAAGCACCGCGTGGCGGATTTTGAGCAGATGAGCAACCTGCCGCCCGCCCTGCGTGCTCAGCTGGCAGAGCGCTTCACCCTGCGCCCGCTGCAGGTGGTGGAAGTGAGTGAAAGCACCACCGGCACCACCCGCAAATTCCTCTCCCGCATGCAGGACGGCCATCTGGTGGAATCCGTCATCATCCCCGCTGCAGAGGGCAAGGGCGGCGCGCAGAGCGACCGCATCACCCTCTGCGTCTCCTCGCAGGTGGGCTGCGCCTTCGGCTGCCGATTCTGCGCCAGCGGGCTGCTGGGCTTCACCCGCAACCTGACAGCCGGCGAAATTCTGGGGCAGATACTGGCAGCAGAGGAAGTGAGCGGCAACCGCGTCAACAACCTCGTATTCATGGGCATGGGCGAACCGCTGGCCAATATCGACAACCTGCTCACCGCCCTCAGCGTCATTCTGGACCCGCACGGACTCAACATCGGCGCGCGCCACATCACCATCTCCACCTCCGGAAACGTCCCCGGGCTGCGCCGACTGGCCGAATTCGGCAAACCGTTGCGCCTCGCCGTCTCCCTGCACGGCGCGAGCGATGACGTACGCGCGCAGGTCATGCCGGTGAACCGCAAATGGCCGCTTGGGCAGCTCCTCCCCGCCCTGCATGAGTGGAACAAAACCGGCAAACACATGATTACGCTGGAGTACATCCTCATTCAGGATGTCAACGCCGGCATGGATGAGGCCCGCAAGCTGGCCCGCGTGGCTCGCGAGCTCAACGCCAAGGTCAACCTCATCCCCTACAACACCGTGGAGGGTCTCCCCTGGGTACGCCCCTCAGAGTCCCATTGCAAAGCCTTCTGCCGCGCCCTCATGGCAGAGAAGATACCCGTCACGATGCGCTACGAAAAGGGGCACGACATCAACGCCGCCTGCGGCCAGCTACGCCTGCGAAAAGTGCAGACAGAAGCCACCGATAACTGATTTTTTCATTGTCTTTCGAGGCGGAACGTGGTAGTCTGGGACAACTCATGAAACTCTCCGTACTTGTTCTTCTCGCGTTTTCAGCCGCTCTCTCCACCGCCACTGCCGCGCAGGCCTGGGTAGATGGCGTCAGCCAGACATCCGGATGGTATGATGCCAACAAAGCGAATCCCTATGCGCAAGACGGTGACAACGATTTATGCTGGGCCGCCTCTGCATCCAACCTCATTGCCTGGTGGCAGGATAAATATCAGACACCTGCCGGAGTCCCCAATGATATTGACAGCATCTGGGCAACATACAAGAATGCCGCCACGGCTGATACCGGCGGGGATACTCATGCAGCTGTTCAATGGTGGCTGACCGGGGTTTACGTACCCACCGATGATGAAGAGGCCGACCGCTCAATGTTCGCGCAGGACTCCACCTCTGTCCTGCCCGCGTTTGAAGGCTATTATTACGGAGAGTACGGAGAAGAAATGATGGAGCTCCGGCCCAATTTTGAGCTCCAGCGCTGGGAGTATTCGCTGGGAAACTTCCTCTGTATGGATTATCGGAACTCCTTCACATCCGATAACATTGTCTCACTCGTGTTGCAGGGATGTGGCGTGGGACTCGGCGTGACGGATGATGCCGCCAGTTTCGGCCACGCCATCACCCTCTGGGGGCTTGAATATGACAGCAGCACGAATGCCATCTCAAGCATGTGGCTGACTGATTCGGATGACGCGCAATACAATTTCGGCCAGGACGGATTATTCGTGGTTGATGTCACTACCCGTGAGGATAGGCTCTACATCGACACGCCCGACAGCAACTGGTACACAGAGCAGGAAAACATCTACATCAGCAATCTCTTCGCCATTAATCCCGCCGTCAGTAACGAATGGGGTATCCCCTCAGCCGTCCCGGAGCCCGGCACAGCCACCCTTTCCCTGCTGGGGCTGACGGGCCTGCTTGCCCGCCGCAGACGAAAGTAAAAAAAAACAGGGTCTTTTTCCCTGTCATTTTGCTTGATTACCAAGAGTCAAGCAGGTATAATACCCGCGCTATGGCGGGTAAGGTGCGCATCAGTCCGATTAGATGGATCTTCCTGGGGCTTCTGGTCACCGGGTTTATTGCCATTGTCGGCTATATCGTCTGGTTGCAGGCCCGCGCCCCGAAATCCCCGCACCAGGGAACGCAGAGCATTTACAATCAAGACACACCGCTTGCCACCATGCCCGACCGGTTAATCATCGGGCTCATCCAGCTGCGACCGGAGGAGATTGTCAAAATCCCGTTCATTGATGGTTTTGAATCGCCCATTGGCGCTGATAACGGAGCCATGGCCTATGATGCCCAGCCCTTCGGCAGTCCCAATCCGCAACGCGGGGGCAACCACTGTGGGCAAGACCTCAACGGCATCGGCGGGCAGAACACCGATGAGGGCGACCCCGTGCGCGCCGCCGCCCGCGGGTTGGTTGTCTACTGCGGCAAGCCCTCTCCGGACTGGGGCAACGTCGTGGTGCTGGCGCACCGCATCCCCGGGGATGCACGCATCATCCAGACCCTATACGCCCATCTGAAAGACATCAACGTTGCTCCCGGGCGGCTGATACCCCGCGGAACAAAAATCGGCAGTATCGGCACCGCGGACGGTCACTATCTGGCTCACCTGCACTTCGAAATGGTAGCCTCTCGCTGCATGGAAGCCGGCATGCCCGGTTACAGCCCGAAAGGTGTCATGAACCGATTGGATCCGGAGGAGTTGATGAATCACCACCCGGCACCACCGCACCCGGATGTGTACGACAGCATCCGCCGCCTCCGCATCCGCGAAGCCGCCCTGCAGGCACCGGATAACAAACCCGCCGCCGTTCCTGAGGGCGCCATCCCCGTCACCCCATCTCAATTCCTTTAACCGACACAACATTATGAGCCGCAATATCATCCTTTTCCTCTGTGCTTTCCTGGCTACTATCGGCATCAGCATCGGCATCTTCTGGCTGCTGGGCGTTCGCGCTGATGATTTGGCTAAGATTGTGCGTAAAGATGCCCCCACCGCCGTAGCTCCGGCTCAACCGGAGCAGCCCAAGGCTGAAGAACCCGCCCGCCCGGAGCCGAAACCCGTGGCAGAACCGGAGCCCGCACCTGCCCCCGCCCCGAAGCCCGCACCTGCCCTGCGCACGGAGCCTGCGGTCACCACCCCCACCGCAGAACCGGAACCCGCTCCGGAGCCGACACCTGCCCCACTGAAGCTGGCAGAGACTCCCCGCAATGCAGAGCATGCCGCCGCCCTTACAGCCGCCGCCGCCATGGCAACGGATAACCCGCAGGAAGCCCTGCAGCGCCTGGTGGAAAAGGGGGAGATGACCCCGGAAGCCGCCGCCGCTCTGGCCGCCTGGGCTGCCAACAACAAGGTGAAAGCCGTGGAAGAAGTGGGCAACAGCCGCCGCGCCAACGGTGACCGCGTAACCCGCTACCGCATCGTTTCCGAAAACGGGCAGGAGGACCTCCTGCTGGACGTGGTGACTACCCGCGATGGCTCCACCATCGTGGAAAGCGTCAAGACCACCTCGGCCGATAAAACGGACATCAGCACCGCCTGTGACTCCATCACCGTGGCAGAGGGCTTCGTGGAAGCCGTGCGCCGGGGGGATATGGGCACCGCCCGCAACATGGTCACCGGAGCGGAAGTATCAGATGCCACCGTGGCAGGCCTCTGCATGATTTTCGAGGAAGGCGAGTTCAAGCTCCGCCGGCAGGCTCCCATCCGCAACACCTTTGAGAATGAAACCCACTCCGGCTACATCGTCTACGTGGAATCCCGCAGCAGCGACAAGCCCGCCAACATCGGCATGGAGCTGGAAAAGGTGCAGGAAAAGGGCTGGCTGGTCAAGGCCGTGGCGCTGGATGCCCTGCTGTGCAGCTATGAAGGACTGGCCACCGCTGAGGGCGGCCACTACTTCCCCATCGTCAAGAACCCCAAGGGCGGCGATTCTCTGGCGCTCTTCTTCGCCTTCAACGAATCTGCGCTGACCCCGCGCTCGCTGCGCCAGCTGCAGATTGTGGCCGAGCTGCTGAAGCAGAGCAAGGGCAAGCTCAACATCTCCGGCCACACCGATGACGTGGGCTCCGAGAAATACAACCAGAAGCTCTCCGAACGCCGCGCCGATGCGGTGAAGGAAGCTCTCGTTTCCTTCGGCGTGCAGGCCGAACAGATAACCACCCACGGTCTGGGCAAGAGTCAGCCGCGCCGTACCTACGCCAGTGATGCCTCTGAGCAGGAGGTCAACTACATCCGCGGTGAGAACCGCCGCGCAGAAATCTACCTCGACTTCGAGTCATGAAATACCGGCTGCGGCCACAGGAAGCAGCGCGTGACTACGCTGCCGAGCTGAACCCGGAGCAATACGCCGCCGTCACCACCACGGCACGCCACGCGCTGGTCATCGCCGGCGCGGGCAGCGGCAAGACCCGCACGCTGACCTACCGCGTGGCCTGGCTGCTGGAGCAGGGAGTGCCGCCGTGGCGCATCCTCCTGCTGACCTTCACCAACAAAGCCGCCCGCGAGATGCTGGAGCGCGTGGAGCAGCTCACCGGCACTGCCCCCGGCATGCTCTGGGGCGGCACTTTCCATTCCATTGCCAACCGTCTCCTGCGCCGCCATGCAGAGCGTCTGGGTTACCGCCCCGGCTTCTCCATCCAGGATTCAGACGACCAGCGCGCCCTCATGCGCGCCCTCGTGAAGCAACACCACGGCAAAACCGCCAAAAACGACCGTTTTCCCAAGGCAGAGGTCATCCTCTCCCTGCACAGTCTGGCAGTCAACACCGGGCAGGACTGGCAGGACGTGCTGGACAGCGACTACCGCCACCTCTCGCGCTATGCCGACACGCTGGAAGCCATCTACCGCGATTACCGAGCCCGCAAGCAGGAGCAGAATGCCATGGATTTTGATGACCTGCTGACCAACCTGCTGCGCCTGTTGCAGGAGCACGCCGATATCCGCGCAGAGTTACAGGAGCGCTTTGCCCATGTGCTGGTGGATGAGTATCAGGACACGAACCTGCCGCAGGAAAAAATCATCGCCCTGCTGGCTGGCGGTATCGGCAGCAGCCTCATGGTCGTGGGGGATGATGCCCAGAGCATCTATTCCTGGCGCGGCGCAGATGTGCGACACATCCTGAACTTCCGCGACCATTATCCGCAGGCAGAGGTATACCGCATCACGACCAATTACCGCAGCGTGCCCGCCATCCTGAATATCTCCAATGCGGCCATCGCCCTGAATGCCGACCGGATTCAGAAAGACCTGCAGCCCGCCCGAGAGAGCAACCGCATGCTCCCCGCCGTCATCCCGGCCCCGGATAACCGAACGGAGGCACGCTTCATTGCCCAGCGCATCGATGAGCTGATGGCCGGCGGTATCCCCGGCAAGGACATCGCCATCCTCTACCGCGCCCACTACCACAGCACAGATGTGCAGATGGAGCTGTCGCGCAACCACATCCCCTACCGCATCACCAGCGGCCTTCGCTTCTTCGAACAAGCCCATGTCAAGGACGTGGTCGCTTTCCTGCGTCTCCTCTGCAACCCCGGGGACGAAATCGCCTTCCGCCGTATCGTCTCCACCTTCCCCCGCGTGGGTGAAGCCACAGCGGGCAAGATGTGGGCTTCCTGGCGGGAAATCGCCATGGCCTACCTGCTCGCCCACCCGGATGCGGACCGCATTCTCGCCCCGCACAGCGAGGTGTTCGCCAAGGCTGCCGTGCCCGCAGCCGTTCGCCCGCATTGGGCGGCCTTCCTGAGCCTCATGGACTCTCTCCACCCGGAGGAGAAGGAACTTCTCCCCGCCGAGCTGGTGGCAGCCGTGCATGCCTATCTGGAGCCCTGGATGCGCACCGCCTACGAGAACTATGACGAGCGAGAGGAGGACCTGCACCAGCTCGCCCGCACCGTGGGCGAGGAGGAAAACCTGGAGAGCTTTCTGGCACAGGTGGCTCTGCTCAGCGAGGTGGACCAGAGCAGCATCGCGCCGGATGACGACTGCGTGACCCTCAGCACCATCCACCAGGCCAAGGGGCTGGAGTGGAAGGTGGTGTTCCTCATTTTTCTGGGAGAAGGGCTTTTCCCCCACCGCCGTGCCATGGACAGCGGCAATCCCACCGATATGGAAGAGGAGGTGCGCCTCTTCTACGTGGCGCTCACCCGGGCGCAGGACCAGCTCTACCTCAGTTTCCCCCGCTACAACGGCCGCAGCTACGATTCACAATTCTGCCCGCCCTCACGCTTCCTCACCTCCCTGCCCTCCGACCTCATGGAGCTGTGGGAAGTAGGATGAGTTTTCAAGGGTATCTGTATTTCTCCCGCCCAAGCCCGATAAGCACCTATTCATCGGGAGAATGGATTTTCCCATCAGACCTGTTGATATTCTGATATGGGTGGTATACACCCTATTGAACAGGCATCATGAAAAAACACTCAAATCATTTATATACTTGACAAAAGGCACTCCGACAGGCATAATGCGCGCGAATGCAGAATACTCAGGAAGAGGATTGGGATGACTTCGAAGAAGAGGAGTTAACCCCGGAGCAACACCGAAATATAGTTCGGCAGGGGGGACTGCTGGCTCTCGGCTCCATCATCTTTGTGGCACTGTGCACCATCTACATGTTCCGCGACCAGCTTCTGATTGCCTGCTGTGAGGATGGGCACACCACTCTGGCTCGTATCCTGATTGCCTGCGGTGCCAATGTCAGAACCTGCACGGCAGAAGGAGACACGGCGCTGCATCAAGCCGCCATGCACAACCACCGGGACACAGCAAAAATGCTCATCGAATCCGGAGCGGATATCAATGCCAGAAATGCAGACGGGAGCACGCCCCTGCACTGGGCTGCGTTTGACAATTGCGAGCAGGTGGCAGACATGCTCATCAAGCATCATGCTGATGTAAACGCCCGCGACGAGCTGAACCGCACCCCGCTTGTGGAAGCGGTCGAACACGACAATCCGGACGTAGCCGACATTCTCATCGAAAACCATGCCGATATCAATGTGACGACTCAGGACGGGAAAGCCCCCATCGACTGGGCCGTGGAAAATGGACACGACAAAACCGCCGAACTGCTCATTCGCTACGGTGCCACCATTGACCGCCGCGGCAAATACGACTGGACTCCCCTGCACCTTACCGCTTGGAACGGCCACACGGAGCTTACTCGCATCCTCATCCGCAACAAGGCAGATGTCAATGCTCTGGATGAGTTCGGCAACACGCCGCTGGACAAAGCCGCCACCCCGGAAATCAAGAAAATCCTGATTGATGCCGGGGCCATGACCGGCAGAGAGATTCTGGCCGCCGGGCAAAAATCAAAACAGAGAAAAGAAAAGCCTGCCAAATAAATTCAATCTCCCCAAACGCCCCTACTATAAAATCAAGCTATGAAGAGTTCCTTTCGCCGAATCTTTGCCATTGTGATGGCATGCTGCATGGGCCTGTCGTATACCGCCTATGCCCAGGAATCCCCCTCCGCTGATGAATTGCTCAAAGCCATGCGCGACATGACCGTCAGCCAGGGCAGCAAGGACGTTGCCGGAACCATCCGCAAGGCCCGCAATAAAACTCCTTTCAGCCTCAGTGCTCGAGGAGAAACAATTGTTTTTCAATACAAAGATAACAGTACATGGAAGCGTTTCGACGTCCGCATCCGCGAGAAGAACGCCCAGTTGGTGCAGGTGAACGGAGGCAAGGCATCTGTCATGGCTCCTGATTCCTACACCAAAACAATCCCCGGCACGGATGTGTGTTACGAAGACCTCTCCCTGCGCTTTCTCTACTGGAAAGGTGGAAAGGTGCTGCCGGATTCAGCCAATTCCCGCATCAAGGGACGCGACTGCTATGTGATTGAAGTACCGAATCCGACCCCTTCCGTTGGGCAGTACGCCTGGGTACGGGTGTGGGTTGACAAAGAGAACGGCACCTCCTGGCAGATTGACGGCTACGGGAGAGACGGCAAGCTCAAGAAGCGTTTCACCATCACCTCCGTACAGAAATTGAGCGATGGCTCCTGGTTCTTCAAGCAAATGAAGCTCGAAGTCCGCAACCCGCAGGATCCCAACCGCACCATTGCCCTCAATTATCTGGAAATGGATGACCTGCCAGACAAGCGCTGATGCTGACCTTCGTCACCAGACTGGGAGCCGTGCTACTCCCCCTGTTTCCCTTTGCTCTGGGCACCCGGGTCGTGATGGACTGGCTGGAGAACGGCCGGACACTTAACGGCATTGCACTCTTGCTGGGCTGTCTGGCGGCACTGGCGCTGGTGGAAGGGCTGATATTCCGCCTCTGGATTCTGCCCGCCTGGGGTCAATCTCTGGGGGAACGACTCTACGGAGGCTCCTACCTGCCGGAAGAGGACGAGCTCGCCCAACTCTCTGCCCGCATCCGCCGCACGGAGGACACATCCCTCCTCCCCGACATGCAGCGCCTCGTCCGCCGTCAGCGCAAACGCGCCCGCGGCTGGCTGGAGCTCGCCCGACTCCATCAGGATGTAACTCATGACGATGAAGCGGCTCTGCACACCCTGCTCGAAGGCGCCGATGCCGTCCCGGATCCGGAGGAAAAAGCCATGTTCCTCTACCGCGCCGGCGCTCTCACCGCCGATAAACTCCAATCCCCTGCCCGTGCCGCTGAATATTTCTCCCGCGCCGCAACCCAACACCCCCAAACTGCATACGGAAAACACGCTGCCACCCGGGCAGCTAAAGGCAAACGCCCGCGCTGAAACACCCATCACCCCATGGCAAAAATTGTCTTTTTCGCTGCATTCTTCCTCAATCTGTTCTGGCTTCTGAGCGCCGTGGGCATCCTGCTGTGCCGGGCGCTCGGGAAGAATCAGCTCGTTCTCGGCGGGGCAGATTCAACGACATCCGTCATCCTCTCCATCCCCTCTGCCATCCCCTCCTGGCTGGTCGCAGCCGTTGTGACCTTCGGCTTGCCATACCTGATTCTTTCCATTTATATGTACGTGAGGCTCAAAGGCTGATTCATCTCCCTGTTACCCCCACTTGATGATTAGTTCCTTTGCCCGGAAACGCTTCTGCTTTTCCGGTTTAACCAAATGATGACCAACGCCACGATTGACAACAAGCCCCAGAACATACCCTGCATCATACCCATAATCACGTTAAAAAGCGACTCCTGATACGTCAACACGTATGAATCTGAGGGATTGTTGCTCTTGTAATACACCTCCACCTTATCACCTATCTCCATATTGCCATTACTTCGATAAACTGTTACATACCGTTGCTGCTGTGTGTCCTGGTAACATATCGAATGATAGTAATGGAAGCGTGCTGATTTGAGCCCGCGTCGTTCTCTTTTAGTGATGTGGCAGACACTACCTTCGGTTTGTACCCCGTTATCAACATATTCCTGATACAAAGCCAACTTTTTTGCGTATAGATTCAGACTATAGCAGGAACAGAATACAGCGATAATCAGAAAAATGTATTTTTGTTTATTAAGCCAGCTCCCGAATCCATACCGCTTTTGTATCAACGCCCTGATGGCATAGAAAGAGCCCCCCGCCGCAACAATGCCCAGCAAGGTCGTGTAAAAAAAATCAACGTAATAATCAAAGTCCATACGCTGTCAACTAACAAAATGCTGCATCCGGAATTTTTAACCTAGTGGTGAAGCTGTTCGCCTGTTGCAACAGGTAACAGGTCTGAAAGATGAAGCTCATCCATGCCGGGCTGCAATCCTGGTGACCTTCAGAGTCTGCGTGCTCCAACAATTTTTCCACATCAACTAATAAATTGGCCATATCTGTTTTTCTTTTGTATTATCTGTTTAACCGTCGGGGGCACTCCCGATCAACCGTGGTCTCATGCCACGGTGATTTTCATCATTATTTTGAGGTTTCTCCCGGTGAGGCCGATATCCTCTCTGACTTTCGTGATTCGCTCGGTATTACATTGCAATCCGAACGGGTTTGATTCTACTCAGAGCTGCTCTATGAATTTGGCAAATGCTTTTATTGATGCGGCTATATTCAAAATTATATATCTGTTCGATTGCAAACATGTGTAATTTTCTTGTTAATACATCGTTGTCAATCTATCACTTTTTATGAAAAAATCAAACTTTAATTCAACATTTTCAGTCTGTTCTGCATTCTGCGGCAATACGCCGTTCCCGCGCTGGCCCCACCGCCGGATATCGGCGGTGGGACGGAGCGGGAACTTAAGCCGCCAGTTCATCAAGGAAATGGCTCACCGGGGCCGCAACCATGCTGACATCAAACCCGGACGAGGTGAAAGCCTCGCTAAGGGTGTTGAACAAGTCCCTGATAATGGACTGCTGCCGGGGTGTAAGGCCATCCGGGATGGCATGAACCATCCGCACAGGGCAGGAAAAGCCCCCGACAATAAGCGCCATGGCCTGCACGGCCGTGAGCGCGATATCCTCCGGATAAATCCAGATATTACGGAAGGGGCATTCATTCAAGGGCAGCACCTTGAGCGAAACCGCCGAGGTCACGGTCTCCCCCTGGAGGTGCAGACCCAGCATCTGCGCGGGAGCCATGGCCACCGTCTGCTGAAGCGAATCACGCTGCAGCAAGTGAGTATAACCTTCCGGGACGCGAAAGTTCTGCTGCACCATGTAGTGCTGCACCTTGCCCCAGACCTCGCCAAGCGGATTCAGGTAAACAAAGCGCTGGGGCGTGTCGCGCAAAATCCAGTCGCGCACGGCAAGGTCACAGTCTGCGACCTTGCGAAGCCATGCCTCACAACTGGCAGGGGTGATAACCTGCCCGCGATTCGGATTTACCCCCGAAGCCAGCAGGCGTACTACGCGGGGCAAGGCATTGGCCCGCGCTGCCTTTATCAATTCATGTTGTTCCGTTGTCATCAGATGTCTACTCTCCTGGTTGTGTTCGTTATACTGTATTTTGTGCTGTTTCTGAAATAAATATTCTAATTCTGTTATTAAATAATTATTCTCTGTCCGGGCCGGAAGGGGTGCCTATTCAAAGACAGGCCCCCCATCCTCGCAATAGGAATCTGCTATCGAGGAATACCTCACGGATTCAGGATAAAGTATTACCTTCTCCTCAGAAATACGCTGACCTCTCACCTCTAATGAAAAAGCAACATGATTGCGCCCACCCCCATTATACCGGCCGAAAGTACAGGCTATGCTGATGGCGCAGGGAGGCTCTGATTCTTTCCACCGCACCCCGGAAAGCACCAAGCGTATCATTCTGGGAGCTTCCACCTGAACAACAGGCTCTTCCCCTGCTTCAGACTTCACCCAGCGGCGGAAACCTGCGCTGAGATAGGTGCTCAACCGGGATTTCCTGTATTCCATACTACGTGGTGCAAGAATTCTCTGCACCCGGTGGAAAACATCGGCCCCAGGTTCCCGGAGCCGCACATCCTCTCCTAACCAGAGAGAACGCCAGGCCGGGTTCCAATCCTTCCGCAACCACTCACCCATTGTAGCCGCCTCCGGATGGGGAGTGGCACCACCCTGGGACAACCCCTCCAGGAGATACGCGCCGGTTTCCGGCTTCACCTCCTCGCAGCTGTGGATACGCACATTCCCCATGCCGCCCTCAGCCTGGCACAGCCACAGGCTGTAAACCCGGGTCAGCATCTGCGGAATATCCCCCAGGCGTATCCAGAGCCCTTGGTAGTTATTCTGGCCAAGATATTCTTTGACGCAAGCCCGCACCATCCAATCCTCCCCCAGGGTGATAACGGTATAATCCTGAATCGGATTCTCGAAAAGCTCAAAATTGGTATCTTCCATATTTGTGTATTGATGTTGTATATTTCAGGCGTCGACCGCCCCTTTATGAGTCTCTTAACAGCGCCCTATACTTCTACAACTATCACAAACATGATTCCCCCACGCAGATAAACTATAGCGCCTTGTGTTCCTGTCGCTTGTATAATTTTCAGAAAACTCAGAATCCACAAGAGACTATCCCCCGGATTTCATCCCACTCCCCGGAAAAGGAAGTGAGGCAACAAACCGTGATGCACATGCGGAAGCTTCCGCTTCTTCATGAATATCCCCCCTGTTCGGGTATCGCAGTTTATGACAGTGAAAAGAAGTAGCAGAGGCACTGCTATACCCATTATAATTTTATTCTGTTATTAAATTAATATAAAAAGCGCAGGTGCCACGCAAACTACAAAGCCTTGTATTTTAACCTCGTACAACTTTCCGCAAAGATTACAAAGTCATCCGGAGCCTGAACGAGGCCCCCATGCTACCGCAGATTCAACAACCGGAACTGCTCCGTCTGCGGCAAGGCATGTCGCCTCTGATTCAACGTACATTCCCGGACGACTCTATAATCCGCACTACAATGGCTCTTCTTAAAAGACTCGATAAGCGCACCGGTATCACTTACGTATATGAATGCTTCTGAATCAGCAGCAGAGTGAATTGAATATTTAAGCTACGGATATTCAGCTGATTGCATGTAATGTGACTGTAAACGCACGAGTCTGAGCGAGTCCTTTTGGCTGCAAAACGGTGTCAAAATGGATGCAAAATCAGCCCGTGGAGTCCGTTTTGCGTTATGAGTTGCGTTTTTATAACCCGCTGAAATCCAAGCACAAAAAAGGAGCGCTCGTTACCATTTTGTCTTGGCTACGACCGCTCCCATAACAGCCTTTTTGCGACTGCGAATTTCAGCAACTCTAAAATACTGCATATAAACAGCTTACAAAAATTGACCCCATTTTCTGAAAATCACCCCGAAAATCGCCATATCTCATAATGGATTGCAGGAAGTTTTAGGGAAACGATGAATAAAGGACTCTCTGATTTTGGTTTTATCGCCTCGTAAAGTGTGCTGACGTCATTCAGGACACTCTTTCTCCCAGGTTAGCTTGTATGATTGCCCAAAGTGCCTCTTTTTGCCCTATTTTTCCTGATTTTTGATGTTTCCGGGTATAGTTATCCTGCAATGGGAGCAAGACTCCGATTGGCGCGGATACACATTACAAGATTCGAACAGGCAAACAGGATATGGAATCTATTCATGTTTTTTGCAATACCTTTGATGGTACAGCCATTGCTACCACCGAATACGGCACATTGGTCGCCGATACTTCCGGCTCTATCTCCGGCAGCGGCGCGACTGTTCACTCCAATATCCACTACTAATCCCTTTCTTCTCATGCCCTGTA
>SUVN01000033.1 GCA_015061985.1 Akkermansiaceae bacterium
ACATGGAAGAAACAAAAAGCAATCCGGAGAAAGTGAAAAACTTCTTTCGCAAAGCCAGTGTTCGCTATGCCTCGAACAATCATGTTTTATTGCCGGAGCAATAATTTACGATTAGCCGTAAACGAAACAGCACTGCCTTGCGGCAGTGCTGTGAGAAAACAGGCAGTATGATGTGGGGGCTCAGAAATTCCAGCGGATGGCGGAGGTGTACTCCCAACCGTTGTAACAATCGGAGCCGTTGTTGCGGGCGGTGGTGTACTCCGCGCCGAGCATGAGCTTGAGCATGTTCTTATCCCTTGGCGAGAGGTAGAAGTCTGCGCCGAAGTAGAAGGCGTTGATGCTGTCCACCCAGGAGGATGCCGTGGTGTTGGTGCAGATGTAACGGTCTGCCGCCAGCTTGCAGGCGTTGTCCCCGGTCATGCCGGTGTAGCGGAAGATGAGGTCCACACGGTCGGTCAGAGAGTAAACCGGCTGGAGCTGGATACCGATGTTGTTGCCGCCGCCGTTCTGCATCTCGCAGTTGCCCACGATGTTGGCGAGGAAGAGCCACTTGTCCTTCTTCACCTCATAGCCCAGAGAGAGGGCATCCTTCACACCGATACCGTAGCAGTTCGCACCGGGGGCAGTACCATTGTCATAGCTGTTGTTGAAGTCGTGTGCATACTGGACGGAGACCTTGTGGTAGCCGCTCTCTGTGACGCGGAACTTGTGAGAAGCGCCCACGATGGCAAAGAACTTGTCTTCCCAGCCGAATTCGCCCTTGAGGCCGCGTCCGTCGCGGTAGACATCGCGGTGGCCATTGCTCTTGGAGGCGCTGGCGCGGTCATTGGCCAGAAGCTGGAGGTAGACGGTGTCCTGCTTGTTGGGGGCGTAGGTGATGTCTAACCCCCAGTTGGAGTCCAGCCCGTATTGGTTGCCCACAAAGGAACGCTCCACGCAGGTGAGGGCAGAGGAGGGGGTGGAATAGTCCGTGGTGAAGAGCGGTTTGAGCTTACCGGCTTTCACGCTGAGCCCTTTCACGGCCTTGATATCCTGCTTCACCCAGATGTCGAAGAGGTCGGTGTAGGAGAAGTTACGCACGGTGCGCCCGTTCTTCCAGGTGTGGCGGTAGGGCAGACCGCCGATGCGTGCCCAGGTGTGGAACTGTGTGCCGGTGCGGAAATCCACATTGACCCCGACCCAGGAGCGGCGGAATTCGTGGTTGAAGGGGCTGCCGCCGTCCTTCAGGTGGAGTCCGTTGCTGCCGTTGGGCTGCACGGAGGCCATCTGGTACTGCTCCATCCAGGCAAAACGCACCTTGGTGACAAAGCTGTCCTCATTGTTGTAGACCGTGAGGGCTTTTTTCCAGCCCTGCAGCTCATCCGCCGCTCTGTCCAGCATGGAACCGGCCTGCGCCACCCCGCTCATGGCCACCGTTGCGGCCATGACGATTCCGAAAAGGGATGCTTTCATGATTAGCGGAGGTTGGAGAAGAGGGTCTGCTGGTCGAGGATGGACATGTATTCCTTGTAGTCAATACCTGCATCCAGAATGTAGAGCGTGAGGAGACGCTTGACGATGGCCAGAATCTTCTCCGGCTGCCAGGGTTTTTCGATGTAGTTGTTAATCTGACCGTCATTGATGGCGTTGATGGTATCGGCATGGGTGGCCTGCCCGGTGAGCAAAACCTTGCGGGTCTTGGCAAAACGCGGGTCACTCGCCACCTTGCCCAGCAGCTCGGTGCCGCTCTCTCCCGGCATCACCTGGTCGGAGATGACGATGGCAACATAGTCTCCGTCCTCATCTATCTGCTCCATGAGTTTGAGGCAGTCTGCCACGCCGGAGGCTTCCTCCAGACGCACGAGCGGGGTGAGCGGACGGAGGTCACGCATGACGGAATCCAGCACTTCCTGCTGGTCATCTACACAGATAATATTAATCGTTTCCATGAATTTTTGTGGTGGGAAGGTTGATGGTGAAAGTGGTTTCCTCATCGGTGCTGGTGAGGCCGATGCTGCCCTTGTAGCTGTCTACGATGCGGCGAACGATGGAGAGCCCGAGCCCCAGCCCGAAATCCAGCCCCTGTTTCTTGGTGGTAAAATTGGGCTGGAAGATTTTTTCGATATGTTCCTGGGGGATTCGCGGGCCGTTGTTGGAGATGGTGACAGTGACGTATTCCTCCGGCAGAAGGCTCACGCCCTCAGCATGGAAGATACCGGTGGAGACGGAGATGCGGGGCTCCGCAGTCTTGTCCAGAGTGAGGGCATCGTAAGCATTCTGGACGATATTGGTCCAGATTTGCATGAGCTCGCTCTTGTCGGCGGTGATGGTCGGGAGTGGTTTGAACTCCGTACTGAGGGTGACGTGTTTGAGCTTGTTGTGCAGCAGGTGCAGCGCATCCTTCACAGTCTGCACCACATCCACCCCCGGCTCGCGTGAGGAGCTGGGGGCACCCATCTGCTTGACGGCGCGGACGATACCCGTGGCGTGGTTGGAGGCCATTTGCAGGTCGCGCAAATCATGCCCCATCTCCCAGATGCGGTAGTTGCGCTTCACATTGCGTACAAAACGCCAGCTGAGTTTCTTGTACTCCGCTTCCGTGGGGGCGATGTGCGCCAGCACCTTGGCAGCTTCCTGACTCATGCCGAGGTCACGCTCATAGTGGCGTACCGTGGGGCGTAAATCACTGGCAGAGAGGAAAGTGGTGTCCTCATAGCCCTTCAGGAAGAGTTGCGCGTTGAGCTTGTCCTGCGCTTCCAGAATGGTGCGGAGGGTATCTGCCATGAATTCGGTGCGGCGGGAGATGACCCCGACGGCGTTGTTGAGCTCATGGGCGATTCCCGCAGAAAGCTGGCCGAGCAGGGCGGCCATTTCGGAGCGTTGGAGCAGTCGCATGGCCTCCTCACGCTCGGCAGCACGCCCGAAGATGCGGTCATTGCGGGCTGCCAGCTCGTGGATGGCCACAGGAAGGAACTGCTGGGCAAAGTTGCCGTATTCGTACTGCTCCACGATGGGGGTGGTATCATCAATATAGGCCAGCCTGGTCTTTTCCAGCGCGTAGAGTGAGGTATTGCTGCGGAATGCGCGGGAGAAGAAACTCTGTACACAGACAAAGGAACCTGCATCTGCGCGGAAGAGCTCATGCCGCCGCCCCTCACTTTCCGCAGGCATGTGCTCACTGGCTTCATTGTCCTCCTCCCGGTAGGAAATCATGGACCCTTCCATGATACGGTACATGCGGCGGGTGCGCTGCCCCTGACCGATGAGCAGCTCCCCCGGCTCCAGCTCTACGGTGCGCCCCGCATCACTGAAATAGACGCGTTCAAGGCGCTCCAGGGCGCGGTTGATGTTGTCGGAAAGCGGAATCATGGCTCATTTGGCTGACTTCAACGCTGAATCTACCACATTCCGCAAGACTTGGCAAGTTTTCTTGCATCGATTCCCGCCCGCTTTTTGTGAATTCCGGCTGAATAGAGACGAAAAAAGGGAGTCCGACGGCAGAGATATCCCTTGACAAACGCATTTTTGCCCACTAGCATAGCAACATATGAAACTGGTGAGCTGGAATGTGAACGGTATCCGTGCCACGCTGGGCAAAGGGCTGGCAGAGAAGATGGACGCGCTGCAGCCGGATGTGCTGTGCCTGCAGGAGGTGAAAGCCCGCCCGGAGCAGGTGAGTGACCTCTGGCTGGCTTCCTGGCCGCATGTGCTGTGGAATCCGGCACAGCGTCCGGGTTATTCAGGCGTGCTGATTCTTTCCCGCGTGGCGCCGTTGAGCACATCGCTGGGTATCGGCGTGCCGGAGCATGATACCGAGGGACGCGTGGCCACTATGGAGTTTCAGGATTTCTATCTGGTCAACTGCTATACGCCCAATTCGCAGAATGAATTGGTGCGTCTTCCCTATCGGCAGGAATGGGATGCCGCCTTCCGTGCCTATGTCTGCAAGCTGGCGGAAACGAAGCCGGTGGTGTTCTGCGGCGACCTCAATGTGGCGCACGAGGAAATTGACCTTGCCCGCCCGGCCTCCAACCATTTCAGCGCCGGCTTCTCGGATGAGGAACGCGCCGGATTCACCGCGCTGCTGGAAGCGGGTTTTGCGGACAGCTTCCGCCGCCTGTATCCGGACAGGCGGGATGCGTACTCCTGGTGGAGTTTCCGGGGTGGTGCCCGCGCCAGGAACGTCGGGTGGCGTATCGACTACTTCTGCGTATCGGAGGGGTTGTTCCCGCAGGTGAGCGCAGCAGAGATTCACGCGGATATCACCGGGTCGGACCACTGCCCGGTTTCGCTGGAGATTTCTGCGAAGTAAGCCGCTTTTTCAGATTGCAAGGCGGGGTCGGATGGGGTACAATGCCCGCATGAGTTACGATCTGATTGTGATAGGTGGCGGCCCCGCCGGTTATGTGGGTGCAATCCGTGCCGCGCAGCTGGGCAAGAAAGTGGTGTGCGTGGAGCGCGAGCGCGTGGGCGGCACCTGTCTGAACTGGGGCTGCATCCCCACCAAGGCTCTGCTGAAGAACGGCGAGGTGTACAACACCGTTGCTCGCCGCGCTGCAGAGTTCGGCATGAGCACCGAGGGGCTCAGCTTTGATTGGAGCGCCGTCATCGGTCGTTCCCGTCAGATCAGCGACCGCCTGTCCGGCGGTATCGCCTTCCTCTTCAAGAAGAATAAGATTGACAGCGTGACCGGCGAGGCTTCCATCCCCGCAGCCGGTAAGGTAGAGGTGAAAGCCGCCGACGGCACGGTGACCACGCTGGAAGCCCCCAACATTCTCATTGCCACGGGTGCCCGCACCCGCGAGGTGCCGGTGTTCCCCTTCAACGGCAGCACCATCATCGGCAGTAAGGAGGCGCTGACTCTGGCCAGACACCCGCAGAGCATGATTGTCATTGGCTCCGGTGCCATCGGTACGGAGCTTTCCTACGTCTACCACTGCTTCGGCACCAAGGTGACGCTGGTGGAGGCGCTGCCCCGTATCCTGCCCAATGAGGATGATGATGTGAGCCAGGCCGTGGAGCGTTCTTTCAAGAAGCAGGGTATCACCTGCATGGCCGGGGCTCGCGTGGAAAGCCTCAAGGACAACGATGGTCAGAGCGTGACCGCCGTCATCACCGCCAAGAACGGTAAGACTCAGGAGATTACCGCAGATGTGTGTCTGGTGGCTATCGGCGTTGTGCCTGTTGTGCCGGAAGCGGCCGGGCTGGAGCTGACGGAGCGTGGCTTCATCAAGGTGGATGAGCGCTACCGCACCAACCTGCAGGGTGTGTACGCTGCCGGTGACTGCATCGGCGGTATCATGCTCGCCCACACGGCCAGCTATGAGGCAGAGCAGGCGGTGGAAGGCATGTTCGATGCTGACCATGTTCCGGCTCATCCCGTGGTGGTGCCGGGCTGCACCTACTGCCACCCGCAGGTGGCCAGCGTGGGCAAGCGCGAGCGCGAGCTCAAGGAAGCCGGCGTGGAGTACAAGGTGGGCAAGTTCCCCTTCCAGGCCATCGGCCGCGCTGTGGCCGGCGGTGATACGGAGGGCTTTGTAAAGCTGCTCTTCGGCAAGGAAAACGGCGAGCTGCTGGGCGCCCACATCGTGGGTGATAATGCTACGGAGCTGCTGACGGCGCCTGAACTCGCCCTCAACAGCGAATTGACCGATGCCGACCTCAACGCCATGATTTACGCGCACCCCACCCTGTCGGAGGCCATTCACGAGGCTGTGCTGGCTGCTGACGGTCGCGCCATCCACGCCTGATTCAGCCCCCTTTTTCCCATGGCCCGCAAGTTCTACTACGATACCGGCAGCGAAAAAATCGGCCCCGTCACCGGGAACGAGCTGGTGCGTCTGCGCGCAGCCGGGCAGCTGGATGACAACACCTGGGTGCGCCGGGAGGACTCCGGCACCTGGCGGCCGCTGCACAGCGTCAACCTGCGCGAAGAGGAGGAGGAAGAGGCCAATCCCGGCCTGCTCAAGACGCTGTGGCGCAGCGGCATGCTGGTGCCGCTGCTGCTGGTGGCGCTGGGGCTGGTTATCTTTGCCTTGCTGGCAGTGGGAGCCCTGAGTATTTTCTGGCCCGTGCTGCTGATTGTGGCGGTGGTCTGGATGCTCAACCAGCTATTCAAATAACATGCTGACGCTGGCACAGATTACAGGCTTTGATGACCACATCCTCTTTTATCTGAGCTGTGTGTTTGCCACAGTAGTGGGTGCCATTGCCGGTGCGACGGCCTCCACCCGCGTCCGCATGGATATCTTCGGTATCATCATCAGCGGTACCATCGCCTCGCTGGGCGGCGGTACCGTGCGTGATATTCTGCTGAGCGGAACCCTGCAGCCGGACGGCACCCCGGTGCGTGTCTACTGGGTGACGGACAGCGATGTGCAGTTCCTCTACATGGCGCTTATCACATCCGTCATCGTCTTTTACGTGACCCGCTACATCGGTATGCCCAAAGGTACCATCCGCGTGGCAGATGCCTTTTCCATGGCCTTTTTCACCATGCTGGGTGCAGCCAAGGCACAGATGCTCGGCTGCCCGAATCTGGTGTGCATTTGCATGGGAGTCTGCACCGGCGTGGCCGGGGGAATCCTGCGTGATGTGGTTACCGGCAACGTGCCTTACGTGTTCCGTTCTCGGGAAATCTATGCCTCTGCCGCCTTTGCCGGTTGCGTGGCCTTTCTGGGGCTGCAGTGGCTGGGGTGCTCGGTGGATACCTCCTACATCGTGGGCACGGTAGTGGTCTTTGTCACCCGCATGGCCGCCGTGTACTTCAACTGGAGTCTCCCTTCCTATCGCCCGCTCTTCGAGACGGTTGATACGGACAAACATTAGTGAAGTACGATTGACGATTGGCGAATGACGAATTTAACGTTCGCTGCGTTGTCGCGCAGATGTTTTCCATAAATGTTATTCATGGTTAGGGAGTGCGGCGGTGTCGCACTGCTACTATGAAGACCCGAAGCATTTGTGCGTTATTGATAACAGCTGCGGCCGCGGCAGCGCAGGAGCCCCTCTCACAGTACCTTGATACGGCTTTCGGTTGGTTGCCGGGCATGATGCCGGAGAGCACGGTGCCCGCCAGTCTGCGGCAGGGAGTGAAGCCGGAGCAGCAGCAGGCGCGTCGTCACGGTGGTGTTCCGACATCTGCCCCACTGCTGGAGCAGAGCCGACAGCATGCCGCCGCCACGGATGGGCCGCTCACCTGGGGACGCTGGCAGTTTTTCCCGTCGAGCGCTCCGCGTTTCATGCCCTATCTGGACAGTGTGTTTGTGCCCGGTAACACCTGCGCCGAGCCTTGTACCTTTGTGCAGTGCGACCCTGTCTCCACCGGGGCTCAGCGTGTGAAGAAAATCCTCTCCGACTATGGCTTGCAGTATAATGCAGTGGCATCCTACAACTATGCCCGCATAGCACCCTCGATTCATGGGCGGCGAAACAATTTCTCCGCATTCAATTTTCAGGCGGCGGGCAAGTGGTTTCTGGCCAAGACCCGCGATAATGCCCACAGTCTGTTCCTGTCCTTTGAAGCAGATTGGGGGGTGGGGGCAAACTTCAACCAGAGACGCGGCGGGGTGCAGCGCAGTCTGGGCAGCCTCAGCCAGCCGCAGAGCAGCCTGCGCGGCGGTAACGGTGTCTTTCTGCCGGAGCTTGCCCTCGGCTTCAGCGCCTTTGAGGGGCAATGGGTGGGTATGGTCGGCACGCTGGATGTCTCCAATTATCTGGACCAGAATGCCTATGCCGGTTCCTGGCACGGCAATCTCACCAACTCCGCCTTTGGAAGCAATCCCTGCCTGCCGTTGGAGTGGGGTAACTGGGGGTATATGACGGCCTGGCAACCCTCTGAGAGCTTCTATGCCATGTATGCCACCACCGGTTGCAACGGCGGTATCAATCAGAATCCTTTCCGTCACATCAGCCGCGATTACTGGGTGCATGTGGGTGAAGTCGGCTTCATTTTCGATGATGTCTGGGGAATGGGCCCGGGCACCTATCGCCTGCAATACTCCGTCACTCGCAATGATGGGGCAACGGGCGACGGCATTGCCTGCAACATCCAGCAGCAGCTGGGGCATCATTCCCGCCTGGGGTTCTTCACCCGCTGCGGGTATCTGGACAGCGATGCCTCTGCTGTGACCGGGGTGCGCGCCGCCGCCACGGCCGGTCTGGTGCTTCAGGCTCCCTTTACTTCCTCCGGCTGGGGTAGCCGCCAAAATAATGACCAGGTGGGCTTCGGCTTCCTCTGGCAGCGCGCCGGCAGCACAGAAAAGCCGTACACTCATAAGGATGAGTACGGTCTGGAGCTCACGGCGGTGGTGCAGCTTACGCCCACGTTCTACCTGCAGCCGGATATCCAGTACATCTTCAACCCGGTGCACGCGGAGTCACGCGACCACGCCGTTGTCTTCCAGTTGCAAGGGGTCTTTGCCTTCTGATAGCGTCAAAAGAATGGGCTGCCGGAGCAGTGAGACAGTCCTGACGGAGGTCGGGTTCCGCTCATATCGGCTCGCTATTGGTTGTTCATTTCCAATAGCGGGCTGCTCATTAATCGTTGCCTGTGCCGGGGGAACGTTGTTCATCAGGATTTTCTGTCTGTGGCATGCTGATGACTCGTGGGGCAATGTCTGCCAGCTGACGGAGCGGTTGTGCCAGAAGTAGCAGCAGCAGCACTTTGCCGATGCCGGCAAAAAGGAGTGTCCCCGGCTGGTCGAAGATGAAAATCAACATCGTCAGGATGGGGAATGCTCCCAAGCGGATTCTGAGCAACAGGGAGGCTGCTTCCATATTAGGCAGGTTGATGAGGTGAATCAGCAGAAGAAGCATACATGCGATGAAAGGAAGCAGAGACTGATTCAACAGAAGAAGGGTGCCTGTGCAGGAGGTGTAGAGCGTGCATATCGGGCATAGGACGGAAAAAAAGGCTGCCAGATAGCCCATGAAACGTGTGAAACCGTAGCCCCGCTCCAGCAGTAGTACTTCGTGGCACCAGAGAGCCAGCAGGCTAAGCATAAACAATTCCAGATTCAGGACGAAACTGCTCAGAACCCCGCATGCCACTCCCACAGTTGTGTACGCTGTTGAGAAGAATGATATTTCCGCAACACTCAGGAGGGCGCAGATCATCAGGCCGATTCTTGCCGCGGCTGCCAGCTTGCCCACGCTACCCTTCACGGCGGGCAGTATCAGCATATCTTCATCAGGCATGGTCATCTTTGTCTGTGGGTTCGGGGCGGGCAGGGGCGAATCCCATCGGGAATCGCGGCTTGCCGCTCATATCGGTGAGCACCCGTGTCTGTGTATAGCCCAGCTCCTCCATGAGGGCGCGGGTGGCTTCCCCCTGGTCGTGTCCCACCTCCAGCATGACCAGCGCTCGGTCGGCCAGATGAGGCAGGGCATCTTTCACAAAGCGGCGCACGATGTCCAGACCGTCTGCACCGCCGTAGAGCGCCGTGGCGGGGTCATGCTGCACCTCGGCAGAGACGGCTTCCCCCTCCGGTACGTAGGGCAGGTTCGCCAGCACGAGGTTGAACAAATCCGGCGGCTGCACTGCTCCCTCTGCCGGGGTGTCCCAGGCGGTAAAGAGGTCGCTGCGGTAGGTTTTTACCTTGGCTTCCAAAGCGGCGGCGTTTTCCAGAGTGAGAGAGAGGGCGGCTTCGGAGATATCGGCCATGACGATTTCGGGCTGCTGTTTCGCGAGCTCCAGCGCGAGGGTGATGCCGATGATGCCGGAGCCGCAGCCCATATCCAGCACACGCATGCCCTGTCGGCGCGGTGCCATTTGCAGAGCGAACTCCACCAGCTCTTCCGTCTCCGGGCGTGGGATGAGGGCGCGGGAATCCGTGCGGAACTCGCGGCGGTAGAATTCCGTACTGCCCAGCAGGTGCTGCAAGGGCTCCCCCTTGCCGCGCCGCTTCAGCAGCTCGCGCAGCGGCACCAGCTTTTCTTCGCTCAGTGGATCCTCGTAGTGCAGGTACAGCCACGTGCGGTTGCAGCCCAGCACATGCACCATCAGGCTCTGCATGGAGTGCCGGGCTCCTTCGATGCCGCGCGCTTCCAGATACGCCGTGCCGGAGGTCAGAATGTCCTGTATAGTTTTCATGCCGGATTGCTTTATTTCAATTCATCCATGCGGGTTTGCATCTCCTCATGCTGCATGTGGGCAATGAGGTCATCCAGCGCCCCGGATGCTACCACAATATCCAGATTATAGGAGGTGTAGCCGATGCGGTGGTCGGTCAGGCGATTCTGCGGGAAATTGTAGGTGCGGATTTTCTCCTCTCGTCCTCCGGAGCCGATGAGGGCGCGGCGTTGGTCGGAGTAGCTCTGTTGGGCCTCGCGCTGCTTCATTTCGAAAAGCCGCGCACGCAGGATGCGCATGCCGGTCTCTTTGTTTTTGAGCTGTGAGCGTTCGTTCTCACAGCGCACCATGATACCCGTGGGCAGGTGGAATATCTGCACGGCAGATTCCGTGCGGTTCACGTGCTGCCCGCCCGCACCGCCCGCGCGGCAGGTCTCGATGCGCAAATCCTCCGGGCGAATCTCAATATCCACCTCTTCTGCCTCCGGCAGCACGGCCACGGTGGCGGTGGAGGTGTGGATGCGTCCCTGTGTCTCCGTGGCGGGCACGCGCTGCACCCGGTGCACACCGCTCTCGTACTTGAGGAAGCGGAACACCTCCTCGCCGCTCACGCGTGCCGTCACCTCGCGAAATCCGCCCACATCACACGGGCTGGCATCCAGCAGTTCAAACTTCCAGCCCCGGCCGTCGGCATAGCGCTGGTACATCCCCAGCAAATCCCCCGCAAAGAGAGCCGCCTCATCCCCACCTGTGCCGGCGCGGATTTCCACAATTGCATCGCGATCCTCCGTGGTATCCCGCGGCAGCAGGCTGTACTGTATCTTTTCCAGCAGCGCGGGCAGGGCAGTCTCCAGCCCCTCCAGCTCCATCTGTGCCATCTCAGCCAGCTCCGGGTCATCACCGGAGGCCAGATCGCGGTTTTCCTCCAGCTGGCGCTCCGTTTCTAACAGATCGTCCCAGTCGCGCAGCAGTTCCTGAATGCGTCGGTGCTCCCGCATCAGCTCTCCCGCTCGCCGTCCGTCCGAAAATAACTCCGGGTCAGCTATCTGCGTCTCCAGCTCCTGCAATCTCTCGCGGCGTTTCTCTATCAGCGGGGCGTAATCCATGGTACTCCCGGCATTCTAACCTACTCCTCCCGCCCGCGCAAGCGCAATCTGTGCCCTCCGGCTTTCCCCTTGCCCGAATAAGGGAGACCTTTAACGCGCGATGAATGGGAAGTTAACGAGAAGTACAAAGTCAAATGGACGATGGACAAGGTACGGAATTCCGCTCGCTCTGCTCGCATGCAAAAGCTTTGCAACTAAATCATTGACTACTGCGAGCCTGCGGCTCGCCTGACTTTTCCTTCGTCCATTGTTCTTTGTCCATTGTCCTTCAAATTTTCATTTGTCGAACAAAGAGGTGCTGCCTGAAACCGGTGCTGATTATTCAACGACCTGTACAATCATTCCGGGGATGCGTGGGATTTATCTCCACCGGTAAACAAAGAAAGGGAGAGAATCCGCAGATTCCCTCCCCTGATGAAAAGTTGGTGTGGCGCTCTCTTACTTGCGGCGACGGCGGGCGGCAAGGCCGGCCAGTGCCAGCAGGCTCAGCGTGGCCGTGGTCGGCTCCGGTACGGCGGGCTCACCCCCGGCAGGAACTTCGGCAAGACGCACCCGCGGTGCTACGCTGTTGTTGAAGAAAACCAAGCCGCCGTAGGTGGAGGCTGTTTGTTCCATGTCGCAGGTTTCTTTGATAACATAGGCATCGTAATTACCATTGTTAAACTTACCCGTGATACCTACGCTGTTTTCTTCGTACCATGTAGAAAAATAATCTCCTTCGCCATCATTATGACGGAACATAACAACAACGTACTCTGCCTCAGTCGGACCTCCCAAATTCATTGTGCTAAAATCAATAACAAGGGTGTCTTCTGACGTAATCGCGACAGCTGAATCCGTTGCTGTTGCACTAAGGTCATCCAACTCTATTGGCTCATTGTACTTATTCGCCAGTTCAAATCCCCAGTAAATATGACCCTTATCAGCGTCAAAGGGAGGGTCAACGGCGGGATTTGTCCTCAAATCATACCAAACCTGACCGCCGGTAACGCTGTTGATGAGAGTAGCACTCAGCCCTATGGTGTTGCCCAACGTGGGGGAATTTATCTGCTCAGTATACGGATTTACTGTAACATCTTTGGCTATGCCGGGGGCTGCGCTCATGGCAAGCGCTGCAACAGCGAGAAGAGAAAGTGTTTTTTTCATTAGTATATGTGGTGTTCTGTTGGTTGGTATTATTGCGGGACGATAACCGGAAGCAGAGCCTCCAACCACCTTGCATACTATCACAAGTGAACGTGAAGTCGAGACTTTTTTATGAGAAATCAGTAAAAACTGACAGGTCGACTCAGAATTTGTGTTGTATGGTGATGTGTCCGTATCGGAGATATTGTTTTTTGATGATGCTGGGTTGTGATGTCTTGTTTATAATGATTATCCTATTGGAGTGGTAGGTTAAATGTGTTTAAGCTACCTTTCGGGTGGGTTTTTAACAGGAATTTATTTTCTTGTCAAGAATAAATCTAAAAAAGATTGAAAAAATAAAGCAGGTCGATAAAGTGGTGAACACGGAGCATCCGTCTTCGGGGAGGGTGATGTCGGGATATGAAATGGCTTGCAGCGGGGGCAGATTCCGTGTAGAATGGCAGGTGTTATGGCAAGAATGATTCCGGCAGCATTTCCCCTCGTCGAACCGGGTGACACAGGAGCCCTTGGTGAGCAGATGGTCTACGAAGCTCTGCAGCGTATGCCGGAGGACTGGACGGTGATTCACAACTGCTGGCGGCACCTGCTGCAAGAAGATAAGGAGTTTGAAAACCCGAAACACATTTCCTACGAGGCCGATTTCATTGTTCTGATACCCGGCTGTGGTATTCTGGTGATGGAGGTGAAGAACTGGAGCCGCGCTCGCGTGCGGGATGGTCGCTGGGAGCGCTGGGACGGCAAGGCGGGGTGCTATTGTTCCGTGAAGCATGACAGTCCGCTCAACCAGGCATATCTGGCGGCGGGTAAGTTGCGGGAAGAGTTGAAGAAGGTTTTTTCCTGGGGGAAGTATCATGGTACGAATATGGAGTTCCGCTCGCTGGCAGTACTGCTGGGGAAGCCGGAAAATTACGAAAACCTCCGCGAAATAAAAGACGAACGCTTCGCCATCGATGATTTGAGAAAAAGAGAGCGATACGCACACATGCGGCGCAACGAGATTTACGATTGGTTGTATCTCTGCGGCTCAGAGGCTCTGGAGGATGACTTGCAGTGGCATATAGAGAGTCTGTTCTGCTACGGCAACAACAATACGGTGGAAGAAATGGAGGATGTGCGCCGCTACCTGTTGCAGAATCTGGTTCTGCGGCAGGATGCCGCTACGGTCAACCGCATGGTGGAGGTGGCCGCCGCGCCACTTGCCGCACTGCTGCCCATGTTGGAGGAATCCCCCGGCGGATTTCACATTGAGGGCTGCGCCGGTTCCGGGAAGAGCTGCATGCTCTGCGATGAGGCGGCGCGTCTGGCGAACTGTGCAAAGGAATCCGGCTCCGGGAAGCGCACGCTGGTGCTGTGTTATAACCTGAATCTGGCGGAATATCTGCGCAGCAATAAGGCACTTAAAGCTGCCGGAGTCTGCCGCTATGATACCTGCAGCCCCCTGGTGCTGGATAATTTTCACACCGTGGCTAACCGCATCTGCACCTGGGAGGGCTTGCCCCGTGCCGGGGAGGACGGCGTTTTCTCTCCGCAGACGCTCCACTCGCTTGTTGAAAGAGTGAAGGCCAATCCCCGCTATGCAGTGGATGCCGTGCTGGTGGATGAAGCGCAGGATTTTGCAGCTGACTGGTGGCCGGTGGTGCAGGCCATGTTGCGTCCGGGCGGTAAGCTCTATCTCTTCTCCGATTCCGGGCAGCGGCTCTACGCGCAGTCCGGAAGGCTGCCGGAACTGCCCGTGAAGCTGCGTCTGCGGCATAACCTGCGCAACACCGGCCCGATTGCAGGCTTTGCCGCCGCCGCTCTTTCGGAGAAGCTCCCGGCAGAAACATGCCTGCCCATCAACGGGCCGGATGTGGAGCTCATGCCTGCCTCCGATTCTCCCGCAGAACGTGCTGCTGCGGTGCGGGAGGCCATTGAGCGCTTGCAGGAGGAGGGATTCCGCCTGAACGATATCGTGGTGCTCACCCCCTGGCGCAAAAATACCTCCCTCAAAGAGGCGGTGCTTGCAGATGTGGTGGATTTCCCCGCCGACGGAGAGACGCGTGACAAGGCTGATAAGCGGTTGAAACGCTGCGCCTCCGCTTCTGCTACCCGAATTCTGGGGGAGACAATCAAAGCTTTCAAGGGGATGGAAAGCCTCGCTGTTATTCTGACGGACATCAGTGCTCCGCGAGATGCCGAAAACTCCGGCTTCACCTCCGCAGAGTTCTATGTGGCCTGCACCCGTGCCCGCTACCGTCTCATCATCATTCCCACCCCCTCCGGTGCGCAATATGTAAGAGAATTAGTGTGATTAAATATCAAAACGCTATTTTGTCTTGAGTTTGTTTCTTAATTTGATAGTATATACCCCGAACCTATGAACATCCCCACCCTTCATTTTCTCGGCTGGGACCGCCCGGCCATCGAACTGGTAGCAGAAAAGCTGGAAGAGCTCCATGCCGCCGACCCCGACACCTTTCGCCGAGCCACCGTGGTGGTGCCCACCGCCGAAAGCGGTCGCCGCCTGCGTGAGTACATGGTGGAAAGAGCAGGCAAACCCATTCTGATACCCAACATCAAACAGGCATCACGCCTCCTCTCATACGAAAAACCATACTCTGATATTCGGGAGTATGCGGCGTGGATTCAGGTACTCAACAACCACATTTCCCAAGAAGAGTGGCCGAATTTATTCCCCACACCTCCGCGCTCACAACTGAGCTGGTGCCATGGCATGGGTCACCAGTTAATGCAGCTGCACAGCAAGTTGGAGGAAGCATGCCTGAGCCCGGAAAAGATTGCCAAGGATTTAGATGCGCAGAACAATGAACGAGAAGCAGCCAGGTGGTCGGAAATTGCGGATATTTTTCACAAAGTGGAATCATTGCTTTCAGAATGGGGCTTCACCCCGCAAGCCCGTCTACGCCAAGCTGCATTTCAAGCAACGGTTGATAAGTTGGCCGATAATCTGCTGATAGTTGCATGCTTGCCGCAGATGACAGAGAGCTTCCGTCGTTTGCTGGATGCAGTCTCTCAACGACAGGGGGATGTCCACATCTACATCCACGCTCCGGGCGAACATCAGGGAAAACTCATGCGTGACTTTTTCCATGCCCGCTATGGCACATCTCTGCCCATCTGGCAGAACGAGCCCATCAACATACCGGATGAAGCACTACAAGTAGTGGCAGATGGAGGGGGCTTGACCCTGGCAGCTCTGCGAGCCTGCGAACACCACACCTCCGAACAGGTTGTTCTGGGGTGTTGCGACGCGTCCTTTGCCCCGATGCTGCGCCAAGGATTCTCAAATGCAGGATGGACACTAAACATGCCGGAAGGTCGTTCATTCCTCACATCTGATGCGGGACAACTGGTAGGACAATTGCTTCGCGCCCACTCACATGCTCCCCGGCTTCATGCTACGGAAGCCCTGTTACGCAATGCTGCGATGCAACGTTCCTTTGATTTTGAACCAAAGGACCAACTGCACTTCAACACCTGGCTGGATAAAGAAATGCAGGAAAAAATGACCACCAGCACAGAGGTACTCATCAAGCACGCTTATGCCCAAAAAGATACACACCCCGAATTTGTGGAATACTTGCGCCACATTGAGCAATTGCTCAAGCAGGTGAGCCAGCTGCACACACTCCCGCAAGCATTGCAACAACTTGGCGACAGCATGAAGCGAGCCTACACGGATAGTTTGGATGAGCGAATGATGGAAGCCTTTGCACAGCTCTTGCAGGAAGTGGCTGACACACTTAAAAAATCCCGCATTTTCCGCTCCGCAGAGGAAGTTCTCACCCTATTGCAAAGCCTTATCAATCAGAGTGCATCCAAAGAGTTGAGCATGGTTTCCACCCCAAGAGAACAAACAGCGTTGGATGCATCCGGGTGGATGGAACTGCCTTATTGCAGGGGGAGCAGGCTTATCCTGTGCGGTATGCACGAGCAATGCGTCCCGGAACGCCCCTCGGTAGATGCGTTCCTGCCGGAGTCTCTCTGCAAGCACTATGATGAACTGCCCAGCATGAGCCAGCGACTGGCGCGAGATAGTTTCATGCTCACCGCTCTCTTGCATGCCTACCCGCACAACACGCATATTCTGGTGGCACAGGCTGCTGATGACGGCACCCCGATTGTGCCCTCTCAGCTGCTGTTGCGCTACCCCGATACGCAAAAAGAACAACTGCTCAGCAGAATCAATACCCTCTTCACCCCCAAGGCTCCGGATATTCAGGGACAGACTCCCGGCGTCTGGAAAATGCGTACACCGGTGGAACAAGTAGCGGCTTTGGAACATGTATCCCTGCTCAAGCCGGGGCTCGAAAGCCCATGGGCTGACTTGAAAAAGCATTTTTCCCCTTCATCACTGGCTAGCTTCCTAACCTGCCCCCTCCGTTTCTGGATGGACAAATTGCTGGGGTTAAATCCGCAAGATGGATACGAAGAAGGCAAGACAGCCCTGAATGCCGCGGAATATGGTACTATGCTGCACAAAGTGCTGGAATTGACAGTTCGGGATTGCGCTGCAGACATGGACGCGGAAGCCATAACAGAAAAAGCATTAGCTCATTTGGACGCGGAGTTTACCCACAAATACGGTAACAGCCCCTCCATGCCCATGCTTGCACAAAAGAAAATGCAGGAAAGCAGCCTGCGCGCCTTTGCCGAACACCACGCCAAGGATTTGCAGGCAGGATGGGAGCACGTTTACTTGGAACATCATGTAGAAAAAGACGGTTGGGTCATGGAGGATGATATCATCTTCCACATGACTATCGATAGGGTGGATCGCAAGAAAAAAGCTGATGGCAGCGGCTATCTCTGGCGCATCATCGATTACAAAACCGGAGACAAAAAACCACAGGAAAAGCACCAGGAAAAACTGAAGCCCGAGCAGGCCGACTTATTTGAGCGATTCATGCCGGATTTCCCCTTGCTGCAAAAAGAAGCAAAGGGCAAAAAAGATGAGGAAACCCAGCTCTGTTCTTACCGATGGAAAGAGCTGCAATTACCTCTCTATGCCTTTTGGCTGATGGACACGCACCGGATTCCGCTGGAAGATATTGAAGTGGGCTACTATCTGTTACCACGCAACAAAAAAGAATGCAAATACGAATCGTGGACAATCACTCAAGAAGAAATGGATAGTGCCATTACCTGGGTGAAGTCCGCCGTCAATCAAATCCGCGCCGGGCAGTGCTTGCTTTCAGCAGAAAGCCTGGGGCTGAGAGCCTATTCTGAGTTTGGAGCCTTGGCTCCGGAAGGCGACCCGCGCCGCATGATGGGCTTGCCTGATTTATCAACCCCTGAAAACTAACTTTTGCGATGGATCCGAACCTGAACAACCTTACACTCAACGGCAACCTCATCGATGCCTCTGCCGGCACAGGTAAAACATACCAGCTGGCAAACCGTTTTATCGCGCTTCTTGCTATTGGAGTCCCTGCCACTCAGATGATAGCTCTCACCTTCACCCGCAAGGCGGCAGGAGAGTTCATGGCGCGCATCATCCGCGAACTGGCACAAGCAGCCGGCTCCACCGAAGAAGCCGAAGCAATGCGCCAACGCATCAATTCCACTCTTTCAGGCAAGAATGCCCAGGATGAGCCGGCAGGCTGTGCTGCGCTTTGCCCGGAAAAACAACTGACGCAAAAAGAAGCTACACCTGATTTCTTCCGCGAAAAACTCGTAGAGGTACTCAAAAATATCTCTGCGCTCAATCTCTCCACGCTGGACAGTTTCTTCAACAAGGTAATATCCGCCCACAGCGTGGAACTGGGGCTCGGCAATGTATCTCTACTTTCTACCGAAGAGCTGGAGCAAGCTCAATTCCAAGCTTTGCTGACGATGCTCTCCCATATCAGCGGCAATGCAGAGTACACCGATGCGTTCATGACTATCTTCCAAGAGGTGTCCGATGAAAAAATGGGTAGCATGATGGAGACGCTTCAGCAGCAAATCAACACCTTCCTCTCCCTGTATCTCAACAACACCAATGAAGATATTTGGGGGAAGGGAGAAGCGTTCAACCTGCCGGAAGCAGGTGCGCCCTTTGCCAAAAGCACAGATGACCTCATTAAGGAGCACGAGGACGAAATCAACTCTCTGAGTCAGGAAAAAGGCTGCAGCGCCTTTAAAACATTCATCAAAAAGATGAAGGCCTGGACATTCACCGGTATGAGCAGGGTGGTAACGGCCTTCGACAAGTCCAAGGATGACAACGCCGCGCTATCGAAACTCGTCCGCCTAGCCAGGCCGATTTACGAGCAACGCCGCAACGACATCCTGCGACGTTGTCTGCAAAAGAGCCGAAGAATGGCACAGTTGATGCAGACCTATTGCCACATCTACGATAAGGAAGTCACCTCCACCGGTAAGCTTGTATTCGATGACATTACTCGCTCCATGCCTGAGCTGCTGAACAAAGGCGACATGGACGTGCAGAAACGTCTCGATTTCCGGCTCAGACATTGGATGCTGGATGAATTTCAAGATACCAGCCCCCAACAATGGGAAGCGCTGGAACCTCTGCTCAAAGAAGCTGTTTCCAAGAGCGATCACGAAGATGGGCACAGCAACCACACCATCTTTGTGGTGGGGGACGAAAAGCAAAGCATATACGGCTGGCGAGGCGCCTCGCCGGAACTCTTCCGAAGCCTCAAGAAAATCCCATTCTGGGCGAATCACTTGAAGCAAAGCGGCATGTCCCTCAGCTACCGTTCGGCTCCCACTATCATGGATTTTGTGAACCTTGTTTTCCAACCCGAAATCTCTTCCGGTAGCTTCCCGAAGCATGACTCGGCTAAGACCAAAATGAAAGGCTATGTGCGAGTCTCCGCGCTGCCTGCGGCTCTGCAAGTAGAACAAAACGAACAGGCTTGCGCCGAAATTGGCCGCATCCTGATGGATGAGATACGCTTCACCGAAGGGGGGGTAACCGCAGCCATTCTGGTACGCAAAAATTCAGATGGGTTGCTTATCCAGCAATGGCTCAAACGCCACCACCCCGTGCTTCCCGTGGCATTGCTCAGTGATAAGAAAGTAGCAGCGCTGAGCCCCATTGGAGAAATGCTGCTCTGCTTTTTCCGTTGGCTGCAGCACCCCTCCGATTCATACAGCCACAGCGTACTGAAAGAATCACCTCTGTGGAAGGCTCTCTCTTCTTATCATCGCACGGCACAACCCTGGTCATACTGGCGCAATATGCTGGATAAAGAAGGCTATGCCACCATCTTGAACCGCATCAGCTTTGCGCTCAATGAGCCCATACCGGATGCCACGCTGCGTGAATGGATGACGGCAGCCATGGCTTTCGATGTCACCGGCGGGTCATTGGAAGAATGGCTTCTCTACATTGCCAACAAAAGTCGCAACGAAGATCCTCCCAAATCCTGCGTGCATATCATGACCATGCACAAAAGCAAGGGATTGGAATACGATGCGGTTATTCTCCCCTTGCTGGGTGGAAAGTCACTCTGCGACACTTCGCGCTTGCACTATCTGGAAGCTCGAGATGACAAGGGGCAGCTCCAAGGTATCCTTCTGCCCCCGGCCAATGACGACCAGCGCGCCGCCTGGCCGGAGCTGGAGCCCCATATCGAAAACTGGAAAAGCAAGCAGCTGAAGGAATCACGCAACCTGCTCTACGTAGCTCTCACCCGAGCAGCCCATGCCAACTACATCATCCTGAATGGCAACACCATCAAGTCGGATGACGATATCCCCACCAATTATGGAAGCATGCTTTGCAAAGCGCTGGGCATTAAGAATGATAAACCGCTCCAAATAACCGATTTGTATGACTTGGGCTCCCCCGCATGGAGAAAAGAGGGCAAACGCACGGAAGCTCGAGAAGAACAACCTCCACCTCAACTGCTCCCCCCCTCTCGTCGGCGAGTACGCGTTTCTCCCTCAAAGGCTCATGACGAACATCATGCAGAACACATGGAGGAGTCCGGCTCGATGCCGGATGGTAATACTGATGGAACGGAGCTCGGTATCCGGGTGCATGCCTGCTGGGAAGAAATCAGCTGGCTGCACGAGCCCTTGCCCCTGTGGATATCTGCTCCGAGCAACGATGAACAATGCATTGTAGCAAACGCATTGCAACATCAAGATGTGCGAGCACTCTTCACCGCGCAGCCCGGACAACAGGTGTACAACGAGCAATGCATCGAGGCTATTAACACCGGAAATGAGTGGATTTCCGGAATCATTGACCGCCTTGTACTTACTACGGATAGTGAGGGTAAGGTGACCGCCGCTCACATCATCGACTTCAAAACCAACCGCCCGGAGCCGAAAGAAGGCTACACCGATTTCTACACATGGCTCCACGACTACTATGAGTCCCAGATGACCGCCTACCGCGAGCTTATTTCCAAGGCTTTCGAGCTCCCGCTCAGTGCCATCACCCTCACCCTCATCTCCTGCCCGGGAGACTACATCAACCACCCGGCCGCGGTTGTGCATTATACAGAGTCGGGGGTAATGTCATAAAAATATAGAAATAATCCACTCTGAATTTCCCCCGCCGTGTGAGCTCTGCCACGCTGCGGGGGCAGAGTGTGGGCGGTATCCCATGAAAAAGTCGTTGACAGGGATGTGTCCGTGTGGTATATAGCCCCCGTACACGGCATGAGCCGGTGCATCTGTCTATCAAATTATATCCAACTGTTTATCAAGACCATGAAAACTACTATCCTTGCGACAGAAGTCGCGTTGTTGTTGCTGCCCAAGAGTTGTTGTGCCGTGCTGTGTGGGTGTGGTGCGTGATGCTGAAGTGCTTGCCGCGAGGTGCTGCGTGAGCTGTGTCCGTATGGGGCGTGGTGCAGTATTGTTGTGGTGAAATCGAATTAAATTTGAGGGGAAAATGAAGAAGTTGCGTTATCAGAGCAAGAGGAGATGCGCGGTGATAGCAGATTCGCCGGGGCGGCGACGCGCGGAAATAATCGCTGAATATGTCAATCGCGCAGAAGCGGTCTCAACGGAGAGCGAGGCTCGCCGGCTCCTGCAGGAAGCATGGGGAAAGAAAGGGGTGTACATCGAGCTTTTTCGTGTCGTAGCGGAAATCTTCGAGCACAAAAACATTTTCAGAAAGTGACTATCATGTGTAATACATCAACCAATACTTCCGGCGGGCGGTACAATGGCTACCGCATGCTTTCTTTCCTGGTGCCGCTGAATGCGCCGTCTTCCACACTCGGGCGGCTGCGGAATCTGAAGCTGCGGCATCTGCTGCGGTGGTTTGGCTATGGGGGGTGTCGTTCTGTGTGGGACTATTTCCTCATGAGTCCGAAAGCGGGTACCCGTTTGCGCTATGGGGCACTCTGTGTGCGTTTCAAATGGTTTTGCAAGGCAGAGGCGGTAGAGGAACAGGGTATGGTGCAGGAACTCCTGCGCCGCCTGCGCGCGGAAAATCTGTGTTCTGCCCTGTACGTGCTGGATGATAATGGCGTGGGTGAGGCATCCCTTATCGCCGCAATGTCGGTCGCAGGAAATGCTGGGCCGCTTACTATCAAGGTATCTGAACTGAACGGGAAGGAGGTGTTCGGCGGGCATGTGCCGTATTTTGCCCGCCAGTCGCTGAGCAATATGGTGGATCGCCCGGTGGAGGCGTATTCCGCTGTTCTCAGTGATTACGAAAAGCTGTTCGGGCACTGATTTGCGCTCTCCGATACGGTGTTCCGTCTTTTTTATTGTAGGTCGTTCCGTTTTTGTCTATAATGAGAAAGAATATGGAAAATCTGTGCGAGCTTGTCACGGGCAATGGGTATCGGAAAGTGATTCAGGCACTTCTGGATGGTGGAGATGTTCACCGCCCGGATGCGCTGGGTATCAGTCCGCTTGTGTGGGCGGTGGTGGGCGGTCGGCTTCCGGCGGTGCAGGTACTGACTGTGCTTGGGGCGGACCCGAATGCGTTTGTCGATATTCCACTACGATTCCTGCATGAGAACGCTTGCTATTTTCTGCGTAGTGAGCTGGACAGGATGCGTGTTTTTGATAATCCTCACGATTGGTCGCGGCGGGTGCGTTGCACGCCACTGCATCTGGCGGTGCTGAGGGGGCATGCGGACATGGTGGCTCAGTTGGTGCATTGTGGCGGTGACCCTGAGTTGGAGATGGAGAGTGAGCTCCCCTTGCTCCGGGGGAATTGTTGGGATTTGGCGGAGGATTTCTGTTTTGTGACGCAGGATGAGTGCCGGGATGCCTTGCAAGCGGGTGCTGTAAAACTCAGCAAAGCCGGATTTGCCGCCTTCTTGTACAAAAAGGGGATTGACCGCATGCAAACGATAGATGCGTATGTTTCCCACGTCAACAATCTTGGAACGGCGGTTGCCGCCTCACTCAAGGTTTATGATAAGCTTGCGAGTGTTTCTCTGGGACCCGCCGTACGGGAGGCTTGCCGTTCTCCCCGATTCTTGGAGAGAAATGTGAAATACAAGGGTGCTTGTCTTGCCGCGGTCAATAATTATCTGGAGTATATCGAATCTTGCCGTAAGTGCTAGGTAGTGCCATACCTGAAAAATAAATTTATTTTTCAGCATCGTGTATAATAAGACCATGGACGTGTGATTGTAAGCACAGTCCCCCGATTTGTCCATGGAGATGACACCCGTCGTTCTGAGGCCTGGGGTGATGGTGGAACCGATATTTGCCCGGTGCGGCAAGACCGGAGTGGAATCGGAAACCGCCGGGGGCAACAGGCTGTGGCAACGGCTCAATGCTCATTTTTGCCCGGGAAGAGTTTTTTCTTAAGTTATAGAAAAAAGAACTACCTAAAAAAACAATTTTTTTCTTGTTCATGGTGTATAATAAGGTTATGGACGCACTCATTCCCACCACAGAAAAAGCAGAAACCAAGAGAAAATTTTCCCTCCCTCTCCGGGGCTGATATCAGGCCGGAAAATGTATTTAAAATTAAAACAGAATATTTTTATAATTGATTTGATGATGACACCGAGACAATCCGAACTACTGCAAGCGATTCAGAAAAACAAAACCCAGAAGGTCTTTGAGCTTCTGTCAAAGGGAGTGAATCCCAACTTCCGTTTTGACATAACTCCGGTTCATGCGGCGGTGAACCGAGGGAACCTGGAAGTTCTGAAGGCTTTGCTGAAGGCAGGTGCAAACCCGAATCTGCGAAGCAGTACGGGGAGTACCGCATTGGAATATGCCATGACCGGCAAACACCCGATCGATCGGGTGTACCTGCTTGTCTCTCTGCTGCTCCAGTACGGAGCAAAGGCAGATGAGAAGGGCTCGTTCCTGCATCACAGCGAGCTGGTCCGGCAGCTGAAGTGCCCGAAGCTGGAAAAATTATTCCCCGACTTACCGGAGAAAGCGGAAAAACCCGCTCTTGGCCGTGGTAGTCTCCGGGCTCAGGCTGCCTGGGCCGGGTTCATGGTGGGTGATGCGCTGGGCACGCCGGTTGCGGCTCGCAGCCAACGCGAGGTACAGCGTCTGTACCCACTGGGCCTGCGCAAAATGGAGTCCGGTGTGGTGGGTGATGCCTCCAAGCGGGCATTCTCCCTCCATGCGTCCCTGCATGAGGCTGAGGGGTGGAGCCGCAACGCGGTTCTCTACGCCTATCGGAAGCTCTCTTCCGGTATGCGGAATGGGGAGCGTGCCGCTCTGAACGGTGCGCCGGATGCCGCGACTCAGGATAACGGCTCTCTCGCAAGAGTGCTGCCCATCGCTCTGTGGGCAGCAGAGCACCCGGACTTCGATTGGCAGAGTGCCGTGCGCGAGGATGCCGCCGTCACACACCCGAACCCGGAGTGTGCTGAGGTGAACGCTGTATACGTGCATGCGGTGCTGCAGGCCATGAAGCCCGGAGCCACACCGCAAGGTATCTACGAGGCATCTCTCGATTTTGCTGCAGAGCAGGGTGTCAGTGCCCCGGTGCAGGAGACTCTGCTCCGAGCCGCTACGGAACGCCCCGCATACGATGGCGTGAACCGCAGCAGTGTGCAGGTAGCACTGCAGAGTGTTTTCTTCCAACTGCTGCATGCGGCAGATTTCCGCAGCGCGTTGGAGGATATCGTGAATGCCGGCGGTGAGACGGACACCAACGCCGCAGTGGCCGGAGCACTGCTGGCTCTGGCGCACGGAGTGGAGAGCATCCCTCACCCCTGGCTCGTTGCGGTGCGAGCCGTCAATGAGCGCCGCTACGTTCGTCTTCTGCCGAGACGGGCGTGATGCTGACCACACGGGCGTTGGTAATAGCCCTCTATTACCAACGCCCCGGTTCGGAAATGAAAAATAATAACGAAGCAAAATGTGTTGTAAATAAGTCTGTTGTTGATAATGTAAATCTATTGAGAATAAAAAGAACTCAAATAATGTTGGATATGGATACAATTTCAAACCTTGCACCCGACAGTAACACGATGGATGAGATGTGGAGAGCGGTGGATTGTTGTTCCGCTGAAATGCTCCAGGCCGCTTTGGATACCGGAGCGGATATCAATGGTATCCATCCGAAAGAGAACAAAACTGTCCTTCAATATGCCGTCATCGGGAGAAAGGCAATGAGAAGAAGCGTGGCGATGCTTATTGCCGCTGGTGCGGACGTGAATGCGGCAGATTGTCATGGACGCACTCCGCTGATGTTTGCAGTCGGTAAATATGCGAATTATTGGGCAGCTGCACAGCTGGTTGAAGGCGGTGCAGATGTGAATGCGCGCGATGAGGATGGTTGCACGGCATTGATGCAGGAGAGAAGGGCAGATGCTATCAAGCTGCTGATAGATGCCGGGGCTGATGTGAATGCTGCGGATGAATGCGGTTATACGGCATTGCATCATTTGGCATCTTCCGGGGAGGGGGCTTTGCTCCTGAAACTTCTGATTGATGCCGGGGCTGATGCGAATGCCCGCTGTAAGGATGGCAGCACGGCTCTCATTCTTGCGGCTGATCAGTTTTGTAGTTCTGAGCCGCTCAGAGTGTTGCTTGAAGCCGGGGCTGAGGTAAACGCCGCCAATGCGTATGGTACCACTGCTTTGTCGGTGGCAACGACCTGGCACTGTAATGAGCGTCCCCGTAAGCTTCTCCTGAAAGCCGGGGCTGATGACAGTAAAAAAATCGTGGCCGGTGATGCAACGTTTTACGAAAGCCGTCGCAAAGAAAAGGAAGCAAAGAATCCCGGGTATGCAGAGTTTTTGAAAAAGGTGCAAGACGCGTTAAATGTGCACAATGATGATGACGAGGAGCCTGATTCCTAGTAGAAGACGGTTTCCTGTTTTTTTCCGAAATGAAAAACAGAACGTGGTGATACAATTTGCCTGAAATGGGGGAATTTTTGCAAAAATGACAGATAATGATAAACCTAAAAAAACAATGACTAAGTCAGAATTCGTGTATAATAGAGACATGGACGCACATATTCAAGTACAGAAAACCGATTTGTCCGTGGAAATGATGTCCCGCACCCTGTGGTCCGGATTGATGGTGGGGGATGCCCTGGGGGCTCCCGCAGAATTTAATTACTATGGCGATGTACTGCGCCGATACCCGGACGGCCTGGATCGCATGGTGGCGGGGTTCGGTATTTGCACTGACCGCAAGGCCGGCGAGGTGACGGACGATACGCAGATGTCCTGGTGTCTGCACCAATCCCTGCTGGATGCCGACGGTTGGTCGCCGGCGGCTGCCTTGAAGCGTTATCTGGAGTGGATGGACTCTGACCCGCCGGATGCCGGGCATGCCACGAAGATGGCTCTGTTGGGAGCCCCCCTGCCGAATGCTCAGGGCAACGGCACGCTCATGCGCGTGATGCCGCTGGCACTCTGGGCGGCGCAGCACCCGAACTTCGATTGGCAGACCGCTGTGCGCGAGGATGCCGCGCTCACGCACCCGCACCCGGTGAACGGGGCGTGCAGCGTGGTGTATGTCTACGCCCTGCTGCTGGCCATGAAAGGCGGCATGAGCCCGCAGGCTATTTACGAATCCACCCTTTCCTGGGCAGAAGAGCAGGGTATCATGTCGGAGGTTGTCGACACCCTGCGCCGCGCCGCTTCGGAGCGCCCGGATTATGATGGCGAGCACATCGGCTGGGTGCTTGTGGCTCTGCACAGTGCCTTCTACCAGCTCCTGCATGCTGCGGATTTCCGCTCCGCTCTGGTGGATATCGTCTCCTCCGGCGGTGATACGGATACCAACGCTGCCATTGCCGGCCCTCTGCTGGCCGCCGTCCACGGCCCGCAGAGCATTCCGTCCGAATGGCTGACCTGTGTGCGGGCGGCTAACGAACCGCGATACGCTTCACTGGTGCTGAGGCGGAAAGATTTACGTTCTATAATGGTGCCAGAATTTAAGACGGTGAGTTAAGTACCCCCGTTGGCTTGTGCAATTCTTCTCACGAGACTGTGAGAATCTCGGTTTTTAATAAGTAAAGCATTTATATACAATAGAATAACATTATGTTGATGGTGGTTATAGCTCAATTATTTGATTGTTTTAATGAATCAACTCAATTTGGTAGGCAGGATTACGCCGCATGGAGGCAATCTCTTTCTGGGCGTAAGCTCGAGTTTTGTCAGTGGTTGGAGAAAGAAGGCGGACGACGGGGTGCGTTGCGCCGGGGTACTATTGTCAGCTATGTGGAATCCCTGACAGCTTGCTCCGGCTTTGTGCAGGGGATACTGCATAGCAACAGAGATTTTTATGCAATGAGTGATGCTCTCGAAATAGAGAGACTTCAGTATATATTGCAGCACCATGAAGCGTACAAGCTCTTTGTGAATACGCTTGCCATTTCACCCGTAACCGCAATTAACCGTTATCTTGACTTTGTGCGTTAGCAAACACTATAAAAGAATGACGTCAATAGAAATGGGAGAATAACTGTTTGATTCATGGCTGAGGCATGCGAAAGCGTGCCTCAGCGTGCATACGCGCGAAAGCAGGAGTTCAAATCTGCGTGAGAGAAAAGGGCAGAAAGGTGATGAAAAGCACAAGGGAATACCCCCTTGTTCCCATTTCTGCACCTTTTTACAACCTGTGAAAGAAAAATCACATTTTTCCTTTTTTTCATAACTAAGCCTATCTTCAATACCTTGTGGCGTGTTCTGGGGGGTATTGAAAAGAAAAAATGAAAATTTCTTCAAAAATATGCTTGACGTTTCGAGTGGATTCGTGTATAGTCTGCCCCGCACCCACTACGGGGCAGCTCGAAAGAGCAAGCCGACGGTGAAAGTTCACCGGGGCAGGCTCAGCCGGGCAAGGCAGTTTTTAATGCACGGACTTTCCGTGGCACCGCAGGACCGCAGCGATTGCGGAACGAATGGTAAACCTTACCATGAGGGGTGCCGGAGAGGCTAAAGAGAGGGAAGAAAAAGGTCGTGACGCGTGCCGTGGTCT
>SUVN01000034.1 GCA_015061985.1 Akkermansiaceae bacterium
TTTTCCGCTCATCATTAAGTGCATGTAGGTATTATAGTGCTTTTTATTTTGAGGCAACCACTATTTGAGCTCTCAGTAGGCGAAACTGGGATTTCTCCTTCGGTTCGATTTTTTTTGAGGCAATGCGAAGCGGCACATCTCCCGCAATAGAACAGTCTTTCGGCTTGATGCAACGGGGGGAACGTGGTAGAATGCGCTCGTGAAAGTTATTGTTGTTACAGGCGGGATTGCATCCGGCAAGTCTACGGCGGTTGGTATACTTCAGGAAATCGGCGGGAAAGGTGTAGAGCTCTTTGACTGCGATGCAGCTGTGGAAACCCTGCAGAAGACGGGGCGTCTGTCCCGCGATCTGGTGTCCGCTTTCGGTGCCGATGCGCTGGATGCCTCCGGCATCGTCAACAAGGACTACCTGCGAGAAATTGTGCAGAATGATGCGGAGGGTCGCCGTAAGCTCAACGAAATCGTGCATCCTAAGATAGCCCAGATGAGTCTGGAGGCTCAGAGTGCGGCACGCAAGCGCGGTGATGTGCATACGTTCCTGCTGGACATACCCCTTTATTTTGAAAGCCCTGTTGAGTTCGGTGCAGACCACGTGTGTGTGGTGGCGGTTTCCGAAGAGAAACAAATTGCCCGCATGGCCGACCGCGATAATTTCACTCGCCCGGTGGCAGAGGCCATGATAGCCTCACAGATGCCCACCCAGCAGAAGGTTGACCGTGCCGATACTGTTTTCTGGAACGAGGGCTCGCCCGAGCTGCTGCGGCAGCAGATTCAGATGTTCTACGACACGCACCTTGCATCGGAGGCGAAGGCCATTCGCGCTCGTTCAGTGGTGATTGACCTCAATGAGCTGCGAGCCAAACCGCTCAATGAGCTTCAGGTGCTGGCCACCACAACTGCCAAGCGCGGCACAGACTCCCTGCCGCGGCCGGAGCTGGTGGCAGAGCTGGTGCGTGCTTACCTGCAGGAAGGCAGCAATGTCTATCTGACCGGTGTACTGGAAATCGGCAAGGACAACCAGCCCCTGCTCCGTGACCCATCCCGCAGCTTCCGGCCGGGAGCAGATGATGTCCGCATCGCGCCGGAGTTGGTCAGACAATACCAACTGCGCCCGGGCAATCTGGTCAAGGTGAAGCTTCGCCCCGCCAAGGGCAAGCAGGAAAAACACATCAACGCCGGAGAAGTGCTGGAGATTGAGGGAGTGCCCGCTGCCGACTACGTGCAGCCCAAGGATTTTGACCGTCTGACACCGCTCTTCCCCCGTGAACGACTCATTCTGGAAAACCCGGATATCAAGGCTCCGTCCATGCGCGTGCTGGATTTGATTACACCTCTGGGCATGGGACAGAGAGCACTCGTGGTTGCCCCGCCCCGTGGCGGCAAGACAGTACTGCTCAAGACGATGGCCAAATCGCTGCGAGCCAACTATCCGAAAGCGGATTTGCTGGTGCTGTTGCTGGATGAGCGACCGGAGGAAGTGACCGATTTCGAGGAAACGGTTGATGTACCGGTGTATGCCTCTACCTTTGATGAGCCATCCACCCGCCACGCCCAGTTGAGTGATTTGGTGCTGGAGCGCGCCCGCCGACTGGTGGAACAGGGGCACGATGTCATCATCATGCTGGATTCCCTCACCCGCCTGGCACGTGGATACAACGCCAACCAGATGGGAGGTCGCACCATGTCCGGCGGTCTAGGTTCCAATGCTCTGGAAAAACCGCGTAAGTTCTTCGGTGCTGCCCGCAATGTGGAAGAAGGCGGCAGCCTGACCATCATTGCCACCTGTCTGGTGGAGACGGAATCCCGCATGGATGAAATCATCTTCGAGGAATTCAAGGGCACCGGCAACATGGAAATACGTCTCGACCGCGAGCTTTCCGAGCGTCGCATCTATCCGGCCATTTCCATCCCGCAGAGCGGCACCCGCAATGACGACCGCCTGTACCACCCGCAAGAGATGATTCGAGTGCTCCAGGTGCGCCGCCAGTTGGCCTCTCTGCCCGGGTGGGAGGGGTTGCAGACACTGTTGCGCAACATCGTCAAGACGCAGAACAATGCGGAGCTGCTGCTCAAGGGGCTGACCATTGCGAGCCGTTGAGTTCGATACCCTCGGGGCTGATACGAATCCAGTCCTTGTCCCTCATTTCAATCCAAACCGCCGGAACATCTGCTTCCGGCGGTTTTTTACAGGACACGCCGGGAAGAACGATGACGCACCGCGCACCGCATGATACCACATCCTCCGCAGAGAGCGGATAAACATCGTTTTCGCCCAAAATCAATATATCAGCGTGCCGGGACTCCGTCGGCATGTGATGCAGGATTGCAGCCGGAGCATTCCCCACATACAGCACACTCATACCATCATCCCCCTGCCAACGGATGAGCGGCTGACGATTATCCACGGTACTTCGGGAATATTCAGGCGGAGGGAAAAACAGCATATAATCCCCTGCAGGAGTATGGAATCGAATTCTTTCTGACGTCAGCTCATTTACGCGGATGAGTTCGGCATCAGGGAAATGCCGATGCAGCTCGGCTGCTCCCTGAGTGTACGTTGTACTCGGTCGGGTCTGTAAGATGACAGACGGAGCAAAGCCGGAATGAAACAAGGCCGGATAGGTGCTGAACTGAACATTGTCCGCGTTACCGGGATTGATGACCAGCCCGGGATTGCCCAGCACGGTAAAAGACCGGCCGAAACCGCAGCCGACCACGAGGATGTCCTGTCGTTCCGCCGGAGCGGTGGCGGGCAACCATGCTGCCGGCCAGGAACCGAAGAATGACACCACCGCCAGCAATATGCCGGCAGATTTGACGGCCAGCCAATCCGTCAGCAGGCCCAGCCAGGGAATCCAGCCCAAGGCCAGATGCAGCAGGCCGCAACACATGACGACAGGCAGAATCGGTGTGATGGCGATATTGGTCAGAACGCTCCAGGTGTTAAACGTATGAAAGCAGAGAATCGTGATGGGAGTCGCCACAATCCACGCACTCAACGATACAATCACAACCCCGCGAAGCCAGAAATCCAGATTCCGATATGCCCGCTCCCAACGATTCAGCAGGCGCAGCGGGATATAGGAGTCCGGCGAGAACCACGGGGCTTCTTTCATGCAGATATGCAGACCGATACACAGAGCCCCGTAGACGGCAAAGGAGAGTTGAAATCCGGCGTTAAACAACTGATGAGGCGTAATCAGCAACACAAACAACGCCGCAAAACACCAAGTGTTGAGCGGCTGAAAGCGCCGCCGCAGTATCAACGCGCCCAGCATCACCGCCAACAGCAGATAGGCCCGCAGCGCCGGGACAGATGCGCCCGTCATCAGGACATACGCACCGACCCCCGCTAAAACCAGCCAACGAGACACCCCCGGACCGCTCCGACAGAGCCGCAGCAATCCCAGCAGAATGGCAGAAAACAGCCCCACATGCAAGCCGCTGACGGCAAAGGCATGCAGACAGCCACCTCGACGAAAATCATCCAGCACTTCCTCTTCAGCCCTCTCCCGTGCTCCCAGCACCAGCGCACAGAGAATCTGCCGCCCGGCCTCAGCCTCTGTTCCCGCCGGCATGAGACTATTGGCAAGGGACTCCCGCACGGCCAATCCCCACGCTCTCAGTGTATGGAGAGAGAAGGGGCGGGAGCGTTCCTCTATTCGCACCAGATGGCACTCCGCAGCAATCCCGAGTCCGCGTTTCCAGTTCTCCGCATGGAACAGCCCCGGGATAGAGACTCCCTGCGCCACGGTCGGCTCTGCCAGAACCTTTACCTTATCACCTACTGATAAGTCATTTTCACCCCGTACCAGAACAGAGAGTTCGCAAAAGCCATTACCCAGTACAAAACCCTTGCGAAGCGTCTTTTCCACTGTGCCTTGCAACACGACAAGGTCATTCTGCTCAATCTGTTTGTCGATACGCGCACGACTTTGTTGCAATGCGTAACCATGCAACCACGCCAGCATGCCGAACAAGGCAACGGCTGCCGATATCCTCCACAGTCTCAGCACGGAAGCCGCAAGAAAGGCAAGCGCTGCAAGCCACCACCACCACGAACCGAGAATTCCTCCGGTCACGGCAATCAGCGGCAGCAACAGGGGCGCTCTCAGTAACAGACGTCGCAGCTTGCCGACCATGGAGGACAGGGGGAGCAATCGTCAGCGGTACACCATCACCGGGCCGGTGACAGCTGACTGAACAGAACGGATTTTTTCTACAGCCTTGAGGAACAGAGCGGCGGCTTCATCCACCTCTTCTGCCGTAGTATAGCGATTCAGCGAGAAACGCAGAGACTCGCGGATGTGTTTATCCGGCATACCCATCGCCTGCAGCACATGGCTGGGATGCGGTTCTGCACTGGTGCAGGCAGAGCCGGAGGAACAAATGAGCCCCATGGGCTCCAGCAACAGCGTCAGCGATTCTGCCGTTATACCCGGTATACGCATATTGAACACATGCGGCAGACGCGGTGCTGCTGCTCCGGCTTCCACCACCTCCAGTCCGGCATTCCGCAGGGCAGAAAGAAAACGAATGCGCAGTGATGCCAGCGCGGCATACTGCTCCGAGGCGGCAAGAGCCATCTCTGCCGCTTTCCCGAAGCCAATGATACCCGGCACATTCTCCGTCCCTGCGCGGCGATAATCTTCCTGAGCACCGCCCGTGTGCAACGGGTGCCACTCCGCACCGCGGCGCACGAAAAGAGCCCCTACCCCTTTCGGGCCATGCAGCTTATGCGCGGCGAGTGAAGCGTAATCCACCTCCACGTCGTGTATCCGCACCGGGACTTTACCGGCAGCCTGCACCAAATCCACATGCACGCGTGCACCGGCCTCTTTCGCAGCGCGAGCCAGCGAACGCACGGGCTGAATCACCCCTGTCTCGTGATTCGCCCAGGCAAAACTGACCCCATCGTGACCGGGCAAGAGCTCCTTCCAGATGGACAAATCCACCTGACCGTTAGCCATGACCGGCGCGGCATCGCCCTTCGCAGTACGCAGGGTTGCGGGATGCTCTGTTGCCGTGGTCAGCACCTTGTTGAACTGAGCCAATGCCGCATTGGTCGCTTCCGTTCCGCCGGAGGTGAACACAATCTCATCCGCATCTGCGCCAATGAGCGCAGCCACCTGCTCACGAGCCGCCTCAATGGCTCGTTTCACCGCCTTTGCCTGACCATATGCTGCCGAGGGGTTATAGAAACGCTCCGTCAGGTAAGGCATCATGGCCTGTACTACCTCCGGTGCAGGCTGCGTGGTGGCATTGTTATCCCAGTATATCATGACTTGATTTGTTGCTCTATGGCTTCAAACACACAGGGCGGCACACAGCTCTGCACCCAGCGCTGCCAGCCGGGCACCCCGATAAAGCCCTTCACCATAGTGGATGAAATCTCCTCCAGCTCCCCCGGAGGCATCAGAAAGACCGAGCGGATATCTGACTCCATGCGGGCATTCATGCGCGCCATTGATTTTTCATACTCAAAATCTTTCGTATTACGGATTCCTCGCAGCAGGAATCCGGCACCCACCTTTCGGGCAAAGTCCACCAGGAACCCCTGCTCTACCGTCGCAAGCCGTACATGGGACGGCAGCTCCTCCAACAGCGACTCCATAAGCTGCTGCCTCTGCTCCAGAGAGAAAAGGCCCCGCTTATCCGGATTGACTGCCAGCACCACCACCAGCTCATCGAACATCTCCGCGCCCCGCTGAATCATCCACAAGTGGCCATTCGTGGGCGGGTCAAAACTCCCGGCGTAAATACCAATGCGCTGCATGCTCATAACTTACTAATGCTGAAACATCCTGTCAACCCATTTTCGCTGACCTTTCGGAATTACTTATGCCCATGATAAAACCTTTCAAAATCATATCCGGTCATTTATCAAAAAATCTACTAGAACCCAACGAGGCGCGAGAGGGGGCTCCCTACTTCTCCCAGAGACGTTTTTTCAGCGCATCCGCAGCAGCAGCAATCTGTGAGCGACGCTTACTGGGGCCTTCTCCGCGCCCCAGTTCCATGCCATTCCAGTTCACCGTGGCCTTAAAGGGGCCGGCTGGCTGCTCGGGATTCACCAGCTCCACGACATATTCCGGGCCTTCGCAGTTGATGGCCTGCAGGGTCTCCAACAGGCATCCCTTAGAATTAACCTCCAGCAGATTCTGAGCATTATCAAGACTTTCTGCCAGTAGCACCAGAGAGACCTTGCGAGCAGCGTTATAGTTGGAATCCATCATAACCGCTCCGATGACGCTCTCAAAGGTATTGGCCAGAATAGAAAGCGCTCTGCGACCGCCGTTCTTTTCCAGCTGCGGGCTCATGATGAGATGCTCTCCCCAGCCGAGGCGCTCACAAATGCTCGCCAGATGCTGGCGGCTCACGATGGCAGCCCGCATTTTGGTCAGCAGCCCCTCATCTGCCTTGGGGAAACGCGAGAAAAGCTCGCGACTGACTACCAGTTCCAGCACGGCATCGCCCAGGAATTCAAGACGTTCATAGGCAAGATTCGTGCTGCGCTTCTGGTCAGAACTGGGATGGGTGAAAGCCTGCTTCAACCAGCTTTCATCCGTGAACACATAACCCAGGCTCTGTTCCATTGCTTCTCTCTGCATGTCGCTAGTCTACCCCACATCCCGCGGTCTGGCAAGAGAAATTAACTTCTGTCAATCCGCAGAACACAAATATAGAAAGAAAAAGCTTGAAGATATGCGTCATTATGATAGTCTTTCGTTGCCCGCGAAACGCAACGGGATTCACACTCTCTCTTGAACTTTGTCACCACCAGTTTTGTTCTCTTCTTTCTCCCGGTTCTCTGCATCGGGTGGCTGCTGCGTTCCCGGCCCGCGGTCTATAAACATTTTCTGATTGCGGCAAGTCTTTTCTTCTACGGTAATCTGGGGACAGAATACCTGATTTTGCTGCTCAGCGTAGCTTTTCTCAATTGGGGCAGCGCTGCGCTTCTGGGGAAGGTGTCGCACGGCTTTGCGCGAAAGCTCATCGTCGCGTCAGATGTCAGCATCCATGTACTGATATTGGCTTTCTTCAAGTACGCGGAATCTTTTTTCCTGTGGTTCAACGATTGTCTGAGCCTGAACTCCCCTCTCAGGCATTGGCTGTTGGAATCCGGAGCCGGAGACATCTTGCTGCCGGCAGGACTTTCGTTCTACACCTTTCAGGGGCTCTCCTATGTCATTGACCACTTTCGCAATTCTGATCGTCCAGCACGCTCCTTTGCTGATGTTCTGGCCTACATTGCCTTTTTCCCCACCATCATGGCGGGGCCCATCATGCGGGAACAGGACTTTTTCCCCCAGTTGGAGGGACAACCCAATGACCAACGAGGCTTTAATGAGGGCATGGCTCTTATCCTCAGCGGATTATTCAAAAAGGTAGCCTTGGCCACCTACCTGTCGGAACACATGGTTGATCCGTTCTTCCGCGACCCGGAAAGCTATGCTTCCGGCGCCGCTCTGGTGGGAATCTACGCCTACTCCATCCAGATATTTCTGGATTTTTCCGGGTACTCTGATTTGGCCATAGGCATAGGTCGGCTCATGGGATTCCGACTGCCACAAAACTTTGATTCGCCTTATCGCTCCCTCAATCTGCAGGATTTCTGGCATCGCTGGCACATATCACTCTCCCGTTGGTTGCGGGATTATCTGTATATCCCTCTGGGTGGGAACCGCCGGGGCAATCGCTATGTCAACCTCACCGTTACCATGGTCATCGGCGGCATATGGCATGGCAACAGCATCAATTTCCTCATCTGGGGCTTCTTCCATGGCATCGGACTCGTGATTGTCCACGCATTCGGGCAGCTGAAAAAGAAGCTCCGTTTCTCAACAACATCTCATCACAACAGATTCCTGAGCGTACTGTCCTGGCTGCTGACCTTCCATTTTGTCACCCTTCTCTGGGTTTTCTTCCGCGCAAAAGACCTTGATGAAGCACAGAATGTCCTGAAGGCCGTGGTTTCCTCTCACGATGGAACGCCGATACCGGCCATGGCGGTACTGATTATCCTGCTGGGGCTCTTCATGCAGTGGATTGGGCCCGCATGCTTCCGTGCATTCACCATGATTCAGAGTAGGCTTCCATGGCCGCTACAGGCCATTATCGTCGGGCTATTGGGGGGTGTTATTCTGAGTATCGGGCCGGAAGGTGTGCTTCCTTTCATCTACTTCAATTTCTGATATGCCATGCGTTTCAAGCTTCCGAACTCCCTGAAGATATGTCTGGGCACCTGCATGGCGGCTCTCATCCTGGGTTTGCAGAACATAGATGAATACTGCGAACAATTTGAAAGCAGCCATCCCGAGCTTGGCGGTCTGGCAGATGCCGTAAAGCAAGCAGCATACCGCACCATGCTCCCTCGGCTATACCACGCAGAAAGGGAACTGTTCTCTACCGTCTGCCGGGAACTACCAAGTCTGAGCGACAACAGTAAAGAAGTCCTCCCCCCGCCCCCACCAAAGCCGAAAATCGTCTACGTGCGCGTGCCTGCCCTCCGGCAGCTCAACACATTCAGAAGGGTGCCTCCCAAAAAGGAAAGCACCCTGATTCCGGACGAGTTAATCTCCGAACCGACAGCAGATTTCCTGCAGCCGGACGCTGCAAAAAAAGCAGAAGAGACACCTGCACCACCCACGCCCGCTGAGCCGTCAATACCGAAGCCAGTTCCTGGACAGCAGTCACCTGCACCGCAACCGGAGTCGGATACCGTACAGCCACGCACCCCCGCTGATATCTGCCGCGAGAACGAACAATCACCGGTACACTGCCGTATCATGTTGTTGGGAGATTCTCTCATGGAGGATTTGGGGCCGGCCATGCACCGTTCTCTGCGTCACCGCAAGGGGCTTCACTTTATCCTGACAGCAAAATATTCTACCGGATTGACCCGGCCGGAATACTTCAACTGGCCGGAAAATATGGAAAATGCTGTTGTCGCAACTCGCCCGGATATCATCGTTTTCTTTATTGGGGCAAATGATGGCATGCCTATCAAAAAAGACGGACGCACCGTCTACCCGAATTCCGGAGAGGCTTGGAGGGCAGCCTACCGCACCAAGATGTACGAATTGTTTGAAATAGGGCGTCGCTACAACTGTGAAATGATATGGGTCGGGCTACCGCCCATGGGAAGTCGCTACGCCGGGATTCTGGCAGAAACGGCTCAGGCACAGCGAGACGGCTGTAACGAACAGGGTATCCGTTTTGTCGACACCATCCCCATTCTGGGAGATGAAAACGGAAAGTTCCGCACCTATATGACCGATAGCAGGGGAAAGACCATCCGTCTGAGAGCCAGAGACAAAGAGCATCTCTCACCTGTAGGTAACAAGCTTGTTATTGAACAACTGCTGCCCATTCTGGAACAAAGCATTGCCGAATTCCGCAACAAACACCCGGAGAAACGGCTCAGCGATGAAGAGTTAGCCCGCCCCGGGCGTGCACCTTTGGATATAACCATCAAATACGCTCCCGGAAAATAATGCAGTGCCTTCGGTTCAGTTTTTTGCTTTCGGTGTTGCTGTTTCTGGCGGCACCACTGTCTGCCATGCATCTGGAAAGCGGAGGCAAAGGAAAGGCCGCCATGCCCATCCGCATCCTGCTCACGGGCGATTCTCTCATGGAAGCCCTTGGCCCTCAGATGCAGAAAGCCATGAGCGGTTATGAGAATATCACCCTCATCCCCATCGGCAAGCGCTCCACGGGGCTGAGCCGACCGGATTTCTACAACTGGCCGAAAGTTCTGGAGGAGAACCTGCAACAGCACCGTCCCCATATCGTTGTGATGTGGGTCGGAACCAATGATCCACAGGGAATATACGGCAAAACAGGACTGGGAGAGCCCTGCTCCAGGGAATGGCTGAAAGCCTATACCTACAAGCTGATGGAAATTGCCGGGCTCTGCCAGAAATACCACGCACGCCTCATTTTCATGAGTCCCCCGGTTATGGACGAAGAGCCGCTCAATACCCAACTGCTCAAAATTACCGACATCATGCGTCGCACCTGCAAGCACTACAAGCTGGGATTCATCGATACCCGCCCCCTGCTGGCTGACAGCCAGGGAAAGTACGTGCACCGCGCCACAATGCCGGACGGCAAGGTGAAGGATATTCGCTGGAAAGACCGCGTTCACATTACCGACGACGGGAACATTCTGATAATGAACAAATTATTACCATACATGGGTAGCATCATTCCAGAAGAGCGCGCCGGAAAAAAGAGTTTGGAGCGTACGAACAAATACCGCAGCTTTTCCCCGCCCGGCAGAAGCGCCATTCGGGTGCGTTGATGGTATGGTGACGGCATTTATACTTGTTTCCTCCACGGCAATCAGTTATACTGCCCCCGCAAATAACCGTTAACACCTATTCATCATGAACAAAGCCATCATTGCCGTCTGTGCCGCTTTCTGCATCGCCCTTCCCGCAGCTTCTGCGCTTGACCTCAACTCTCTGAAGCCCAAAGTCAAGACCGGTTCCGTCAAGGTGAATAAACCCACCGTCAAGGCTACGGAAAAGGGTGTCGAAATCACCAAACCCTCCGTAGACGTGGAGAAGCCCTCCATCGAGATGCCCACTATCGAAAAGCCCAAGGCTCCGGAATTCAAGAAGCCTGAGCTTGACATCCAGAAGCCCGCTATCGATGTGACCAAACCCTCCGTCAACGTGACGGAAAAAGTCGTGGAAATCACCCGCCCGGCCGTTGATGTGAAGAAGCCGTCCATCAAGCTCAAGTAAAACGAGCCCCATTGCCATTTTTCGGCAGATGCTGCATGAATACGGCAGCATCTGCCTTTTTTCTTGCGCAGTCAGTCTGCCTGTGCCAATATAGCAGCATGCTTTCATTCGAGTACCACAACCCCACTCGCTACGTCTTCGGAGAGGGAGAACACCGCAACATCGGCTCCCTGCTCCGTCCCTTGACCGACCGCGTTCTTCTCCACTACGGCGGCGGCAGCATCAAGCGCAGCGGTCTGTATGACACCATCGTGAAATCCCTGACTGCTGCGGGCATCACTTTTTGTGAATTGGGAGGGGTCAAACCCAACCCTTCAGTCAGTCTGGTGAAAGAAGGCATTGAGCTCTGTCGCAACGAGGGCATCTCGTTCGTTTTGGCCGTGGGCGGCGGCAGCGTCATTGATTCTGCCAAAGCCATAGCACTGGGAGTCCCGCACTCAGGCGATGTGTGGAAACTCTACACGAGGGAAGAATCACTGAGCGCTTCGCCCCTGCCTGTTGCCTGTGTACTCACACTGCCTGCCGCGGGGAGCGAAAATAGCCCCAATACTGTTCTGACGCATGAAGAAAGCACCCGCAAACTCGGATACGGGCATCCGGCACTGCGCCCCGTATTGAGCGTGGTGGATCCCACCCTCTTCCTTACCCTGCCGGGCAACCAGATGGCCAACGGAGCAGCCGATATGCTGTGCCACATCTTCGAGCGCTATTTCTCCAACACCCCGGACACGGAACTGTCGGATGCCCTTTGCGAAGCAACCATGCGCACTATCATGCAACAAGCCGTTCTGTTAAAGAAAGAGCCTGACAACGTAAAAGCATGGGGACAGCTTGCCCTCAGCGGCACCATCGCCCATAACAACCTGCTGGGTGTTGGCCGGGAACAAAGCTGGGCCTGCCATGCACTGGAGCATGAGCTGAGTGCCGTTTACGATGTTCCCCACGGTGCGGGCCTGGCTGTCATTGTCCCCGCCTATCTGGAAGCCATGATGCCGCACAACCCCGGCATCTTCATGCAGTGGGCCACGAACGTCATGGGAGTGCAACATAATCGCAACACCGCTGAAGTAATCCGCGAGGGTATTCGCAGGCTGCGCGCCTGGTACGTTTCTCTCGGTCTTCCGCAAACAATGCAGGAGCTGGGCATCCCCGAAGATGCGGATTTTGCCGGCATGGCTCGCGCCGCCTGCGTGCTCAAGGGAGGTATCGAGAACCCGCATCTGCCCGGCATTCACGCCGTCTCCCCGGCCGAATGCGAGCGCATCTACCGCGCCTGCGCACAAGCCTGACGTGTTTACTTATTGACGAGACATATAAACCACACTACAATGACACTTGATATGAATCCCGTTCTCCAATCGATTAAAACCCGCCGCAGCTGCCGCAAATACAAGCCGGAGCAAATTTCGCGCGAAGAGCTAGACGCAGTACTAGAAGCCGGAACCTATGCTCCCACCGGGCATGGCACACAGTCTCCGCAGATGGTGGTGGTGCAGGACAAGGAACTACGCGACCGTCTTTCCGTCATGAACGCTGCCGTCATGAATGCAACGAAAGATCCTTTCTACGGAGCCCCCACTGCAGTCATTGTATTTTATGACAGTTCCATCGGTAACGGGTTCGCAGACGGGTGCATGGTCATGGGTAACCTCCTCAATGCGGCTCATGCCGTGGGGCTTGGTTCCTGCTATATCAATCGTGCACGCGAAATGTTTGACTCACCGGAGGGCGAGGAACTCAAAGCTGCATGGGGAATTGCCCCCCAGATGAAAGGCGTGGCCATCTGTGTGCTGGGCTATGACAATGGCGGCACATTCCCCGCCAAGCCTCGCAAAGCGGATTACATCATTTACGCCTGAAGCTTCAGGGCTCAATTACATCATACGACGCAGGATGAGAATACCCGTCCTGCGTCGTTTGCGTCCGACTCAGCGCAAGTTTCCAAGCAATTCTGAGAGCTTATCAAATCGGTAAGTTGCCTGAGAAAAATCCCCAAGCGCCGTCATTCTGTTCGGTATGGCAGCACATGGGATTCCGGCGTTGCTGGCCGAACGCACCCCATTCTCCGAATCTTCAATAATGAGACACTCCCGAGCAGGCAGGCCCAGACAATTCTGAGCAGCCAGAAAGAGCGCAGGATCGGGTTTGACAGGATAGCCATCCGTACGGCAGAACACGCCTTTGAACTCTTGTTCTATGCCGAGACGCTGCAGCCACCCCGCAACCCAGCGGCGGGATGAAGAAGAAGCCACGGTCATGGCAATTCCTCGCGCCTGGCAAAAATCCATCAGCTCTCGCACACCCGGCATCAGCCCACTACGAGCCAGCTCTGCCTCCAGCCATGCCTGTCGCTCAGCTGTTTCTCTTTCCCAATCGAACGATTTACCGGTAAGCTGCTCCAGATACTCTGCCGGATTCCATCGGGAATAGCCTGCCCCCAGGCAGGGCGAATATGTCTGTATGGATATCTCTTGCCCCTCTCGGGCAAAAAGTCGCACCCATGACTGATAAATGACCCACTCCGTATCGACAATGACTCCGTCAAAGTCGAAAATAATACCTCTGGGGGCAGGAATACTCATGGCTGTCCCTGAAGTTTTGCCCGCAGCCACTCCTTGAACGAGCGGTGAGCCAGATTGACGCGGAACAGGTAAATAGAGATAAAAAGATAGATGACATTGGGCAACCATGCACTAATCCATGCCTGAATCAGTCCGGCCTCGCCCAGCGACGGGAATACCCGGTACAGGAACAGCATGAGCGCCGCCAACAGAACGGCTATGCCTATGCCTTTCATCGTGCCGCGACGCTGGAATGTCACAGCACTGGGAATCGCCAGTAATACCAGCACCAGACAGGAGAACACTCGGGCAATGCGTACATGCCATTCGGTGCGTTTCTTGCAGCGATCCTCGCGCGAACCGGCACCGGAGGAAATGAACTCATACAGGGCGGCCGTCCCCATGGCATCTATGCGATTTCCCATGGAGGGGCTGATAATCTGATACGGTTTCTCCGAAAAATCTACCACCATCTTTTCAGAGTAAACATCATCCACGGGATTCACTTCCTCCGAATCCGGCGTATGCACAACGCGATGATACACATTCTCCAGTGTCCAGGTGGAATCAACCTTATTCCAGGTGGCAGAACCAATGGTGTACTGCTCCAGCAACTTACCGCGCGTTTGTTTATCAAACTGCTCAATGATGACCTCTCGCAGCGGGGCTCCCGGGTTGTTCAACGATGCCGGGAATTTCACACGCCAGATGCGAGCCGTGGCATCACTACGGTAGATGATGGGTTTCGGACCGCTGCCGTCAGAGTCACTATGCTTGAGCATAATCTGGCGATATGAGGCACCGCTGGGTGCCCAGTGGAAGCCAAAGATACCATAAGCAACGGCCACGATGGATGACATCACGAAAATGGGATAGCAAAGCTTCAGCAGAGAGCGCCCGGATTGCATCATGCCGGTAATCTCGCATGTGCCGGAAAGCTTGCTGAGACACCAGAGCGTGCCCATCAACAAGGTATAGGGAAGAATCTGATACAGAAATGTGGGGAGCTGAGTGCCGTAGAACTTAAGCGATTGTATAAACGGGTCGTCAAATCGGGAGCGGAAACGCTCCATGTTATCCGTAAAGTCTGCCAGTATGTAAATAAGCAGCAGAATGAGCGTGCACATCAGGAAATAGCTGATGAAGTTACGCGTCATATAGCGGTTCATGGTGTCCATGAAAGCATAGAAAACGGAGGCGATGAAAGGCAAATAGCAGAGGAGCGCCAGGAATATCGGTCGGCACATCTGCTCAACCGGGTACGATGAGGGCATCCCGGGCACTTCCCACTTCATCTGCTCCAGCTCTCCCGGCACCAGATATAAAGCCAACAGAGTTCCCAGCACAAACCAGATAACGGCAGGCAAAAATCGTCGGATAAATGACATGTTATTTATTGAAATCTATTACGTTAGCATCCCTTACCAAGGCGTTCTGCCAGATATTCGGGCAATCCTACAGCGAGAATAGCCTGTTGAGCGGCTTCCACCTCATACGGCACTCGGCGGAATGTCACCGTGCGAGAATCCGTATCATACACAGCATAACAGGCACGGACATCCCGGTCACGTGGCTGACCGACGGAACCAACATTGATGAAATACCTGTACCCCTCCTCCAACACCAGTTCAGAGCTGCCCTGTTCATAGAGATTTTCCAGAAAATCGGGATATTCACTCACCTGATAATCCGGGCTGCAGACAAACACCTTGGGATCATGCGTGTGCCCATGGAAGCATACGGGAGAAAACTGCCGCATGAAATGCGCCTTGGCATCATTGGCATTGAATATGTAATTCCATGCCTTGGGGAAATCCAGACTGGAATGTACAATCGTGAAAGCAGAGGAAACCACGCGCTGGTATTGCAGGCGCGCCAGCCAGTCTATCTGGTCCTGATCCAGCTGGTCTCGCGTCCATTTCAGCGCAGCACGGGCAACCGCATTCATGCGGCAAAAATCCTCACGCGCCACTTCATCATCATGATTACCCTTGACAACGTGGCAATTCAGGCTGCGAATGTAATCCAGACACTCCCGCGGATAAGCTCCATACCCGACCACATCCCCCAGACAAACAACCTGAGAACACTGCATGAGCTGCACATCCTCCATGACGGAACAGAGAGCATGCAGATTGGCATGAATATCGCTGATAACGGCTATACGCGGCATATTGATACCCGTTTCTTATACCACACACCGCGCCAAGGCGCAAGCACGGAATGCATTTTCACCGCCCCATGTGTGAAATTATTTAAGATTTACTTACATTCATTTCCTGTTCACGTATTTCCTGAGTCAATTTCATGGCACAGAAATCGGGGCCGCACATGGAGCAGAAATGAGCTTTCTTGGCAGAGGCGTGCGGGAGCGTGATATCGTGATATTGCCGTGCGCGGTGGGGATCAAGAGACAGGTTGAACTGGTCTTCCCAGCGGAATTCGAAGCGGGCTTTTGCCAGAGCATTGTCGCGAAGTTGGGCTCCGGGGTGTCCTTTAGCGAGGTCTGCTGCGTGGGCGGCCAATTTATAAGTGACCACGCCTTCGCGAACATCCTCCTTATCGGGGAGTCCCAGATGCTCCTTGCGGGTCACATAGCAAAGCATGGCACACCCGCGCTGAGCAATGATAGCACCGCCCAGAGCCCCGGTAATGTGGTCATACCCCGGGGCTATATCCGTCGCCAGCGGTCCGAGCGTATAGAATGGCGCTTCGTGACACCACTCCAGCTGCTTCCTCATGTTTTCCGGCACCAGATGCAGCGGCACATGCCCGGGGCCCTCATTCATCACCTGCACACCGGCAGCCCAGGCGCGGCGGGTTAGTTCTCCCTGCACTTCCAGCTCGGCCAGCTGGGCAAAATCATTCGCATCCGCCACAGAACCGGGGCGCAATCCATCACCGATGGAAATGGCCACGTCGTACGTGGCAAGGATGGTACAAATCTCGTCCCAATGCTCATAGAGGAAGTTTTCCTGCCGATGAATCATCATCCACTTGGCAATGATACTGCCACCGCGCGAAACAATCCCGGTTGCCCGCCGTGCCGCATGAGAGACAAAACGATGCAGCAATGCGGCATGAACCGTCACATAGTCCACACCCTGGCGCGCCTGCTCAATGAGAGTGTCGCGGAAGATGGGCCAGGAGAGATGCTCCACCCTGCCGCTGCATTTTTCAAGAGCCTGATACATGGGAACAGTTCCGATAGGGACGGGACTGTTGCGAAGAATCCATTCACGAGTTCGATGAATATCCGCCCCGGTAGACAAATCCATCACTGTATCCGCCCCCCAATGAATCGCCCAACGCAGTTTCTCCACTTCTTCCACAATACCGGAAGAAATAGCGGAATTGCCGATATTGGCATTGATTTTGCAAAGGAAATTGCGCCCGATTATCATCGGTTCTGCCTCCGGATGATTGATGTTGGCAGGGATAAGAGCTCTTCCGGCCGCAATCTCATCACGCACAAACTCCGGGGTAAAATAGGCAGGCATACGACCGCCGGGATATTGCCCCGCAGGGTGCTGGCAGGACAGATGGGAACGGTTGACCAGAGAATCGGGGGAGAAGCCTTCCTGCGCCTCCAGTTCGCTGGGGCGGGGCATACCCGTTCCCAATTCATCCAGCAGCCACTGAGCCGATTCCGGGCGGGTTTTATCATGCGGAAATCTGTCATATACTGCCTTGAAAGCGGCTTCTCTTCCCAAATTTTCGCGGATGGCCACATACTCCATCTCCGGGGTAATGATGCCACGGAGAGCATAGGCTCTCTGGGTGGGAGGTACGGCGGTATCTGCAGCCCGCAATACGCCATCAGCATCCTGCACCACGTCTGCGCGGGCAGCAATCCACGGACGCCGCAAAGCAGGCAACCCCTGCTCCACACTACCGGTAAACTCATCATCTCCCCATGGGCCGGAACAATCGTAGATTCTGACGGGCGCATTGCTTTCTGTGCGACCGTCCGGGAAAACGGAATCGCTCAACGTAACCTCGCGCATCGACACGCGAATGTCAGGATAGATGCTTCCCGGCACATATATTCGTCGGGAACCGGGATACTTCAAATCCTCCGTGTTCATGGGTATTACTTTACACTCCGAGAAAGAAAGCTAAAAGAAAAAAAGCAGATAACTGACACACTATCATCAGCGGGAAATAAAGCGCACATAACGCACACTCCCGGCTCCCAGCTCTTCATTCAGCGCCTTGATAATGCTCGTTTTCAGTCGTGTCAATTCATAACGCACCGTAGGATGCCCCACTCTGATGCAGGCTGTTCCGGAAGCCACGGACACAAGTTCTGAAAGCCTGACGAGAGCATTACCGGCAGCTTTCTGCCACGCGCTTGCCAGGATTTCCGGCGCGAGGTTTTCCTCCAGATGCATCTCATCCATCACTTCTGCCAGCAGAGAATCCATGGTACGGATGTTCGAGCGAGAATCAAGCTCCGGCCCGGAGCCGAAAAAATCTGCCAGTGCCTGATCCCGACATCCATCCGTTCGAGAACGGAATCGGACGGCGCGCTCCGTTCCGTCCGAAAGCCGCTGCATGAAAAAGCGTGGAGGACGAGAGCTTTTCGGTAAAACAGAGGCTGTCGTTACCGGGGGCGGTAACTCATCTGCCTTTTTTTTACGTTTCGGCGGCATCCGGCTGAGAAAAGGCAATCCGGCAGCAATACTGCTCCCGGATTGCCGTGAAATAATCAGAAATGCGCGGGAAATTACTCGCCGTCATCGCCGATGGCCTGCACAGGGCAACCCTCAAGAGCCTCATTGCAGAGTTCTACCTCTGCATCAGTCTTGGGCTGCTTGTACACGTAGGAGAGACCCTCGTCATCATCGCGGGCAAAGAAATCAGGAGCGGTTTCGCGGCAAAGGTCGCAGTCGATGCAGTTGCTGTCGACATAGAACTTGCCGGGCACATTCTTTTCAGTTTTTTCGTCGATATCGGCCATTTTGTGTATGTGGGGGGTTAACCCATGACTAATTTTGACCTTTTTTTTGCAGAATGCAACCCTTTTTTATTGCAACATACCATTTTTCGCGCCAAAATAGGCGCATGCAGGAACAAAACAGCCAAGAAAAGCCGAAAAACAGAGTTCGTTTCACCATTTGGGGAGTACTGGGATATGGTCTGATACTTCTCGCCGCGATAGGTATTCTCGTGTTCTACACATGGATGCCCATGCATGTTGACCGAGATTTGAGTGATAAACTACCATGGACAAACGAAGGGCTGGTCATTGAAGAGGTAGAAGCCGCCTGGAAATCCACTCAGGGAAATGCGCATCTATCCAAACGAACTGCCTTATACCCCGAAGCCAGCATCCGTATTAATGCAGCTCCGGGCAAGGGACGCATAGATGTCATATTCCTTGATCCGATGGGGACGCAGATTGGAGATACGCACTATCTGCGCTACGAAAACGGACAGTTTGAAAAGAATCAGAACCGGGTATGTCAATCTGAAGGAAATACGGCCACGGTCTGGTTGGAAACCGGCTTTGAATCCATGGATTTGTTTACACTTCATCGCGCTAACCGAGAAGAAAATCTGTGGCGAGTGGTCTGCATTCATCGCCCTGAGGGTGCGGCTGAAGGTATCCGTCTGGGACAGCGCAGTATCAAAGCGGAAATCAAGTCCACGGAAAAGGGAGAATGAACTCAACCACCAAACGCATCCTGAACAGGCTGCGAAATGTACTGATTTCTTTTGTCAGCGGTGTTCTGATGTCTCTGGCATTCCCTCCGTATGATCTGGGAAACTGGGTCTGGATTGGGCTGATACCGCTGCTGTGTGTGCTCTGGCTGGGCAAGCGAGGGTTTCTGCGAGGGTTCGGTCATGCCTGGCTGTACGGCGCGGGGTGGTACGGCAGCTGCTTCTGGTGGGTGAATGAGGTGGGAAACACCTTTTCCATCCCCCCTGTGCTGTTCTTTGCTGTGGCGTTTATCCCGCTCGTTTCTCTTTTTGCCTGTCTGCCGGGATTGTGGGGAGGGATAGCCAATACCCTGCTGCGACCGCGAATGGAAGCAAAGCCTGACACTTCCATCAACATGCCGCAGGAGCAACGCAAAGAGCTCTGGAGCAGCTGGGCACACAGGGATTTATTCTCCACCCTGCGCTGTGCCGTTGGCTGCGGGGCACTCTGGGTCTGCATCGAATGGGTACGCGGCAACGGCGACTACAGCTGCGGCTGGAACAGCATGGGTATGGCTCTCTATAACGGTCTTTCCATGGTGCAGTGGGCCGAGTTTGTCGGTACGATGGCGCTTTCCTTCATCCCCGTATTCACGGCAGTGGTGTTGTGGGGCGCGGTACGGAGAAGCTGGCTGCACTTCCGCGGCATAGGCAAAGGCTGCATACCCTGGGATTTCTACGGCACAGCCATCATTCTCTTCGGGTTGTTTCTGGGCGGTTTGTTTCTGTCCAAATCCTATTCACCAAATGTGATGATGAGGCGTGATACCACCATGCAATTACCCGTAATGGGTGTCCAGCTCAATCTGGACCAGAGTGAGCGCATGGCCGGCGGCGGCATGCATCCGGAATACTACGGCATGCTGCTGAGGAATACAGCCTTGGCATTCAATGAGATTCAGAGGGACACCGTCACCCGAGCCATGAAGAATTCGGACATCGGCATCATTCAGCAGCTGCCGGTCTGGGTTGTCTGGCCGGAGAGTGCCATGGGGACTCCCCTGCACCGTGATGTTGTCGGTGGACAACTACTGCGAGACCCCTATACGAAGCACTATTTCCTGCATGAGAATGGACTCCCGGCTGTCCGCAGCATGGTGCGCGAAATGGGGGGGGCAGACTTCGTGGTATTCACCGGGGCTGATGAACTACTGTGGGGGGCAAGAGACGGTGAACCTCTGCCGCAAGGGCTGCACAATTCCATGGCCGTGATTAGCGGTGATTTTTCCGGCATTACCACTCATGCCAAACAGCATCTCATGCCGTTCGGCGAATATGTGCCGCTGGCAAGAGAGGTGGATTGGATTGGCAAGGCATACGAGGCAATCACCGGCATAGCCACGGGTGAAGGTATCAAACCCGGCAACAGCACACAACCGCTCACCGTCCCGGTGCCCGGAACAGATGAGCAAGTGGGGGTCATCCCGGCCATTTGCTACGAAGATACGGTGGGTGCCCTGCTGCGGAAGTATGTGCGAAAAGGCCCGCAGGTTATCGTTAATGTCACCAACGACGGGTGGTTCAGGGATTCTCACTGTGGTGTGCAGCAGGCTCGCAGCGCCGCGTTCCGTTGCATTGAGCTGCGCCGTCCCATGGTGCGTGCCGCCAACAAGGGGTTGACCTGTGCCATTGCCCCCAACGGCGCCGTCATTGACAGCTTGCAGAAAGCAGATGGCTCACCGCATCTGGCCGGTTTCTGCTACGCCGTACTGCCCGTGGACCGCAATGCCGGATTTACCCTCTATGCCATGCTGGGAGACTGGGCGGTCATTGTGTGCGCCCTGCTTGCCAGCGGGCTGAGTCTGGGAGGCTTACGCCGCAAATCCTGACTCTTGCCGGTGTACAGCGTCATGAGCTCATGGTCAGAGCCATGGGCTCATGACAAAATGCCACGGAAAGTGTAAAAAGGTGTTGCCATTTACCGGCAAATCAGATAGAATGCCCTGCACCTTTTTCACGAAACTCAACCGGCAGATTTTCATTCTATGGCAAAGCAAGCATTAGGCAAAGGACTCGGGGCGCTCATCAGCAAGAGCAAGGTTGTCAGCACTCCTGTACAGATTGCGGCAGACGAGACCGACCGTGTGATTCTGGCCAATGTTGCCGAAATCCTGAAGTCCCCTTTCCAGCCGCGCCGTCGTTTCGACGAGCAGCAGATAGAGGAGCTTGCGGCCTCCATCCGCGAGAGCGGGCTTGTGCAGCCGCTGGTAGTCCGCAAGGTTGACGGCAAGTTTGAGCTCATTGCCGGTGAGCGCCGACTGCGCGCCGTTCAGAGTCTTGGACACGCCACGGTGAAAGTCGTGGTTCACGAGGCTACCGATCAGGAAGTGGCCGAGCTGACGCTGATTGAAAACCTGCAACGCGCCGATTTGACTCCCCTGGAAGAAGCTGAGCAGTATCGGCTTCTCCAGACGCGCTTCGGCATGAAACAGGAAACCATTGCTCAGCACGTGGGCAAATCCCGCGCCGTGGTGGCCAATATGGTTCGTTTGCTGGAGCTGGCTCCTGCCGTGCGGAACATGTTGGAAAACAGTGAAATTACCGTGGGTCACGCCAAGGTACTACTCCAGCTCAAGGATGAAGAGCAGCAGACCATGGCTGCTAACCGCATCATCAAGCTGGGTATGACCGTTCGTCAGACGGAGCAGCTGGTAAAAGACTTGCTGAATCCTCCTGCAGAAAAAACACTTCCCACGCTGTTGCCGGAGCTGCCGGATGCCTACGCCCGCATCTGCCGCCAGCTTTCTGATGATTTCGGCACCAAGGTCAACATCTCGCTTAAGGGCAAGAGCAACGGCGTTATTGAAATCCCCTACGCCGGGCGTGATGAACTGGTGCGCATTCTCCAGATTTTCGGTGTCCACGAGCAATTCTGATGCTGCATGACCCGAGCGCTGCTCATGACTCCGCTCCTGCTGGCGACCTTAGTCGCCCTCGGGTGCAAGGAAAAACAGGTGGAGTCCCCGCTTGAGCAATCTGTATCAACCGTTCCGCAGGCATTCAGCACATCCCCGGATTTTGACGGGCAGAATGCCTACCTGCATTGCCATAACATCTGCGCCTTGGGGCCGCGCTTATCCGGCTCCCCGGCCTACGCTGCACAGCTCGATTATCTGGAAAAGCACCTGACTGCTGCCGGATGGAGAGTGGAACGGGATTCTTTCCCTGTGCGCGGCATCACCATGACCAATCTGCGTGCGGTCAGGGGAGAGAGTACCGATACGCGTCCACTGCTGCTCAGTTGCCATATCGACACGAAAGTCAACATCTCCCCTGATTTTGAAAGCGCGGACGATGGCGCCAGCGGGGCCGCCGTGCTGCTCGAAACAGCACGAACGCTCGCGACTGATGTGGCCGAGCGTGTGGAACTCATCTTTCTGGATGGCGAAGAATCCTTCGCGCCCCGCATGAGCGAGGATGATGGGCTGTATGGTTCGAAGCACGATGTTGCGCGGCGCGGCAACAAGCTGCCCCGCTACCAAATCAATCTGGATATGGTGGGAGGACGCAATAAAACCATTGCACCACCGTCATTGGAGACCTCAGATTTCATGTACGCCCACTACATGGCCGCCGTGCGGGAGCTGGGATTCAGAGAAGACAAATGGACCATATGGCCCGGTTCCTACATGGATGACCACCTGCCCTATCTGGAAGCAGGGGTGGAGAGTATCAACCTTATCGCCGTCTTTGTGGGGTCAGACTGGTGGCACACACAGCGCGACAACATGAGCCGCATCTGTCCCGACTCTCTGCACGAGAGCGGAAAGATGACCGCAGAACTCATTCGAAGACTTCTTCTTACAGAAAAAGCCGACTGATTCGTTCAGTCGGCTTTTCTTTCATCAGAGTTTCTGCAATCGCTTCAATACTTCTACCGGGAGGGATTTCCATTCATCCGGGTTATTCAGCCCGCGGCGCAGCAAAAGCTTCCCCTCAGAACTGTATACCTCCAGAGTCAGCAGATTGTGCGCCCCACGCAGAAGCAGGATTCCCTCTGCATCCCGGAACTGCACGGCAGACACCCCGGCGCGCCCGACCATCCATCCCGAGCCACCGGGATTGGCATCGCGGGCCAAATCGCGTATAGCCTGCAATTCTTCCGTCACCCCCGGGGCATCAAAAGACTCCGGCAGCGTGGCAAAGTGGCGGCAGATATTCCGCCTCCGCTCACGGAATTGGCGGCGGATTTCCTCTGATACAGCCATGGGGCGATGCATGCGGTCGCCACCAACTGCCGCCTCGGCAGAATGGTGTACATCCGGCAATTGGGTCGGCCGCGGCAGCAATTTCACCACAACTTCACGTATTTTCCCACCAAAGGACAGCGTGGCTCTCACCTCATCCCCCACCTTGCGTTGGAGCAGGAAAGCCGCCATGGCTGCCTTATCTTTGATAGTCACGCCATCCAGTTTCAAGATGACATCCCCGCTCTTCACCCCGGCCAACTCTGCCGGGCTGCCGGGCCAGACGGCACGCACCGGCACGCCCTGCTCCACTCCGGTATAGACGCGCAGTGCCGGGGAAAGCTCTCCTCCCACAACGCCGAATGTGGCTCTCTCCGGCTCAGCCCCGCAAAGAGTGCTGAGAGAGAGCATCATCATCACCGACATCAGATAATTCTTCATCATAACAAGTCTGCCGGAACAGTTACTTCCGTCCGATTGGGGACCGTGACCATCACTTTCATATCATCGGAGGCATCCATCACAAAGGTATCCTCGTAGGTCACCTCCACACACTGCATGGGTATCGCATTCGCATCCCAGCGAATGGAATCGCCGCTGCTTGTCTCGATGATGCTGCGGCTCGTCACCGCCTGAGCCGTATCTGCTGCGGCATTGCTCCGCAGCGCGATACCTGTCCCCAGGCTGCAACACATCAGCAGAACCGCAGCAGCCGTCACCTTTCGCCAGTACGGTCGGGCAGTCATGCGTGCGCGGCGTACCTCCGTGGCCGCCAGATACATCCGCAGACCGACACGGTCTTTCAGCCCGGGCTCCATCGGTGCCGGGCGAAGTCGCGCTAACAACTCTTCCTCACGACGGAATTCTTGCTCGGCCTTTTCCGCATTCAGCATGGCCTCCAGCAACCGAGCTTTGAGAGCGGGGTTCAGAGGAGCCGGAGTAACACCGGGCGCGGGGTTCTGTTCGTTGAAGTCAGTCATGATTCGATGGGGTTATCCTCCAGTTCCTTACGCAAAGCCTGCATGGCATAGCGATAGCGGGACGTGATGGTGGAAAGGTTGGTATGCGTCATTTCAGCGATTTCACGGAACGAGTGTTCACCCCATATTCTGAGGATAACCACCTCCGCCATTTCTTTGGACAGCGAGCGAAGAAGCGCCTCGACACGCTGCCGCAGGTATTCCGAATCAGCCGCGCAAGCCAGCCATGGGCAATCTTCCTCGCCCTCGCTGAGGAATTCCTGCTGGCGGGCTGCGTAACTGCGTCGCACCTCCTCGCGCCGTCCGCGATCCATCGCCAGATGGCGAATCGCGGTGTAGGCATAGGAGGGCCACTGCTCCGGGCCACCTTGAAAAGAACCGGATTCCACCGCCTGCACCAGCTGTACAAGAGCCTCCTGCAACACATCCTCTGCATCAGCTTCGCGGCGGGTCTGTTGACGGGCATAAAGCAGCAGCTTGGAGCCGTTTGCATCCAACCACGCAGACCAATCCGGCGTTGAACCGGAGGAATGTTGCTTTGACGGTGTATTTCCCACTTCTTTCATAGTTTCAGGCGCATGCGAGGCGCTGTTTTATTTGGATAACTCCATTTTTCTGATAAAAACGGTGCATACACAGCTATCTGCGCATGCACCGTTGAAAAATCAATCGGCAGAGATGACTATCAGGCCTGTTCACCGGCTTCGGCTGCGGCCTTTTCAGCCTCCAGCTTCAGACGCAGCTTCTCAGGCAGCTTCACCTGAATATGCACATCGCGCAGTTGGTTTGCCTCGGCAGGTGCGGGAGATTCGCTCATGAGATCAGCGCCGCGATTATTCTTCGGGAACGCAATCACCTCGCGAATCGACTCACTCTCGCTGATGAGCATGACCACGCGGTCAAGGCCGAGAGCCAGACCACCGTGAGGCGGGGCACCGAAGGAGAATGCACTCAGCAGGTGTCCGAACTGCTCCTCGATGGTGGCATCATCCAGGCCCAGCGCACGGAAGGTGGCATCTTGCAGGTCTTTCTCATGGATACGGATGGAACCGCCGCCCAGCTCATTACCGTTGAAGATAACGTCGTAGGCCTCGGCGCAGAGGTCGGTGGAAATCTCGCCCTTGAGCACCTTCTCCACATCCTCGGGAACCGGGCGGGTGAAGGGATGGTGAATGGCGCAGAAACGCTGTTCCTCCGCATCCCAGCCGAACAGCGGGAAGCGGGTCACCCAGAAGAGGTCAATATCCGTATTACCCTTGAGCAGCTCCATGAACTCGCCGCAGGCCAGACGCACACGTCCCAGGATGGTGCAGCTCTGCTCCCAATCACCGGCAGCAAAGAAGACACAGTCGCCGTCTTCAATGTTGAGCCGTTCTTTCAACGCCTCAATCTCTGCATCCGTCAGGCGCTTGGTGATGGGGCTCTTCCATTCCTCGCGCTTATTCACGTCGCGCACCTTGATGTAGGCCAGCCCCTTGGCGCCGGCTTCCAGAGCCGTCTGGGTCAACGAATCAATCTGTCCCACAGAGGGGGAGAATCCCTTGGCGTTGATGGCTTTGACCACACCGCCGTTGGCCACGGCAGAGGAGAATACGCGGAAATCGCTCTTGGCAAAGATGTCAGAGCAATCGGTCAGCTTCATTTCAAAACGACGCTCCGGCTTATCGGAACCATACTGATCCATGGCATCGCGCCAAGTCATGCGGGGGAACGGTGTCATGATGTCGCGACCCACCGATTCCTTGAACACGCGCTTGAGCATGTCCTCAATCCAGGTATAGACATCCTCCGGGGTGATGAAGGAGGCCTCAATATCAATCTGCGTGAACTCCGGCTGACGGTCGGCACGCAGGTCTTCATCGCGGAAGCAGCGAGCCACCTGGAAGTATTTTTCCATGCCGGCCACCATGAGCAACTGCTTGTACTGCTGGGGAGCCTGCGGCAGCGCATAGAATGCACCGGGAGAAAGACGGCTGGGCACCAGGAAGTCGCGGGCACCCTCGGGCGTGCTCTTGGAGAGGATGGGTGTCTCAATCTCCAGGAAGCCCTGCTCGTCCAGATAGTCGCGCATGGTCTTGGTGATGCGGTGGCGCAGAATCATGTTGCGCTGCATGGAGGGGCGGCGCAAATCCAGGAAGCGGTATTTCAGACGGATGTCCTCATTGGCGATGTTGCGGTCAAGCTGGAACGGCAGCACGGCAGCGCGGTTGAGGATATTCATGGCGGTTGCCTCCACCTCAATCTCGCCCGTGGGCAAATCAGGATTCGTGGCATCCACCTCATCCGTCTTCAGGCGGCGCACAACCTTGCCGTTCACCTGAATCACAGACTCAACACGCAGGCCCTCAGCCAGCTTGGCCAGTTCGGCATCAACCTCAGGATGGAACACCACCTGAGTCTTGCCAGCACGGTCACGGAGGTCGATGAAAATCACGCCGCCGTGGTCGCGCACGGTATCCACCCAACCGACAAGCGTTACATTCTTGTCAACATCTGCAGGGCGGAGTTCATCGCACGTATGGGTACGGTAACTGTTCATAGTAAAAAACTTGTGTAAGAGAGACACGCCGCACCACGAAATCACACGCGTGCGGATGCGCGCCTCATTCTACGCCTTACACACTAAAAGTCAAGCCTCTTTTGCAATCTGCCCGCATGCAGTCACACTTCTCGCATTGCCTCAAAAAAAATCGAACCGAAGGAGAAATCCCTGTTTCGCCTACTGAGAGCTCAAATAGTGGTTGCCTCAAAATAAAAAGCACTATAATACCTACATGCACTTAATGATGAGCGGAAAA
>SUVN01000035.1 GCA_015061985.1 Akkermansiaceae bacterium
CGCGATGAGCTGGCCCGTGCCATCGCGGCGACAGATACCCGCATTGCGGAGCTGTGCATCTGGCTGCCGGGCTGGAAAGAGAACGTCGTGCGGCTCATCTGCCACCCGCACGTCCGCTTCCCGGACTGCGAGACCTGCCGATTCTCCACCCCGACTCCCTATGAAGTGGAGGATGCGCACCTGTACTGGATTGATACCTCCCCCTCGCCATGAATCGTTTCACCCGCTTCAGCCGCATTTCCCCGGTGCAGTTGCTTCGCCGCCGCGAGCGCACGGCATGGCGCAGCTGCGGGCTCACCGGCGTGCTTCTGGCGGCATCGGCCTGCCTGCTGTTGCAGCAGGTGCGGCTCGTCATCGGCTGCGGCAACACCCATTTCCACGGTATCGCCTACACCGAGCCGGAATCATTCCCCCCTCCGCAGGAGATGCTCACCAGCCGCAGCGTCCCCCCGACTTCGGAGCCGCAACCACTCATCCCGCAGCCCATGCCGCCGGAGCTTATTTTCCCTGATATGACGATAGAGCCGATAGCTCATGCGGATGAACCACTCCCCTACGAAGAGCCGGGGGACGGCATCCCGTTCCTGCCAGAAATCAAAAAGAGCGCCGCCCCCCGCACCGCCAAGCAAGCATCCGCACCGGTGAAAACGACGGCCGCAGCCCCGCAGAAAACGCCGCATCCCCCCTACCCAGCCCGCATGAAGCAGCGGCGCATGGAAGGAGATGTGGGTATCTGCATCCACATCGATGCTGCGGGGATTCCCACAGCGGTGGATATTCTCACCGAGGTTCACCCGGATTTTGCCGAACACACCCGCCGCTGGATTCTGCGGCACTGGCGCTTCCGCGCCGCACAAAACGGTGCTGCCGCCATCGCCTCCACCCTGCGAACCACCATCCGATACAGGCTGGAGGATTGACACCACATGAAAGCGGTGCTATAACGAGGATTCGCTATGATGAGCAATCTACCCCGAAAATCTGATATCAATGTGTACGGCACCTTGGAGGAGATAGATGCCGTGCGGGATTTTTACGGCAAAACACGCGAGGAGATTTATCAGGTATTGCTCACGGACTATGAGTGTCTTCAGGAGGAGCTGGCGTTCATGGGGTCGGTGGCCTTTACATACTACGCCCCGGCATGGGAACGGCTGTTTGCGGCGTTCCCCACAATTGATGAAACCGATGACGTGACCCGGTGGACGAAATGTATCGTCACGTGCCGATGCTTCGACTTGGAGAACGAGACTCAGGAAAGCATCGCAGCGTTGCGCCGCATGCTGTCACTCTGTGAGGCGTTCTATCACTCCCAGGCATGCAGAAAATACTATACCGAACGCTACATGCTGCCGGATTTGGAAAAAGAGCAGGATGAATGCGCCAAACTGCATGCCCTCCTCTACCCCGCATCCTGACTCAGCCGCACGGGCTATTGCGCGTAGCTGTGCAGGGATTGAATATTGGGCAGCAGGTTCACCACAAAGAAAGTCACCAGTACCGCCGCAAAGCCCAGCAGCAGCAGGGGGCGCCGCCACGCAGCAAAGGAGGCATGGCGCTCCGTGTGCAGGTAGATGAGATAGACGCACCAAGTGATGAGTGCCCAGACCTCCTTGATATCCCAGGACCAGTATGCCCCCCAGGCGGCATCTGCCCAGAGCGCACCGCTCCAGAGCCCGAAGGACATAAACGGGAACGCCAGTTTCACCAGCGCATCTGCCGTGCATTCATCCTGCGCCGCTTTCTCTCCGCGCAGCGGGCGGATGAGCACCATCAGCGCCGCCACGGTCATCAGGCCGTAGGACAGAACATAGGAAATCACATGCGGTGCAAACCAGGGGGATTGCAGGGCGGGCATCTGCCGCCAGCTTGCCTGCAAGGGCATGCTGAGCGCCCCGATGAGCGCCAACGCCGATGCCGCCGCCAGCCAGCCGTCCACGCACAGTCCGCGATACCGCCGCAGATACACCGCCGCCGGGTACATGACCAGCGGGAAGAAAGCCAGCACGTGCCGCATGTTGCCAAAAGGCGGTGCCTGCGCCAGCACCCAATCCGCCGCAAACAACATCACCGCCAGCACCCACACCGCCAAATGGGCACGACGGGCAGCCGACTCTCGCGCCCGGCAGGCCGCAGCCACCGTCACGAGACAGGCCAGCAGACACAGAATCGTCAGGGTATAGACCAAGTAACTCATGCCTGCACCTCCGTTTCCTCTTTCTTCCACCAGCACCAGCAGGCAGAGCAGATGATGATTCCGACCATACCGCTGAGCGCGGCAATGCGCCCGGGGGCACGTCGTGCCTGCATCCGCACCATCGTCCTGCCATGGTGCGCGTCATAGGACACCAGAGAGATGAGCCAGCCCTTGCAGGAGAGGGGCTCATTCACCCGCAGCTGCTGGCGACGCTGCTCCGGGCGTCCGCGATGGTCGGTATTCACCACACAGTTGGCACAGTAATCTTTCACCGCAGGCGGGTTCTGCAAAATCACGCGCGGCGGATTGCCCGGCACGAGATAAAAGGGATGCTGCATACCGGGGGCGGTTTTCAACAGGCTCTTATCCCAGCTTTCCCCCCCGGCCACCAGCCTGTTCCCCTGCACTTCCAGCTGAATGGGATTCACCGGGCGCCCCTGCTCCATGGTGTAGAGCGTGTAGCTCACGTTGTCGTAGTGAGACACGGCAAAGGACTCCACCTTCAGCGAGAAGCCCAGCGGCAGCACCTCGCCCGCGCGGGTACGCACGGAATCCGCCGCTGTTCCGTCTGCCGGGAGGGTCAACATAGTGCGTACTTCATACTTGTAATCCACGTACACCCCGATGGCCAGCAAGGCCAGCGCCACATGGATGCCGGCCAGCCACAGGCGGCGCGTCATCACGCGATAGGTCAGATACCCGAACACGACAAAAAACACCACCCCGGAGAGCGCCGTGCAGAACATAGCCAGAGCCCCCATCCACATGGGGCCACCCTGCTGCGCAAAGGTGAAGCCCTGTGAGGCGTAGCTCCCCATCATCACCAGCCCAATGACGGCAAAGAAGAGAAACACGAGGCCGAACACCAGCCGCACTCGCTGCCCGGCAGCAATCCGCCACGCGCCCCACAGGCACAGCAGCGTGCTCACCAGCCCCAACAGAAGCATGGCACCACCGCGATACACTGCCGGAGCACCCATCAGGGGAAAACCGCCCGCCAGCAACAGCACACAGGCAGCACCCAATGCCATGATACTCAACTTCAGCGCAGAACTCATGCCTTACCAGTTCCAGGAAATCGAGAACGTGCCGTACAGGGAATGGTGGTCCTGCGTGCGATACTCCACGGTGTGCCACACAGCACCGGCGTAGTAGTGAATCCCCTCGTGTACCACACCGACACCCAGCTGCATTTCGGCCTGCCAGGGTTTGCGGCTGCAGGTCTGCTCAAAATCATGGAACACGCCGCCGTCAATGAACATGTCGCGCGCCACATATTCGCCATACATACTGCCCACGACAAACCAGGAAGAACGTGTCGGGTCATAGGCAGATTTGCGCAGCAGGCCCACACCATAATCAGCGGCATGATTGCCGTTCACCTGCATGGCATCCGGCAGGTTGTAGCCCCAGCGCAGCGCCAGACCTGCCCCGCCGGAAATTGCCACCGTACCCACGGCTTCGCGGGTGAAAATCAGGCCGTCGGTCTGGAACCCGCCCCTGGATTCCGACTCACAGAAAGCCAAGCGCCAATCCTGACGGGCAGAGAGCTGAATCGTCGGCTCTGCCGGAATCTGGTCAGCCCAGCCGTCCCACTGCTCCATATTGCCGATAGTATGCACGAACCACTGAGAGTTCTCGGCGAAAGACGGCTTGCCGGTCACACCCAGCTGCAATTCGAGCGATGAGCCCACGTCCTCCCCCCGGTACATCCAGGCTCCGCCGATGGCGAGATACCCGGCATAGGGGTGCTGGTTCCAAACACGCCCGTCCGTATGAGTCTCCGGGGTGTAGATATTCTGCGTCAGGCTGATACCCCAGTAATGATTCCCGCAGGCCTGCTGAGCATAGTCAAAACGTGTGCCGTGGCTGTAATTCCGGTCTTCACCGAAAGCGGAGTCATTCTCGAACATACCCCGGAAATGGTGTGTCGGTTGCGCCGCATATCCGGGCTGCCCCGGTTGGGCAATGGGGTTGGTATAATCCGCCGCAACGGAGGCAACAAGCATCGTGACCCAGGGTATTGCACTCATGCGCAGGATTATACACCCATCCCTCCAAGAGTCAAGCCGTTTGATGAATGAGCGTGAATTCTTCAGAAAGCCCCCTTTACCGGGAAGTACAAAGCCTGATGTACGATGGACAAGGTGCAGAATTCCGCTCGCGCTGCTCGCATGCAGATGCCTTGCAACTAATTCTCTGACTATTGCGAGTCGGGGGCTCATCTAACTTTTCCTTCGTCCATTGTTCATTATCCATCGTCCTTCCTGTTTATCGGACTGATTCAGGACTGATTGACCGGAAATCACCCATGCGCCGGGACGCGCCTGTTCTTTCTGTGTCACCCCTGGAGTTTTCGCTTTACAATCAGCACCAAGTCAGGCATGCTCAGCGCCGTTTATGACTTTCTCCGAACTCGGTATCTGCCCGGAAATCCTGGAGGCCATTGAGGTCCTCGGGTTTGAAACTCCGTCACCCATTCAGGAACAGGCCATTCCCGTTGCCCTGGAAGGCTTGGACATCGTGGGACTCTCCCACACCGGCTCCGGCAAGACGCTCGCTTTCTCCATCCCGGCGCTGGAGAGCATCGACCCCAGCGTTCGCGCAGTACAGGTGCTCTGTCTGGCACCCACGCGAGAGCTGGCCGTGCAAATCTGCCGCGAGGTGGACAAGCTGGCACTCTTCCTGGATGGCGTATCCGCTGCGCCCATTTATGGCGGAGCCTCCTTCGGGCCGCAGCTGGCGGCACTGAAACGAGGGGTACAGTTTGTGGTGGGCACGCCCGGGCGCATCCTCGACCTCATGGAACAGGGAGAGCTCCGAACGGATAATATCTCCATGCTCATTCTGGATGAGGCAGACGAGATGCTCGATATGGGTTTCCAGGAGGATATTGACCGCGTGGTGGCTCAGCTGCCCACTCCGCGCCAGACCCTCTTCTTCTCTGCCACGATGTCACCGGCCATTCGCTCGCTCATCGACAGTCTTTCCGAGAACCCCACGGAGATTTCCATCGAACGCCCGGTGCTGACGGTTCCCACCTGCGAGCAGAGCGTGTACGAGGTGGTATTCTCCTCGCGCATCGAGGTGCTCAGCCGCCTGATTGAGATGGGGCGCATGAAGCGCGGGCTTGTCTTTGCCAACACCAAACGCGTGGTGGATGACATCGTGGACGGCCTGCTGGCACGCGGCTACGCCGTGGATCGCCTGCACGGCGATATGCCCCAGACGCTGCGTGAGCGCGTGATGGATTCGTTCCGCAAGGGATGCCTGAATGTGCTGGTGGCCACGGATATTGCCGCCCGCGGGCTGGATATTGATGATGTGGACATGGTGGTGAACTTTGAGCTGCCCCGCGAGCCGGAGGACTATGTACACCGCATCGGCCGCACGGCACGCGCCGGGCGCAAGGGTCGCGCCGTCACCTTCATCGGCCGTCGTGATTTCTCCCTGCTGGCCCGCATCGAACGCTTTGTGGGCGTACGCATGCAGCGCGAGAAGGTGATGACCGGCACCCAGGTGGAGCAGGTTCGCCGCGAATCGCTGGTGGATGACATTCTGGAGCTGGCCGCGCAGGCACACGATGTGCCGGAGGAGCTGCGCGATTTGGAAATTGATTCTGAAAAACTGCTCACGGCCATGTTCAACCTGCTGCTGCAAAAGACCAGCCGAGAGCTGCAACCCATCCCGGAAGACCGCCCCAGCCGCTACCACCGCGCGGCAGACAACGCCGCCCCCGTTGATAAGGGGCAGGACTGGTCCAACCTCCAGGAAACAGCAACGCTCTTCATGAACGGCGGCAAGCTGCTGGGCATTCGGCCGAAAGACATTGCCGGGCTGCTCTACAACGAGGGCGGCGCGCCCAAGGGAACAATCGGTGATATCCGCATCTTCCTCAAGCACTCGCTCATCGAGGTGGCTCCGGAGGTAGTGCAACAGCTTACCACCGCGCTCAGCACCTGCTCCGTCTGCGGCTACGAGGTCAATATCCGCGAGGACAAAGGCCGCCCGGAGGGTGGCAATGCCCGCCGCGAGTTCATCCCCGGCGGCACCCGCCGTGCGGCGGCCTCCTGGCAGGGCAAGGGCAGCAGCTACCGTCCCCGCCGCGATGAGAGCAGCTATTCCTCCCGCAACGGCCGATTCCGTGGAGACCGCGACTTCCGCGAGCCACGCGACTACCGCGCCGAGCGTCCCGACCGCCGCAAGTCCCGGTAATCCTCAACCACCATCCCCTTCCCCCACCGCTGCCGCTCCCACGGCAGCGGCTTTTTTACGGTCGCACGATGCGCAGATGGTTTTGATTATCGCTAAGTGCTATTTACGGCTTACAAGGCGTGCATCGCAAGCAGAATTTAAAGTTCGCAAGTATTCAGTTGAAACATGCGGCCTGATATTAAAAAAGCCGCCAATCCCATGAGAGATTGGCGGCTTATCATATGTACAGAGAAGAAATCAGTGCTTCTTGCAGAAGTCTTCCAGGCGGTCAAGGCCTTCCTTGAGCACATCCAGAGACGTGCAGTAGGAGATACGGATAGCCTTGTCATTGCCGAAAGCTATACCGGGCACGGCAGCTACCTTATAGCGCTCCAGCAGCTTGTCGCACAGCTCCAGAGAGCCCATATTCAGCTCCGTGGTGTCGATGAAGAAGTAGAAAGCCCCCTTGGGCTCCACCACCTTAATCTTCGGCATCTGGCACAGGCGGCTGTAAACGTACTGGCGGCGGAAATCGTACTCCTCGCGCAGGTCGTCGATGAAGCTCTGGTCACCGGTCAGAGCCTCGATGGCACCGTACTGGCAGAAGGTGGTGGCGTTGGAAGCGGTGTGATCCTGAATGAGCTTGATGCACTTGGCGATGCTCTCCGGGGCAGCGGAATAGCCGAGACGCCAGCCGGTCATGGCATAGCCCTTGGAGAAACCGTTGATGGTGATGGTCAGGTTATAAATCTCCGGGCTGAGGGAGGCCATGGAGACGTGCTTCTCCTCACCGTAGATGAGATGCTCGTAGATTTCATCAGCCATGATGAGGATATCCTCGTCCACTGCGATGTTGCCGATGGCGCGCAGCTCTTCCTCGGAATAGACAGCGCCGGTCGGGTTGTGCGGCGTTGTCAGGATAATCATCTTAGTGCGGGGAGTCATGGCGTTCTCAAACTCCTCGGCCGTAATCTTCCAGCCGTTCTCAGCCTTGGTCTCCACAAAGACGGGAGTACCACCGCAAAGCTGCACCATGGAGGGGTAGCTCACCCAATAGGGAGAGGGGATAATCACCTCATCACCCTCGTTGATGGTGGCACGCAGAGCCTCGTACACGGCGGGCTTGGCGCCGGAAGTCACGCAAATCTGGTTGATGTTGTACTCCAGCCCGTTGTCACGCTTCAGCTTGTCACAGATAGCCTGACGCAGCTCGGGCAGACCCACGGAGGGGGTGTACTTGGTAGCACCGTTGTTCAGGGCAGTAATGGCAGCCTGCTTGATGTTCTCGGGGGTATCCTTGTCGGGCTCACCGCCGGCCAGACCGAACACCTGCTCGCCCCGGGCCTTCATCTCCTTGGCCTTGTTCGTCACAGCCAGAGTGAGAGACGGAGAAAGCGCAGCTACGTAATCAGAAATAAGTTCCATTGCAGGATGTGTGGTGTAATTCGTTAATAAAAAAGTTGTCGAGGAGAGACACGCACGGGGCATGTCCGAGAGATTCTACGCCCATAACCGCCGCTTGGCAAGGAAAATATGAAGCATTGACGCGCTTTTGCGAACGCTCAGGGGGTCTTCCTGCCCCGCACCTGTTTGGCCCCGGGCATCAATCCGTAGGAGATACATTTTTTCGGACACGCAGACACGCAGCTCATGCACCCGATGCAGTTGGGATGGCGAACAAACTCCGTTTCTTCCACCCGTATATTCATCGGGCATTTCTTTGAGCACATACCGCAGTGCCCGCAATTCTCCTCGCTACGGCGGATACCGAAGATGCGCAGCACACTGAAAAGGCCCTGCCTCGCTCCACCCGTGCAGAAATAATTACAGAACGGCCTGTCAATAAACAAGCCCAGCAAGAGGAACAACAGGATAATGCCGGAAGCCAGCGTCCAGATGTCACCATGAACCAGCTTGCTGAAGTTATACGGCCCCTTGAGCAGCTCTATCACCACCCCCACGCTCAGCAGCATGAAAAAAGCATAGCGGCTCAACTGCAGCCAACGCTGCACCCGATAAGGGACACGCAAGCGCGGTAGTTTCAGCCAACGCCCCAGGCGGGCCATCCAATCCTGCACCGCCCCCAGCGGACACATCCAGCCACAGAAAAACACCCCGAAGAGCAGAATGGCGGGTAGCAGCGCATCAGCCGCCAGCTTGGTATTGAACCCAATAAAGGCCATGGCAGCCAAAAAGGCCGCCTGCACCAGAAAACGCAGCAACTGTACTTTCTTCCTCATCCTGCCTGGCATTATACCAGCAACGCCCGCATAACACAAACACAAAACACGGCAAAAGCCCCCGGCCGCAACGGCAGAGGGCTTTTGAAAACAAATGTGTAACAGTAGAAAATTTACACAGCAGCCTTGATGATGGCAGCGAAGGAGTCTGCCTTGAGAGCAGCACCACCCACAAGAGCGCCATCAATGTCGGGCTGGCTCATCAGCTCGGCAGCGTTGCCGGGCTTCACAGAACCGCCGTACTGCAGGCGAACCTTGTCGGCAGCCTCAGCACCGAACGTCTCGGCCAGCACACCACGGATGAAAGCGTGGGCATCCTGAGCGTCGGCGGCGGAAGCCGTCACACCCGTGCCGATAGCCCAAACAGGCTCATAAGCAATCACGATACCGGCCACCTCGTCAGCGGTCAGACCTTCCAGCCCTTCGACCACCTGGCTCTTGAGCACGGTCTCCAGCTGACCACCCTGACGCTGCTCCAGCGTCTCGCCGATGCAGTAGATGGGGATGATACCGGCAGCCAGGGCCTTCTTAATCTTCTTGTTGATGTAGGCGTTCGTCTCGCCGTGGTACTGACGGCGCTCGCTGTGACCCAGCACCACGTAGGTGCAGCCCAGCTCGTTGAGCATCGTTGTGGAAATCTCACCGGTGAAAGCACCGTTGTCGCGATCGCTCACGTCCTGAGCGCCAACGCCGATGCACTTGCAGCCATTCAGCGTATCCATGACGGCAGGAATCGTCACAAACGGGGGAACGATTACCTTGTCAACTGCGCTGGTGCACTCGCAGAGCTCATTCTTGAGAGCAGCGAGGAACTCCTTGGCCTCCTTCGGGCCGATATTCATCTTCCAGTTAGCGGCAATGATGGGGGTACGGGACATAGTTATTCAGTGTCTTGTTATTGACGCGCCAAGCCTACCCCCGAATCCACAGGAAGTCAAGCCAAAAGTGCAGAACGTACAGACATCCCGCCGCCGTCGGAGCAAAATCCGCCCGCGTTTTCCGATATCTGTAATTCTTTCTTGCTTCAACATGTTTCGTATGGTAGAGTACAAGGCGTATGATTCGCAAGCTTTCGGTAGAGGGGATTACGGTTTTTCCCACTCAGGAGGTATTCCGTTTTGCGCCGGGCATGAATATCATCATCGGCGGCAATGATTCCGGCAAGAGCCACCTCATGAAGCTGTGTTACGCCATCTGCAAGTGGAGCTGCGGCGGCAGTCGGCGGGAATTGCCCGTCGTATGGGCCGAGGAGAAGCGCCTGCGGCTGGATTTACTGCGCGTCTTCGGCACCCGCGACCTCACCGGGCTGACCTCCCGCTGCGTCAGGAACTGCACCGCAACCGTCCACGCCTCCCTCTGCGGCGAAAAAGTCCCGCCGGGCAGCGCCGAGCTGGAGTTCTCTTTCCGCGAGGGACACGAGGAGGAGGGTCTGAAAATCCGCACCATGCCGGAACGCAGCCTGACCAACAACGCCGTTTTTCTGGCACCGCGTGAGGTGCTCTCCATCTATCCTTGCTATGTGCAGGCGGGCAAGCGATACCCGGAGCTGCTGGATTCTGCCAGCTGGGAACTGTGCCGCGCACTGGAAACCGAGCCGACGGAGCCCCCCTCCCCGGTCATGCTCCATGTCACGCAACAGATTGAAACCCTGCTGAGCGGCAAGCTGCTGCGCATCAACGGGCGTTTCTTCCTGCAACGCCCGGGACAGGAACCGCTGGAGCTCAACCTCGTGGCAGAGGGCTTCAAACGCATCGGCACGCTGGGCCTGCTCATCGGCAACTGCACCGTGCGCCCGGGCACCTGTTTGTTCTGGGATGAGCCGGAAATGAACCTCAACGCCCAGCATCTGCCACGGCTGGTCAACATCATGATGACACTCTGCCGCGCCGGGGTGCAGCTGGTGCTCACCACCCACAGCCTCTTCCTGCTGCGCGAATTATCCATTCAGCTGGCAGACAAAAAAAACCGGGGTGTGGACAGGCGCTTCTTCGGGCTGCAGACACCGCAGATTGCCGGAACCGGGGTACGGGTCAGCGCAGCGGATGAGCTCAATCGGCTGGAACACATTGCCAGTCTGGATGCCGAAACCGAACAGGCAGACCGCTATCTGAGCCTCGTTCCCAACCTTTTTGCTGAGGAATAATCGTGTTTCAGGCCGGTACAACATGCGTTGAGGGTGTCCACCGCTTCCACTTCGATGCGGGCTACTACGTCTGCCGCTTCGAATGCTCGGAGTTTTACTCGCACAACGCGCAGAACTTCTGCAACAGCTGCAAGGAGATGGACTTCGTCCTCTACCACCCCGGCAAGAAAGAGCTCTGGCTGGTGGAGGTGAAGGATTACCGCTTCAATGCCCGCCCCAAGGTGAGCGAACTGGTGGAAAAACTCTGCCGCAAAGTGCGCGACTGCCTGTTTCTGCTGCGCACCGCCGCCATCTGCGCCCCGGAGGAAGAACCGGCAGAGGGCATCTCTCTGCGCGAGATGGCCCGCATGAGCATGCAAGCCAAGCATATCCGCCTGGCATTCACCATTGAGCTGGGACGCACCGGGCTCTTCCCGCCGAAATCCATACTGGCCACCATTCACGACCTGTTGTACCGCCAGCTGCGATTCATTGACCCGCAGATGCTCTGTGTGCCCATCACCACCTCCGGCGAATTTGCCCCCTGGACTATTTCCCCCGCCGGAAACGAGCATTCATCCCGCATTCAGAAGCGGATGGAGGAAGCCCGTGCCGCCCGGGACAAGGAAGAAAAGCTGCGCACGGAAATGGCGCGGCACAAAGAGAAAATGGAAGCCAAACGCCGCAGAAAAGCGCGCAAATCCTCCATCCCCCTCTGGAAACAGCGGGCACAGGAACGAGCCGAGGGCAAAACGGGCACCCATGTCGACCGCCGTAAAACAACAACCAACACCACCTCCTCATGACCAAGCTTCATCTCATCCTTTCCCTGCTGGGTATCAGCCTGCTGAGCGCCCTCATCTTCATCCCCGACTGGTTTGAAGACCCTCGCGAACTCGCCCCGGGCGAATGGCAGGATGCCGGGCGCAAAGGCAAGGTAGAGGTAAGCGAAAACGCCGTTCACCTGCTGGGGTTCGGGCCGGAGGAACCCATCCGCTACGAATGGCTGCAAACAGATGATGAGCCCTACACCATGCAGCTCACCTACGGCAGCTATACCGTCGTGGCAAATATCACCTTCAACGGCAGGGACGAAGTCATCGCCGAGCTGGATGTCATGGACAAACTCCCGAGCGCGGCAGCTGACATGCTCCGCAAAAAGAACCGTAATGCCGGAAGACCGGAAAACGAGTTCCGCCTGCTTTTCCGCAGAGTACAGCCGAAAAAGTAGGTCAAACAGCGGCAAATTAGACTAGTGCGGCAATTTTATCTTGAAACCACGCCGTTTTTGCGTTAAAAAGATGGTGTTAATTTTCGACTTAACACTAACTCACACCACATAACCCCATCATGGAAACAACATTCAAGATTCATGGTCTCTGTGCTGCCACGCACACCCCAATGAACGCCGATGGTTCCTGCAATCCCAATGCAGTGGATGCTCAGGCCAAGTTCCTGGCCAGCCAGGGTATCAAGTCCGTTTTCATCACCGGCTCCACCGGTGAATCCGCCCACATGCAGCTCACCGAGCGCAAGGAAAACATGGCCGCCTGGGGCGAAGCCGGCAAGAAGTACGGTATCGATGTCATCGTACACACCGGCGGCAACTGCGTGTATGACGGCCGTGAGCTGGCCGCCTATGCTGCAGAATGCGGCGCTACCGGCACCGCCAGCAACTCCCCCTGCTACTTCAAGCCCGGCAGCATCGACCTGCTGGTGGACAGCCTTGCCGTGGCCGCCTCCGGCGCACCCGAGCTGCCCTTCTACTTCTACGACATTCCCGTGCTGACCCACGTGGGCTTCAACCCCTGCAAGATGATTGAAGCCTGCGCCGCCAGGATTCCGAATTTCGTGGGCGTGAAGTTCACCAACCCGGATCTGGCTCTCTACATGGATGCCCTCAACTATGACGGCGGCAAGTACGACATCCCGTGGGGTGTGGACGAATGGTTCCTGGGTGCCTACGCCACCGGTGCCAAGGGCGGTGTGGGTTCCTCCTTCAACTATGCTCCCAAGCTGTATGATGACATCATGAAGGCCGTGGATGCAGGCGATCTGGCAGAGGCTCGCCGCCTCCAGCAGCTCTCCGTCACCATGATTAACATCATCGCCGGCAAGGGCTACATGGGCTGCTGCAAGTACCTCATGAGCGAATGGACCGGCGTTGACTTCGGCCCGGCTCGCCTGCCCATGGGCAAGCAGGACAAGGCCACCCTCGATGCTCTCAAGAGCGAGCTCAAGGCTATCGGCTTCTACGATTGGGCTATTTACAAGTAAAGATTCAACCTCTGCCTCCTCATGGACACAAAAGCACTTGGCGAATTCTACAAAGACAAGCTGCTCAATGAGGTAGAACCGTTCTGGTTCCCCCGTTCGCTGGACACAGTGAACGGGGGACTCTACCATTGCTGCGCTGCCGACGGCACACTGGTGGACACCGATAAGAACGTGTGGGCACAGGGTCGCATGGCCTGGATGCTCCTTACCTGCTACAACAGCATTGAAAAACGCCCGGAGTGGATGACCTACGCAGAAAGCGCCCTCAAGTTTCTTGAGGAAAAATGCGTGGATCCCTCCGACGGCCGCATGTACTTCCACATGACGGCAGACGGCACTCCCATCCGCAAGCGCCGCTATGCGTACAGCGAATGCTTCGCCGCTATCGCCTGGGCCGCCCACTACGGTGCCACCGGTGATGCTCACAGCGCGGAACGCGCCCGCCACTGGTTTGACATCTATGCCGATATCTTCTTCACCCCCGGCAAGATGACACCCAAGAGCACCGGTAACCGCCCCGGCGAGAATCTGGGCTGCCGCATGATTATGATTGTCACGGCTCAGGAGCTGCGCCGCTATCTGGGTGATGCCGACGGCTTCTACACCGGCTGGATTGACCGCTGCATCGATGACCTGCTGCGTCTCTTCCTGCATGAGGACATCAAGGCCGTGCTCGAAAACGTGGCTCCGGACGGCTCCGTCATCGACCATTTCGACGAACGCATCCTCAACCCCGGCCACGATATCGAAGGCGGCTGGTTTGTGCTGGAGGAAGCCCGCTATCGCGGCGGCGACAAGAAGCTCATCGAAATCGGCTGCAAGATGATTGACTGGGCACTGGCTCGCGGCTGGGACAAGAAGTACGGCGGTCTGCTCTACTACACGGACGTGTACAACAAGCCCGTGCAGGAATACTGGCACAACATGAAGTTCTGGTGGCCGCACGATGAAGCCCTCATCGGCACCTGTCTGGCCTACGTCATGACCGGCGATGAGAAATACGCCGAGTGGCACCAGCGCATCCATGACTGGGCATTCGAACACCTGCAGGACAAGGAACACGGCGAGTGGTTCGGCTACTGCAATCAGGACGGCACCACCACCAACGGGCTCAAGGGCTCCATGTGGAAATCGTTCTTCCACCATCCGCGTGCGCTCTGGTGCTGCGCTCACTACTTCGGTGCCATTCCCGCACCGGAAACAAAAGCTTAATCAGACCTACAACATTCCATGATTATTGGTATTCTCAATTCCGGCGGTGACTGCCCCGGTATTAACGCAGTTATCGAGGGCTACGTCTCTGCGGCATACCGCCGCGGATGGCGAGTCATCGGCTTCCACGACGGTTTCGAGGGTCTGCTGCCGGTTGCCGGCGGCCGCCGTTACGAAATCCTCACGCCCATGAAGACCCACCAGATTCGCTCACAGGGCGGCACCATGCTGGGCACCACCAACACGGGCAACTTCAAAATCAACACCAACAAGCTGGGTCGCCGTTCCATCGACCCGGAGATTCTGGCCAAGGCCAAGAAGACCATCTCCGCTCTCGGTCTGGAGGCTCTGGCAGTGGTGGGTGGTTCAGGCTCCGCACGCACGGCCAGCCTGCTGGCAGAGGAAGGTCTGCCGGTGATTTCCATTCCCAAGACCATTAACAACGACCTCTGCCCCGATACGGACTACACCTTCGGTTTCCAGAGCGCTGTTACCGTGGTGTCCGAATCCATTGACCGCATCCGCACCACGGCCAATGCGCACCAGCGCATGATGGTGGTGGAGGTGATGGGTGACCTCTCCGGCTGGATTGCCCTGCACAGCGGCATCGCCACGGCGGCAGATGTCGTCCTCATCCCGGAAATCGAGTTCGACCTGCAGAACGTCGTCGATTGCATCAAGGCCCGCAAGGCCGCCGGTCAGCGCGAAATCATCGTGGTGGTGGCCGAAGGTGCCAAGCTCAACGGCAAACTCATCACCGTGCTCAACAAGGATAACGGTGAGGAGCGACTGGGCGGCATCGGCAACCGACTCTCCCGAATTCTGGAAGAGGAAACGGGTATCGAAACCCGCTACTGCGTGTTGGGTCACACCCAGCGCGGCGGCTCGCCCTGTGCCTTCGACCGTATTGCCGGCCTGCGCTTCGGCGTGGAAGCCGTCAAGCTCATTGAGGAACGCAAGTTCGGTACGGCTCTCATTCTCAACGGCCCGAATGTCGATACCGTCCCCATCGAGGATGCCGTGCGCTCCCTGCGTCTGGTAGACCCGGAGAGCCAGATTGTAGCCACGGCCCGCGATTTGGGCATCATCTTCGGCGATCGTCCGGCAGAAGCGCTGATGAGCGATCACAAAAAGGAAGAGCCTGAGGGCAAGAAGCCTGCCCGCAAGGCCTGCAAATCCAAAGAGGCAAAGTAAGTACAAAGAATGAAAAGAATCCTCAAGAGTTTCTGCCTGTTGGCAGCTGTTGCGGGCAGCGTTCTGCTGAACGCCTGCACCGGTTACGTCACACCCGACCAGACCACCCCCAGCTATGTGGCGCTGGAAGTGCATTCCGGGCGCATCCTCTATTCGTCCAACGCGAATGAGAGGAGACCCATCGGCATGCTCTCCAATCTGGCCACGGCCACCGTGGTGCTGGACTGGGTTCGCGCCCACAACGTCGACCTCAACCGCATGATTACCGTGCCGGAAGAAGCCGTGCGCTGGCAGCGCACCAACCTGCTGAAACTTCGTCCCGGAGAGAAGCTTTCCCTGCGAGATGCCCTCTACTCTGCCCTGTTGTGGGATGACAGCGCCTGTGCCACCACCGCCGCCATCGCCTGCGGTCAGGTGCTCAGCGAGTCTGACCCGGAGGGCGCGTTCATTTCCGAAATGAACAAACTGGCCCTGCGACTGGGCATGACCTCCACCCGATTCAAAGGGACCAACGGAGCCGTCATCACCCAATCCACCGCTCGCGATATGGCACTGCTGGGCATGTATGCCCTCACCAAGCCGGATATGCTGGCCATCACCTCACAGCGATTTGTGACGGCCAACATATACTCCCCCATGGGAGTCCGCACGGTGTCCATCCGCAACAACAACCGCCTGTTGCCCACCGCAGACAATGTGGACGGGCTCAAGGTAGCCAGCTCGCGCAGCGCCGGTTGCTGTCTCATGGTCACCACCAGCCGGGCCTCGGTCAAACGCACCAATCCGGTCAACGGACAACCCGGCACCTATGGGCAGCGACTGCTCGTTGTCATGCTCGGCATGCCCAACAGCAGCACCCGCTACAAGACGGCTGCCAAGTTCCTGGCCAACGGCTGGGACGCATGGGATGCATGGCTTCCCTCCAACGACTATCAGGATCATTCCAAGTTTATCATCCTTCCTAACTAATCATCTCTCATGAATATCGGTATACTCAACGCCGGCGGCGACTGCCCCGGACTCAACGCCGTGATTGAAGGCGCCGTGGCTGCTGCAACAGCCCGCGGCTGGAAAGTCTACGGCTTCTACGATGGCTTTGAGGGGCTGCTCTCTACGCCCGAAAACGAGCGCTGGCGCATCCTCACCCCGGAGAACTGCCACAACATCCGCTCCATGGGCGGCACCATCCTCGGCACCGTCAACAAGGGCAACTTCACCGTCAAGAGCGGTGTGGGCGGCCGCATGCAGATTGCGGATGACGTGCTGCAACGCAGCAAGGACACCGTCAAGCGCCTGGACCTCTCTGCCCTCATCGTGGTGGGCGGCGATGGCTCACAGACCATCGGTCTGGAACTCCGCCATATTGGCCTGCCCATCGTAGGCGTGCCCAAGACCATTGACAACGACCTGGGCTCTACGGACTACACCTTCGGTTTCTGGACCGCCGTCTCCATCGTGAGCGAAAATCTGGACCGCCTGCGCACCACGGCCTTCTCCCACCAGCGCATGATGGTGGTGGAAGTCATGGGCCGCCACGCCGGCTGGATTGCTCTCTACGGCGGCATTGCCGGTGGTGCAGACGTGATTCTGCTGCCGGAAATCGAGTTCACGCTCGAAGACATCGTTCGCAAGGTGGAACTGCTGAAAGCTCTCGGCCAGCGCGAAATCATCGTCGTGGTAAGCGAAGGTGCCAAGATTGGCGGCAAGCTGCTCACGCTGGACGAGGAAACCAAGGGCGAGGTGCGACTGGGCGGCATTGCCTCCTTCCTGTCCACCAAGCTGGAAACCATCACCGGTATCGAAACCCGTTACTGCGTGCTGGGTCACATCCAGCGCGGCGGTTCCCCCATCCCGTTTGACCGCGTACTGGGTGTCCGCTGCGGCGCAAAGGCCATCGACCTCATCGAGGAGGGCAAATTCGGCGAAACCGTTGCCCTGCACCGCGTTGACATGGTTTCCATGCCCATCGAGGATGCCGTCCGTACCCTCCACATCGTGGACAGCCAGAGCCAGCTCGTGGAAGCCGCCCGAGAAATCGGAATTTCCTTCGGCGACGCCTCCAGCTGACGCTCCCCCGGTGCTCACTTTTTCCTTCCTCACGCCGCAGCGCTCACCCCGCTGCGGCGTTTTTGTGTAACGGGGAGCTCTGTTTTATATGCCACCCGACACCGCCCCGATGATGAACCACATGTTACCGCATTTCAATAATTTCAAAAACTAATGCACTAAAATAAAGGGAATTCATTTTACAGGTGGGAGACATCGTGATAAAATCAGAGAGCAACGTTGTATTTATCTGCTATGGGTAGAAATCAGTTCAACGAAGATTCCCGCGTAAAGGTACCGGTCATCCTGCAACTGGTGCGGCTGGGGTATGAGTTTCTACCCCGCGCTGTCTGGGAGAAGCAAAGGGAACCTCAGACGAACATCTTGCGGGATGAGTTTGCGCGTGCGTTCGTTCGGTTGAATGAGAAAAAAACAGAAGAGGACGCCCATCGATACATCGACACGGTACTGGTGCCGATGCTGAACAACAACGACCTTGGCCGCCAATTTTACAACAAATTGGTAGCGCAAACCACGGACGAGGTGTTGATAGACTTTGCCGATTTTGATAACAACAGCTTCCATGTTGCGACCGAGGTGAACTGCACCAATGAAGGCGAAGAATTCCGCCCCGATGTGATGGTGTTTGTGAACGGCCTGCCTCTGGCATTTTACGAGGTGAAGAAGCCCAACAGCAAGGAGCAGATGAAAGCCGAGCGTGACCGCATGACCCGGCGCAATGCGCAGAGTTGCTTCCGTCGCTACATGAACGCAGCACAGCTCATGCTGTTTTCCGGAAATCAGGAATATGATGACGGTAACCGCTGGCAGGGCAGTTTCTACTGTACCACCTCTCAGGGGAAACCGCATTTCAATTTCTTCAGAGAAAAAGCCGAGGTTGCCTTTACCCCGCGAATGCTGAGAGACCTCCGTGATGATGACATCCGAGCAGTACTGCGTGACACCAAGTTGGCAGGCTACGAGCATACGCCGGAGTTCGAATCATCCATCGGGCAAAATCGTCCGGCTTCACGCTTTGCCACCTCCCTGTTGTCACGTGAGAGATTTGAGTTCATGCTACACTTCGGCATTGCCTTTGTTGAAAAGGAAGACAATGGCATACGCAGACTGGAGAAACATATCATGCGCTATCCGCAGCTGTTCGCGTCACTGCGCATGCGGCAATGGCTCAATGGGGGGAACACGCGCGGCACTATCTGGCACACTCAGGGCTCAGGAAAGACAGCCCTCACCTATCACAGCGTCAAAAATCTGACCGACTACTACGGTAAGCAAGGCACCATAGCCAAGTTCTTCTTTGTTGTAGACCGCATCGACCTGGCAGACCAAGCCGCAGATGAGCTCGGTGCACGCGGGCTTCACATCGTGAGGGCAGACAGCCGCAAAGAGTTCGACAAGCTGTTGCATAGTCAAAGCGGCAAGGACGGTGACAGCGGCAAAGACGAAATCAATGTTGTCAATATTCAGCGATTCAAGTCGGACGGAGGCAAAATCATTGCCCCCTACGGCACAAAAATCAAACGTATCTTCTTTATCGATGAAGCGCACCGCAGCTACAAACCACAAGGCTCATTCCTTGGTGCATTGTTAAATGCGGAAGCCGATTCCGTATACATTGGGCTGACAGGCACACCCAAACTCTCCGCCCCCGAGAATGACGAAAGTCGCGAAGCCTTCCTGAAACGAGAAAAAGCCACACGCGAAATATTTGGCGAATATATCGACACCTACTACTATAACCAATCCATTCAGGACGGCTACACACTGCGGCTGCTGCACGAAATAGTGGAAACTCAGTATCGCGTGATACTGGAAGACGCATTGAAACAGGTGAAAGTTCTGGTAGGAGATGCCAAGAAACGCAAAGTGTTGTATGCCCATGAAAAGTTTGTCACTCCGCTCACGCAGTACATCGTCACGGATCTGCTGAACACCCGAGAGACACATGGGGACCGCAGCATCGGCGGCATGGTGGTGTGTGACACCTCCGAACAGGCAAAAATGATGATACGGATGCTTGAAGAAAAGCACCCGGAAATCAAAGCAGCCCTCATTCTTCACGATGTAGGCACCAAGGTAGAACGCAAAGACCTGACAGATAAGTTTAAAAACGGCGAACTGGACTTGTTGGTGGTCTTCAATATGCTGCTGACCGGTTTTGATGCTCCGCGCCTCAAGAAACTTTACATGGGGCGCATCGTCAAAGAACACAACCTGCTGCAAACGCTGGCACGCGTGAATCGCCCCTACGGAGATTGGAAATATGGGCACGTGGTAGACTTTGCAGATATCCGTAAAGCCTTTGATGCCGCAAACGCCGCCTATCTGGAAGAACTCAAACGCGAACTTGGCGAAAACTGGGACAATTACAATGCCCTGTTCCACACACGCGAAGAAATCGAGGTGAGTGTAGCTAAGATGAAAGATTTCCTGTGGCGATATCGTCCTGAAAATCACGCCGAGTTCGAGCAGATTCTGGAAACCGCCGACAAAAAAGAACTGCAACAACTGCGCCGCAGTCTTGCAGAAGCACGTGAACTGAGAGCCAGTATCATTGGTGGCGGATACGACATGGATCTTGAAGAAATCGACCGCTTCATCCGCATGGAGCGTATGGTCAGCGAACGCCTGAACACTATCTACACAGAGGAGGCATGGGCCAAGGGAACAGAAACAGAGGAACTGCTGGAAGCCGCCTTGAACGGTTGCCTGTTTGCGTTCCAACGCAAGGGCAATCCCGTTGAGCTCAAAATTGCAGACGAACTCATCCGGCGCTTCCGCAAAGCCAAGGGGCAACTGGGTGGCTGCTTTGACAGAAAAGATGCCTCATGGGCTCAACTGAATGAAGAACTGCGCCGCATCTTCGGAGAAAAAGGGTTCAAGGAGATGAGCGCAGAAGAACTGCGCGCCCAGCTTGCCGAAATGGATGAAGTGGAACGCAAGCTCAAACAGGTGCTGCATCAGGAGCAGATTATCCTGTGTATGTATGATCACGATGCCAAATACGCCCGCCTGCACCGTTACCTGCTGCGAAAATACCCGGAGTTAACCAGCTACGAACGCAGCCTGGTAGAAGCTCTGAACCAAGTACGCAGTAAAGTTGATGACCTGCTGGATGATAACGCAAATCTCATTCAGAACCAATCCTATTTCAAAGGAACTCTCAACAGTACCATCTGGAACACGCTGGCTGCCTATACCACACCCCGCCTCAGCAGAGAACAAAAATTAGATATTTCTCAAACTATTTACTCCGAATACAGCGAACATCTTTCCCCCGCCTGACGCATGGAAGACGACATCCTCATCCGCACTCAAAAGCTCATTGATGAGCTGAAAGCCACCTGTGCAGCCTACGGCCTTGGTAATGACGGTAACGAATACAAGGTCATTACCCAGGTTTTTCAGTACAAGTTCCTGAATGACAAATTCATGCGCTACGCTACGGAACAAGGAATTACGGGTAGCATAAGTCGGTACGAGCAACTGATGCTCATGGAGGGTGATGCGTATGAAGACTTGTGGTACATTCTCCCGCCGGGTATTGCCCGTTTCAAAAAAGAGCAGCTCATTCCCAGTCTCCACAATCGACAGAATGAACCGGGATTTGACCAACTGTTCGATAACACCCTCACAGAACTCGCCGCACAGAATGCCGATATCTTCTCCGTACGCACCTCGGAACATACCGCCATTCTGATGTTTGAAAAGCTCAGCGTCTTTATTACCGATGCGAGCAAACGCGCCGATTTCTGCCGAGCCATTATCAACAAACTCTCGCAATTCTCTTTTGAAGATGCCTTTGATCGGGGTTATGACTTCTTCTCCTCCATCTACGAATACCTGATACGAGACTACAACACCGATTCCGGCGGCAAGTACGCTGAGTATTTCACTCCGCATTCCGTAGGGCGCGTGATGGCTCAGATTCTGGTGAACGGCAAGCCCAAGAGTGTCACCTGCTACGATCCCTCTGCCGGCTCCGGCACGCTGCTGATGTGTCTTGCCGACCGCATCAGGCAGAATTGCTGCACCATTTATTCGCAGGATATTTCCCAGAAATCCAGCGGTCTGCTGCGGTTGAACCTCATCCTGAACGGTCTGGCCGAATCTCTGCAAAACGTAGTGCAAGGCAACACCCTGACAGAGCCGGCATTTTTTGAGAAGTCCGGCGGCCTCAGAAAATTTGACTACATCGTCTCCAACCCGCCGTTCAAGCTCGACTTCTCCGAGTACCGGGACTCCTTGGCTGCCCCGGAACGCAAACCCATATTCTTTGCAGGTGTACCCAAAGTGCCGAACAAGAAAAAGGAATCCATGGCAATTTACCTGTGTTTCCTCCAGCACGTCATCGCTTCCCTGAGTGATAAAGGCAAGGCGGCCATCGTAGTGCCCAGCGGCTTCCTCACCGCTGCCTCATCACAGGAAAAAACAATTCGTGAAAGACTCGTCTCGCAGAAGTGGCTACGCGGAGTGGTCAGCATGCCGTCCAATATCTTTGCCGCCACCGGTACAAGCGTTTCCGTCATCTTCATTGATAAAGAGGACGCAGGCAGCCGAGACGGCGCAATCCTTATCGATGCCTCCCAGCTGGGCACCAAGGAAAAAGACAACAATAACAAACAGTACACACGCCTTTCCCGAGAAGAAGAAGAACGCATCATCGCAACCTTTGAGAAACACGAAGCGGTGGATTCCTTTGCCGTAGTTCCCTCCTACACGGAAATGGAGGAAAAAGGCTTCTCCTTCTCCGCCGGGCAGTATTTCGATGTGAAGATTGAGCATATCGATATCTCCCCGGAGGAGTTCAAGCAAAAGATGGACGCATTCATGGCAGAGTTCAACGAGCTGTCGGCTCAGTCTGCCAAGCTGGATGAGGAAATCAGAAAACAAATGTCTTTTCTGGAGTTTAATTAAGCCATGGTCAATAAACCCATCTCCTTTCTTCTCTACAACCTCCCCGATAGCGACGGGCAAGTTCAAGCCATTGTGCAGGATGAAACAATATGGCTGACACAAAAGGCCATGGCCGAACTTTTCGGTGTGCAGGTACCCGCCATCAGCAAACACCTCAAGAATATTTTTGATGAGGGTGAGCTGGAGCCGGAAGTGGTTATTTCCAAAATGGAAATAACCACTCCACACGGTGCAATGAAGAATAAAACACAATCTATCCTTACAACCTTTTATAACCTGGATGCCATCATCTCCGTTGGCTATCGCGTCAATTCCGCAAAAGCAACCCGCTTCCGGCAATGGGCTACCCGAGTTCTCAATGAATTCATCCGCAAGGGCTTTGTGCTGGATGACGACAGACTCAAACAAGGCTCAGACGCTTTCCGAAAAGACTACTTCCGCGAATTGCTCGAGCGCGTTCGCTCCATCCGCGCTTCCGAACGCAGAATCTGGCAGCAAATCACAGACATTTTCGCAGAATGCAGCATTGACTATGACAAAACCTCTGACATCACCCATGACTTCTATGCCATGGTGCAGAATCGTTTTCACTATGCCATCACAGGGCAGACCGCTGCCGAAATTGTCTACAACAGCGCAGACCATTCCAAAGACCACATGGGCTTGAAAACCTGGAAAAACGCCCCGGACGGCCGCATCCTGAAATCAGATGTCAACATCGCCAAAAATTACTTGGATGAAAAATCCATTCGCCGTCTGGAGCGCGCCGTCAGCGGATTCTTTGATTACATAGAAGATTTAATTGAGCAGGAAAACACATTCTCCATGGAACAATTCTCCGCTTCTGTCAACGAATTCCTGGCGTTCCGACGTTACCAAATCCTCCCGGATAAAGGCCGCATCTCCGCTGCTCTGGCCAGAAAAAAAGCCCATCAGGAATATGATATCTTCAACAAAACCCAGATAATCGATTCTGACTTTGATAAGGCTACCAGAAAAATGTTGGAAGATCATGAGGAATAATAAGTCTGAAATATGAGTGAGTGGAAACATGAAACGGTGCGTGCGCTATGCAGTCATGTCATAGATTGCCGAAATAAAACTGCACCAGTGGTAAATTATCCAACACCATATAAAATGTTGCGAACTAGCAACATCCGAAATGGTTTTGTAGACATTTCTTCTGTGAGATATGTAACGAAACAAACGTATGATATCTGGACAAGCAGAGGAGAGCTTGAAGATGGAGATGTTATTTTTACTAGAGAAGCGCCCTTGGGCGAGGTTGGCATTTTAAGAACGGCTGACGGCTACTTTCTAGGTCAACGCTTAGTTCTATTTCGCTCAAATCCTCAAAAATGCTATAATTGGTTCCTTAATTATGCACTTCTTTCTCCGTGGATAAAAAATAAAATTTGCGGAAGTGGCGGCGGCTCTATTGTTACGCATTTACGAGTTCCCGATTGTGAAGAAATTCAAATCCGAATCCCCGCAGATTTGTCAGAACAAAGGAGAATTGCAGATACGCTTCGCGCTATTGATGAAAAAATCGAGCTCAATCAGCAGATAAATGATAATTTAGAAGCCATGGCGCAGGCTCTGTATGACTACTGGTTCGTGCAGTTCGATTTCCCGGATGAGAACGGCAAGCCGTACAAGTCGAGCGGCGGCAAGATGGTGTGGAATGAATTATTAAAGCGCGAAATACCGGAGGAGTGGACATGTGTAATGATTCAGGAAATGGCCGATGTTATAGGTGGTTCTACTCCCTACACTCAAGACCCAGACAATTTTTCAAAAGTCAACGAATTTGGGATACCGTGGATTACTCCAAAAGATTTGTCGAAGTCTACTGATTTTTATATAGCTAAGGGAGAAGTTTCTATTACCGAAAAGGGGCGCAAGGAGGCATCTCTCACATATTTACCACCCGGTTCTATATTGTTTTCTTCGCGAGCCCCGATAGGCTATGTAGCGATTGCTGCTGATTATGTAACAACAAATCAGGGATTTAAATCACTTGCACCATTGGAGTCAGAGAGTACGCCATATCTCTTCTTCCTAATGAAATCGATGGTTTCATATTTTGAACAAGCCGCAGGCATCACTACCTTTAAGGAAGTATCGGGCAGTCTGGTTAAAGCTGCCAAAATTGTGCGGCCACCAGTTAGTGTGCTGCAAAAATTCTTTGAAGTCACAGAGCCTATCATGAACAGGAGAAAGGCAACTGAAACGGAAATCAAAGCGTTGACTCAGCAGCGTGACTTCCTCCTGCCATTACTGATGAATGGCCAGGTGCAGGTTAAGCCGCAAGGGGAGCTAAATTATCATTTAGCTGACGATTGAGGTCAATCTTTTCGTCTAATGAGGAAAGAACTTGTGCTATCAGCTTTTGTTTCTTAATACTTAAAGGAATTCTTATTACCGTAGGGTACAGGTCGTTTCTGTTAATTCCTGGAACTGTGCTTTTTTCGCAAAATCTTTGAAAATCAAATAGCTGTAATAAATAATAGACAAACCGAGGAAAATTTCCCTTAAAGTCACTTACGAAAAGAGTTGTATTTAGCGGCCAGAAACAAGCTTTAGTGTAAAACACCTCTCCAATAGTGCCATATCGACCAGTTACAACACCGGGAGGATTTACTTTGTACACAGAATGTGTCCCGGTGATGCCGGAGGAAGAGACTATGGGATAGTCCCCCGGACAGCGTTTAGCGTGTGGTAAATCGTATCCACGCTGTAACTCAATAATATCACCAAGTTTGCACTTTTTCCAATCGCTCATACTTTCGAAGAAAAAAAACGGCTAGCATGCCAGAAAATTACTTCTAGCATGAGCACGGGTACAGTCAGTATACCCTAAAAAGCGTGTTTTACAAGAAAAATCTAGCTTATGAACTTACGGTGTGCCAGTTTCACGTTATTCTGATTAACCTGGGCGTAGTGGAGTGTTGTATCAACGCGGACGTGGCCGAGGAGACGCTGCACCTGCTCGATGGGCATGCCTTTATCGATAGCCATGGTCGCCATAGTGCGGCGGAACTTGTGGGGGTGAACGTGATGCACCTTGGCGCGGACACCCACGGCGCGGAGGAGGCTTTCAACCCCTCCGATGGTCAGGCGGGAATGCGGCGCATGGAGAGAAACGAAGAGCGCGGGGTTATCATCTGTTCGATCGCGTAGATAATTGAGCAAATGAATCTTAGCACGGGCGTTGAAGTAGACCTCACGCTCCTTGTTTCCCTTACCGAAGACCACACATTGGCGCTCCTGAAAGTCGATATCCCGGCGGTTCATCTTGACCAACTCGCCGACACGAATACCGGTGGACGCGAGGAGATCTATCATGGCCAGGTCGCGGGGCTCCATGCAGGAATCGCGCAGGACTTCCAAATTCTCATCGGTAAGCACCTCCTTAATGAGGGTCTCTGCCCTCACCTTGCGGATGCGACGCACGGGGCTCTTGCGGATGAGGTCTTCATCCTCCAGCCAGGAGAAGAAGCTGGAGAAGATGCGGCGGATGTTGTCAATGGTCACGCGGCTAAGCGAGCGAGATTCCTGTATATCTGCCAGGTAGCCGCGGATATCAGGCGTAGAGATGGTATCCACAGGCTTATTGAGTGCAAGAAGCAGCTTGTTGAGTGTGGCGTGGTAGTAGGCGAGGGATTTCTCTGAGCAGCCCTCCAGGCGCTTAGCGGAGATGAAAGCCTGCTCCAGTTCGCTGTTTTCACGCAGGCATCGCTCACCGTCTGATTCTCTGGGTGTTATCTCCACCTGTTCCAGCTCTTTCAGCAGCACTTCATACAGTCTATCCCTCTCTGATTGCGGGAGATAGGATAGCGCAGACAGAACGTTGTTGATAATGTTTTGTTTCATAGTGCAGCTATTTTATCAGCCGGGCAAAATCACGCTACTAGGGATGGATATAAATAAATGATAATTTAGAAGCCATGGCGCAGGCTCTGTATGACTACTGGTTCGTGCAGTTCGACTTCCCGGATGAGAACGGCAAGCCGTACAAGTCCAGCGGTGGCAAGATGGTTTGGAATGAAGTG
>SUVN01000036.1 GCA_015061985.1 Akkermansiaceae bacterium
TTCCGCAGAACTTCGTCTTCGCATGAGACCACGGCACGCGTCACGACCTTTTTCTTCCCTCTCTTTAGCCTCTCCGGCACCCCTCATGGTAAGGTTTACCATTCGTTCCGCAATCGCTGCGGTCCTGTGGTGCCACGGAAAGTCCGTGCATTGAAAACTACCTTGCCCGGCTGAGCCTGCCCCGGTGTCGTTTCACCGTCGGCTTGCTCTTTCGAGCTGCCCCGTAGTGGGTGCGGGGCAGACTATACACGAATCAAACCGAAACGTCAAGCATATTTTTGATGAATTTTTCATTTTTCTTTTCACCGTTCCGGAAACAACGATGCAAGGCATTGAAATGTGATAGGGTTATAAAAAACGAAAAAAAATCGCTGTTCACTGGTGTCAGGCTGAGCAGCGACTGCGGGAAGTGATGCGCGCACCCGGCTCTTGATTTGTCGGTTTTTGACTTGATTTATTCGGGGTATACGCTAGAATGAAAAACGCTAAATATTACACCTTTTCCAGATGAAAAGTCCCATCATATACTCAATCATAGCGGCTGCGCTTTTGGGCGGCACGTTGGCGGCAGAGGCACAGGAAGCAGTTTCGCCAATTGTTTCCACCCCCGAATCCGCAGCATGGAAAACACCTGACAAGCTCAGGCAGACGCTTGCAGCAAGGATCATAAAGAACTTGTCCGATATCAGTACGAAACAAGTGACGACCTTTATCAAGAATCCGGAGAACTTGCGCTTGTTGCTCCTGTATCGGCTGGCAGAAGCAGAGACAGGAGCAAGCGAGGGATATGCCCGCTACAATGAAAATCTCACCAGAGCAGTCAATCAAAAACTGGAGGCTATCAGCCAATTGGAAAAAGAGGTGGGCGCAAAGAACGGCCCGGAAAAGGACAACGCCATGTACCGTCTTTCCTGTGCCCGCAAAGATTTGAAAGTGCTGCAACGGGAGGCAAAATACCCGGCGGACTTATCCAAATGCGGAAAAGTTCTCCAAGCCATTCTCTCAGACAATGAATGGATGGAAGAGATTGCCTATTCCGGAGAGCTGCACAACTTCACTCGCGTGGTGCAGATTATCGCCGCCGTTGCAGAGGGGGATACCAAAGCACTCCGCAAAGGAGTGGAGCGAGACACCACAACAGCCATAGCCCTGGAATATGCCCGATGCGGAGGGAGATTGACAGCCGCCGTAGAGAGAGCGCAGTATTTCCTCAAATACCAGCGTCAGGGACGACTGAATTCCTCGTTTGATAACTTACCCATGCACCAGCGGCGTGTTGCCTGCGGCTGGAAGCACGACCACCGCGCCGGAACGATAGCGGCATTTGAATGGGCACTGGACAACATGCACCTGCCGGATTGGCAGTACCCGGCCAGCTGCTGGCGGTGCGGCTATGTCCTGGACAATGTCTATGGAGACAGCATTCACGGTGCTCACTACTTTGCACCATGGGATGGCGTTTATACCGATAACCACATGATTCTGACCAAAGAAGTCGGTGGTGTGTGCGGTGGGTTATCCCACTTTGGGGCAGCATCTGCCTGTGCCAATGGCGTTCCCGCCCTCACAGCAGGCGAGCCGGGGCACTGTGCCTACATTGTGCTGGTTAATGGTAAGTGGACTCCCGCATACTCACTGAGCTGGCAGCGTGGGCTGCACTGGATTCCATGGAGCGGGAATTACACTTTCAGTTCTCTACACCTGACAGACGAGCTCTACTCCAAGGGAGCTACTCAAAAGACGCGGCTTTCCAATGCTTACCGAGTTCTTGCCCTTGTGTACGGGTATAAAGGAGATACAAAAAAAGCAGTACAGTGTTTCGAGCGTTCCGTTGAAGCAGCCCCGCTAAATTACCCCGTCTGGCGCGAATATGCTGCCTATCTGTCCGGAAATATGCCGAAGAACAAGGATGCATGGAAAACACTCAATACTATCTTATGTAAAGGCGTAGCCTCCCGCTACCCGGAGCAGGCTGCCGAACTGCTCAAACAACATGTCTACGGCAGATTGGAGGCATGCGGTATGTCTGCTGAGGAGTTGGCATCAGCATGTGCCCTGTTCTGGAAATATGCAGATAAGATGGGACCGGATCGCTGGCATATCGAAACATTTACTGACCACCAGCTGTCCATGTGCAAGAAAGCAGGCGGGGATACTGAAGCGGCCTCTATTGCACTCTACACAAAGGTACTTACCGCAGCCGCACCGCATGATGCCTACTCCGGCACCATGATGGCCTGGGGAAACAAGATTTCCGATTCGCTCAGTGAAGCCGGGCGCAAAAAACTCACGGATGCCACCATTGCAGCCTTGGGCAGCGGTAAATCACTGGATAATGCGCAAAAAGCCAAATTGCTTGGCGGGCTTCTACTGGCAGCGGAAAAGTCACGGGATGCTTCCACTTTCCATGCCATCAGTAAGATGATAGACCCCAAGGAGATTCACGGCACAGCCGCCATACCGGATATCTACCCATCGTTCCCCGGCAAGCTGGTATCGGAAGGCGGCATGCCCTTTGCCAGCTCCACCAGCGAGTGGGATGCCCCGCACACGCACTCCGGGCTCCTCACCAAGTCCGGCGGCAAAATACACACCGCACGGGAGAACAATCCGTGGATTGCGGTCAAGCTGCCTAAGCATGCCTATATCACGGGGGTAATCTTTGCCGGTACGAATGACTGGAAGCTCATCAACCGTTTCCGCCCGGTGCGGATTCAAGTGTCCGACACCGGGCGAGATGATGACTGGCACGATGTCGGCGAGCCTATACCCAGCACCGGAAATTACATCATCTCTTTCGACCTGAAAAAGGAACGCCCCAAAGCTCTCTATGTACGCGTACTGCGCCCCGGCGGACCGGAGGTATTCCATGCCAACGGCATTTATGTATACGGGGAACCCGCAGCCTGATTTAACAACCAATCTGAAAGCTCAATATTATGCTTAAGAAAACTTCCATTACATTGACGCTGGCACTTCTGGCAGCCCTTGGCATGCACGCCGGAGCGGCTCAGCAATACCCCACCTTTGAGCAAGCCAAAGCACACGTAACCGATACAGGCTACATTGCATTCATCTACCCCGCCGGGTGGGATAAACATGGCGAAAAGCTCTGCCGGAAACTCATTGCGACAGATGCGGTCAAAACCGCTGCCGCCGACGCAGCCCTGCTGCTGGCACCTATTTACCAAATCCGGGATGAAAAGAACAATGCCTCAGCCAAAAAGATAATGGGGGCACTTGGCTACCCCGGAGACATGGCAGACATCTCCTACCCCGCCATCATATTCTACGAGAAAGGCGGGCGGCAATATGCCACCATCCATGGGCGAGAGCTGATGCGCGCTACGCCTGAGCAGGTAGCCGGACTGGTCAAACAGCGTCTCTCAGCCAAGAAAAAGCAGGAAGAACTGCTCAGCAAATCCCGAGCAGCAACAGCCCCCGGCGAAAAAGCGAAACTACTGCTGGAAGCCTCCCGCGTCTCCGGCATAGCCTGGCCGGGCGGACTCAGAGAAGCCATACAAGCCGCAGACCCCGGAGACAAGCACGGCTATCTGGGTGTCCTGAACTTCGGATTCTCGCCCCGGCAAGAGGAGTCTCTCCAAGATTTTCTGAAACGCCTCGATGCGGTGCTGAAAAACGAACTCTACACGCCTTGGCAAAAGCAACGCGCCTGCGCAGCTGCCATCGGTCATATACGCCGCAGCCTCGGCACCATGGCCGGAGGCTCGCTTATTACTAAATACGCAAAAGCCATGCACAAGCTCAACCCGGATTCCACTCTGGGGGTTTCCGCCCCGGTGGTCATGCGGGATTGGGTGCGCCGGTATCGCTATGGGCAGGGCTGGAGTCAGGATATCATCCCCTCTGCACCCATCCCCATGCTCATGCACGATGTTCCCATGGCAAAACCCGGAACCTATCAGGTAACATTTAAGCTCACAACCGGTCGTGACGGCATACGAATCAACCGACTCCGACTGATGGATGGAGATCGCTGCATAGCCACGGATGACACTCCGAGGGATGTCTCCTGGGGCAATACGCAGCAAGTATACACATTCTCTGTTAAATCCCCCCTTAAGGCTCCTGCTCTGGAAATTACCTATGGCAATGCTCCCGATAAGAGAAGCTCATGGGGAGAGATTAGGGTAACTTCCCCCAAATAACGTTTGGTATTCCCGGAAAATCCCCCATGTCTTGTACAAATGGCAAGGCATGGGGGTTTTCTTGTCCTTTTTTCCTGCTTCCACGCAGCATAAAAAAGCCGCTATCCTTAACCGGACAACGGCTTTTGATGTCATTTTACAATGAAAAAGATAATCATTACCTGCGGCGGCGTGCCAACAGCCCGCCCAATGCCAGCAGGGAAAGAGTAGCTGTAGTCGGCTCCGGTATACTAACCGTGCGCAGCCCGTGAACATTGGTAATCTGGTATGCTGCATTTGCTATCTTCATGTCATATAGAAAGCCTTTTTTATCAACCTGTGCGGTAACTATGCCTTCATGGTAATCATCAGAATCCGTAATATAGGCCTTAGTGAGAGTAATGACACCGTCAGTCGCTTCGGTGTATTCCACTCCCCAAAGGGTAATGGCATGCTCACCAACGGTGGTGTCATTTGTTGCAACTTCCAAAGATAATGCGTAGCCGGCTGTCAGAGCCTCCACAATGGCAGCGTGCTGAAGCGTCACGTTGTAACCATTCGTGCTCAGCTTGGTATCGGCTATGGTAACGGGATTATCCGCGAAACTGTACAATGGAGTCGGCGTGTAGTTGGTATTGGTCAACAATCCCCCTGAATAATAAAAATCTGGGTAATAAATTGCACCATCATCACCTGTCCACTGAGGGCCACCCTCATCACCATATACGGTTCGGGTTCCGGGAACAGCAGTTCCATCCACCCACCATCTGAATGCAGGAGCCGGATTCCCTCCGACATTTTCAAATACACCTACATAAGTCTGGTAAACATCTTTCCCCTGGGGTATGATTCTTCCCATATCAGAGTAATGGCTTGTGACATTGTTTTGCTCCTGCCACCAGGCAATCACATTAGCCACAGAAGCAGCCCAACACATATTACCGTCATCGGTCATCCTGCTGTCTTCACAGGAAGGCGTGCCACCTTTGGAATACTTATTGAAATCGTACCATCCGTCCGTCAAAGAAACCCCGGGAGCCCATACCTCGGCGGCGTGTGTATAAGCAAGCATGCCGAAACCGCATGTGACCAGTAATGTAAGCTTTTTCATGATATGCAGAATGAGAGAATGAAAGAGAGCATGATGATGGCTCCCGCAAATATGCACGCACCAACCTACACACTCCTTGGCAGGATACTTTATTTGAAGTTTTGAGTCAAGAAAAAACGACGACCGATTACGGGTGCTGCATGATTCTGATATAGCTGAAAGATTAAAGTCACCATTCCCGGTGCTGAGAGCCCAGCGAAGAAGCTCTCAGCAGCACGGAGGTCAGATTCGCGTTCTCGAGCCCATACGGTTAATGAGAAAGGGTAAGATATCCCCCACTGAGATGCCGAGCACGGAAGTTGAGGTTATTCAACAACGCGGTGGCGGTGTGACCACGCACTCCGCTTTGACAGAACACAAGCAGCTCTTGCTGCTGCGGTAGTTCTGCCACGCGCTCGCGCAGCTCTGAGAGCGGTATATTAACAGCCCCGGGATAGGGAGCTCGAGCCACTTCCGCGCGTTCCCGCACATCGAGCAGGAAACTCTCCGGGCGAATATCCTCCCGATGAGCAATCGGATGCAGTCCTTGCAGATTGTTCACCGCCGCCAGCGCAAGCTGATTAACGGCATCCTTTGCCGAACCTTCCTGCGGGGAGTAGCACAACTCGGATTCCGCCAGATGATACACCGTGCCATTGTTCCCCATCAGAGCGGCTACCACGTCTGTCCTCCGCGCGGCCCCTTCCTCGCCAATGGCGGTGTAGCCCAGCAGCTTCCCATCGCTGCGGCGGTATACCAGACGCGCATGGATGGGACTTGCCCCCGGGTAATAGCCTACATGCTGAGTGTGATGCCCGTCTACATACTCATAATCAGTCTCACCGCTGCGCGCCAGCGTGTCGATATTCAGTCCGGTCATGGCAATCGTGGTTCCGAAAAGCCTCAGCACGGCAGTTCCCAGCACCCCCCTGAACTCTGCCGAGCGCCCCGCGATATCATCTGCCGCCACTCTGGCCTGCTTTTGAGCCACGCCTGCCAGGGCTAACCTTGTGGGCTTCCCGGTAAGGCGATTCACGGTCTGCACGGCATCCCCCACCGCCCAGATACCGGGAACGCTGGTGCGCATGTGTTCATCTACCCATATTCCCCCGGTCTCGCCTATGCGAAGCCCCGCGCTCTGCGCCAGAGTAGTCTCCGGTCGCACACCTATGGAAAGTAAAATTAAATCTGCCTCGGCACTGCTCCAGGTGTCGCTGTACGCCTGCAGTCGCCCATTTTCACAGCGGCGGATTCCCGTTGCTATCCGCCCGACTTCAACACTTATCCCGTGAGCTGCCAGCAACTCCTCCACATAGCCGGACATGTGGGCATCCAGCGGAGGCAGAACGTGGCTGCCGCCTTCCACTATGCTGACTTCAATACCGGCGTGGTGCAGATTTTCCGCTACTTCCAGCCCGATAAAGCCCGCCCCAATCACTAGGGCACGCCTCACACCGTGTTCTGCAATATATCGGCGGATAGCGTTGGCATCCGGCACGGTGCGCAGCGTCATCACCCCCGGCAGGTCAATACCCGGCATAGGCGGGCGCAGCGGAGCCGCCCCCGGAGACAGAATCAGTTCATTGTAACTGAGCTGCAATTGTTCACCCGTTTCCGGATTGGTGACACTGACCGTTCTCTGCTGCGGATCGATGGCTCGAACCTCATGCCGCAACAGCACGTCTATACCGTAGCGTGTGCGGAAAAGTTCCGGCGTGGCCAGCAGCAGAGAACTCTCTTTCTCTATCACGCCGCCAATGTAGTACGGCAACCCGCAATTCGCGAATGAAACGTGCTCCCCGCGCTCCATGATGATAATTTCGCGGTCGACTCCCAGTCGGCTCAAACGCGCTGCTGCCGTAGCACCACCGGCCACGCCCCCTACGATAATTGTTCTCTTTCTGCTCATAAGTCTATGTTGGGTTAAGTGTTTCTATTTTCTTTCTATCTGTTCCAGGGCATGCGCGCCAGGAGGAGAGCCAGCCCGCAGGTTCCGGTGGCTCCGGCAACCAGCAGCCCGACACCGGTGAATACCGGGATGACCAGCCACCATGGGTTGATACTCAGGCCAAGCCCCACCCCGAGCAGATTCATGCCGCCCACGATAAGCTGCACCTGCCGCATGAGCGAGATACCGTGCCCGCCCTCCTCTTGCTCCTGTGGCAACCCGGCTGCGCTCCAGGCATTCATCCCACCTTCCAGCACCGCTGCTTCCACGCCGCGGGACTGAAGCATGAGTTGTGCCTTTGCGGCACGAATCCCACTCTGGCATACGATGACTAATTCGGCGTTACCGATATCAGTAGTCGGCATCTCCCCACGCTGCAATGCGTCCAACGGCAAGTGTTCTGCCCCGGCAATGTGCCCCGAGCGCCATTCTGCCCCGGTACGCACATCCAGCACCCGCGCAGTTCCCGCCCTGATTCTTTCCTGTAATATTGTTGCGTTCATGTCTATATGCGTATATTGCGATATGCGTAAAATACACTTGACTTTTCATTCTGTCAACGATAAAATGCGGACGTGACGAAAAAATTAACATCAATCAAGTTCAGCCCGCAAATGACAGAAGAGGTAGCGGGCTATTTCAAAATGCTCTCAGAGCCGGTACGTCTGCATATGTTGGGGTCTATTTGCAGCGAGGGAGCTGCAACGATAGGCGAGCTGACCGAGCGTCTTGGGCTGTGCCAGAGTGTCGTTTCCCGACACATGAAATTGATGACAGAGCACGGAGTGGTCTGCAAAAAGACAGAGGGAGGCCGCACTCTGTACTACTTTGCGGATGACTGCCTGTGCAGCATCTGCGCCCCGGTGGTGGAGAAAATCCGCGCCCGCGCCGCAGAACAGAGTCGGCTTCTGTAAAAAAGATAGCTGAAAAGAACGCTTCCCGGATACTATCCCCGGATAACACACGGAAATGGCAAGAAAACTTCCCAACCCGGCAAGCAGCAAAGATTCCCTTCAATAGTCAAATGAACCCATTTTTAACACACAAGTAATTTACACTTGACAATTTTCTGAAATTTCAGAAAATAGGGGCATGCAGATTTCGGATACACAGAAGCGTTTCATCCGCCGCTGGGGAGAGATGGGTACCCGGTGGGGGATTGCCCGCTCCACGGCCATGGTGCATGGGTATCTGTATCTGTGCCGGGAAGCGGTAAATGCAGAGGATATCTGCAGCGCGCTGGAGTTGGCACGCTCGAATGTCTCCACCAGCCTGAAAGAACTGGAGCAATTCCGACTGGTCGAACGCGAAAGCAAATCGGGCGACAGAAGAACCTTTTATGTGGCGGTGAGCGATGTCTGGGAAATGGCACGCCGCATACTGGAAGAACGGCGCCGCCGCGAAACGGAGGGAGCTGTTGCAGCGGTAAACGAATGTCTCCGCGCGGCAAAAGAAGAAGGCGATTCCTTCACCGTTACACGCATGGAAGCCATGCAGGAGCTGCTCAGCACGGCCGAAAACGTGGCGGATGCAGCCCGACGTTACCCCACCGCCCTTTTCCGCAAGGCCGCGCTCATGGGTGGCAAACTACTGGGGCTCATCGCCAAGTTATAATATAACTTTTTATTTATCTGCCTATTTCTCTAATTTCAGAAATATGAAAACAATCGCTATAACAGGAGTGTTGGGTTACAGCGGGCGCTACATAGCCCGGGAAGCGGCAAAGCAAGGTTGGCGCGTCATCGGGCTGACCAATTCCGCAGGGAGACTGCCCAATGATGAGGGCCGGGAACTGCGCCCGATGCCCTGGAGCACGCAGGAGGAAGTCCTCTCAGATGTAGATGTGCTGGTTAACACCTACTGGGTACGATTCAGCTATGCGGGCGGGAGACATGCCGCCTTCAGCCACGAAGAAGCGGTTCGGAACACAAAGGCACTCTTTTCAGCAGCACAGCGCTCCGGCGTGCGCCGCATCGTACACACAAGCATTACCTGCCCGGATGCCACAAGCCCCCTGCCCTATTTCCGAGGAAAAGCAGAACTGGAAACGGCACTGGAAGCCACAGGAATACCGCACAGCATACTGCGACCGGCAGTATTGTTCGGAGACAGCCCGCAGGAGTCCATCCTCATCAACAACATAGCGTGGAGCCTGCGACACCTGCCCGCCGTGGCAACCTTCGGCTGGGGCAATTATCAACTGCAACCACTACACGTGCAGGATTTTGCCGAAGCCGCATTGAGAGAAGCCGGGCAAGAGGAACAGCACCGCATCATCCACGCCACCGGGACAGAGACCTACAGCTTCCGCGCGCTGTGGAAACTGCTGGCAGAGGCCATGGGTATTCGGCGGCTCATCCTGCCCGTACCGGCAGGCATCGGCTATGCCGCCACCTCTGTGCTGGGGTATTTCATGAACGACATCATGCTCACACGGGATGAAATAAGCGGACTCTGCGAGAACCGACTCGCCGTCCCCGGCAGCGGTATCGGAATCCGCCCACTGAGCCGGTGGGTACGGCAGCATGCCGACACCCTGGGTCGCACCTACGAAAGCGAACTGGCGAGGCGCAAATAGAATCATCCGCCATTCTCCCCCGGCGGCGCTTCCAGTGAACCTGATGGCCGAAACCCGAGCACAGCGGCGAGAGCTCTCCCCCCGGGTGACACTAATGCGGAATTATATTCCTGAGCGGCTCGGTTAAAAAGCCTGGTACGGTGTTCCTGCTGGTAAAGCGCCATAGACATGAGTCCGCAGAGCTGCTGAAATTCGAGATGAGTATGCATTTGCGGCATACGCTCTGCCTCATCCATGGACTCTCGCAGAGCCCGCTGCAGCATCCACTCCGCCCCCGGCATAAATGACTCCCCCGAATTTCCCCAGCGCGGTTCCTCCATGCTCCGCAACCGCCGATCCGAATCATCCGCAAGACTTCGCAGACGACTCGGAACAAGGCTCCCCTGAGGCAGTACGCGGGCAAACACATCTGCAAAATCCCCCAACTGCTCATTGCGACTACGGGTTGCCTGCACCCACTGCTTCCATGCTCCCAGTACCTCCCGCCGCAGGTGATACAGACGGTTGTACACCGATACAACCCATGCCAATACCGCTACCAGCAGCCCTACTGAAACCAGAATTTCCATAGGAAGCATTATCTTCGTTCTGCCACATGAAAGCAAGAAGTTAGAACTATTTGACAGAGGCAGCAACAATCGCAGCGCATCTGATGCAAACAGATGCGCTGCCGTGTATGCAGAAAATAGCAGCTCCGATGAATCGGTATTTATTTTCTTCTGCGGCGAGCAGCCAACGCAGCCAACATCAGAATACTCATTGTTGTGGAAGACGGTTCCGGAACAGTATCCAGATAAACAATCCCGGCTCCCGCATCATATACAAGAACAGTATAGGCAGAATCTATCACATTCGGATTCTTCATTGCTTCCTCGTAGAAGAAATCCTTGGCCGCAAAAGCATAGACCATGTCTTCGCCGCTCACGACACGCCCGGCTTCAACCGTACCGTAATCTACCTGGTAGCCGGTAAACGAAATACCGGCCACATCTGAGAAGAGAACTAACTGACGGCGAGCTCCGTCCACCAGACTATCAGTATCATTGACAGATGCCTCCAATCGAATAAGCCCCCGGGAGGCATCCAGAGTCAAGACACCGTTTCCCACACTGGCGTGACCATCCTTTTCGACATATGATGCCCCAGCTTCCAACGTCAGACCAGCAGTCTGTACCGTAGCCACAGCAGTCTGGTTCAAACCAATACTCTCATCGAAATGGTAGTCATAGCGGCTAACCGTTTGCCCTGAAGTATCACCAAAATGCGCATGAACATACGCATCCGATTCGTAAGTGTGCATGACCTCCTCCGACAATGAGAAAGATGTTGCCTTCTCCAGGGTTTCCAAGTCTGCAAACTCGAAATGAATATTATCGTGGGCAACAGAAAGAGTACCGCCATGGGTAACGGTTACCTCATTGGCCTTCAGCACAGCCGAAGCAGCATCCTTCTTAGCACCTGTAGAAGTGAAAGCAAGCTCTTTACCGGAAGCAATCTTCACATGGGTCTTACCGTCAGATGCGGCCAAATCCAGAGTGGCCCCTTCGCCGGAAACATGAATATCGTTTCCGGTAAGCACATTGCCGGACGTTGCGTTGACAGAATCAGTAACTCGCAGAATCGCCGCCGTTCCTTCCACCGTAATATTGCCGGAGAAGTTGTTCATAGCTGCAAACTGCACTTCCAGACGATTTTGCTCATCGTGATCCAACGCAGCATCCACATCTGACACAGCAAGCATACCCGAGCCATGAATGACGCCGGCACCGTTACCATCTCCGCTACCTACATTTGCTGCAGCCTCACCGGAAAAAACGAGCGAGCTCTCAGTACTCATCAGTTGAGTATCCTCTGCCCAATAACCATTGCCGCGCATGACCAGAGAGGTATCACTCCCGGAAACTGTACCGACTTCTATCCGACCCTCAATACTGTTACCTTCAAAAGCAACACCATCGCTGCCGACACCGCCGACATCTGCCGCCAACACCGTAGTGGCAGCATCACCGGTAAATTGTACCAGAGAACCACTCCGGGTATCCAGCATTGCGTGCCCACCCTCAGACGTTGTTCCCAGACCGGAGCCTGTTTGCACCTCTACCACACCGCGAGTTACCGTTGTCCCTAAAGAATAGCTGTTAGCATTGGAAATAATCGTCTTACCCTCACCACTATGCAGCACATTACCATCCCCGGTCAGTTCACCGGAAATGGAGAAAGTCACTGCCGCCCCGACATCAGAGATAAGAGCAGCGGACTCACAATCCGTACCTTCACCATCATTGAGCCATCGAACATCGCCGCGCCCGGAAAGGAGCATATCATTGCTCATTTCTTCGGTTTCATTGACAACACCGGCTTTCATTTCGCCCTTGGCAAAATCATATCCGGCATCCGTGTAGCTTGCATCATACGAAAGTTTCAGAGAAGTCCCGTTCTCCATGGTCACTACACCGGCAGTCGTTGTGCCCAAGGTAGCCCAGCCGCGCAAATTAAGAGTGCCGCCTTTCACTCTGGTATAACCGGTGAACGTAGCAACTTGATCCAGAGTAAGCGTACCTCCGCCTTCTTTCACCAGATTGGAATGGCGGAGAGATTCATCCACCCCGGAATCGCTACTAATGTTACTGCTATCGCTCAGAACACCACTCCACGTGGCCTCATTGTAACCATGCAGGTTCAGGCCATTGGCGGTTGCATTGTCGATATTTTCTGAAGCAACGTAGAGCTGCCTGTTACGGTCAATGGTATCCCCTGCTTTATAAATCGAGCCGTCCAGATAAATACCATCCACAGAGAGACTGCTCAGGTTGTGGGTATCTATCAGCGTATAATCCGTACCATTGAATGAATGAGTGTAAGCCTGAGCCTTGAGTCCCAGGTTGGCGATAGCACCAGAGGGAATATAAAGACCGCCTTTTGACGCATCTATGGCAGCTCCGGCAGCGTAAACGGTACCATCAGCGTAATAGCCATCAGCAGCAACGGATTTCATACCTTCCGTGTCCACCAGAACACACTTGATTCGATTGAACATCTGCGTATCCTGATATAGCAGCGTACTGAGCGCAGAACCGTTCACCTGAGACTCAACACCTATAATCATGTTGTGCTCCACAGAAGAGTCTCCACCGGCACTGGTATTAACGTAGTAGGAACCGTCATTCAAGATACGCACTCCATCACTCAGGTAAACACGCCCTTCATTGGTAATGCCATTATATGTATAACCAGTCCAGTATACATCTCCGGTTCCGACCACACCTTTATCCGCAATCGTGTTACCCTTGACAAAAGCATTCTCCTCTGAGCCGAAAAGGGAAGTCCCCAGCAGATAAAGCGTACCGGCCGAAACGTATGTACCGCCGAAGCGTGCCTCATCACCGGAATAACCATAGTTACTGGAACTTCCGGTAAAATATTGCACACCTGTACCGGATTTGGAAACGGTAGAGTCTTCCTTACCATGAATCGTTCCGCTGTACACGGCATAACCGTATCCATTGCTGTTCCAATAGGAGTTTCCGGAATTCATGTATTCACCGTAGAACGTACTCTTTTCTACAACGATTTCCATGTTATTAATACCAAAGCCTGAGAGATCCACGACACCTTCACCGGAGAGAGAACCAATCAACAGTGTCTGCAGGCCTCCTCGCAGAGGTTCAGCCACATTCGTAGCGCCGTTGTTCAAGTCAGTATCAAGAGCGCCGGAAGAATGCAGCACGATATCTGTCGTACGAGCAATGGTAACGTGGTGAGTTCCCTGAAAATCCGGGGAATTAACGGTACGCAGAGTACCATTGAGCACATTGATGGTACCGCCATCCACAGTCGTATTATCCAGTCCCAGAATACCACCACCCCTGAGTGTTAGAACATAGTGCTCTTTGCTTGTATCATCGCACAAATCCAGAGAACTCATATCATAGTCACCGAGATATGCATCCTCATTAGTAGTTCCATCGGTCGTATTGTTATACACCTTATTGGCTCCACGCAGGTACAACGGCATGGCTCCGGATTCTATGCCGATGGATGCGTTACCCGTCAGCTTAACAATGGGGAATTGCGGGATAGAGGAAGTATCTACATCATTTTCAGAAATGCCTTTATACAGAGCCCCCTGTCCATCTGCACCATCTCCCTCCAGAGCCACATTCACCAGGAAAGAGGAAGAAATCTCGCCGGCCATCCAACCGGTCATATCAAGCGTACCTGTATCCTCCACCAGAATCCAGTCACGGTTGGCAGGCGCGGCATTCCAGGCTGTGACATAGCGAGTAGAAATATGGAGAGTGGCGTGGTTGGTTACTATGATATCCCGATCCGGCGTGGGGAGAACATGCCATTGCTCACTTTCCTTTTCGTCAAAGGGAGAGGGTACACCATTCCAAATGGGAGTTACACGGGGATCCACCAGTTGAATAGTACCATGCCCGCTGATGGTGATATCCTTATCTATATTAAACAGGCAGGATTGGATGGACACATGCGTCCCTTTTGTCAGTTCTATGCGGTCAAATCCTGTGATTTCTACGCTGGTGTAGCGTCCGTTAAACTCCGATTCTCCCTCCGGATATTGGAAATCAGTACTGCCGTCAACGGACTCAATGGGGATGAGAACATTCATGCCGCTGAGATGAGAATAACGCACTCCATCGGTAAAATGAAGAGTAGAAGTACCGCTCACCCCTGAACCATCAATACGAATCAAAGGGCTGTTATTTCCGGCAGAATCCAAAAAGCGGAAATTACTGCTGAGGTAGATATCCGCGTTGCCATCTACATTTCCCCCAATCCCGGCGGCACGCAGAGAATTGATGTTGTCAAATGAGGTACCGGCATTAAGAGAGCCACCATTCAAGTACAGATGCACATTTCCTTCCAAGTCTGCATGATAGGATGCGCCGCAGATGACATCATATGTTCCCGCTTCAATGGTCAACCATGTATCCCCGACCTGTCTCACATTATAGCTGCCGCCATACACTTGCGTGTCGGTTCTGTCACTTTCCCCGGTAATGTAAAGATGGCTGTTTCCGTAATACGTGTTCGCATAAGATTCTCCCACATAAGCCCCGGCCACTTTAAGCCGATAATTAGCCCCCTGATCTATGCTCCAATGCTCAATCGGTCGGTCGGCAGATGAGTTATTACTACCCCACTGACCGGACATTACACTGAGGGACGAAGAACTTGCAGAGGGGCCAGCCCCCTGTACGACCAACATGACGGTTGTATTTGCGCTCCCCCCCATTACGATATTGTTGTATGTATAGAGAGAACCTATCTGGTCACTATCGTAGGGATGATGCAGGTACTGGTTGGAACCCTTGTATACGGCACCGAAGACGGGCGCATTGCTGAGCCCCCAGTTGGAATCCCATGAAGTGGGGGCAATATTATTCAGCGACATATCCAACTCCCCGTCCGTGCTGAGATTCAGCACCGGACGCTGCTGCAGCTGACTAAGCGCAACGCCATGGTAATAAAAGCGTTCCAGCGCAATATCCTGCCATCCTTCAATAACACCGCCGGAAATAAGAGTGTAGGTCGATTCCGTGCCAGCTTTCGGAGCCAGGGAACCTATGTTGATGAGAGCACTTTCATCAAAAGAGACGGTACCTTTATTGAGCAGAGTGCTGTTAAAGGTCAACAAGCCGAAAAGCTTGTAACGACCGGCCGCTATTTCCGTACCGTCATTGATTTGTACTCGATGCAGTTCACCGTTTCCACTGAAGCCGACATTATTCAAATCATACCCCGTAACGACAGCATTACTGATTTGTCCCTGAATCCCATCCTCTCCGCACATTTCATTCTGCACCAGAGAAACCCCGCGAAGAGCTGCCGTTTCCCCGGTTGTGTTGGTAATGCTGTAATCGCCACCGTTCCCGTAAATAACGGAATCATCCTCCAGAGAAAGCAATCCTGCCATTTGGACAAGGATTTCTCTAGTTTCCAGAACACTTCCCTGCTCAAGTCGGAGCTGACCGCCTTCTACCGTAGTCCTGCTGATTCCTGAAGCCTTGACACCGCTGAGCGTAGCGCTTCCCGTCCCTTTTTTAGTGATGGAGGTATTTTCCAAACCGCTGCCTTCCCTTGCCTCATCGCCTGTAAAGGTAAAAGATTGCCCTATGTTGTTAGAGATATACAGACCTCCACGGGGAGACACTTTCCCGGATATAGTGATTCTCCCCTCCGTTGTATCAGGATGTTGGTCAAAGAACGTTCTGTTAAAGATGGCAGCTTCGGCATCTGAGTACCCCTGCGCATTTAGCCAATTCCCCGCACCTCCGGATGCATTTTCGACAGACCAGACGGAATCCTGCATACCGGTCCAGACATTTCCTATCTGGGTCGTAAGCATCAACACGTTCGTCTGCGGAGCATAAGTAATGATATACCGGGACGCATCCAGTTCTTGCCCGTTTACATAAAGAGTCACATTCCCGCCGGCGGAGAAGGAAGATGTCTCATTACCCTTGAGAATCAGGTAGGTATTGACTGCATCCAGCTGCGTTCCAAAAGAAAGAGTCAGTGATTCTCCTATGGAAAACGAATTGGCAAGAATACCGGCTTTGTCACTATCCACATCCATGGAATAGGTGCCGTTATTTTCCAAAACCTGCAAACCGGGGCTCAAGGTATCAAAATGCAGAATGGCGCCCTCCTGCAGGAGCAGACTCCCATTGAGGGTAAGCGGGTTTCCGTTGTTGGCGGAAGACAACATCGCTCCGGATTCAACACTCACGGATTGGGCATTGATAAGAGCCTGTGTATGCGCCAAGGAGATTCCGGCATCCTCTTTTACCGTCACGTTTCCGGAGAATTCATTACTGACAGAAGTCAACTCTACCATGCCGTGACCATTAAATACCAGATTACCGGAGCCGACAATAGCCCCGGAGATGATAAGGCGATTGGATTGCGTATCTTCCACCACACCGTATCCGTGCAAAGCAGAAGAACCGGAAAATTGACCGCCGTAAAATTGAAGCGTATTGTTACCGACATGGAGGGCTGTACTGTCCTGAATGGCAGCGCCTATCTGATTCAATCCCCCTTCATAGGAAACGGTAGCATTCGGATTTGCTATTATCAGCGTACCGATAGTACCGTCGGACGAAGCCGCTGCCTTAACAACACCGCCGTGGAGTGCCAGAGCATGCTCTGAGTAAAGCGTTTGAGTAGTAGCACCGATATCAAGCACCCCGGAAAGGCTGAGAACCCCGGAATCCTGAGCCATGATGTTATCACTATGGAGCACCACATCAGCCTGCCCCTCTATGGAAAAATCCCCGTGAATAGCCTCCGTGCTTTGTTGAAAATTGAAATTTCCCCCTCCCAGTGTCAGATTTTTCAAACCACTGAGAGTGTTGACATCAAAGCTGAGGGCTTCACCACCAACGGTGAGATTATGGTAAGAACCATTGTGTTCACCGTTAATGATATCCCACTTTGAACGGGCATTAGCCCCCATTTGCAAGCATGCCTCATCGTGAGTCAGGGTAAGAGTATACCCCGGAGCGGCTTCTGAAGATTCGTAAGTTTCATCGCTATCAAAGGGCATGCCATAATTATCATACAGATACCCCTGAGCGTTATCCATCATCAGCGTGCCACGGCCCAAGATGATTTCGTTAATTTTTACACCATAACTTTTCTGAAAAACTCCGTCTTCTTCCGAGCCCGCTTCATCGTGCTGCTGATTGCCGTTCATGTAAATTCCCGGAGCAATATTCAGCACAGCGTTCCCATCTATAGTCAGAGTATCAATATCTGTATACCCCACCAACTTTACGGAGGTGTCAGAGATAAGAGAATTACTGCCAATGACACTAACATCTGTGTTCCCATCACCCAACACACCATACCCCGGCAAATCGGAATAATCATCCGTACCACCCATATCGGAACCGACTACCGTCAGGGTGTACTTCCCCCCTGACTCAAAGATGATGGAGTCTACGTATGTCGCCTCAGACCACGTAGAAATAGTAACCCCGGCATCCACTCCCGGTTCACTCGGGGCAATCACAACCTCAGCCGAAGTCGGCTCGGTGTAGGGCCACGTCTGCGTTTCTGCAAAAACCCACTCGAACTGCTGACAAATAAGGGCAACAAGCAGGAGTCTTCTAAGCTGAACTGGTAAATGTAACTTCATTGTCGGTATCTTCTGAAATGGGAAAACGTCCTGATAAATATATATCTTTTTAAATGCGATAGCAAGCTTTTTTCCTTTCTTTGAACATTTTAGCCGTAAAATATGTTTGTAAAATCACCTTTTGTATTAGTGCCGATTATCTGTAATGCTTTGTCTTTTGAGTTGATTAATGTGCTATCGCATTTAAAATACGATAGCCCCCCCCTTGGAACTGCAGTTTCTGTTTCAAAAGATGTTTGCGGTGCGCACAGCCGCGCATTTTACCTGCTTGCACAAATGAGCGGTCTGCCCTGCCATATCGTCAACAGGCATGCGGGAGGTGCCGAACATTCCTGGAATCTTGTTCAAATGGAAAACGGAGAGTGGTATCACCTTGACACCACATGGGACGACCCCATTACACGTGGAGGGGATTAACACAGCAGCTAAACGTCTTGCTGAGTCTGCGACGACCCCATTACACGTGGAGGGGATGCAGGGGATACCATCAAATACCTCCGCTGTTTTCTGGTCTGCGATTACCACATGTCGCAGAATCACACCCGGAATAAAGCGCCCTTTCCCAAGAGCGAAACAAAACACGCCACCTACATTGTCAACCGCCGACTTGTATTCAACAATAGTGCAGATTTCTGGCGTGAAGCAAGAAAAGAGTTCTGTCGCGGCGACCTCGAATTCGAAGGTTGGATATCACCTTACAATGAAGAAGAATTCCGCACGGAAATGAAAAAAATCCTTCAGGAGGATAACAATCTGCGTTCCTGCGGATGGATAGGGCCCAAATCCGGGGAAGGCTCCGTACGCGTGCTTTTCAACTGATTTCCGCAAGGCGTTTTTCTACCGGCCACCCATTCCGAACGGTGTGGGTGGCTGCAAAATTTTCTGCTCGCCATCAGGGAGTGAATGTGGTACAATGCGCGCGCTATGTTATCAGATCGTACCAAGTTGGGAAGAGAGCGTGCCCCGCATCGCAGCCTGATGCGTGCCACGGGTATGACGGATGAAGACATCCGCAAGCCGTTTATCGCCATTTGCAATTCTTTCAACGAAGTGATTCCCGGTCACGTCCACCTCAACAAGGTGGCCGAACTCATCAAGGACGAGGTTCGCAAGGCCGGCGGTACTCCCATTGAGTTCAACCTCATCGGCGTGTGCGATGGTATCGCCATGGCCCACCATGGGATGAAATTCTCCCTCGCCAGCCGCGAGCTGATAGCCGACAGCGTGGAGACGATGCTCTCTGCCCATGCTTTTGATGCCTGCATCTGCATCCCGAACTGCGACAAGATTGTGCCCGGCATGGTGATGGGTGCGCTGCGCTGCAACATACCGACCATTTTCTGCTCCGGCGGCCCCATGGCGGCAGGCCGTGGCCGCAACGGAGAAGTGCTTGACCTCAACAGCGTGTTCGAGGCCGTGGCCGCCTGCACCGCCGGCAAGATTTCCGAAGAAGAGCTGCACTTCGTGGAGTGCAACGCCTGCCCGGGCGCCGGCTCCTGCTCCGGCATGTTTACCGCAAACTCCATGAACTGCCTCTGCGAGGTGGTGGGACTGGCGCTGCCGGGCAACGGCACGCTGCTGGCCCTTTCCGAGGAGCGCAAGGAACTCTGGAAAGCCGCTGCCCGCCGCGCCGTGGAAATGGCCAAACAGGGTGGCCCCCTGCCGCGCGACCTCATCACGGAGAAGAGCATCGACAACGTCTTTGCCTGTGATATGGCCATGGGCGGCTCCTCCAACACCGTGCTGCACACCCTCGCCTTTGCCGCAGAAGCCGGGCTGAACTACGATCTGCACCGCATTGATGAGATTTCCAAACGCACCCCGAACATCTGCAAGGTCGCACCCAGCTCCCGCTACCACATGGATGATGTGAAACGAGCCGGCGGCATCATGACCATTCTTTCGGAAATCAGCAGCATTCCCGGCGTGCTGAATCTTGATACCCCCACCGTGAGCGGCAAAACACTCGGTGAACAGATTGCCGGGCTGGAGACTCAGGATGCTGCCGTCATCCGCAAGCCGGAAAACGCCTATTCCAAGGACGGCGGTCTGGCCGTACTCTTCGGCAACCTCGCGGAACAGGGCGCCATCGTCAAGAAAGCCGGCGTGCTGCCGGAGATGCTGGTACACCGCGGCCCGGCTGTCATCTTTGAGAGCCAGGAAGCAGCCTGTGCCGGCATTCTGGCTGACAAGGTGAAACCCGGCGATGTGGTTGTCATTCGCAACGAAGGTCCCAAGGGAGGCCCCGGCATGCAGGAAATGCTTGCCCCCACCAGCTATATCATGGGCAAGGGGCTGGGCAACTGCGTGGCTCTCATCACGGACGGCCGTTTCTCCGGAGCCACACACGGTGCCTGCATCGGCCACGTCTCCCCGGAGGCGGCGGAAGGCGGTCTCATCGGCCTGCTGAAAGACGGCGATATCATCTCTATCGATATCCCCAACCGCAGCATCTCTGCCGAACTGAGCGAAGAGGAAATCGCCGCTCGCCGCGCCGTATGGCAGCCCACCATGCAGGAAATTGAGGGCAAGTGGCTGAAGCGCTACCGCAAGCTCGCGACCAACGCCAGCAAGGGTGCCGTGCTGGAGTAATAGCTTTCTACCCCACCGACAACACATAGTAAAACACCCATTAGCAAACAATGAGTAGTTCCACCACCAAGCCCAATCCGCTCGTCAAATACTTCTCGGAGTTCGGCGTGCTGAAGGACTGCGGGAAGAACTTCTGGCTCACGAACTTCATTCAGTTCTTCGACGGCCTGTCGTACTTCACGCTCATCATCGTCTTCACCCTCTTCCTGAACAAGTACTGCGGGTTCAAAGATGCGGATGCCCCCTACTGGGTGGGCATGTACACGCTCTTCATCTCCATGTTCGTGTTCGCCGTGGGCACCATCTGCGATATCATCGGTCTGCGCCGCACCTACCTCATCGGCTTTATCCTGCTGATAGGAGGGCGCGTGATTCTGGGCATGGGCACGGATTTCGGCACGGAAATCTGCGGTTTGTCGCAGGATGCCTCTCGTTACTTTGTGATGGCCGGCATCAGCATCATGTCCTTCGGCACGGCGTTCATGAGCCCGTGTATTACCACCTCTATCCGCCGATTCACCACCCTGCGCTCGCGCCCGACCGGGTTCAACTTCTACTACCTGTTCATGAACATCGGCGCGCTGCTGGCAGGCTTTGCCATCGTGGATCCGCTGCTGGCCTGGCAGGGGGACGTGGACGGGCTGCTGTGGGTCATCAACTTCGGCACCTGCTGCAACGTGATTGCCTTCATCTTCACCCGCTTCATTGATGATGACTTCTATGCCGTGCCGGAAGAGAAGCTCAACCGCAAGGAGACGGCCGCCCGCCGCCCGCTGCAGCTCATCGGCGAGGTAGCCCGTGAGAAGGCCTTCCAGAAGCTGATTGTGTTCCTGCTGCTCACGCTGGGCGTGCGTCTGGTGTTCACGCTGCAGTTCCTCATCATGCCGCAGTATTACACCCGCACCATCGGTGATGACTTCCAGCTCGGGTTCATGAACTCCATCAACCCCTTCATCATCATCACGGGCCTGATTCTCATCATCCCCATCCTCAACAAATTCTCCACGGTGAAGCTGATGATTTCCGGCATGTCCATCTCTGCCTGTTCTCTGGTACTCATGGCCGTGCCGCCGCACTGGTACTTCATCATCCCCGGCATAGAGACCATCGGTCAGGCCTATTTCGTGGCCATTTTCCTGCAGATTGTCATCTTCGCCTCCGGTGAGCTGCTGTTCAGCCCGCGATTCTCCGAATACGTGGCCCGCGTGGCACCCAAGGACAAGGTAGCCTCCTACATGTCGCTCTCCGCGCTCCCGATGTTCATCGCCAAGCCCGTCAACGGCGTGGTGGGCGGTCTGCTGGTATCCTACCTCTGCTTCGACGGCATTGCCGCCAAGATGGACACCGGGCACATCGACTTCTGGCACTCCCCGGAGTTCATGTGGACCATCTACCTGATAATGGCGCTCATCTCCCCCATCGCCATCATCCTCACCAAGGACAGCTTCGTGTCTGACCACCCGGAGGAGGATGCCGCCAAAGACACCGCTGCCGAGGAAGCCGCCAAGGCAACCGAGGAGAAACCCGCTGAAGCCTGATAACCCGGAACCACTATTCCTATCATGTCTGACAACAACAACACGACAAGTACGAACGACGGGGCAAACGTGAACGAAGTTCCCAAGACCCAGTGGGGACCCATCATCAAGGATATGTTCATTCTGGTCTGCGTAATGGCCACCCTCGGCTATCTCTGCAAGCTGGCCATGGTTCCTTTTGAGCACACATCCCCCACAGACTCGCTCGTTTCCATCATCCGCAAGGGTGCTGTCACCAACGGCAAGGATGACACCTTCATCAAGGAAATGAACCAGGGCATGTCCACGGTGGAAAACTTTGTGAACTACCCGGACAACACCGGTCGCACGCCGCTGATGTGGGCTGCTTACTGCAACTTCAACAACACGCAGGAAGCACTCAATAAGGACATCTCCCGCCTGTACTACGTGCGCGCTCTGCTGGCCACTCCTGGCATAGATGCCAAGGCTAAGGACCGTGACGGCTTCACGGCCCTGCACTGGGCCGCCTGGAGCGGCATGCCCTACACCGCCGTTCTGCTGGTGGATGCCGGGCTGGACATCAATCAGAAAGACAACAACGGTTACACGCCCCTCATGCTGGCCGCCATGCGCGGCAATGAGAAGGTGGTTTCCACCCTGCTCTCTCTGGGTGCTGATGCCGCTGCCGTGAACAAGGATGGCAAGACCGCCTGCAATCTGGCCGTGGAAAACGAGGCCGCCTACAACAAGCGTGAAGCCAAAATCTTTGCCTGGAGCGGCATTCCCGGGCTCAAGGACTTCAACATCTTCGAGCTGATATACGCGCCCACCCGCGAAAGCTCCTACCTCGGCACCGTGAAGGCTTTCGACGCAGCTCCCGCAGACGTGTCCATAGATGACCTGAAGCGCGAGATGGAAGCCGCCGAAAACAAGGCTGAAGCAGAAGCTGCCAAAGCCGCAGCAGAGGGCGAATAAGCGCTCCGCTCTTCTCCACTTCTCTGCGCCGCATTCCTGCCGGGATGCGGCGCGTTTTTACCACCCGCCTAAAACTCCTTCAAGCAGCATAAAGTACTTCACTATTGATATACGGCTGGCTCTCTGTAAAGGCGTGTAAACAGATTAGAGCACTACTATGATGATAATACGATGCAAAATAACATACGTACTTTTCTGAAAAGAGAACACTTTTCACCGCGACTGAACGCCGACTATTCATGGGGGGCTTGAAGCCGGCGGGTCTTATCAACATGCGGTGCAAGCGTACAGCCGCACTTGATCATTTATTCCGCATTCAAGATGGGAGACTAAGCAGTTGGTCAATGATAAATGAACAATGGATTTTAAGAGATGGTGAAGGGCAAAAGTTGAGAGAAGGAAGTGTTACCCTTTGACAATACGAGATTCAAAAGCCGTTTCATCCTAGAGTAGCGTTCGATAAATAGCTAAACAGCAGGAATGGATACATCGGTAGATAAAAATGGGAATTTGAAGGACAATGGACAAAGAACAATGGACGAAGGAAAAGTCAGGCGAGCCGCTGGCTCGCAGTAGTCAATGATTTAGTTGCAAAGCTTTTGCATGCGAGCAGCGCGAGCGGAATTTTCCACCTTGTCCATCGTCCATTTGACTTTGTACTTCTCGTTAACTCCCCATTTATCCTTTGCAAACTTATGGAATCATTTACCGAACGATACACCAGCGTCTCGTCCAGTTAATTCTTCACAATAATCATTCTTATTTATTCTTTATAACACAAACGCTTACGCGTTGCGTGTATTGAGTAGAACTTGCCAAACGAGACACTAGTGGACTACTTCATCAAATATTGATGAATTCTTCCACCTTCGTATTTTCCATGTCACATCGATTATTCACATACGGACACGACAGGATGGCCACGTAATCCTTATCCCCATTTTTCTGCCACTTTTCGTTGTCTACCATCCGACTGCAGAAGAACTGACCGGCACCGCCCGTTCCCAGAGTCGTACACCCGGCAAGGACAACAATTTTTCGGTTTCTGACAGCCCCGCGTACCGTGACATGAAGAATAATGGCATAATCCTTCGTGACCTCAAAAATACCATCATCTATTGTTCCGTTTCTCTCTATATCATAACGGTATGTCCCTCGATCCTGACCACGATGCACCTCAACCTGTAACCATTCATGTGTATATTTGATATCAACACGGTTTCTGATTAAATTAAGCACCGCACCGGTCTGAGGATTCGTCACAGACCCGCCAATGAGAATCAAGTCATCCTCAGCAGCAAAAGCTGCCGCTGCTCTGGGCGTATGAGAATTGAACAGATTCACCCAGGAAAATCTATCTCCATATGCCTGATTCAGAGAATTGACGACGTGAGGTAATGCCAAAATCTGGCCTTCACTAACGCTGGATCGCTTTCTCTTACGTCCATCGACAAGCGTCTGCTCCCACTGATGGGCAGACACACAGATGGCACAATTTCCCGGCTGTGAAAGATTCCACAACCGCATGGCCGCCCGCTGGGGATATTTCTTCCACATGGTTTTATATATTCCACAAAGGACACCACACAAAAAAGAGCTTGCAAGACATATAAGACTTCCACCAGTCAATTGCTGCTCCTTCATAATAAGGGTCAGCCCCCACAACAAATAAACAACAAACAATCCGCCCAATACGATTGCAGAGCTTAAAAACAAAGTATTTATATTTTTCATAACAGCTAAACTTATATTACCTATTACTTTAGAACTTCATCGCGCTCTGTCAACGAAAAATTGCAGAGAGCCCTCGGAGCAACAGACAGTCAGACACACCATCTGTCGCTCCTATGATTTTTCTCTCAGTACATAAAGAGATGCCCTCACTTCATCAGATATTGATGAATTCTTCCACCCGCGTATTTTCCATGTCCGGACGCTGATTGACATACGGACAGGACAGTATAGCCACATAATCCCTATCCCCCATGGTCTGCCAATGCTTGTTGTCTATCATCCGGCTGCAGAAGAACTGACCGGCACCGCCCGTTCCCAGCGTCGTACACCCGGCAAGGACAACAATTTTTCGGTTTCTGACAGCCCCGCGTACCGTGACATGAAGAATAATGGCATAATCTTTGGTGACTTCAAAAATACCATCATCTATAGTTCCTTTTCTCTCTATATCATAACGGTACGTCCCCCGATCCTGACCATGATGCACCACAACCTGTAACCATTCATGTGTATATCTGATATCAACACGGTTTCTGACTAAATGGAACACCGCACCGGTCTGAGGATTCGTCACAGACCCGCCGATGAGAATCAAGTCATTATCATTGGCAAAAGCAGCTGCAGCCTGCGGAGTGTGTGAGTTATACAGATTCGTCCAAGGGAACGAATCTCCGTAAGCCTTATGCAACGAACTAAGAACATGAGGCAGAGCAATAATCTGACCCTCGCTGACACTGGAACGCTTTCTCTCACGTCCATCGGCAAGCACCTGCTTCCACTGATGCGCTGATACGCAGATAGCACATTCTTTTGCATCCTCAAGATTCCATAATTGACGAGCTTTTTGTTTCGGCAGTTCTTCCCTTTTTCTAAGTTCCATCTGTTTAATAAGTTCCACTTGTTGTTTAAGTTCTATTTGCCGCTGTCGCTCCTGTTGCTCTTGAAGCTCTTTCTGGTGTTCAATTTCCTGCTTCCTTATGCGATAGACACTATTTACTATCGGGCATAATACACCACTGATAAAAGAACAGAAATAACACACACGACTTAATACAATATTATCTTTATCGTATAAAGATAACAAAACACCAGTGATGAGGAGGAGAATAAATAATGAACACAAAATAAATACAACAGGCATGCTCACATAATATGGAATATGTTTTTTATCTTTCATGGCAGTAAAATAAGCTAATGTATTGTTGATAACGAATATTTTCCGAAACTCACGCTACCACAAAAACCACCTTAAATAAAGCTTATTTAACACCGCAACAAAGAAACTCATTACGGTCGCTGCGTCCGCAAATTACGCAAATTTCCTCCTTAATTACTTATTTTCTTGATATTACTGCACAACAACACACTATTTCTACACTTAAAAATCTTATTTAATCACCTTCTTCTTGTATTCATCAGGCGTATATGGGTGTTATTTCTCCCTATATCCCCGGATGTCAATCCATTTTTGGAACGGAACAAACCCTCACCCCTGACATAATTACACGTTTTTACCTGTACATCGCATTTGAAATGCGATGTACAGCGAAAAAACGTAATTTTGAC
>SUVN01000037.1 GCA_015061985.1 Akkermansiaceae bacterium
ACACAACACAGGGCATGGTAGGAGATTTCTCCTCCATGCTCAATCTTTTTCTGCTCTTTACTGATAAATTTCTTCTCCTGCGTTTCTTGCGTCCCTGGGTCATTCCACAATTATTGCAGAAGAGCCGAAGATTGTTTGCATTCAGGGGTTGTAGATGGAGTTCAAACGACAACGCAAGCTCGTAAAGCATTGAGTCTAAGTAAAGAAAAGCAAGAAAAGCTGAACTCTTGTACCCTATATGCTATACTTTCATTATAAACAAAATACTTAACGCCAATGACTAACGAAGAAATAACCAAACTTCTGAACGAGCACGCAGCCCGCAAGGCCAGCGGCAAGTCTTTCACCGATGAAGAATACGAATCCGCAGATGCCGAAGACAAGGCCAAGATGGATGACTACGCCGAGTTCTGCGCATACTTGGCAGAGCGCGAGGCTATGGACGAGGAAGAGCTGGACGATGAGGGCTTTTTCATCGACTAAAATGGAGACCATATGCCACTTTTACACTTTCTGATTTACCCCATAATCAAAATGAGCTATAATACCACCCACACAAGCATACATGACTGAACGTAAGATAAAGCGCGGAGACATCGTCACAATCAAGCCTGAGTGGCTCGACCCCGGCGAGGATGGCTCAATGAAGTACGTTGTACTGGAGGAGCGAGGTGATGACCGCATTCTCGTACAAGCGCTGGGAACAGGGCTTCCCATTGCCCCGATGTACGTCTACGATGTTGCTTGGGTGAACTATGCCAGAAGCGTACCGCCGGAGATGTATGAACGCAAGGGCTAAGAAAGGGATAAAGAAGGTCTAAAACCTAAGCCCAAAGCTCGTCCTCTTCCGCATCACTTGGAAAAAGCACATCCAGTTGCTCTCGTATTGCAGCCACCCTTTGCGGATGCTTAACCTGTAGCTCATCCACCAAGCTGAAACGAGAACGACACACCGCCTTGTACGTTGTCATGAGGCGGAATGCATTGGAAGTCGTAAGCCTTGATGGAGACGTACAGGTAATGATCTGAACAGGCTAAGTCCTGCACGGCCTTGATGCCGAACTGGAGTAAGTGCTCTGGATTGAGGTTGCTCATGAATATCAGGATAAAAGTAGTTTCAACTTATTTCTAAAATCTGAAGTATCCTTTATTTCGCAAGTCCATATAACATGAACCTTCCAACCTAGAGAAATAAGTTCATTTGTCTTCTTCTCATCTCTTTGCGTATTTTCAGCAAACTTCTTTACCCAAAAGTCAACGTTTGTTGATGGGGTCGTTGAATACTTGCATTCTGGATGTCTATGCCAGAAACAGCCATGTATGAAAATAGCGGTCTTATACTTAGGCAAACTTATATCGGGTTTGCCTGGTAATATTTTACAATGGAGACGAAAACGATAACCCATTGAATGAAGTATTTTTCGGACTAAAATCTCGGGCTTCGTATTCTTTCCTTTTATTGCAGACATATTTCTATGTCGTTGCTCTGGCGTATGCCTATCCATTTATAATGTAAAGCGTATTTGCAATGGAAGTGTTATAAAAAGATTTCCGTTTTTCTCAAAAATTCTTCCAATTGGAGTGGACGGGGCTTTTTCTTCCTCCTTCTTTTCTTTTTTCTTTTTCTTCTTCTCCGTCCCCAATTCAGCACCTGTATCTTCTTCCTTATGCTCATTCAGTCTACTGAAAGAGGGGTGCTCAAGTTGTGTATTGTTGAATAAATAGCTGAGTAATTGAGCTCTGTCGTAAATCAGGAATGCTACAAGCTCCCCATTTGATTTTACAATGATATAACCACCACTTGCATCTTCTTCACCGCACCATTCAGTAGAGGGAGTCAGTCCTAGAGCGACAGCTTCGAGGAACCTCTTGATTTTATACTCATACAGTAAATCTTTATTTCTTTCTGAAAATCCCAACGGATTAGATTTACTAATACGCCTAGTCATAGCTTTAATACGCCGGCTACTACCACGCCCCATTGTTGCACTAGGCTTTTTAGCATAAGCCTCCAGTACATAATATGAAATCATTTGAGCCATCTTTGTATCGATAAACTCCATGTTTTTCTCGAATGTTTCATGCATGGAATATAGTGCTAAAGCCCCCCCTTTTTCTTGTATTCGATATACGATAGAAGGTATCCAGCCTTTTGGCACGGGTTTATATTCAATGGTACTTACACTATATCCCTGAATCTCATTTGCTGTTTCTATGTCTATTCCCGAAATCTTATAAGTAAAACAAGTCGGTCGTGATGGATTTAACAAAGTAGGTTTACTGCCAAACAATGATTTTATACTAAACCCACAGCGCATGAAACTGCCCGATATTTTCTCTTTTATCGTCAGCTCAATATCCTGTTTATCTTCGGATTTTGCTTTGATGGATGTTGCCAATAATTGATTTACTAAAAAATCATAGGCGTCAGGAAAATGCTTTGTTCGTCCCTTTCCCCAACCATGTATATCGCGCAGTAATTTTTTCGCCTGCTTATCGCAGTCAACGGAACTGACTACTTTACTTATACCATTCGATGTGACCCGCCATTGATTATTGTCTTCATCTAAGATATAACACAACGGAGGCTGATCCTTATGAGGTCTTCGTAATATTTGATTAAAATAAACTATTCCGATTTCATCTGAACCTTCGCCTACGTCTTCGGTTACTGTTCTGAGATTCTCATCACATTGTCGAAGGAGAGGTTTGCTTAAAAGCCTGAAAAAGGCATATACTTCCCCCCATTCGCCCTTGTTGCCAGTAGGAACATTCGGAGATTCTTCGTTAGAACTCATATACACAATAAGGACACGGATATAAAGGAAACAAAAGTTAACAAGTCACCTAAAGCGAATCTGCAAAGCCAGCTTGATGTATACCTTGCCATCCGCAACAAAGAGATACCCATACTTATGACGCTTTCTGGACGGGCGCTCAAACTTTGTTTGCATGTACAGGTATTGCTTGAAAGCATCCCTATTGTATACGTGGTAGGTAACTACATCACCATCTGATTTGACAATGATAATGCCGCTGGTCCTGTCAGTTTCACCATCCCATACTGTACCAGGAGTCATACCTAATGCAACAGTATCAAGAAGACGTTTGACAAGAGTCTTGTACGCGCTGGGATTTCTGAGTCGCAGAATATTATTGGCCATCACGTATTCTGTTGCCTCTGAAATAGTACCACAATTTTCGAAATAATGAGCACTCAATAACTCTGCTAAGACCTGTTCTGCTGCAGTATCAATAAGTTCCAAGTTTTCGGCAAATACATCCTTGCAACACTGCTGGAAAATCAGACGACCTCCCATTGCTTTAATGGTGCGCATAATCTCCTTGGTCTTATCCAACTTATTGATAGACTCAACATCATCACACGAAATCCCGTCTACTTCAAAAAGGAAATTCGTGCAATCGCCGCTACTATTAAGCAACGTTGGCGGCTGACCAAGATACGACTTGATGCTGAATCCACATGTCGGATCCGTACCAGCTCTTACATCAGATATTTGAAGTGTGATGTCCGGTTTCTTATGTGACTCAGCCTTGATGGCCTCAATGCTCAGCCTTTGTAAGAACTTACCAGCCTTTGCGAACCTATCAGGGTGCTTATTGTTTTCAAGCAGAAGAGCGAGCAAATCATCTGCTTCAGAAGTACTCTCAGAAGATTTTATTTTAATTGAAGTCGTCTTCCCCGTTTTGATTTCCCATGTGTCAGTTGACTCATGGTAATAGCAGAACACAGCAGAATCAGGAAGTTTACCACGAATGATTTTTAAGATTGGGAAGACTTCATTCGTCCTGTTCAGGTTCGCGTCACAAGAACAAATTTCATGTTCCCCGAGTAGCCTGAAGAAGACGTACACTTCACTCCACTCCCCTATGTTACCGCCCGTGGCATTTCCATCGCTGCTCATGATATCTGCAAAGCTTTTCTGATTTCTTCAGCTATGGCTCGTATTACAGGAACAGTAACACTGTTTCCGAATTGCTTGTATAAGTGTCCATCTGACAGAGGCAGCAGGTAACTATCGGGGAAGCCTTGCAAGCGAGCCCATTCGCGAGGAGTCATCTTTCGAATGCCCTCTCGGTTTACTTCACCCTTGATATGCGTTACAGGTGTAAAATCTTTGAGACGCTTGTCAACAATTAAATTACGTTCTCTACCCATGCCTCCACATACAATAGCACCAGCAATTCCATCAAGAGGACGAATTTCGTAGCCAAAGCCATTGCCCTTTGCTTCATGTCGTGCTCTATGTCGTTTCAACGTATCGAGGTAGACATCACTGAGGTAGTATTTTACAGAAACTGGTTCCTTTTCTATAATGTCCTGCAAGCACACCTTTTTACCAGAATGCGGGGGAAACTCGAACTTATCAGGCGCGACATCTTCACGAAAGGCTACGATATAAATGCGCTCGCGATTTTGAGGTACACCATAGTCCTTGGAATTGAGAACCTTGTGGAACACCCTGTATCCCATCTGTTCTAGCGTACCGGTAATAATCTTGAATGTTCTACCCTTGTCGTGAATTGTAAGACCTTTTACATTTTCACAGAAAATCACTTTAGGACGATGGTGTGAACAAATGCGAGCAACATCGAAGAAAAGAGTACCACGGGACATACCCTTATAGTCATCATCGAATCCCTTGCGCTGCCCCGCCAAGCTAAATGCCTGACAAGGGAATCCTGCCAAGCATATATCGAACTCTGGTACGTCTTTCTCGTCAATTTTCGTAATATCGCCAGCTATCGGGTGTAAGTCCAGATAGTTTGCCTGGTATGTCGTCTGAGCATGCGTATCCCATTCCGATACGAAAACGGTCTCAATCTCGTCGCCGAAAGCTTGGTCAAATCCCATTCGGATGCCACCAATGCCAGCAAAAAGGTCTATTGCCTTTAACTTAGTTGTATTCATAAAATCTTGAGAAGCTTGCTGCGCCTCTGATTGTCGCTTCCGCTCAATATACGCCTCCTCCAAGGGAGTAAGAGAAGAACTCATAAAAGTTTCAAAATCGGCATCGAATACCGCAGTTATCTGCAGTAAGAGTAAAATGGAAATATCCTTCAATTCTGACTCAATTTCAATCAATTCAGCTCTCGTCAGGCCAACCGATTTAGCGAAAGCAGAAGGAGTTAGCCCAGCACGTTCACGCCTGCACTTTATCTTGCTGCCAATCGTGTGTAACACATCCTTGTTATCCTGCATGATTTTCAGTATAGGGATTTTGACCTAAGGTGTCAAGCTTCGACATCGTTATCTCGTTAGTTTGTGTGAATTATCTAACTTAAAGAAATCCTGATTCAGTAACGGAAAAGATGTCCTCAACCTTAATCCACGTACCATCCTCCATGATAATCAAGCTCTCATGCGGTACGAGCTTCTTTATACGCCACAGACCTCGGCAAAGCTTCCCCCTGTCTTGCGGGTGTCTGTGACGAAGTAAACGATGTTTAAGGCTATACCAGGAGCAGCGGCTGTGGCTTGTAATCGGTCGCTCAGCAAGTTTCAAAGAGCCATTTCTCAATCTCTGCGACAGGCATGTTCAGGAGCGACAACAGGTCGCTGAGGAGGTGTTTCTGGATGCCGATGCAGCGTGCCAGCTCTGAGGCCGAAGCGAACTGCCCTGAGCCAAGCAGTTGCTCAAGCATTAAAATGACATTTGACTGAGTTATGAGCCGAACTGAGGACCAGTAGAGTGGGCCGCATTCCCCCGGCAAGCAATGCGCACTATGGACTGCCGGATTTGCTCCGGTAAAACGAGTCTCAACCAGAGATAGGAAATGGTGGATGGTGATTTTTGGCGTGGGAATTGAGCATTCGGAATGTCTGTTTTTGCTCGGCGGGAGGTAATGTTGGCATCTCACGCTGTGGATATGAAAATGTTTGCAGACACAGAAGCAATGGACATGTTCGGCGCGCTCGACATGGCGAAACCGATGCCCACGGATTCCATTCCGGAACAACCGATGCGCCCGGCAGATGCGCTGGAGCTGATTAAAGAGGAGCTGATGCTGGACGGCAATGCCCGACAGAATCTGGCAACGTTCTGCCAGACTTGGGCTGACCCGCAAGTGCATCGGCTCATGGACTTGTGCATCAGCAAGAACATGATTGATAAGGATGAATACCCCCAGTGCGCCGAAATTGAGCAGCGCTGCGTGCGTATGATTGCCGCGCTCTGGCATGCACCGAAGCCGGAAGAATCCATCGGCTGCTCCACCGTGGGCTCCAGCGAGGCATGTATGCTGGGCGGTCTGGCTGCGCTGCACCGCTGGCGCGCACGCCGCAAGGCCGCTGGTAAACCGGCTGAGCGCCCCAATCTGGTATGCGGCCCGGTGCAGATTTGCTGGCACAAGTTCTGCCGCTACTGGGATGTGGAGCTGAGGGAGGTACCCATGGCCGAGGGGCGCTACTGTATGAATGCCGAGGAGATGCTCAAGCGGGTGGATGAAAACACCATCTGTGTGGTGCCCACTTTCGGTGTGACCTATACCGGGCTTTACGAGTTCCCGGAGGATATATGCCGCGCACTGGATAAGCTGGCAGAATCCGGCGGCCCGGATGTGGATGTGCATGTGGATGGTGCCAGCGGCGGCTTTCTGGCACCGTTCTGCGCCCCTCATATCAAGTTCGATTTCCGGCTGGAGCGCATCAAATCCATCAGCTCCAGCGGTCATAAATATGGGCTGGCACCTCTGGGTTGCGGCTGGGTCATCTGGCGGCATAAAAATGATATGCCCGCCGAACTCTGCTTTGCCGTCAATTATCTGGGCGGCAGTGTCCCGACCATTGCATTGAATTTCTCCCGCCCCGCCGGTCAGGTGATTGCTCAGTATTACAATCTGGTGCGCCTCGGAATGCAAGGGTATCGACGGGTACATGAAGCCGCGTACGATGTGGCGGCGTATCTGGCAAAGGAAATTGACAGACTGGGGGGCTTTGAGTTCATCTGCACCGGGTCGCCCAAAGGCGGCATACCGGCCGTGTGCTTCCGCATGAAGCCAGATTTCCGCCCCGGTTTCAACCTCTACGAGCTTTCTGACCGTCTCCGCACTCGCGGCTGGCTGGTGCCGGCATTCAGCCTGCCCCGACCGGTGGAGCATATTGTGGTGATGCGCGTGATGGTTCGCCGCGGGTTTACCATGGATATGGCGGCCCTACTGCTGAAGGATATGCAGCGCTGCATGGATTTTCTGACGCACCACTCACCGGCACAGCACCTCGAGGAAAGAGAAGCCATGAGCTTCAAGCACACCTGATGCCACGCGGCCAGAGAGCCGTGCGTCGGAACAACCCGCTCTGCCCCGGGGAATGTGGTCTTCCCCCGGCCGCAGCAGCGGGTTGCTTTCTTTTATTCCGTTGTACCTCTCCGCCGACGGGATTTTCCCCTGCGCGAACGTCTGCTGACCGGACGATTCTCGACAAAGTCCACCAATGCTTTTTTCGGTTCATATGGTAACTCCTCCAAGCGGGCATACACTCTCGCCCGTTCCTCCAGAGCTGCTGCCAGAGCGCCCTGCTCCCCGCCATACTCCCTGTCAGAAAAATAGCGTACGTAATGCACATGATGACGGCACACTGCTAATCGCCATCCCTGAAACGATGCGGAATCATAGGTAAATCGGGTAATGTTTCTGATAGGGTTCATGCGTTGTCTCCTCCCGGTCTGTTTTAGCGTGTCGCTAATATCCGGGAATATAACAATCGGCTCATCAAACCTCAAGCAAAAATAAAAAGCAAAACATTATACAATAACACTTTATGCATACGGTCGCTGCGTCCGTATATCATTTCTGTACAATTCCGCACTCTGTTCCGGGAAGCAGCCAACGGAAAAATCAGAAAGGAAGAGTCAGAGCGATGACCATCACCCACAAAGGCAGCAGCAATCCGGCGGCCACGGCAACCAGAAGTGCGCGCCGCAGCGTGCAATGCAAGGCGGTAATAGCCGCAGCAAACTCCAACAGAGATACCAGCACCAGCGCAGCCAGTGCGCCAATGCGGCTATCTATCTGTACCATTGGAGCGATAAACATGAGGTATCCCCCAAATAAAACCACACAATCAGCCACCAGAGCCAGAGAGAGTAACAGCTCCCCCCCCACGGATACATAACCGCCGGAATGGTTTCCTGCCCTGGTGGGCAACCAGAAACTCAGGAAAAAGGCAACCGGCAGGGTCAGCAGCAGCGCCGGGGAAAGCTCCAGAGCCGAACCGTGCATCAACATAGGAACAAGCGGAGCCGCAACAGCTACCCCCACTGCATCGTGCGCGCGAGAAAAATTCGCCCTCATTCCCAACCAAGCCAGAAAGAAGACCATGGGCAACGGAAGAATGCACAGCACGAAGAAGGACATGTCAAAGCCGACGGGGCGCTCGGTCACGCCCACCGCCCCGCCACACAGGAGCAGCAGCATCTGCACCACAGCCCATCCGCTTGCCAGCACCAGAGCCCGCCCCCACGCGCGCGCCTCCCCGGCAGCCCACCAAAGGGCAAGCCACACCACGACCGTCTGCACCGCAATCGGCAGGAGTCCGTGTATCAGGAAGTCATTCATGGTTGGCATTACCGAAAAACAGCAGTTTACCCGCTCTCACTCATCCTACCCGATTTGAGAAACAAGTAAAGCAAAAAGCGCCGAACAAACGCATTTATCGCAACGCGTATTCAACTTCATCTCAACACATGTGCCACTTGACCTTTTTTTCATTCCCTTGACGTAATCGGGGAGCTGTGATAAAATGCTCCGCGTATTCCGACCATGGCAGAATCTCTCTACACCCGCATGACTGAAGCGCCGATTTCCGGCTACGATGTATCGCTGCGCCCCCCGGTTTTCAGTGAGTTCTGCGGGCAGGAAAAAGCGAAGGAGAGGCTGTTACTGATGGTACAGGCGGCAAAGATGCGCGGAGATGTGCTTGACCACGTTCTGCTCAGCGGCCCGCCCGGACTGGGCAAGACAACGCTGGCCAACATCATTGCCCATGCCGTCGGTCACAAGCTGCACACCACCTCCGGCCCCCAGATTGAAAAAGCGGGCGATCTGGCGGGAATTCTCACCAATGTAGAAAAGGGGGATGTGCTCTTCATTGATGAGATTCACCGCCTCCACCCCGCTATTGAGGAGTACCTCTACCCGGCCATGGAGGATTTCAGGCTCGATATCATCATCGACCAGGGACCGGGCGCCCGCTCCATCCAGCTGAATCTGCCGAAATTCACGCTGGTGGGTGCTACCACCCGCGCCGGCATGCTCACCGGCCCGCTGCGATCACGATTCGGGCTGGTAAACCGGCTGGATTACTACTCTGCGGAGGAGCTCTGCCTCATCCTCCACCGCTCTGCCGGGCTGCTTGGGATTGACCTGGCAGCGGAGGGGGCCATGGCGATTGCCCGCCGTTCCCGCGGCACCCCCCGTGTGGCGAACGCCCTGCTGCGCTGGGTGCGAGATTATGCCCAGGTCAAGGCAGATGGCTGCATCACCGATGCGGTGGCACAGGCCGCGCTCAGCATGATTGATATCGACGATGACGGGCTGGATGAAATGGACAAACGCCTGCTGGAAACCATGATATACAAGTTCGGCGGCGGTCCCGTGGGTCTGGCCTCGCTGGCTGTAGCCGTGGGGGAAGATGAATCCACCATAGAGGACGTTCACGAGCCCTTCCTCATCATGCAGGGCTACATCAAACGCACGCCCAGAGGCCGTGAAGCCATGCCTGCGGCCTATCGCAAGGTAGGAGCCAACCTGCCGGGCGGCCAGACACAGTTACCATTATGAACCCATTTCGATTGTTTGTTCTCGCCACGGCCACAGCGTTTGCGCTGTTGACCGGAAGCTGCACCCAACAGCGCCTCTGTGCTCAGGCGCTGCAATCCCGCACCGTCGTGCTGGACATCGGCCACTACTACCACCCGGAGCGCGGCGGACAGGGGGCTCGCACCCCGGATGCCCGCTATGGCGGCAGCATTGAGGAATGTGAATTCTGGTATCGCAACGCCATCCACACCAAACGAGTCATCGAGCGGGCGGGGTACACCTGTCTCATCTGCAATCGCGGTGCAGCCCCCACCAACAAAAAGCTGGCAGCAGCCGGTCGAACCGCCGGAGTGCACCAGGTGAACACCCCCGTGGTCACCGGCATATACCGCTCCCGCCACCAGCCGCGGCGCATGGCTGTCGGTATGCTCAGCGTGGACTACGCTCTTGACCAAAAACCGGCCTGTGTCGTATTCCTGCACCACAACAGCCACACCAACCACTGGATGGTCTACAACAAAGGTGCCATGTACTGCAATGAACGCGGCGGCCAATTGGCCTGGGAAATGGCGGATGTGGTCAACAAGACCATTTTTGAAAAAGGCATGCCCAACAATGGAGTCCCCTGCACCACTATCCTGCGCAACGACGGTCGGCGCGGCGGCGGTGACTGGCTAAACGCCTGCGAAGAGAACTGCGTTCCCGCCGTCATCACGGAGGCGGCCTATCTATCCAACCCGCAGCATGCACGCTTCCTTGCCTCCCCGGAGGGCGCTAAACGCTACGCAGAAGCCATTGGCCACGGCATCGTCAACTATCTCAACAAACGCTGAGCACACACACCGTACTCATGGTCACAGGATGTTACGCTATGAAGCTCAAGAGCAAATGGCCTTTCATTCTTTCGCTCTTTTCCTTGTTGGCACTAGCTTGCTATTGCCTGTTGGCGTGGTTATTCATGCGCCGCTATGACCTTCTATTTGATGAGGGGATTATTATCCGGAGCAATTTATGCGGAAGAAGCATGCTGCATTTCATCTGGTGGGGTGCCGGATTGGCCGGGTGGTTCTTTATTCGCTCGACTGATTCTGCATCCTGCGTGGCTCGAGCCTATATATGGGGAATTTGTCAATTCTCCTCAGCCTGGGGGCTGGCGCATCCTGCAGCCTTCCTCGGAAGAATGAACGATGGCTTCGGAATAATGCTTATTCTCTTTGCACCACTGGTCACCCTTCCTTCGTTTGTGGCAGCTTGCATTCTGGGGAAGGCACGCAGCGGCAGCCAAAGTTCCCATCTCCGTTCACGGCTGTTCAGTTGTCTGGTAATACTGGTCTTTATCACAACGGCTCTCACATCTTTCCTCTATGAGGAAAACCGGGAGCGTCACACCCCGCCGCGCTTGGAGCAAATGGAAATGGGAGAAAACCCGATACAAGCTCAGAAACAGGCGTAACAAAAGGAATATTGGCTCCTTCGGTAACATCTTCGGGGAGCTTTCCGGTGTCGCTTTTGTTTTTACACTTCTCCATTTATGAGAAAATCCACACTTTTTGCACATTTTTGTTGCGGATTCGGTGACGGGAAGTATTATCCTAAGTAAAGGAGACAGAAGAGATGAAGAGCTTTTTCCAAAAAATCCTTACTACCGCAGCCCTGTGCCTTGCGGCAGGGGGACTGAACTCATGCACTACCCTCATTGACTCAGGCAGCATGCTCGACAATGTGGGCAAACAGGAACCAAGCCGTCTACTTGAGGTAGAAAATAACAGATACAGCTCCTGGCACAAAGAATCGCCTTTGGTTGCGTGGAAAAAGGGAGATACCTATTATGTGGAGATTCCGGTCGCCTACATACCGGCAGGTATCAGGCATAGAGATTCTCTGATATGGAATATAAGCCTCTTACGAAATGAGCAATTTTTTTATCCTGACACCGATAATAGCGCTAAGATAATCTCCGGTCTCCAGAAAAAAAAGGAAGTCTTCTATGCCGTGCTGACAGAAGAACAGTTCCGGTTAGCCTGCACCGGTTATGGCAAATGGGAAACGCCACCGCTGGCTGGGGAATCGTTCCCCGTTCTCCCCGCATCGGATGTTCATTTGGTCGGAGCAGAACGTCTGCCTGCGGAATATTCACGGCGCCTGAAGAACGGAGCTAACATCATACTGGACAGACTGCCGGCTCGACGCACTCTCGGTAATCAATTCCGGAGACCGCTCTCTTGGATACTTGATACCGCAGATATTCCCCTGACTATAGCCGCCGCTCCCGTGGGGTGGCTGGTGAATTTCATTTACTATCCTTTCAGTAAGTAACGGTAATGAAGAAGTTCTTTATACAGATGCTGTTGATAAGCATGACGCTTCTTTTGTTTTCATGCGAAAAAAGCAGTGACTTTCAGGTGCTGAACTACTCAGATACTGAGTGGGAGAGGTTCGATCCGTCTGATGCTCAAAAATTGGTCACAACTGATTTGCTGTTACTGCTGAAGAAACATCAAGAGAATCCGTAGATATCCCTGTCTGAAGATTCAACATTTTTCTATCAAAAGGGAGAACATCATGAAAATAACCGAATCTTCACCACCGCCATACCCAAAAAAATGTGATTTTACCTCCGTCTTGTCTCCTTTAATCGTAAATTAGATTTTTTCTAACATAACACATACCGAAATGAAAAATATTCCATTTATCAGGATGTATTCATGCTCACTTTTAAGCATATTCCTGTGGGTTATTTTATTATATCTTCCATTTGTATATTTTTCTCCCAGAGGGTATCTTCTCAGAGGATGTGTAATATATATATTTATTTGTTGCGCCGTGCTTTTTTTGTCATTTTTGATGACATTGGTTTACAAGCTATTTTCTCTCATTAAAAAAATACCCTCTTGGAAGAGAGATATAATATTTATTCTTTGTATCTCATATCTGTATCTTCCGATTTCGGTATTTACAATGTATAAGGAAGAGATGATTTCTTCTATATTTTCGATGGAAATGGTGCACATTTTGTTTAATCTCAAACTTTATATTCCGGGTGTTGCGATAGCTCCAGCGCCATTCCTCTTCGTTTATTTACTGCACCGCGCCGGAAGACAAACATCTCAGTCTAAATCATAAAGAACAACAGGCTCAGCTAAAAGACGTTTTTACCATTTAGATCACGGTGGGCATCCGCCCGCAAAGCATTACTGCAACTCTCCGCCTCCCTGATTACTTATGCTTCAAAAAAAAATTTGAACAGTCTTTGCGGATGTAAAATATAAACCGACACTTGCATTTTACGCGTCATTTTCGACATTCCCGCGCAGGAATAGCGTTGACATACGCCCCGGGATTGTGTAAAATGGGCGCACCATGAAGAAAAGACTCCGCAAGAAGTATCGCGTGGGCGAGTTCAAGGAACTCTGCTTTGGTTTTTCCTTTGATTACAAGGGCGATGTGGAAGCTCCCGAGTGTGAGCAGTTCCTGCACGCTTTCGTGGAGAATTGCATAGAGGCCAATGGCCTGAACTGCGATGGCAACATCACCGAGGATGGCTGCCACATCTTCGCTACTGCCATTGATCCCACTCAGACGAACGAAACCCAGCGTCAGGCTGTCAAAGCATGGCTGGAAGCTCGTGAGGACGTGGAAATCAAGACCTTCGGCGAGCTGGAGGATGCCTGGTACGCCACCTGCTGAGGCTGCGCACCGCCGGGAAGCCCCCGCACCACATTCAACACGGCTCCGCAGGCGGCCTTCGACAGCCTGCATCATTTTCCCCGAAACAGAGTACTATGAACGATAACCAGACACCGCAGAAACCCATTTTTTCCAAGGGGCTCAAGGGCGTGATTGCCAACGAGACCGGGCTGAGCGATGTTCGCGGCGAGGAGGGACGCCTCCTGTACTGCGGTTACGAGATTGAAGACCTGGTAGACCTCTGCAGCTTCTCAGAGGTCATCTACCTGCTGCTCAACAAACGACTTCCCAATCGAGAAGAGCTCGAAGGGCTCAAACAACGCCTGCGCTTTGACCGCGAGCTGCCCCAGCCCATCCTCGACTTCTTCAAATCCGCCACCAAGACCGCGCGGCCTATGAGTGCCCTGCGCACGGCCGTCTCCATGCTGGGCATGTATGATGACCGCACCAAGGACCCCTCCCAGATGAAGGAAATCGGTCTGTCGCTCATTGCCAAGATTCCCGTCATGGCGGCATACTACTACCGCATCTGTCAGGGACTGGATCTGCCGCCCATCCGCACGGATTTGGACGAGGCCTCCCACTTCCTCTGGCTGCTCAAGGGAACGGAGCCGGATCCCCAGGAAGCACACATTCTGGATGTGGCCTACATCCTGCATGCTGACCACGGCATGAACGCCTCCACCTTCTCGGCGCGCGTGACTGCCTCCACCCTGTCGGACATGTATTCGGCCATCACCGCGGCCATCGGCACCCTCAAGGGACCGCTGCATGGCGGGGCCAACGAGGCCGTCATCGAAATGCTCAAGGAAATCGGCAGCGAGGACAACGTGGAGGCCTACATCAACGAAAAACTCGCTAACCGCGAGAAGATTTTCGGTATGGGACACCGCGTGTACCGCACGCTTGACCCTCGCGCCCCGCAGCTGCGCCGCATCGCCATCCGCCTCACACAGACCATTGGGGAACCGAAATGGATTCGCATGAGCGACATGATTGCCAAGATGATGCGAGCCCGCAAGAACCTCAACGCCAACGTGGATTTTTACTCTGCCACGGTGTATTACAGTCTGGGTATCCCCACCCGCATGTTCACCACGCTCTTTGCCATAGCCCGCACGGCCGGGTGGGTGGCACAGATTCTGGAGCAGCTGGAGGACAATACCCTCTTCCGCCCGCTCTCCAAGTACACCGGGCCGGATGAACCCCTGCTCGTGCCCGTGCTGGACATGCGCTGATAAATCATTTTCTCATTTTAACAACAACAATACAACAATATGGCAAACAAACCCGTAGTACTCATTATCCGCGACGGCTGGGGCCGCAATCCCCGGGGTCCCGAGGCTGCCAAACAAACCGGCGATGCCACCGTGCTGGCCAACACGCCGTTCACTGACAAGCTGCTGGCCACCTGCCCGCACACCATGCTGGGGGCCTCCGGTCAGGATGTCGGCCTGCCGGACGGCCAGATGGGCAACTCCGAAGTGGGTCACCTGAACCTCGGCGCCGGCCGCGTCGTGTTCCAGGATCTCTGCCGCATCACCAACGCCATCAATGACGGCTCCCTTGCAAAGAATCCCGTCATCACAGAAGCCTTTGCAAAAGCCGCCGAAACCCGCCTGCACCTCATGGGGCTGGTATCCGACGGCGGTGTACACTCGCACATTGACCACCTCATCGGTCTGGTGCGCATCGCCGCAGAGGCCGGAGTGAAGGACATCTTCATCCATGCCATCACCGACGGACGAGACACTGACCCGAAGAGCGGAGCCGGCTTCCTGCAGCAGCTTCAGGATGCAGTTGCTCCCTACGGCGCTAAAATCGCCACCGTGGTGGGCCGCTTCTACGCCATGGATCGTGACAAGCGCTGGGATCGCGTGAAAATCGGCTGGGATGCCATCGTGCTGGGTCGCGGTGAGCAGTGCAGCTGCACACCCGCTGAATATGCCGAGAAATGCTATGCCGAAGGCACGACGGACGAGTTCCTCAAGCCCGGTATCTTCTGCGAGGGCAACACGCAGCGCGTGCGCGACAACGATGTGGTGTACTTCTTCAACTTCCGCGCCGACCGCGCCCGCGAGCTCTCCCGCGCCTTCATCTATGATGATTTCGACGGTTTTGACCGCGAGGCTCAGCCGAAGGTGAACTACGTCACGATGTCGGAATACGAGGCCTGCTACCCCACTCCCGTGGTGTTCGAGCAGGAACAGCTCACCAACATCCTCGGCGAGGTCATCGCTGCCGCCGGGCTCAAGCAGCTCCGCATTGCCGAAACGGAAAAATACGCCCACGTCACCTTCTTCTTCAACGGTGGTGTGGAAACCCAGTTTGAGGGCGAAGACCGCATCCTCGTTCCCTCCCCCCGCGAGGTGGCCACCTATGACGAGAAGCCCCAGATGAGCGTGGGCGAAGTGGCAGACAAGTTCGTGGATGCCATCGCCAACTACGATATCGCCATCATGAACTTTGCCAACCCCGACATGGTGGGCCACACCGGATTCCTGGAAGCCGGTATCGCCGCCTGCGAGGCCGTTGACAAGGCGCTGGAGAAGTGCGTGACAAAGATTCGTGAGCTGGGCGGCTGCTGTCTCATCTGCGCCGACCACGGCAACTGCGAGAACATGATTAACCCGGACGGTTCGCCCAACACCGCTCACACCACCAACCTCGTGGATCTCATCTACTGCGGCCCGGATCAGGACAGCATCACCATGGAAGACGGCATTCTGGCCGACATCTCCCCCACCCTGCTGCACCTGCTCGGCATTCCCCAGCCCGCCGAAATGACCGGCCACACTCTGGTGAAGTAAATCGCAACCGCTTTTTCCTCATCAGCCGCTTTTCCTCACCGGAAAAGCGGCTGATTTTCTGCATAAATGCGTTTTCACCCACTCTCTTGTTTCGGATGAATCAATCCTCCTCTCCCTCGGCACGTTCCAACCGACGGGTTGCGTCCTGATAGATACGGTTGGCCTTTTTGACATTGCCGGCGTTTTCGTAAAGCTCCACAAGCTGCTTCTGTATTTCCACCTCTTTGGAAAGCTTGAAATAGTCTGCGCCGCCGCTGCGGATATGTCGTTCGAAAAGCTTTTCCACTTCCTTGGCCAGACTTGCCCACTCCCGTTCGGTGGCTTCGGCCTCGCTGTAATGCATGATACACTGAGCCAGAAGCTCCTGAAAGACATCACCGCGTGAGGTAAATCCCTTCAGCTCTTTCTTATAGAGACGCAGAAGTCCGCGCACATCACCTTTCTCCGAAAGAATAGCGGCCTGACGGTTGATGGCCTCCACCACTAAATCACTACGCGCATCCCCCACGTTGCGCCGCATGTTGCGGATATTGCGCTCCATGGCGGCTTTACGCGCGGCGGCATTTCCTTCGTCCATCAGGTACTCATCCTCCACATAAGCTGCCAAATCGTTCAATTCCGTATTTTTACGTGTTTGGCGCAGGATGCGACGGTGAATCTGTTGCCATTCCTCCGGTGTCACGACCGGTCCGTTTTCAGCTTCCATCACCTCCACCAGATTATCCCACGCCGCAGAATTTTCAGGGAACGCGCCCACCACATACCGCGCGGCACCGCGTGCTTCTGCATGCGCACCGATGCTGACCATGAAACGGGAAAAGACCAGACCATCAGCCAGAGCATTGAATTTTTCCGGGTTATCACGTTTCGTCCGAGTGAGCAGCATGGATTCGTGGTGCTCTCTCCCGGAGCAGGGATTATCAAACACGCCGGTGGTGTAGCCGTAGGAGTTCACCTGCTTCCATTCCGTATCTGACACCTGCGTCACCACCCAGGCATGCGGCCCGCGGTCTCCGTCCCCCACGGCGATGACGGCGGGAATACCCATCACCTTGGCAGAGCAAGCGGCAAAATAGGCCTGATCCCGGCACACACCGCCCTCCTCCAGGATTTCTTCAAAGGTATAAGTCGTGTAGGGGTCAGTATCTCTGGTGGCGCGCTCCATGAGGTAGGCCACGGAGTTGTACGCCTTGTGTGCCCATGTGGCGCGGTCGTAATCCAGATTTTTTGTCACCCAGTTGAACTCCGACATGGGCAGCCGCACATCCACCACCATCAGCAGGCGCTCTACGCTCATTTTTTTGATATCCGTGAGCAGGCGGCGGTGTCTGTCCTGTTCCCTGAAATAGTGAAACAACTGCACCGGGCTCAGGCGGGGTGTCCGCACCCGAATCAGACCGGGAGAGTGTGCCACCTCCGGGCTGAGCAGCGAGCAGGCAATGGCCGGATTCAGATAGCGGGCTCGTTCCTGCTCCGGTGTTCCTTTCCAGATTTCAAAGAAAGTGCGAAGGGAATACGCCATATTCTCGGGGTCTCCCTCCTGCGCCATGAAGTTGCGAATGAAGGCGCGCAGAGGGCGCACACGGTCGCGCAGCATCCAGTGCATGAAGAGTTTCCCCTGCCCGGCTTCCCGCCCCTGCGTCAACTCGCGGAGCTGCTTTTCACCTACTGTTTTGATGAGCACACACAGCTCTACTGCCGTCATCAGCGAATCAGAACGACGATAGGCGGCATAATTCAGCTTGCTGCCGCTGAGCAAATCCTGAGATACCGCCCGAATACCGGGAATGAGTGACTCGGCCAGCATCTCATACTGCCCCTCCTCAACAGCACGGAGAACGCCTGCCTCAAAAGAGGCCGCATTGGTGACATCGATGGGGTGTACCTCCTTTTTCTCCGATTGATTCGGCGCTGTTTGTTGCGGCTCGCTCGCAGGCTGCGGCTCAGGTGACGGCGGCTGCGGCGTATCGGCTGTGGCAGCCTCAGATGTCGGTTCAGGAGCTGGTTCGGTCGCGGCTTCAGGCGCCTGAGCATCCGCTTCCGATGCCTGCGGAGCAGAGGGGAGAGCATCTGCCGGACTTGGTTCCTCTTTTGGTTCCGGCAGTGGCGCGGGGGCAGGTATCGGTTCTGTCGGCGGCACAGGGACAGGCTCAGAAGCGCCGGTCTCCGTCATCTGCTGTTCTTCGGCCCGTCGCGCCTTATCGGCTGCGCGTTGATGCAAACGCTCTCTGGCCTGTGCTTTTGAGCGTTCTTCCCGTGCCTGTTTATCTGCCTGTTCCGCACGGTGGGTGCAAATAAGCACCACACTCGCGATAATAGCCGCCAACACAGCTAACGCCGCGGCAATGATGATTACAATGCGTTTTCTTCCCCTACGGGTGACAGGTTGATTATCTTCGGGCAGTTTGGGCATGTCTTCCATACCCGCTATGCTAACTTATTTTTATCGCAAGTAAAGCAAAAATTACTTATCCAACGCATAGCGAACGGAGGATAAAGCCATGAATACCGCCGTTTCAACGCGCAGTATGATGGGGCCAAGCGATATGGGAGCATACCCGGTCTGCATGGCGGCCGAATATTCTGCTGGACTGAAATCGCCCTCCGGCCCGATAAGCAGAATGGCATCATCCTGACCGGCGGCACGCGCAGACTCCAGCACCTCGCGCATGGGACGCGACTCCGGCAGAATGGCGCACACCATGCGCAGAGCCGGGATATCCTCCCGCTTCAGGAAAGCCGAATAGCTTTGCGGAATCTCCACCACAGGCAGAGTATTGACGCCGCACTGCTTGCAGGCCTCCAGCGCCGTACGCTGCCACTTGGCCGCCTTGGTCGCCGCTTCTTTGGCATTGAGGCGCACAATAGTACGTTCAGACACCAGCGGAATGATACGCTGCACGCCCAGCTCCACGGCTTTCTGGACAATCAAATCCATGTTTCCGCCCTTGGGAATAGCCAGCGCCAGTGTGATTCCCGCCACGGGGGGCAGCGGCGGCAGCGGGCGGAGTTCTCCCAGAGTGAGCGAGCCACCGCCGGCAGCAAGGATGCGGGCGCGCGCAGCCTTCCCCGCGCCGTCAAACACCTCACACTCATCCCCGACACGCAGCCGCATCACCCGCAGCGCATGATGCGCCTCCTCTCCCTCCAGAGTGAGGGTGGGAGAGGAGAAATCAGCAGCGGGCAAGTAGCAGCGGTGCATGGCAGGAATGGTTCCGGCTTCTTACTTCATGAACCGAGCGGCACGCTTGCGGAACTCGTTCACTTCCGGCTGATTGGAATCCTTGAGCGTCTCGGCAAATGCCGCCAGAGCCTTTTCCTGAGCGGAGGAGAGCTTGGTGGGCGTTTCCACCTGCACCTCCACCAGCAAATCCCCGCGTCCACTCCCCTTGAGCGCAGGCACGCCCTGGTTACGAATGCGGAAGATGGTGCCGCTCTGGGTTCCGGCCGGCATCTTGAGCTTGGAGGGACCATCCAGCGTAGGTACAGTCAGCACGCCGCCTGAGACGGCCTCCGTAAAGGCCACCGGCATGGTGCAGAGCAGATCCGTACCCTCGCGGGTGAAGATATCGTGCGGCTTCACCTCGATGAACACGTAGAGGTCACCCGTCTCACCACCATGCACCCCGGCATCACCATTGCCGCTGGAGCGCAGCTTGGTGCCGGTACCCACGCCGGCCGGAACATGGAGGGTAATTTTGACATCTTTGTGCACCCGGCCTTCCCCGTGGCAATGGGAACAGGGATTGCTGATAGTCTGCCCCGCGCCTCGACAGCTGGGACAGGTGCTCTGCTGCACAAAGAAGCCGCTCTGGCGGGTCACTACACCCGTACCGTGGCAGGTGGGGCACTGCTTGAAGCCGGACGCACCGTCCTTCGAACCCGTGGCAGCGCACTTGTCACAGGGCACCATGCGTTCAATCTCCAGAGTCTTGTCACACCCGTGAACCGCTTCCTCCAGCGTGATATCCAAATCATAGCGCAGGTCAGCCCCGGGACGGCGCGGGTCTGCCTGGCGCTGACGGCCACCGCCGCCAAATCCGCCGAATCCCCCGAATCCGCCGCCGAACATCTGGGCAAAAATATCCATGGGGTCGGTGAAACCGCCGAAACCACCGCCGCCGGCACCGTTCATACCGCCGTTCTTGAAGGCTTCATGCCCCATGCGGTCGTAGGCGGCACGCTTATCGGCATCGCTGAGCACCTCATAAGCCTCACCGATTTCCTTGAACTTCTCCTCAGCCTCCTTGTTGTCCGGATTGCGATCCGGATGATACTTCATGGCCAGCTTGCGGTAAGCCTTCTTGATGGTGGCATCATCCGCATTGCGGTCTACGCCCAACACCTCGTAATAATCCTTGGACATGACGGGAAATGCTTAGTCTTTCTTCTCCTCTGTCTCCGGGGCTGCCGCCGTCACCACATTGGCAGGACGCAGCAGGCGACCGCGCAGGTTGTACCCCTTGCGCAGGACACGCAGAATGGTACCCTCCGGCTGCTCCGACGGCTCGCTCATGATGGCCTCATGGATGTTGTGGTCAAACATCTGGCCGACTTCCGTAGGAATGGGTTCCACCCCCTGCCCCTCCAGGAAATCCACCAGCTGCTTCTGCACCATGCTCATGCCGATGTAAATCATGGATGACGTGTCCTGACCGGCCATCTGCATGCCCATCTCAAAATTATCAATCACCGGCAGCAGCTCCTCCAGCAGACTGCGGTTGGCATACTTCGTAAAATCCTCGCGGTCCTTCACACAGCGCTTGCGGTAATTATCGTACTCCGCCGCTGTGCGCAGCGCCAGATCGCGCCACTTAGTCAGCTCATCTGCGGGGGACTCCTCCGCAGGCTGCGTTTCCTCTGCCGTCTCAGGCAGTGTTTCCTCGTTCAGAGGCTTCTCCTCATCAGGTTGGGGCTGATTCTTCGTTTCTTCCTTGCTCATGCCTCCATCCTACCCCAAAAAGCCCCCTCCGTCAATAGCCGCATGTGACAGCTTCACCTCTCCACCTGCGGTGAAGAGGAAAAACTTTCCATGCTCAGGACACCAGCAGAGCCTCACGGTTCACGAAATACACCGCGCCCATCACACAGAGCAACGCCCAGAGGTAATCCCACTTCCACTGCTCGCCCATATAGAACAGCATGAAAGGCACAAAGATGCACAGCGTGATGGCCTCCTGCATAATCTTGAGCTGCGCCAGCGAGAGCCCCACAGAGCGGCCAATATGGTTGGCAGGCACCATGAAGCAGTACTCAAAAAAGGCCAGTCCCCAGCTCAGCAGCACCAGCTTCCACCAGGCATGGTCTGCACCCTCCCCCGGTTTCTTCAGGAAACCATACCAGGCAAAGGTCATGAACAGATTGCTGATACACAGCATGCCGATGGATAGCGCCAGTTTGTACATAATTTGAGCGCGCGCATCATACTCCTGTACCCCATCTGAGTCAAGCTTTATCAGTACTGACGTGCCGGGGGCTTGATTTTCACAACGTAACAAGCTAAAGTTAGCTTCAGCAAACATGAAGAAAGCACATTTCAGGGTTACGGGCATGAGCTGTTCCGCCTGTTCCGCGAGAGTGGATCGGTGTGTGCGCGTACTGCCCGGAGTGCAGGCAGTGGAGGTAAATCTGCTGACGGGCAGCATGGTGGCAGAGTTCGACGAATCACAGCAGAGCGCAGGCTGCATCATAGCTGCCGTGGAAGCCGCCGGATACGGAGCAGAGCTGCAGAAAAATGCTCCTGCCCCCGACACGAGGAAGGACAGCCGCCCTCTGCTCCGGCGTTTTCTTCTGTCTCTGGTCTTTCTGCTGCCCATGATGGTGCTGCACCATGCCCTGCACGGCGGGGTGAGCATTGCCGCGCAGGCTCTGCTTCTGCTACCGATTCTGTGGCTCAACAGAAAATTTTTCATCTCCGGCAGCCGTGCGCTCCGGCAGAAAGCCCCCAACATGGACACCCTCATCGCACTGGGGGCAGCCGCCGGCATCCTCTACAGCATCGTGGATGTGTGTTGGCTGCACAGCGGCGTAGTCTATCTGGAATCCGCCGGCATGATACTGACACTCATCACCTTCGGCAAATGGCTGGAGGCGCGCTCCACCGGGCGCACAGGCTCCGCACTGGAAAAGCTGCGCGAGCTCCTGCCGGACACCGCCAACCTGCTGCGTGGGGGCACACCCATCACCGTCCCCGCCGACACAGTGCAACCGGGAGACATCCTTCTGGTGCGCCCCGGCGAACGCATCCCGGCTGATGGTGACGTGCAGCAGGGGGTATCAACCATCGATGAAGCCGCCCTCACCGGGGAAAGCATGCCTGTGGACAAGCAGCCCGGCAGCCCGGTCTACGCCGGCACCATCAATGGGCACGGCGCGCTCCATATCCTCGTGCGCCGTTGCCGCAAGGATTCATCACTCTCCGATATCATCACCATGGTGGGCGAAGCGGCTGCCGCCAAAGCACCCATCGCCCGCCTGGCTGACCGCATTTCAGGCATCTTTGTTCCGGCTGTCGTCCTGATTGCCCTGCTGACCGCCCTCACATGGATATTGGTAGGCAGCACGGTTTCATTCGCCATGGGATGCGCCATTGCCGTGTTGGTCATCTCCTGCCCCTGTGCGCTGGGGCTGGCTACCCCCGTAGCCATCATGGTGGGAGCCGGCAAGGGTGCAGAGCTTGGCATTCTCTTCCGCAGCGGCGAGGTGATGGAGAATGCCCGCAACACGACGGCGGTCATTCTGGATAAAACCGGAACCATTACCGCCGGAGCCCCGGTCGTGACCGATGTTCTGCCGATGAACGGTACCGGACGGGATGAATTACTGCGCATCGCCGCCGCGCTGGAGGCCGGAAGCCAACACCCCATCGCCGATGCCATCCGGCAATTCACAGCGGGTATGGCCTACCCGGAGCAGCAGCACCATACCTACCTGCCCGGGCTGGGTGTGCAAGGCAGCATCAATGAACAGGTATGTGCCGCCGGAAATGCCGCCCTGATGCACCGGCTGGGTATCAGCGTTGATTCCCCCCTCGCCGCGCGTATGGCAGACGAAGGCAAAACGCCCCTGTTCATCTCCTGCGGCACTACCCTGCTGGGCATGATTGCCGTGGCAGATGCCATCAAACCTGACAGCGCAGAAGCCATCCGCAGCATGCAGCAAAGCGGATTGAGGGTCATCATGATGACCGGCGACAACGCGCGCACGGCACAAGCCGTCGCAGCACAGGTCGGAATCAGCGAAATTCGGACAGACGTGCGCCCGGCTGATAAAGCCGCCATGGTTCACAGGCTCCGGGATGAGGGATACAAGGTAGCCATGGTGGGCGACGGTATCAATGATGCCCCTGCTCTCACCTGTGCCGACGTCGGTATCGCCATCGGTGCCGGAACGGATGTGGCCATCGAGAGCGCCGATATCATCCTGCTGCGCAGCAGCCTCTGCGATGTAGTGGCCGCCCTCCGGCTCAGCCGCGCCATCATCCGCAACATCCGCCAGAACCTCTTCTGGGCATTCTTCTACAACATACTGACCATCCCCCTGGCCGCCGGCGTATACTATCCCCTGCTCGGCAGAACCCTCAGCCCCGGCATCGCCGCTGCTGCCATGAGCCTCAGCAGTTTCTGTGTCGTTGCCAACGCCCTGAGACTGCGCCGCCTGAAATTCGGGCAAAAGGAATCTGCTACCATCCCATCACCTCAACAAAACACCACCATCACCATGAACCACACCACCGTCATCACCGTCACCGGCATGATGTGCCCGCACTGCGAGCGCCACATGACAGAAGCCATCCTCGCCCTCCCCGGAGTCACCGCCTGCACCGCCTCCCACAAGGAGAACTGTGTCACCATCCAATCCGCAGAAAGGCTCAGCGACGAACTCCTCCGCAGCACCGTCGAAAAAGCAGGCTACCAATACGGAGGGATAAAAAACTGATTAGCTGCGGCGCAAACGGCGCTCCAGCGCCGCCAGCACCTCCACATCAGCCGGCAACCAATCCACGCTGTCCAACTCATCCGCGCACAGCCAGCGCGCATCGGCATGCTCCCGCAGCCGGATAGTGCCGGAAACCAACCGACATTCCAGACAAAACATCCGCAGGTGGAAAGTCGGGTAATCCCACTCCACCGTACAGAGCAGCTCACCCGGTTCGACACAGACGTCAAGCTCTTCGGCCAACTCGCGCACCACAGCCTCCTGCGGCCGTTCACCCGGTTCCAATTTACCCCCGGGAAACTCCCAACCGCCCCCATGCTTGTGCGGGGCACACTGCGTTGCCAGAACCCGACCACCCTTTATCACCAGCCCTGCCACCACCTCCACCGTTTTCAGCTGCTCTGCCATATCGCCGCCAGACTAGCATATTCCCACCCATAACACAATGCAAAATAATTGTTCCTCGCCCGACCTGTTATAACACGGCGCGAAACAATTAGCGTGTTAGATTGCGAATCCCCAACCGATGTGAGATGATGCATCCGGAGCCGATAAAAGCGCCCTTCATTCCATCAAACCCCAAACACATCCATACAACCATGACACAACGCAACATCACCCGCTATACCTATGAGACCACCTCCTTCCAGGGCTGGAGACTGAGCATCTGCCGCAAGTGGAACCAGTTCACCCGCTATTTCTCCGACAAGCAGTACGGCTCCGAACAGGCAGCCTTCGAGGCCGCCCTCCGCATGCGCGACTCCATCTTCTCCGAACTGAAAGCCGAGCAGGCTGACCCCCGCGCCATCTTCGAGCGCTACAAAAACCTCTCCCCCACAGAATCCGCCACAGCCGCCTGATTCCCAATCCCTCGCTCGCGCCAGCGAGCTTTCACGGGGACAACGTCCCCTTTCACGTGCTAACTTTCACGCGCAGCTTTCACAGATAGCAAATCGAGTAGGGGGCTTTCGCCCCCTCTCACACCACCGTACGTGCCTTTTATGGCATACGGCGGTTTCCTAACCTTTACAGACTACGCTCTGCAATGAGACTAACCCCTGTTTCCTGAACCACTCTTTTCCCATGGCTCGGTGGCTCTCCCTTGTCATGGATAGTCGCCACCATCCTTTCCCTGACCCCGCTACCATAAAGGCATGGTCTTCTCTGACCCCTTCATCTCGCAGGAAGCATGCTATGGTGTAGACGCGTTTGCACTGTTTGAGTTTGATTACTCTCAGCTTGCGTCTTACCCATCCATCCAGCTTTTCTGCCTTCTTTTGTATCGCTGCCAGTTTGTAGTAGTTACCCCAGCCGCGTATGTAGGCGTTGAGTTTATCTATCGTCTCTCCGAGTCGGCGGCTCCGGTTTCGGCGAGTGATTTCGCGGACTCGCTCCTTGAATTTCGCCACCTTCTCCTTGCCTACTCGTAATGCACCTGCTGCTCCTATAATGTAGCCGAGGTAAGGACATTCGCTCGCGCTAACCACTTTGCTTTTCTCGCGGTTGACTTTGAGTTTCAGGTTGTTTTCCAGATAGCGCGTCACGCTGTTGAGTACCCGCTTCGCTGCCGCCATGGTTTTCACCATGATGATGCAGTCGTCCGCGTATCGGCAAAACTTGTGTCCGCGTCTCTCCAGTTCCTTGTCAAAATCGTCCAGCAGCACGTTGGCCAGCAGCGGAGAGAGAGAGGTCCGCCTTGCGGTGTTCCCTCTTCCCGTTCATGTCTCATGCCCCGCTCGTCTATCACCCCGGCCTTGAGCATTTGGCGGATGTAGTAGAGCAATC
>SUVN01000038.1 GCA_015061985.1 Akkermansiaceae bacterium
AGACCACGGCACGCGTCACGACCTTTTTCTTCCCTCTCTTTAGCCTCTCCGGCACCCCTCATGGTAAGGTTTACCATTCGTTCCGCAATCGCTGCGGTCCTGCGGTGCCACGGAAAGTCCGTGCATTGAAAACTGCCTTGCCCGGCTGAGCCTGCCCCGGTGTCGTTTCACCGACGGCTTGCTCTTTCGAGCTGCCCCGTAGTGGGTGCGGGACAGACTATACACGAATCAAACCGAAACGTCAAGCATATTTTTGAAGAAATTTTCTCACGGACAGGCAACCGTCGCCACAAACCACTCATTTTTGTTGGAGTTGCAGAGAAAAATATTTTTTGCATATTTTTCAGCAACATCACTCGAATCGGAGTCAGAGTTCAGAACTGCAAAACACCCGCAAACCCGCACCGGACGTGGGATACAGGCTTTAATTTACAGATAATCAGACTATTAGAAAATTCTAAGCAACTGCCTGATTTTTTTGAGGCAAAACATGGACATCATCTGGCCCGCGACATCACACCCACTCCAGAAAGGCAATCCCCCCCGGAGGCAGCGAGACGTTCACTCCGGATTCGCTCAGCATCTCTGAATCCAGCTCTACCGGCTCTTCCTCCGGATGCAGCAGATTTTCAAAGCTGTATACGCCGGGCTTCTTGGCCGCCCATTCCTGAGCGTGACGAGGGATGCGGATGGAGGCTGCTATTTCCCGCTCCGGGTCAAAATTACAAACCACCAACACCGTGGATTTCGCTTTACGGAAATGGCGCAGCCAGGCGTAAAGCCGATGCCCGGAGGTTGTTTCACCCGGTAAGCGTCCGAAATCGGGGTTATCTCGATTCGCCCAGTTGAGGCCATAGAAAGTGCCCTTACTCAAAGCCGGGTGCTGCAGCAAGAGTAGCAGCTGAGCGGTATTATCTCGCAGCTGCGCCAGCTCCGGCGGCAGCAAAGCGCCATCAAATGCACCATTATTTGCCCAATCCTGAAAACGCGGCAGCGAGGTATAATCAAAAATAGAAGTACGGCCATTATCACCGCCGAAACCACGGGGGCCCTCTGCTGCCTCTGCGGTTTCCTGCCCATTATATACCAGCACGGGCCCGCAAGTGGTGGCGTATTGAGCAGCCATTGCCGCAAGCATCACTTTCTGCCCCACTCCCCCCCAATGGGCAGGCGAAGCGACGCGGGGTTCATCATGATTCTCGATGTAGCGCACCCCACCACGCGCCATCGGAGCATCCGGATTATGATGCGTATCCAAATCATTGGCCCAGACACGCTTCTCATACATGTCCCGGACTGCCTGATACGCCGCGCTGTCGTACACGCCATTGAATCCGGCGGAGAGCAGCTCCGTGTGAACATCTCCGTGGCAGAGCTTCATCCGGTCATTATAGGCTTCTGCCATGAAGAAAACGTCTTCATCGCGCAAGCGCGCCTCCGCAATAGCCCAGCGCCAGAACGGCAGCGGAATAAGGTGTGCCATATCGCAGCGGAATCCACCCACGCCCAAATCCTGCCAGAATTCCAACACGCGGTTCATCTCGTGCCAGGTACGCGGCAGATAGGCCGTGGGGGCCATCACATTGGGCAGCGCATCGGCAGCGTGGCTTCCGTGCCGGTAATCCGAGCCATAATTGAGCTTGACCGTTTCATACCAATCAAACACGGAGGGCTGCCAGGTAGCGGCATTGTTCCCCGTCACCCGACCGCATCCGCGCTCCGGCTCAAACTCGCCCTCCGGCAGCTGCATGGGGGTATCACCGCCATGGGGTTCCAGATAGTAAAACGCATTGTCACGAGCAAAAAAGACCGCCTTGTTGTCACGGCTTCCCAGATTATCGCGCAGGGAATGATAGTGGCGGGAAACGTGGTTCGGGATGAAATCTATCATCGGCACCATGCCCCAACGGCGGCACCGCATCAACAATGCCTTGAACTCCTCCAACCTCTCAGCCGGCTTTTCCGCCAAATCGGGATCAACATCATAATAATCCGTGATGGCATACGGACTGCCGGCAATCCCCTTGACGATACAGGCAGGGTCTGCCGGGAGCCCGGGATGCGGGGTCTGCGTGGCATGGCGGATAACACCCGTGAGCCAGAGATGGGTGATTCCCATGCGGGCAAGCGCCTCAAGAGCCCGGTCATTGATACCGTTGAACGTGCCGCATCCGTTCTGTTCGCGAGTTCCCCACGGTTGCCCGCCACGGGTATAATTGGAAAAGTGGCGCACGAAAAGCTGGTAAATGACAGGTCTCATATTGCGGCATACTAGCACAGGGGAATTCCTCTTTCAAGAGAAAAGGGCTCAAAACCCAAAAAACAGCTTGTTTCTACCTTGCGGAAAACGGATTTTTCAGGTATACTGGCAGGCATGGCAAGACTGGCACAGCGGCTGCGTTACGGCTGGAAAGGATTTCGGAGTTTCCTCTCTCAGGGACTTATTGACCCGCTTCCGGCGCGGCACGCCATCTGCGGCTATACCCCGGCAAAAGCGGGCAAGGATTTGAAAGCGGCCATTGATGTGGCGCTGGTGGGACTGCCGCAGGGTATGGCCTTTGCCGCCATGGCCGGGCTGGACAGCATTTACGGTATCATGGCAGCCACGGTGGGCACATTCATTGCACCGCTATTCACGCGGTGCAGCCTCACCGTCAGCGGCCCCAGCAACGCCACGGCCTTCATGCTGGCAAGCTTCTTTCTGGCGGCCTCACCGGCCATCCAGTCCCAGCCTTTCATTTTCGTGCCGCTCATTGTCTTTCTGGCGGGGCTGCTCTGCGTCATCTGTGCCTTTGTGAAAGCCACGGAGATGCTGCAATTCGTGAGCCGCAGCGTGCTGGTGGGCTATATCACCGGCGCGGCCACCCTGATTATTGCCTCCCAGCTGCGGTACGTCATCGGGCTCAACGATGTGAATGCGGGCAGTTCCTTCTTCTCCATGAGCGGAGCCATCCTGCAAAACCTGCAGGATGTCCAATGGCAGCCCATGGTGCTGGGGGCGCTGTCGTTTGCCCTGTTCATCCCGCTGAAAAAGTATTTCCGATTCCTGCCAACCTTTGCCATCATCCTGGTGGTGATGAGTACGCTGAACTGGATACTCTGCCAGCCGTGGACGGGAGCCATGTTCACCAACGTGCGGATGCTGCGCGACTTCACCATGAGCGATCTGGTCTGCACCCCACCCGCCGTATGGGAAGTGCCGGGGCATCTGGTGGAGCTGTTCCCGATTGTGGTGGGTATCGCCTTTCTCTCCACCCTGGAGCAGACCGTCATGAGCAAGACCCTTTCCGCCAAGACCGGGGAAACACTGAATCTGAACCAGGACACCTTTGCCGTGGGCATGGCCAACATCGGCTCCTCCTTCACCACCTCCCTGCCCTGTTCGGCCTCCCTCACCCGCTCCATGCTCAATTACAATGCGGGAGCCGCCACTCGATTCTCCGGGGTCATCTGCGGGCTCATCTGTCTGGGTATCACCTTTGTGCTGGCGAACTTTCCGCTCATCTCGCGGATTCCGCACTGTGTACTGGCTGCGCTGGTGCTGGCCAACGCCGTATCGCTGTTTGACCGCAAGCTGCTGCGCATCTGCTTCCGCTCCACCCCGGGGGATGCCATTGTGCTGCTGATTACCTTTGTGGCGGCGCTGCTGCTGCCGCTCCACATTGCCATCTTCGTGGGCGTGGTCATCTCCGTCTCCCTCTTCCTGCGCAAGGCCGCCAAGCCGGAGCTGGTGGAATACACCATCGACAACGAAGGCACGCTGATGCAGGTGAATGACGAGGTGAACCGCCTGCCGCAGATATCCATCGTACACGTGGAGGGCGATTTATTCTTCGGAGCGGCCGATCTCTTCCGCAAGCAGGTCTCACGCATCGCAGAAGACCCCTCTCTGGCCGTGGTTGTGCTGCGTATGCGCAACGCCCGCAATCTGGATGCCACCTCCGTCTGCGCGCTGGAGGAACTCATCAAGTTCATCCGCGAGAAAAAGCGCCACATCATCATCTCCGGTGCCAGTCGTGAGGTATTCCGCATCCTGAAAAAGAGCGGCGTGCTGGAGGTGCTGCAGGAGGGCTGCGCCAAGGGAGAGAGTAACATCTTCCTCATCGAGCCACGCAACCCCAACATGTCCACCCGCAAGGCTCTGATGCGGGCGCAGAAGCTGCTGGGTACCTCCCGCGCCGACATCTCCATCTACACCACCCGAAACACCACCTCGACCTGATGCCGCACCCACACGCAACAGCAATCGCCCAAGCGCTGGTCGATTGGTTCACCGCCCACGGCAGGGATTACCCGTGGCGGAGGACAACGAATCCATGGGCCATTCTGGTGAGCGAAATCATGCTGCAACAGACCACCATCCCCACCGTGCTGGGACGCTACGAAGCATGGATGGCGCAGTTCCCTACCCCGGCGCATCTGGCAGCAGCCACGGAGCAGGAAGCCCTGCGCTCCTGGGAGGGGCTGGGCTATTACCGTCGCGTGCGAGCCCTGAAAGCAGCGGCGCACGCCATCACGGAACAATTCAACGGCCACTTCCCGGAATCAGAAGCAGACATCCGCTCCCTGCCCGGTATCGGCGATTACACCGTGGGGGCCGTGCTGAGCTTTGCGTACAACAGGGCAGCTCCGCTGGTGGATGCCAACGTCTCGCGCGTCTTTGCCCGTCTGTTCAACGATTTCACGCCCATCGACTCCCCGGCCGGACGCAGACTGCACTGGCAGTGGGCCGCTGAAATGGTACACCTCACCAACCCGAGAGCCTACAACTCTGCCCTCATGGAGCTGGGGCAGACCATCTGCACCGGGAGCGAGCCGAAATGCCTCACCTGCCCCATCCGCACATGGTGCCGGGCAGAGGTACCGGAAGCCCTGCCCGTCAAACTGCCCAAAAAGGCCGTCACCGCCCTCGAACACCGGGATATCCTCTGCGTGCGTGGCGACTCCATTTTGCTGGAAAAACAGAGCGAAGGCAAGCGGCATGAAGGCATGTTCCGACTGCCGCGAAGAAGCGAGGCCGAAACCGCCGACCTCCCCCTGCTGGCAACGCAGAAATACAGCATCACCCGCTACAAAGTCACCCGCCGCCTGTACCGGGCAGATGCGGACTGCACCCCGTCACCGGGGGAGCAGTGGCTTCCGCTGGCAGAATTGCAGAATATCCCGCTGGCCTCCCCCGACCGTAAAATCCTGCGCCGGATGGGCTACTGAGCCCTCAGAGCTGCACCTTGATGCGCGGGGTCAGGATGCAGCGGCGATACGTGCCGGGCTGCACATGCGTGCGAGGCCAGACAATACAATCATCCAGCACACACCCCGCCGGGATAACCGCATCCTGCCCCACCACGCAATCCTCTCCCAAATCCGCCGCGGGAGCAATGGCAGCAGTGGGGTGGATGCGCTCACGGCTGCTCATCTCCAGCACCGCGTCCAGATACATCTCCGGCGAGCCGATTTCGTGCCAGGCAGCCCAATCGAACACCACGCCGCCCACCTGTCCGCGTTTGATGAGTTCCAACCAGATGGGCACAATGGAAAACTTATCCTCCTCCGGGAAAAGCTCTGCGACGCAGGGCTCCATGATGTAGACCCCGGCAAACTGGTGCGTGCCGGGATTCACCCCCAGCGCATGGCGCATATCCGTCACCTTTCCGGTAGTTTCATCGAACCCCACATTGCGCTTGCCGTCCAGACTGCGCAGCGCCAGCGTGACCAGATTACCGTTCCGCTTGTGTGCCGCCAACAGCTCCGCCACGGGAATATCCGTCAGAATATCCCCATTATGCACCAGCAGAGGCTCATCCTGCGGCACCTGCGGCATGATTTTCTTCACCCCGCCGCCGGAATCCAGCGGTTCCTCTTCCTGACTGAAAAACACGGGACACCCGCGATAAGTCGGCTCCGGGAACGCCCGCTCCCACATGAGCGGCAGACAGGACGTATTGACAATGAACTCCTGAATCCCACAACGGATGTAAAAATCCATGGTATGCTGAATCAGCGGCTTCTGGAACACCGGCACCAGCGGTTTGGGAAGAATATGCGTGAGCGGCGCCAGACGCGTGCCCAATCCGGCACCAAGAATAAATGCTTTCATATACGAATCGTTTTATGCAGTTACCATCTTGCGGCGGCGAATACGGCGCACCGCCATCCAGCCCACCAGGCATAACAGGACAAAGCCTAGCCCGGCCAACAAAGGCGCCAGCACCGCCAGAACAGCCCCAACGGCGGCCATGATGTTCTCACCCGTGGCCACAACAAAATTGCCCAAACCACCGGTAGTAGCTGTACTGGCAGCGCGCAGCGTGGCCGTCCCCGCTTGCACTACCCCGGCAGAGCCAGCTCCCGCCACAATCGCCAGCCCCCACTGCATCACATCCGGCAGCGCTTCCATCTGCCCACCCACCATCAGCGTGCCTGCCACCAGCGCCAGAGGCGTACTCACCGTATCCAGCGCATGATCCACCCACGGAATATAGTACCCCAGCGTCTCTGCCAGTGTGGCACAGGCCAGGCACACCAGCCCGGTGGTCGTAGCCGTCCATGCCAGAGCATCCGTCAGCGGCAGCTCCGCAAAACGCCCCATCAACCCCAGCACCAGCAGAGGCACAAACACGCGGAATCCGCAGGCTGCCGCCAGCGAAATCCCCAATGCCAAGCTCAGAATCATCTCCATACGCTATCCGCAGTATATGACAGAGCCCCGCAGGAGTCAACCACAAACAGGCAAAACAAAAAAGCACATTAATACCCTCCGGATGGAGTCACCTTTATAGAAATGAATGAGCAAGAAAAATCACTTTTTCGTGAAAAAAAGTTGCGAATCTGGTGTTTCTGAGGATATACTATAGTGTAGAAAGCAACGAGGCACGTATGAAACTCAGGGATATCGAACAAATGCAGAGTGCCGGGCTCATCTCTGCCGAACAGGCGGCGGCCATTGCGGAGCATTTCAAGCTCAACGGCAACCGCATGCAGAAATGGCTGCTCTTCTGCGTCTCCTCACTGGCCGGGGCACTCATTCTGGCCGGCATCATCATGCTCATTTCCGCGAACTGGGAATGCATCCCGCCGGCGGTAAAAATGGGCACCGGCATCGCGCTGATGCTGGGCTTCTGGGCGGCGTACGGCTGCCTGCGGGAAAAGATGCCGATACTGGCGGAAACCATGGGGCTGCTGGGCGGCGGCATGTGGCTGGCCAACATTGCGCTCTACGGGCAGATTTTCCAACTCCAGAATCCCTTTGTGGAGGCTTGTGCCCTTTTCTTCTGCGGCATTGTGCTGTTACCATTTCTGGCAAAGCAGCGGCTGCTCATTGCGGCCGTCATCATCACCTCCTTCATCCTGCTACCGGCCGCGCGTGAGTGTGAGTCAAGCACGCTTCACCTGCCCATCACTACAGACGAGCTGCTCACCTGTATTTTCCTGCTGGGGACATTCTGGTGGCTTTTCAGCGAGTTCTGCCGCCATTCCGGCGGGGCGGCCAAAGCATACGCATGGACGAGCATTCCCCTCTCCCTGCTTGCCGTCTGCGCCACACAGGGACTCATCCTGTACGGTGACTTTGTCAATGTCGACACCATCATCGGCGGCAGCACCCTGTGCGCAACCCTGCTTTTGCTGCTGGTATTCAAGCCGAAAACCGCCGCATGGCTCCCCTGGATTCCGCTTGTCATCCTGACGGCAGGCATCATTCCCGCAGCAAATGTTTTCGACGATGCAGAACTTGAACTGCCCCGCATCATCTATTGTTTCCTCTATGCTCTGCTCTGGATTTGGAACGGATGCAGTGCCAGGCGAATTGACTGGATCAACTACGGCACTATCCTGGTCTGCTTCACCGGCATCGGACTCATGGCCAACATCATGGAGTCGCTCACCCAATCCGGTTTTGTGCTCATCTTCATGGGCTTCATCATGCTGGGGGCGGCCATCCTCCTGGAGCAACAGCGCCGCCGCCTCATCCGCAGCATCCAATCCACTCCCGCCGAACAGAACTGACCCCCACCCCATCCCGAATATGAAAAAAATCTTCTCATGGCTCATCTATGTTGTGGTGGCAGCGCAGATTATCTGGCTGGCATGGAATTACCATACCCGCAGCGAGGAACTCGCTACAGCCCCCCGCCTCCTCATCGCCACCCAAACCTATGACCCGCGCGACCTGACCCGCGGGTACTATCAGATGCTGGATGCATCTGTCAGCCTGAATCTTTCGCGCGTTTCCTCACTCTGCGGAGCCTCTGTCGACCAGAGCAAATTGAAGGAAAAACTGCTGAAAAATATCGGCGACGATCCCGAACAATACACCCTTGAACTAACTGAAAGCCTCTCCCCGGCTGTACCACCTTCCGCCACCGCGAAAGAACTGTCGACAATGCGGTACGAGGATTTCCCGCTGAGCACCTTCTGGAAAAAGCAGGCATCCGGGCTCTGGGAAATATGCCGGATAGAGCAGCCTGACAGCCCGGAAGCTGCAGCTGCTGACGGCGAGCTCCACGTGCCCATGATAGCCCTGTGGCGTATCAATTACAGCACGATTGAGGAGACCGGAAAAACAAAGGTCAATCCCACCCTCCTTCTCAGTTTCCCGGGGCTGCGCAACCTGCGCTACTACTACCCGGAAGAAAAGGGGGATTTCTTCTCCCTGCTCCGGCAGAAGGAGCACCCATCACCCATAGACATCACCGTCGAGCTGCTCATTCGCCCAAGCGCCTCCATCATGCCGACACAGCTGTACCTGAACGGAATCCCGTACAACGAGGCCACCGAACTGCTCAAACAGGACAAATTCCCCTTCCGCGAACACCCGCAGCCCTGATTCTGCGGTCGACAGATTGTTTTCACTGCGAGCAAAGCGAGCCATTTCACCCGGCACAAGCCGGATTTCACTCTGCCCGAATGGGCAGAATTTCACTTCTGTTACCCAAGGGTGAAATTGCACCTGTCAGCACAGTGAAATTACCGCCGCTTGCGGCGGGAGTGCTGAAGAGCCTCCCGGATGAGTCGGATTTTTTCCTCATTGCCTTCCCGGATCACCAAATCGAGCACAGAAGTACCATCTGCACCCCGCGCCTCAGGATTCGCGCCCAGCTCCAGCAGCTTGCGAATTACACGGGGCGAGCGGTCAGCCGCCATCCACAGGATAGTATCCTTATAGGGCGTAATATCAGCCCCGTTTTCCAGCAGAACCATCATGGTAGAGGAACATTCCAACGCTTCCATAAGCGGCGTTATTTCTTTTCCCGCACCGTAACACGCCGTTCCCAAGGCATTGGGGTCAGCGCCGTCTGCCAACATGCGGGAAACGGTTTCTGCCATGCAACGGCGGGCTGCCAGATGCAGCGGAGTTGTTCCGAATTCCTGACAGCAGGAAGCATCTGCCCCGGCTTCCAGCAACAAACGGACGCACTCAATCATCTGCCGGTAGTGAACCTGCGGCTGCGAGTACGTCCGCCATTCCAGCGCGTAATGAAGCGCACTCGGAGCACCCGGAGTCTGCACGTTCACCTTCGCACCTGCCTCCAACAGCAGACGGAGGTGCTCCGGTCTCCCGTACGATGCAGCCAGCATCAGGGGAGTAAACCCCGGTTTCAGCTCAGCATTGACATCTGCCCCGGCTTTTACCAAACGCTCCGCACACACCGAACAGTCCCCGGCAATAGCAGCCTCCAAAGTGGCATGGCGTGCACAGTCTGCTTCCGCTTCCGGCTCCGGGTAACAAATGGGTTCTGAGATGCGGCAAGCCTCATGCAGCAGACGGATACACTCCGGATTTTTACTGCTCAGGGCACATGTATATGGGCTTTCGTATCGGCAATCCTCCGGTTTGAATCCGGCTTCCAGCAGAATCCTCACGCAGTCCGCATGCCCCCCCTCCGCCGCCAGGCACAAGGGAGAATCCAGCTTTTCCGGGCAAGCGTTTTGCCAATCCGTTCCATCAGTTGCAATCAGGTAACGCAGAGCCGCAGAATAACCATGTGCCGCAGCAAAAGCCAACAGTGAATATTCCTGAATCAACCCGGCATGGTCAGCGTTCTCGCATGTAATGTATTCCCGCAGCAAACGGCAGACCTCCTTACCGTCATTCCGGGTTTCCGCGCGCGCCAATGCCTCATCCAGATACTCCAGCGGCGGCTCTTTTTCATCCACCCACCCGGGCACCACCTCCGACTGAGCGGCCGGGACTTCCGCAGCCCGCTGCGGCTCTTCCCCACACCCCGCCAGCAGGCACCCCCCCGCCGTGAGCGCAACGGTCATGATTCCGAATCTTTTCATACCGTACAAAGTCACTTTTGGATATTCTCCAACAGACGGACAATTTTTGTTTTTCCGAACTGTCGGGCATAATCAAGAGCCGTCTTCCCTGCATGACTCTTCAAGTGAGGATTTGCCCCCTTGCTCAGGAGTTTTTCCACCATGGCCAAATTCCCGTAAACACATGCCTGATGCAGCGGCGGCATGGCGTTCTCCGGATTCAGCTCTGCCCCGGCTTCCAGCAACGCCTCCGCTACTTCCCAGTACAACGAATCAATCATCAAGCGATTCAAGGGCGTTTCATCATGCCGCGCCGTGGCATTCACATCCGCCCCGTGCCGAACCAGCAGCCGTACCATCTCCGGGGTGCGAGCATAAAACAGCGGAGTCTGTTCCCACTCATCCTTCGCACCCACATTCGCACCGCTTTCCAGCAGCAGCTGTGTCATGTCGACGGATTTCGACAAATGCAACGGGGTCTTTCGTCCGTATGAATTCTCTGATACCGAGGTCACGTCAGCTCCGCGATTTTTCATTATCCGAACCGCAGGAACATCATCCTTGTCCAGAAAATGAAGTAAAAGATCAGCATCCTCGCCATGATTCAGGAACAATTCCGCCCCATAGAAATCCCGCCCCCTCACCCCATACATGCGCAGGAGACGGACGGGAGTCATGCCCGCCTCATTCTTTGCCTGTCGGTCAGCCCCGGCTGCCAATAAGAGCGGAATGACCTCGTAAGCCTGATGTTGTGCAGCCAGATGCAGCGGCGTATTGCCTTCCTTATTGCGGGCATTCGGAGAAAGCCCGGCTTCCAGCAGCATCCTTATCAACTGCAGACGATTCTTATCCTGGCCGGGGAGCGTATCCCCCCCTGCTGCCTCCTGCCCACAGGCATAATGCAGCAGGGTATTCACCGCAGCATCCACGGTGTTAACATCCGCTCCGGACTGCTGTAGCAGCAGGCGGGCAACATTCTCATGCCCATAGTGGCACACGACTCTGAGCAATGCGTTCACATCGTCCGTAGTTGGTTTCTTTTCCAGCACCAAGCGGACGGAATCAACCGCACCGAGGATACACAAATGCCTCAGAACAGAGCACCCCCATTCTGTAACAGCATTCACATCCGCCCCCAGTTCAATGAAACGCCGTGCTTCTTCCGGATAATCTGCCAGGTGCAGAGCCGTGAACCCGCCCACATCCCGGGCATTCACATTTGCCTCGCCCCTCAGAGCCGCCTGCCACTGTGCATCATCGCACCAATCGAACTCAGCTTCCCCCTGTACGGGCACGACGGACAGCCCGAGCAACAGTATCGCCGCAATCATAAATTTCCCTTTCATCGTTTTCATAACGTTTTCTGTTCCTCTCTTATGAACTAAACCCGGGTAATTGCCAGAGTGCATATACGCACACGGACAGCATCATAACCCGGCTGACACAACCGGCTATGAAAAAGTTACGCGCCAGTTTCGACAGTTCTTTCGCCCTTTGCTCATTGCCGGAATAATACGCTTCGTTGATGGATTTGGTCAGCCAGGCAGACACCAGGAAAAACACACAGAGTATTGACTCTATCGGCAGCAATACCATCAGAATGCACGACGGCAGGAGATACGTTTTCGGTTTACGGCGGGCAAGCCGACTCGGTTCTCGTCTCTTGTTCATGAATCTTGTCAAACGGGGTTAATGCAGCAGAGACCCTGCCATTTTTCCTATAAAAACCAAGGCGATGGGAATCCCCACCATCAGCTTGATTCCCAACAGAAACCAGTACTGAGCGCGCAGACTTCGCTCAGCGGCCTTCTGCATATCCTCAGAACTGAACACGGCATCATATATCCTGTTATACTGCGCCGCCGTCACGATAAAGCACACCGCAGGCAACAGCAGCCAGACACCCAACACCGCCGGCACTTCTGCGCGCTCAGGGTAAGACATACTCCCACACAGAAACAGCCCCACTGACAAAGCAAGCATGATGAGCGACCGCCGGAACCAGGTCGGCGGCACAGGCGTACCGTCAAAAGCCAGCTTCCCTATCTGCAGGCGTCTGTACGCCTGCACCAGCCTGTTCTGCCGCCGGCGCAGCATATTCCCCATCACCATGTGTGCATTCTCCCGTGCCAGATCCGCAGGACTTTTCCCGGCATCATTCAGGATACCGGGATCCGCCCCCGCCTGTAACAGAATTTCCACCGTCTCCTCGCAGCCATGTTCCGCCGCCACATGCAGAGGCGTATTCCCCAACCCATCCCGTAAATTAATCGGAAACTTCCGGCTGAGAATCAGCAACACCGTGTCAGGAACAGCCCGCTTCACCCGTGGCAGAAAATGCAGAGCCGTACAGCCTTCCACATCCCGGTGCAACACATCCGCCCCCGCATCCAACAACAGCTTCACGCACTGCGGACTGGAGCAGACAAACAGCGGCGTCCGTCCCGCCTTATTGGCAATATTGACATCTGCCCCGGCTGCCAGCAGCATCTCCGCCACAGCATATTCACAAGACTCTCGATAACACAGCATGTGCAGCGGCGTATGCCCCTCCGCATCCTGCGCGTTGATATTCGGGGCTTCCTGAATCAACTCCCGCAAATCCTCTGCATGCTCAAACTCTATCAGAGCCACATGCAGAGGCGTGCTCAGCTCATTGCAATAAGCCTTCCGTTCCTCTGCCAGAAACTCCGCAGGACCTTCAAGAAAAGGCCCGCTCCGCCCGGGTGCATTGTGGAACGGTGATGCCAGATAGGGATAAGGTGTCTCTTTCATTCTTCGTTGATGACTAAGGGAAGTTTCTTCAATTTTGAGCGCAATGCTGCCGTATGGAACAGAGACCAGAGGCCGGCGATGCCCAACAGCGGCAACAGGAGAATCAGTACTTTATGATCTTCAAAGAAATCCGGCCGTGTATTAAACAGACAGGCTTCCTGAGGATTCGCGGGATTCACATAACAGGTCATCTCGCGAGGGCGGCGCTCATACTCCTTATCATTGACCATCATCGCTTTGATATCCGCATCCGTATGATTCCCGATTCGCGTTCCGGTATACGTCTCACCCTTGTATTCATACATATAACTTCCGGACAAACTAAGGTAGGAAGTTTCACCCACGGGGATAGCATTCAGACGATGTTTCGTTGTGTGCTCGGTGATTTCTGACGGAACAAATATCGCCGGTGCCCGATCCCAGTCATTGACAGTCAGATAATCTGCATATTCATCATAAATGCCATATAAGGGAAAAAGAACCAGAGCAGCACAAATCGGCAGAAATATAAGAAACAGCAGAAACAAGCGGATGGGGCCCATGGCTCTGAGATGCGCTTCCCGACTGTTGAGCTGATAAATCTCCACAACTCTGCCTCCGGAATAATGAGGCAGAGCCAAATATACCTCCTGCTCAGAGTACACGGGCGGGTATACTACCTCACCCTCAGGAGAAACAATGACGTATAACTTTTTCATTTTCTTTTAACGTGACAATTCGCTTTTCATGAGATCGGAATATCTTTTATATTCCTCATCTGAAAAATCCATCCGTTTCCATAATCTTTTATTGACCTCTTTATAATGCTCAAAAGCCTTCCTTAATCTCTCATTCTTTTCAAAAATGGAATTAACTTCATCTTTTTGAGGTAAGGAAAATCTCTTCCCGATTTTGGGAATCATCGACATCATCTCAATCGTATTTCTGACGACTTTCTCCACTACCTCTTTACTACCGAAACGCATGCTTCTACTCGTAGGGAAGCTGTACAGAATTTCTCCTATTCTTTCAGCACACCCTTCTATTTTCCCGGCCGTTTCATCCGCATTGGAATGCGTTAAATTCAGAATCAGGAAACATGTATAATAATTTAAGCAGCAGATTTCCCAGAATTTGGCATCCGTTTCACTCTGCACCGTATCGGCAGCTGCACTCATCACCACACCGGGTAATGCCAACGCAGCTATGTATGGTTGATAATTCATCTTTATGATTTAGTCCGGGAATACTGATTTAATCCATTAACGCCTTTTTTGTGAGGGGAGTATGAGTTACGATTTTCAAATTGCGAATGAAATAAGCAACCTGCGCACTACACACGAAAGGATTTTCGATCGCGCCAAGCGTGATTCATCGGTGTTCATCAGACGAGCAACAAGTCTCGGCGTGCCCCGGAGGGGCAGAGACGGAAGCGAGCGGAACTAAAAAAATCATCCTTCGCAATTCGTCAATCGTAACTTCCTATTGTTAATTCAGCGGTTTTTACCCGGTTATCAATGACGCTCCACCTTTCTCTTAACGGGAAAGCGAACCTTCCAGCATGTTCTCCAGTCTCTTCATCTCTGCGTCAGAGAACTTCATTCTCTCCATGAATTGCACGTTTGCAGCATCATAGCGTTCCATGATTTTGTTCAAACGGGGATTGCCCTGTATGACAGCCTCGATTTCCGCAGAGCGTTCCTCTGAGATACTCTCAGCCAAACGAATCATTTCCATCTGGTTTTCGAACATTCTCTTCGCCACCTTTTTACTTCCGGAAAGAACCTGACCGCGGGACGTGAAACTATTCAGGATTTCCTCAAAACGGCTGACCTGTTCCTCCATCCGGTTTGTTGTCTCTACTACGTTGGAATGGTTCACATTCATCAGTAAGGCACAAATGGTATAATTGAGGTTACTCATTTCCAGGAACTTGGCATCCGTTTCATTCTGAGCGGAACAGGCTCCTACACACAGTACCACTCCGGGTACCGCCAACGCTGCTATATAGGGATGATAATTCATCTTTGCCATTCGGTTAGTATTTATTATTATTGCAGGCACACGATAAAGATGTACCCGACAAAAATCAAACGCAAAAGCAGGCAAAGAAAAAATCTGCCCCCCTTGCTTTCTATATTATTTTTGATAGCTGTTTCAAGCACACACAGAATAATGAACAAGACTACTGCTAATCCCCAGCGGGCAATCAGATCATTAGGTGCAGTGTAACAAATTAATTGAGTATTCATATTATTTCAATGAGTTATTTTAACAGGGAAATCAACAACCCTGCCGGAATGCCAATCACAACCAAACCAGCGGGTATGCAACCCAAAATCAACCACATACGGGCACGGTCAGACAATTGTCGGGCTTTATCCCAATCTCCGGAATAATAGGCTCTGTTCAGAGCGGGCGTCAGACTGGCTGCTGCCAGAAAGGGAAGATTCCAAAATAACAACCAGATAAAAAGCCCATACAGCAGCAGGCTTGCCGTCTGATAGGTCTTTGGTTTCCTCATCAGTTCATCTTTCATATAATGAAGCATTAGTTCTTAACAGATAACATGGAACAAACAACAATAAGCACCACCGAAAGCGCAACAACAGCCAAGCCGACACCTATCAGAATCTTCACCAGCTGCATCTCTTTCTTTGCCTGCTCCAACCTGCCGGCATGGTAGTGGTCATATATGGCATTACTCCGTCCCGCCGCTATCAGAAACAAAATGGCAGCAGGAACGCAAAATGCAAACATCCACGCCAGAAGCAACGCCGTCCCGCAGTAAGTCGGCAGCTCCGGGCATCCACCCCCGCTTCCATCCCCGGGTAGTATCTCGTTATCGTTCGTCATATCGTTATTCTTGTTTACGCTCTGATCAGCAGCGCGAGGAAACAACCTGCACCGATAAGGAGTAATCCCAGAAAAAACCTCAGCACCTTGTTTTCGGTGGCGGGTTTGATAATCAAATGCCAGATACACCCTACAACCAATATAGCTATCGGGGTTGCCAACAATTCGTTTGCATCTACTCTCATGTTATTGCACTATTTTAATCTATATTATTTCTGAACATTATGATTTATCAGCAGCTCGCCAATCTCTTTAGCCCCGAGAATTATCGATAAAGCCAACGGAGTCTGACCATCATGATTACGCACCGTTTTATCCGCGCCGGCATTAAGCAACGAACGAACAGCATAAATGTTCCTACACCACACAGCTGTGTGTAAAGGAGTATCACCAAGACAATCCACCGCGCTCAACATTCTGTTATCTCTGTCTTTACTCAAAAGTATACGTATAATAGCGGCTGCGGCAGCATCTTCGTCATCTGACATGGCCATGTAAAGTATACTTTGCAGGGGGAGCCTCCCAAGCTCATCACGGTAGTACAAATTCGCCCCACAGGATATCAAAAAATCAGCGATTAACGGATCTGAACACACATGCAATGGGGTTCTCCCATTTGTGTGTCTACTATTTACATTATATGCTCCTGATACCAATAAACGCTGCACCTCATCATATTTTCCCTGATAAACAGCCTTATGCAACGGATACGATTGAAATACCTCGTTTCCTATTCTTTCTCGCTCTCTTTCACGCTCCTGATCCCTTTCCTGTTGATTATTGATTGATTCCCAACATCCTAGAACTTCTTTAAACTTATTAAAATCAAATTCCTCAGCCATTACATTTGATACCATCACACTATATACCCCGGCAACAAACACAAATGCAACATATTTTTTATAATATTTTAATTTCATAAAATTAACTCATTTAAATATATTTATAAAAACGTTATTTAGTCTCCATCATGAACTGAATGTGACAAGATGAAACAACTCCGCTGTCACAAAAAAACAATACCGAGAACGGGAGAACCGGGCAAAACAAGGAAAGCAAAAATGACCTGGAAAAGTAGGTAAATCTCTCCAAGCATAGCTGTACTCCATTGTATTGCATAGAATTCATATTACTACTTTTGCTTATGGTTTAAAATCAATTCCGCTGCTTTGGTATTACCATTTTTTATCGCTACCCCCGCCGGGGTCAGGCCTTCGTTATTCCGCACCGTTGTATCAGCGTGACCTTCTTCCAGAAGGAATCTTAAAACCTCAAAATACCCCGCAGTCTCCGACCTAAGAGCAATATCGTGTAAAGGCGTGTTCCCTTCATTATCCCTCGCGTTTACATCAGCTCCGGCACGCAAAAGCATACGCATAACAGCAATTTCTAAACACTTGGCAGCAACATGTAAAGGAGTTTCTCCGTCCTCATCCACAGCTTGAACCATTTTATTATGTCGGTCTTGAAGCAGTAAAAATCTTATAATTTTCTCTATTTTCATGCTTCTAACAGGAGACTCCATAATTGTCTGCAATGGGATTTTCCCGGCTTTGTTTCTTGCATAAACATCCGCCCCATAAGATATCAATAATTCTGCAATTCTTTCATCTATGACACAATAATGCAGTGGAGTACATCCATCTTCATCTTTATCCTTCGCTCCGTCTTTACAAAATTCCAACAAGCGCTTCACGCTCGAAAGCTTCCCGTGATAAACAGCACCATGAAGAGGACGCAAATACGGCTTTTCAAACCTCATGTTGAGTTGATGCATAAGATCCAGCGAATCCCGAAAAATGACAAGATCATCAGCTCTAACCTGTGAAACAGACACCGCACACCCGCCCACCATCAGGGTGAACACCATCAGACTTTTCCATTTGCTTAATTTCATTTTCTTCTTCATTAAGTTATCTGGTAAGATACCATCACGCATGATTATTTTTCTTCACTCTCCTTAGCCTTCTTCTCTGAAGGGAATATATGTCCTTTTATCATACGATAAACATCCGCGTTACGCATTATTTGGGGTATTCTCAAAATATCGGCATGTATTACTGCACAAGCAATGTAGCAGGCTTCCCGAGTCACGGCATCTATGGTCGTCCGGTCGGCTTCCGCATCGGCAGCTAATAATATCCTTACAGCTTTGTCATCACAATTCTGCAAGGCAAAATACAGAGCAGTAGCACCTGACGAAGTTTTCGCATTAACATCTGCATTTGCGGCAAGAAGAGCCTGCATAGAATCATATCTTCTACGGACTGTCGCCCACATCAAAGGGGTGAAACCGAAATCATCACGGGCGTTCACATCTGCCCCCTTCTGCCTCAAGAGGTGAAACACATCTTGATGCGCCCCCACCCATGCCGCTATCATCATGGGAGTGAGACCGGAAGAGGTGCGGGCATTAACATCTGCGCCATTCTGAATCAACAATGCTGCAACAGACGGCAATTTTTCCACCTTTGCTTTTTCCTCCCTTTCGTCAGCTAAATAATTACGAGCAAGAGCGATATGCAATGCAGTCAGTCCCGATGCATCTTTCGCATTGACATTGATACCCTTTTCTAATAAATAACGGACAAATTCTTCCCCATGAGCGGGGGAGGAAAAATCCCGCATATACGCATGAAGAAGCGTTTGTTTCTCTGAATCTCTCGAAATAGCTTTGACATCTACCCCGGCATCCAGAAGCAATCTGACAACATCCCAATATTTCTCACTCTCCAAGCAGACGAACAACGCATCTACTCCGTGCGAGTTCAAATCCACTTCCGGCCACGGTCCGATGCCGGAATCTTCCCCATCGCTCTCTTCCCCGGCTGCGATGAGGATATTCTTGTCTTTATTCCGTGGATCAATCAACCGCTTTATTATTTCCGTTCTGCCATATTTTGCTGCGTGCAGGAAAAATTCTCCGGCGTGGTCACAAACAGTCTGACGCTGCTCAAACGCCAGATGAGGCCACATATCCGGTCTCAACTCTATAGCACGGAAGAGTATATCTTTTTCATTTCCCTCAAATGCGGCTCCGCTATTTGCCAGCTCAAGTGCCATCAACGGTTTGTTTTTTTCAAGAGCATACTTTACCAGTGTCTTGTCAACGTTTTTACCGGAAAAAGACTTTGTAGCCAATTCTTTCAAAAGCTTCATGTTATCCTTATCTATGGCAAAAACAATGGCACGATTGAAGTCCTCACCTTTATAACAGTCACTACTGCACAGCACTTCCAGCAGCTCCGCATTCCCCTTCTGCAAAGCCATTGAAACGAACGGCTTCAATCCGGATCCTTTGTATTTAACAGAATTCAGAGAGTGACGCAATGCCTTAAGTAAAAGCCAATCTGCACCGGAATGCCGCCTGTCATCTTCTTCGGTCAGGAACTTGCATAACAGCATCAATTCATCATCGTGAATATGCTCCGCGTCCTCCAGCAGCGTGGCAGAATAGTAAGGTCTATTATCTTCCAGTACCTCTGCGAGACGCGTTTTTTTTGCATTCCTCGAGGTATTTTCAACTGCAGCCCCCAACGTCATAAAAAGTGTACCGGCACAGACAACAACGCCGGCAGTAACGACAAGAGCCCAAAACCACTTACTTCTTTTTTTCGGTCGGAAGCGATTTTCTTGTGTACATGGAGTTTCCATAACTGATAACGATATGATAACGGCTAAAAAATATAATAATAAAACTTTATTAACTCTTCATGAAATGCAGCAACTCCGGCATGAAACGAATGGTTGCACTCAGGAAAAGCAACATAACCACGCAGATGATTGCCACACGGCTTGCTCTGTCGGATACACGTAAAGCAACGATGCATAAAAGCCCGAAAGCAAAACCCAACGCCGCGGAAGCAGAGAGCACAATAGCCAGCACGGAGCGATTCTCCTCCATACTGAATTCTTCTGTCCAATTCATGCGGGCTCCGTGTTGCTCCAGATAGGTGTAAATGCAGTACTTTTCATTGAATCCCCAGTCCGCTTCCACGGTTCTGGCAAAGTGAAGAAGAGAGGAATCCTTCTCCCCTGCAAAAGAAGAACAGGACGGAACATTCACCTCTGCCCCGGCATCCACCAGTGCTTTTACAGCCGCGAAATTCTGTTCTTTTACCGCAAACTGAAGCGCATTGTAACACTCAGGATAACTCACCCGGCGGCATTCGTTGATATCCAGGCCGGACACAATGAAAAGACGAACCCGCTCATTATCACGTTCCTCAATGCATTTCATGAACACATCCTCCGGCGTCATTCCCTGCTCCTCCGGCTTCAGCAAATCGCGCGGATGCTGCGGCAGGTGATACGGGGATGCCGTATCACCTGCGGGCAGATTTCCCGGTTTGCCGTCCAGTGTAGGAATATCCAACTGCCCGACACGCTTCGCTCCCGTATCCGCAGCTGCGGAGGCATGGAAAGCTCCGCCGCAGAGCAGCAGCACCGTCAGCAGGCAACTGCACCCACCCCGCCGAAACGGCGCGGCGATGATGCACAACACATTCCACACCAGACGCACCGCCTGAAACAAAGGACTAAGCAGCAGCCCTATCCCTATGGTGACTATCCAGATGGGAATGGAAACAAAGGGTGAACAGAATACCGCTATGGGAAATTGCAAAATCAGAGCATTGCGGAAGATGCGGAAATCCGCCATCAACCACAGGCTCAGTACCGCCCAGGCTATCAGGCTCCACATCATCGTGTCTGCATCCTGATTCATTTCCACAATCTCCCCTGCCCCTACTCCTGCATTAAAAAGCAGGAGCAGAGCAATCACGCACAGTACCACGGTTCTGAATCTTCTGCCGGTTGTCATGGTATTTGCTGGTGGTGGGTGGCGCATCACTTTTCCATCGCAGCTCTCAGAAGAGCAGCGACTTCGGCTTCTCCTTCAGTCGAAAGAGGTGGGGTTCCTCGCTCTACATAATCCAACGGGGTGTCCCCATACTCATCCCCTATCGAGGGGTCAGCCCCCTTACGCAGTAAAATTCGGACATTTTCCAACACATCGTTATCCCAACATTCATAAGCATCTGCACTTTTTACCAAGAAATGTAAAGGTGTTTTTAGATGAAATTTAAATTTTGCATTAACATCACTAACATCTGCCAATATGGCAATCAACTCCGGTTTATAGAGCCGCTCACATGCAACATGTAAAGCTGTTACGCCCAGTTCATCCACTGCTTTCGCATCAACACCCTCCTTAATTAACCGACTAACGACCTTAACATTTTTTTTCCCGAATAAAACGGTACGACCATCTTCGTCTCTCACCGAAATATCTGCACCATGTTCAAGCAACAGGTCAATAACTTCGGGGTCATAATCCATCATATGCAAAGCAGTACGACCACGGTGATCCGTTGCATTTGCGTTCGCTCCGTTCTGCAGTAATAGCTTCACTATGTCATAACCACGCTCACTAAATCGGCAGGCTCTGCAGGCAAGTATCAAGGGGGTACTATGGACAAATAAATTCGAATTTGGTCCACGATATAACCTGAATTCCGAATTGGCGATACCCTCATAAGAACGAACTATACGGCTGACTGTATCCACATCTCCCTCTTCAAACGCCTTGAGCATCTCTGCTGTAGCCTTTGAATACAATTCATTTTTTAAATCAAGACTGCATCTGAGTGGATAAAATTCCTTGACCTCTTCAGGATTCATTCCGTGAACCGGATAACAGCCGAGAATAGAAGCCACCAACAGGGAGGCAACCGTAAATATGTGCTTTTTCATCGTTATATTTTTTTTTGCATTCAGTTCAGGAGTTGGGGAATCCGCCCAACTCCTGAAGGGCGCATTTTACTGACCCAAAAATTCCTTGGCTCCCTTTCTGGCAGACTCACTTATATTATTATTCAGAGTAATCAAAGCATTCTCTGCTTTCTGCACGTAGTTTTTCAATGCCGTGCTATTGTAATAATTTACACGGCGTAACCGGGCAAATCCCGGAATAAGACCAAGCTTAATAACTTTTTCTCTCAACGGGACGACCTCTAAGAGAAACTTCATGGTTTCATCTGGAGATAAATCGTCTACATCAAATTTCATCTCAATCTCATTAAAATGAGCGATCCACTGCGGCAGCAAGGCATCGGAAGATGAACATACGGCTTCAGCACTATCCTTATCCTGTACTCGTTCCATGATTTCCACCAGCTGGTGCGGATGAATCACGAACAACACACGAGCCAATACGAGGGAGTTCTCGCTGTTCGCAAACTCGATGAGCGGATCCCCCTGATACTTCTGCAGCATCTCCATGGCGAATTTCTCATACTCCTCGTACTGCTTGAGTAGCTTGTCCTGCTGCTTCGGATCAAGCTGCATAACACGTCCGGGTGTCACATAACCTTCTTTCGCGGGTTGAAAATTAAATCCTAAATTGATAGCGTATTGCAACGGATTGGGAGAAAAATACCCCTTGAACGCATCCACGTAACTTGTCGTTGTTCCGGCTATTTTCCCGGTTCCGTATTGCTTAACAATAGTATCATGAGCGAAATAGAGGAGTTGCGCATCCGTCATATTTTTGAGAACAGCTGCCGTTATCACCGTATCCTTTACCGGCATATTCAACAGGTTTCGATATGCATCCTGACCGGCTATCTGGCATTGCTTAAGATAAGAGGCATATGTCAGCAACTGGTTAAATACGGCTCTGGCTTCCTTGGATATGGTAATATCATCCGCAAGACTTTGCAGCTTTTTCTGTTCAGATACATCTTTAATCACCTCTTGGATAAGATAACCACGAAGTGCCAGGAGCGGCATTTTATCGTCATCATACGCATGCGTTTCCTCATGACCAATCGTTATCTTCAATTCAATGTCGTCATATTTATTCTGATTTTCTTTTTTTCTATTAATTATCTCAGAAAAAATACGAACTTCATGCTCTGTAGTGAAACTGAATTTCTTTACATCACCGTCCGTTTCAATAGAAACAGGTGCCTTTGTCCAACTTCTGGCTACGCCATACGGCTTGTCTCCTTTATATTCTTTGGATTTCGTGTCTATAGTGACCTCTTTCTTATTGCGGGCGATGGACACCTGAATAGCCTTTTTATTCCATTTCAAATCATCACCCCGGTTGATGGTAACAGTATCACACATCGTGCGGGTTTCAGCCGAACTCATCGGAGAAAGCCCGATGAAAGCGGCTACTGCTGCTAATATATATGATTTATTCATGTTTTATATTGGTTGGTTTATGGGTGTAAAGAAAATATTAGTGAGAAAAATTTACTTAATTTCTAATCCACACCTGCCCGGAACCTCCGCAGTTGGAGCAGGTTTCCGAGCGCGTGGATTCGCCATCCCATTTATACCCATCGGGCACATCCGATACGGTACTCCCGACTTTTTTATGTCGTCTGACCAAAAATCCGAGACTGGAAGACCGAAGGCTATCCTCAGCCATTCTGTCGTATCTATCCATCTCCCGATAGGTGGTAACCTTGTACGAAACCGAACCGGAACCGCCGCAACGTGAACAAGTGGCATAATATCCACCACCGGAATTCGAGTTTGCATAATATCCCCCGCCGGAATTAGAGTTTGTTGTGTATCTCACCCGATACCACATTCCGGTACGACTATCCTGATAAATATATCCGGGAGCCTCAGACTCGCATGACAGCAACAGAACAGGCAACGCAAATAATGCGGCTACGGCTAATATTGTCTTTTTCATCATAGTAAAAATCTACAATACAATCACCCACTCACCAGAGCCACCAGGAGCGGAACTTGACCCCATTTACCTTTCGCCAGTAAATAAAATACTGTCCGGAATCTTCGAATTTGATATAATCCGGTATCGCTCCGCTTTCTTCGTTTAACACTTCTGCCAGAGACTGAGGGATATTATGTGCACAAACACCACCTACATAACAAATAACGCAGCCGGCATCTGTCATACTACAGGATATAGCCTTACCAAATTTGTCATGAACCGACTTGCTGCGCCTCATAGCAGCTCCGGCATTTTGTTTATACAAAATGAACAGTTCCGTAACAAGGATAAAACCACCTTTGGTATTAAAGGCGGCAGAATAGATACGATTACCCGACTCACATGCCTGATCCATGTATATAGTCAATTCATTCGGTGCGCCACGGCTCCGATACCCCCCCTCGCCGGTTATAATGACGTATGAGTTATGAGCCGTAACGCAAACGTCCCGAATTTCCTTTCTCTCAGAGTTAACAGTTTTTAATGCATCATTCAGGGCGTCATCGCCATATCCCCAACAGCCATTCCACCCGTACACGGCAGCAAACGTGTTCTTGCTGCCAATATCCACAATCATTTTTTCATCACAGGGATTACTCTTAATTTCTCTATTCGCCACATCTGACGCTTCTTTCGTCATGGCAGAAGATTGCGGTATGTTGGAAACCGTCCCTTCCCACGGACAGGCGTAGGCCACAGGAAAAGCCGACACCACCATGGCAACAACAAGGGCGCATCTACGGAACATTGAACTCATGCCCACATGATACGCTTTTGGAATTCGTA
>SUVN01000039.1 GCA_015061985.1 Akkermansiaceae bacterium
TTGGCTACGAGCAGAGGGATATATCTCGTTTTATCAACTCCTCAAACGCTGATTGGAAACCGCCGTATGCGGTAATTCGCACGTACGGTGGTGTGAGAGGGGGACGAAAGTCCCCCTACTCGATCGCAGCACCGATCCGTGAATAAAGGGCAACTCCCCAAAAAAAGCTTTTGAAGATAGGAAACGGAGGAGCTGTTTATATAACAGATTGATGTTGCAGAGATGGCTTGTTATCGCATTTGTAATGCGATGTCCAGCATATTATTCAAATTTCATTTACTTAAAGATATTTCTCTGTTTCGAATCTTCGGAATATCTGCAGTACGCAGTCTTTATAAATCCTGTAATGTATAGAACTGAAACATAGTGGTATGTATATAGCATTACAAAGGCTATACACTGGCTGTGATGAAAGGATACATGAAATATATGGCTGCGTTGCTGGTGTGCAGCTTTGCTCTTTCTTCTGCGGTGTGGGGTGAAGAAGAGATTGACGGTTTGGTCGGAACGCCTACAATCGGCACAGTCCGGCCGTCAGGAACAATTCGGGATGTTATCAGCTCTCCCGGTATTGAACTGGGATTGCCGACTGATAAATATGTGGAAGTGAATAATTTGAACACATCCGGTCTGGGTACCAGCCAGGATGCGGCTAACATCATTTTTAATCTTCAGGAATCCCTGCATGCCGGAACGGATAAGAACGATTTGATGCACTGGTATGTGAGCGCCGGGGCAAATGTTCATTACTGCACGCCGAACAGTTTCCGTTGCGATTATGAAAACACCAACGGTAACAGAACTGCTGTGGTGTTGGCGGTCTGGTTGCCGCGGACGGCTAAGGAAATTACACTCGATTATCAGTCCTACAGCAGAGGATTGAGTGTATCAATATGGACGTATAACTATATGACGGATACAATGTTGCTGCACTATGAGGCCAATAATGAGTGGAATAATTCCAAGGGGCCGGATTCCGCCATTAATATCAGTCACACGTATACTTCCGGCTCTGTCAATGAATCGTTTACGGGACAGTATCTGCTGGTAATGTTCAATACTTCGGAGAAGGAGAAGACATGGTTGGACATCAACGGTTTCGGTGTTTCCTATACGGCGCTTAATGAGGATGATGAGGTGATGATCAATCCGTTCCGTCTGGAGGATGACGATTTTCCTGCCATTCCTGCCATTCCTGAGCCAGCAGGGGGTGTGTTGAGCCTGTTGGCTGTCATGGGGCTTGCCGTTCGCCGACGCAGATAAGAGTATTTTTTCAGAAAGTAAAAAAAGCCGTTGTTCACCGGAACAACGGCTTTTTGATTGGGGAGGAGAAAGGAGAGGGAATCAGGCCTCCATCGTTTTGAGGATGGGGTTGATTTTGGCCATGGCCTCGATGATGCGCTCGTTGACGCTGTTACGGCACATGCCGTCTGCCATGCGGATGGCGTTGTAGATGGCGGTGGCGCTGGCAGAGCCGTGGGAGATGATGGAGACGCCGCCTACGCCCATGAGGGGACAACCACCGATGGTGTCGGCGCTCATCTGCTTGCGCAGGCTGCCGAAGGCGGATTTCATGAGCAGGGCACCCAGAATGGTGAGGGGGCTCTGCTTCACGGCCTTCTTGATGCGGCCGGAGAAGAATTTGGCGGTGGCTTCCACACTCTTGAGGAGGATATTGCCCACGAAGCCGTCAGTAACGGCCACATCCAGATTGAGCTCGCTGTCAAAGAGGTCGTGCCCCTCGCAGTTGCCGATGAAGTTGAAGGGAAGTACCCCCTCATCTGCCAGACGGCGCAGCAGCTTGTAAGTCTCCTTGGAGAACTCGCTGCCCTTGCAGTCCTCTGTCCCGTTGCTCATCACACCCACGTTCGGGTTCTCAATGTTGTAAATGTAGCGCGACATGAGGGCAGTCATCACGGCATAGCCTACCAGATGGCTGGGTTTGGCATCCGGGTTGGCACCGGTGTCACTCACCAGCACATAGCCGCGGGAAGAGGGCAGGGGGGAGACGATACCCGCGCGTTCCACGCCGGGCAGGAGGCGCAGTTTGATGGTGCTGGCTGCCACGGCGGCTCCGGTGTTGCCGGCGGAGAGTACGGCATCGCAGGTGCCGTCTTTCACCAAATCTACGGATATGCTCATGGAGGAGTTTTTCTTCTTGCGAACGGCCACGATTCCGTTCTCCTCCATGCCCACCACCTCGGGTGCATGCACAATCTCCAGACGAGGGTCGGCTCCGTATCCGGCGGCATCGCAAAGCGGCTTCAGGGTGGTCTCATCGCCCACCATGTAGAGTTTTTTCAGTGTATCAAGCTTTTGCAGGGCAAGTTTTGCCCCGTCGATATTGGGTTGCGGCGCGAAATCGCCGCCCATGGCATCCAGTGCGAGCTTCATGTAAGTGGATTATGGTTGTACGGTCAGCCGTAAAAGCTTTATCGTACTCTACCAGAATGCGGGTATGATGTCAATAACAAAACCGCCTGTACTTGATGCACAGGCGGTTGAAAAAAACATCAAGGTGAAAGAATGGGGATTAGTCCACAATCTTCACGATAACCTCAGCACCGCTCTGGGTCTTGTAGGTGCCGCACTGCGGGCAGGCGGTGTGACCGGGAACGGCTGCGCCACACTTGGGGCACTTGCCGAGCTTGGGAGCCTTCCAGGCCTGTGCGGCCAGGCGGGAGCGCTGCTTCATCTTGGACGTTCTGCGTTTCGGAGCTGCCATAGTTCTATACTGGTTTAAGAGTTTTCTAGGTGATATAGAGTGGTGCTTTGCGCTTACTTGGCGGGAAACTGATCCAGTGCATCCCAGACGCTGTTGCCACTCGGGGTGGCAGAGTCTACACCCAAAGTGGGGTCTTTGTCCAGTCTAAAATCACCAAAAGTGTCATTTATTTCACATTCTGTGTCTGCAAGTTCGCATTTTGGGTAGGCCGGGAGTGCCAGAATGATGTCTTCGCGGACAAATTCGGTGGCATCGAAGGCGATTTTACCTTTCACCTCTTCGGAGAGGGTGAAGTCATCCACCACGACCTCGTAGTCGAAATGGTGCAGGCAGCGGTCGCAGCGCAGGGAGAATGCAGCGCTGAGTGTGCCGCGAAGCATCAGTTCAGTGTCGTAGAGCTGGACTTCCAGGTCATACACCAGCGGGCCGATGCTGCGGAGGGCCTCCGTGTCGATGTCGAACACGGAGCCGTCCAGCTCGCCGCGCAGGCGCAGCCCTTCTTCGGGGAACTCTTCCAGGGAGATGATGAGGCGGTCTTGCATACAGATGGGATTCTACAGAAGCCGTGTGGCTTCAAATCAGCCTTTCATGCCGGAGATGTTGCCGTCGGCATCCACGCGGATGGCGCAGGCAGAGGGGACTTTCGGCAGGGCGGGCATGCGCAGGATATCGCCGCAGAGGGCAACGAGGAATCCGGCACCGTTGGCAATCTCAAAGTCTCGCACCGTGATGGTGAAGCCCTTGGGACGGCCGATGAGCGTGGCGTTGTCGGAGAGGGAGTTCTGTGTCTTGGCCATGCAGACGGGCAGGTTGGTCAGCCCATTCTTCTCCATGAGGGCCAGTTTCTTCTGTGCGGCCTTGGTCAGCACCACGCCGTCAGCACCGTAAATCTTGCGGGCGATGGCGGCCATGCGTTCCTCCACTGGAATATCAAGGCTGTAGAGGCACTCAAAGGGGGCGGGGGAGTCCGAGATGCTGTCAGTAACGAGCTGAGCCAGCTCGGTTGCTCCGGCTCCGCCCTTGCCGAACACGTCTGCCACGGCGCAGCGCACGCCCATGGCGGCGCACAGTTCCTTCACGGCGGCGATTTCCTCTTCCGTGTCGCTGGCGGCAAAGAGGTTGATGGCCACCGTTACCGGGCGCTTGTACAGCTTGGCGCTTTCAATGTGGGCGGCCAGATTGTCCAGCCCGCGGCGCACGGCTTCGGCGTTCGGGGTTTCCAGCTCGGTCTTGGCAACCCCGCCGTGCATCTTCAGTGCGCGGATGGTGGCCACGATGACAATGGCATCCGGGGAGAGCCCGCTCTGGCGGCACTTGATATCCAGGAACTTCTCTGCGCCTAAATCAAAGGCGAAGCCGGCTTCTGTCACGGCGTAATCGGCACAGGCCAGCGCCATCTTGGTGGCGATGACGGAGTTGCAACCGTGGGCGATGTTGGCAAAGGGGCCGCCGTGCACAAAGGCGGGTACTCCCTCCAGACTCTGCACCAGATTGGGGTTAATGGCCTCGCGCAGGATGGCCAGCAGAGCATCGGTCACACCCAGTTCTCGGGCGTAGACGGCCTCATCATCTGCCGTGAAGCCGATGACGATGTTGTCGATACGGCGGCGGAGGTCATCCAAATCTTCTGCCAGGCAGAAGCAGGCCATGATTTCGGAGGCGGGGGTGATGTTGAAACCCTCCTCGCGGGGCACGCCGTTGCGGTTGAGCCCCACCACGATGTTGCGCAGGGAGCGGTCGTTCATGTCCATCACGCGTTTCCAGGTCACCTTGTTCTGGTCCAGCCGCGTGGTTTTGTAGAAGAGTGCGTTGTCAATCACGGCTGCCAACAGGTTGTTGGCATTGGTGATGGCCGGGAAGTCGCCGTTGAAGCAGAGGTTGATGCTTTCGCCCGGGGTGATGCTGGAGGCACCGCCGCCTGTGGCTCCGCCCTTGCGCCCGAATACCGGCCCCATGGAGGGCTCACGCAGTGCCAGACACACTTTCTTGCCGATGGCTTTCATGCCCTGTGCCAGACCGATGGAAACCGTGGTCTTGCCCTCACCGGCGGGGGTGGGAGTCAGGGCGCTCACCAGAATGAGCTTGCCGCGTTTGTCGGAACTCTTGAGCGCTTTCAGGCTCACCTTAGCCTTATCCAGACCATAGGGGATGATGTACTGCTCGTCCAGCCCTGTTGCGGCTGCCATCTGTACTGTGAAGGACGTGTGTGCCATGGGGACATTGTATCATAATGCCTCACCATTGGCAAATGTTATGTTTTGTTCCATCAGCAAATACATGTGGCTCAGAAACGATGGGCACGATAGACGCTTGCCTTGGCAGGCGGTGTCTGGTAGAATGCCGGGTATGGCATATCTGGACTTGCAGCATGTGAGCGTGCATTATCCCGTGCGCAACACCTGGGGCGCTACCGGGGAAGTGGTGCGCGCGGTGGATGATGTGAGCTTTTCCGTGGAAAAGGGGCAGATTCTCGGGCTGGTGGGAGAATCCGGCTGCGGTAAGTCCACACTTTCCCGTGCCATTATGCAGTTGCAGCCGGTGACTTCCGGTCGTATCGTGCTGCAGGGGCAGGATTTGACGGCGCTGCCGGCTCGCGAGGTGCGGAAGCGCCGCTTGGATTTCCAGATGGTGTTTCAGGACCCGTATGCCAGCCTGAACCCGCGTTTCAGCATCTTTTCCACGCTTGCGGAAGCTCTTTCGTGCCGCGAAAAGCTGCCGCGAAGCGCGCGGGAGGATGCGGTGGCAGAGCTGATGGAGCGCGTGGGCCTCAGCCCGGAGCATATGTATAAATACCCGCATGAGTTCTCCGGCGGCCAGCGCCAGCGCATCGCCATTGCGAGGGCCATTGCGCCGCGCCCGGCTCTCCTGCTGGCGGATGAACCGGTCTCTGCGCTGGATGTCTCCATTCAGAGCCAGATTCTTAACCTGCTGACGGATTTGACCCGCGAGATGGGGCTGACGATGATTTTTATCTCGCACGACTTATCGGTGGTGCACTACCTGTCCGATAGAATAGTGGTGATGCGGCGCGGGCAGGTTGTGGAGTCCGGGGCGGCAGATGATGTGTTCTTCCGCCCTCAGGCAGAGTATACCCGCAATCTCCTGGCGGCTGTCCCGCGGCTGGATTGATGCCGCTCGTTCACTGACTGATAGAGGGTAAGGCGTAATTTGCGCTTGCGTAGTGTGCCGGTGGCGGTGTATACTGCGCCCATGTTCAAGAAACTCATTACCGGAGTTGTGCTGGCCGCCTGCGTGGCGCCTGCTTTTGCCGCCGTGGAATGGATGACAGATATGGAGGCTGCCAAGACCAGGGCAGCGGCAGAGAATAAGGCTCTGCTGCTCGATTTTACCGGGTCTGACTGGTGCGGCTGGTGCATCCGCATCCGCAAGGAGGTCTTTGATAAACCCCGCTTCGAGGAGTACATCCGTGATAAGTTTGTGCCCGTGGAGATAGATGTCCCCAATAATCCGAACTTCGATGCCTCCCTCCGCAAGCGTAATGAGGAGCTGTGCAATCAGTACAATGTTCAGGGGTTTCCGACCATTCTGGTGACGGATGCTCAGGGAACTGTTGCCGGTGGTTTCGTGGGCGGTATCGTTGACCCGGTGAAGGTGGAGACCATCCTGAATGCCGGTCTGGCCAATGCCCGCAAGCTGGAGGCTGCGCAGAAGCTCTCCGGTGTGGAAAAGGCCAAGGTGCTGGCAGAGGTGTATCAATCACTGCCGGAGGATTTGAAGAATTCCGCTCAGTCTATTCTGAATGAAATTCTTGCACTGGATCCGAAAGATACAGTCGGTCTGGCAAAGATGGCCAGTGTTCGTGCCCAGAAGGATGAGTTCCGCAAGGCTTTCAGCACCATTTCAGACGAAGAGGCGCTGAAGAAGTGTCTGGACGAAGCTCTGGCGAAAGCATACCCGGAGAACCGCCCGATGCTGCTCAACGTGAAGGGCTCTCTGATGATGAATACGGCAGAGACCGAGGCTGATGTGGTGGCTGCCCGCGAGGTGCTGCTGGAAGCCGCCGGGAATGATGCCGTGCGCCGTGCGCAGGTGGAGAAAGCACTCTCTGACCCCGCCGCCGTGCTGAAGCAGATTAAGGCCTACCGCTCCCGCAGCGGCAGATAACAGCCTCCATTTCAATTTTTCTCCGGGCAGCTACTGCAATCTTGCGGCAGCTGCCCGTTTGCTGTATCCTCACCTATCCGCGCATTAAAAAGCTCAGCGTCTTCTGCGGCGCAGGGCAAGCCCGGCCAGCGCAAGCAGGGACAGTGTTGCGGTTGTGGGTTCCGGCACAGAGGAAAGAGAGAAGGAGACGATAACGCCCCTGTCACTCACGCTCCGGGTGTAAGCCGTCACCTCATCAGTCTCCCATGCAGCATGGGTGATACCGATGAGGGGAGATGCATCAGCTGCACTGAAATCTTGCAGGAGGATGTTGAAGGTGTAGTTTCCCGGAGCTGTTCCCGGGAGACTCAACAATCCGGCATCCAGCGTCAGCTCGGCTCCGGCACCCAGTGTGAATCCGCTCAGTTGGGTTGTGGCGTAGGTATAGATTTCGGTATCGGTGTCCTGTACAAAATCCCCAGCACTCAGTTGCAATACATTGCCGCTTCCCAGCAGGAGGTGATTGCCGCTGCCGTCACCCACCAGCCCGGAGTCTTCATCCAGCGAAATCCCGGAGACATGGGCAATCGTGCCCGCAAGAGCTGCCACAGTTGTGTTCGCAAAGTCGATATTGCGGACGGTGTAGGATTCCGTCAACACGTCCGCAAGGGCAATAGCCTCACCCGCCGTGGCAACGGCCGCTGACTCTTCACCCAGGATGACAGCTGCATTTTCTATCCGGCCGCGGGTGGCTGTCGTGTCACCACTGTGCAGGCTGAGCCCGGTGTCTGTGATATCTACAGCCGTGATGACGGCATCACTGTCTGCCGCTGCGGTAACGGAAACACGCCCGGAGCCCGCCTCTGCCTGAGCAACCAGCGTGGATTCAGCGCTCAGGCGGACGGAGTCTGCCTCCACCCCTTTGCGGAAGACGGTTTCATTGCCCGCATTATTGATATCAAGGTTCAGTTGGCGCCCGGCGTAGGTATTCCATGTCGGGGCATCCTTCACCACGCCGTTAAACACGACACGGCGGCTGTTTTCTACCTTGAGGTTGAGCGTGCTGCCGCTTCCTGTGTTGGCGGTGCGGATATCCGTTGCAATCGTATCGGCATTGCCGCTGTAAGTGATATTCAGGGTGCCGGCATTGCTTACAATTTGTCCGTTCCATTGGCTGACATCGCCGGAGAATTCGTAACTGTGGTTGGTCTGGGCATCGTTGATGAAGTTGACCGAGCCGACCGAGGAGATATTACCGGAGAAATGCGCGCTGTCTCCCTCTGCCGCGCTGTCAATAACAACGGCGGCAATGCCGCTGCCAGATGCCAGCATGAGGTCAGATGCCACGGTGGTATTGCCTCCTGCCAGGCTTCCCTGCACTCCCTGCAGGCGGATAGCGGAATCCTGATTGCCCAGACGGCTCAAATCCAAGCCGTTCATGGTGGTGTAGGAACCGTCTGAGTCACCCACATATACCTCTCCCTGCCAGCTGTCTGCAAGGCTTGCATTCATGGCGGAGCTGTTACCCAGTTGGTAGGTTCCGGTTCCGGTCAAGGTGATACCGTGGTTGAGCCGGGCAATCTGCCCGCTCTGCAGGGTGACACCCGAGCGGAGTTCCAGTGTGGAATCAGCCGTGGATTGCAGCGTTACGTCGGCTGCCAGTGCCTTGGTGAGGCTCATGGTGCCGCCGTCCAGAGAGATGGTGCGGCCGGCGGAGTTCTCAACGGCAGTGCCGTAGTTGAACTTGTCGCGCACGTGCCAGATATTGTCGCTGCCGCTGACGGTCAGGTACAAGCTGTTACCTTCCCAACTCAGGCTGGACACATTGGAGGGCAGCGTGCCGGAACCGTTGTTTGTGGTCAGCACCAGATACTTGCCATCAATGATGTCTCCCGAATTGATGCTGAAGTTTACATTGCCAAGCCCGGAGAGGCTGTTAACGCTCAGGGTTGCGGTACTCAGGTTTTCCGCTCCCAGAGTCAGGTTAAGACTACTGCCGGTACTCATGCTCAGAGCACTGCTGACCGTGTTGCTGCCGGAGGCGTAGAGTGCTGCGCCGGAGTTGATGACCAACGCGCCGCTGATGCTGCCGGAATTCAGCTCCGTGGCAGCTCCGGAAGCGGTGGTCAGCGTCGGGGTTTGGAGGATGGCTCCGTCTGCAATCTCCAGCACACCGCCCTGAATGGCGACGGCACTTTCAAAGATACTGGTTTGGGAGGCTGTCAGATTGCCGCCGCCCAGTGCAGCCAGGTCTTCTGCGGCGTACTTGCCGGAGAAGGTGATGCGTCCGGAACCTCCCTTATTGAGCTCCGTAACAAAGGTACGACCGACATAAACGGTATCATAGAACGTGATGCTGTCCGTTGCCTCGGTCGCGCACAGTGCCACCACGGTGGAGGAATTATCATTTTTGGCGTAGATGCTGCGGAGTAACCAACCGCTTTCGGTGCTGCCTTCCGCATTGCCTCGGAATTCCACACGTTTGTTGCCGGAGATGGTGAAATTACCCCCTGTGGCAGCGGTGTCGTAATAAATGGCACCGCCTGAATCACCGGCGGTATTGTGGCGTATGAGCAATTCCTGGTTGTTGGTGAAAGAAAGCGTACCGCCGCAGATGATGCCGCCCTTTCCGGCAGCGGTGTTGTGGCTGAATTCTGCCCGCTTGTTGCCGGAAATATCAATGACAGTCGTGCCGCCGACGCTGAAGACACCGCCTGTACCGGATTCTGCATGGTTGTCTGCGAAGATGACGGAGTTGTTGCCGACAGCCCGGAACTGCCCATTGGAATTCCCGCTGAATACGCCGCCGTTCAGAGAACGGTTGCCGGAGAAGACAACATTGTTGTTGTTGCTCAGCTCAACGGTGCAGTAAGAATTAGCATAAAATACACCGCCTTTATAGGCAGTAGTGAGCGTGGTATCGGTAGAGGTGCTGTTATTACTGAATTCTAATTGATGCAGACCGGAGAATGAAACTTGTGTGCGGGAGGAGCTGCTGCCGGAGGCCAGCGACATCACGCCGCCGGCAGATTTGGCATAGTTTCCGCTAAAGCGCATTATATCGGCACTGCCGTCCGTTGAGCTGAAGCTGACCTTACCCTTTCCGCCGATGTGGATGGCTCCACTGTGGTAGTTGGAGCTGTTGCCGGAGAAGGTAATCACATCGTTGTTCTTAAAATCAGCGTTGATGATATACATGGCACCCCCGTAATTGGAGGACTTGATGATGCTGTTGTTGCTGAATTCCACCCGCTTATTGTTGCTGACGGTGAGCAGACCGTTGCTGTTGTTGTCATGGTAGGCTCCGCCGTTCGTTGAAGCTGTATTGCCGACAAAAGAGACAAGCCCGTTTCCGCTGATATCAGTCTGTGCCCCCTTGAATCCCATGGCACCGCCGGCGGCACTGATGGTGGTGTTGTTAGTGAACCGCAATGTATTGTTGTTCAATAGATTGACTTTTGTGCCTATGCGGTTGGAGCCGATGGCGGCTCCGCTCCCGGAGGAGTTTTCGTAAAAGTGGACAAGATTATTGCCGGAGATAGTAAGCACACCGGTAGTGGTATCTGTGCCCAGTCCTCCGTCCGGGCTGAGAGCCCCGCCGTATGACTGCGCCGTATCCGGTGATTCGTTGTGGTGGATGAGGATGCTGTTGTTGTTGTCGGAGATGGTGATATAGGAAGCGCGAATGGCTGAACCGTTGGAATTGGGACGGGATGTATTGCTCGATGATGCTAAATCCACGCAGCCTCCGGTGATTTCTATGGAGCCGCTTGCTTCCAGCGTGAGAGCCGAACCGCCCGCTCCTTCAAAAAAGCGTCCGAATGAGGAATCTTTTGCCTCTGCCTGTCCGGGTGCCTGAATAGTCAAATCACCGTCTACCCACATGTTGACTGAACCGCCGCTCAGCAAGGGGGCATCCGTTGTCCACCCGGATAAATGCAGATTCCCGTTGGAAACGAACGTGCGGGATGTTTCGGTAGCATCCCGGTATGGCTCAATATCGGAGACGGAAGTAATCAGAATGGGCTCTTCATTTAAGAGTCCGTCAGCAGCAGAGGTAAGCGGAGTCAGCAGAGCAGCCAGCAGGCAGAGCGGGAGATGCAGTTTCATGACAATAGAGAAGGCTTGAAAGATAATCTTTCATACTACTAGCACAGCTGTTGGTTCTTGTCAATCAGTTACTGATATATTTCCTGTTTCACCGACAAAAAACGCAGCGGACGAATGGGTGTCCGCTGCGTGAATGAAAAATCTTTGCTCCGGGATTACTTCAGGGCATCGAAAGCACCCTTGAAGAAGTAGTAGCCCCAGCCCCAATCCGGGTCGCCGGACCAGTCCGGGTCATAGTGGTGGCGCGGCTTGAGGAAGCGCTCCGGGTGGGGCATGAGCCCCATGGCGCGGCCGGAGGGGTCCTGCAGACCCGCTATGCGGAGCTCAGAGCCGTTGTGGTTGTCGGCATATTGCAGGGCAACACAGCCGCTTTCCAGATATTTCTGTGCATCACCGGGCTCACAGACGAGCCGGCCTTCTGCGTGGGCAGAGGGAAGCTCGAATTCCTGCGGCAGGTAGGTGGTGTAGGGGCTGGTGGGGGATACCTTCACCAGCTTGTCCCACATGCATTCGAAGCGCTCGGACTTGTTCCAGATAAGGGAAGCCTTGGGCAGGATACCCAGCTTGGTGAGAATCTGGAAGCCGTTGCAGATACCGAAGAGGAAGCCGCCGTTGGCGAAGTGCTTGTGCAGGGCATCGCCCAGGAAGCGCTCTGTTTCCAGCTGGGCCAGACGGCCGCTCATCACGTAGTCACCGTAGGAGAAGCCGCCGGAGAACACCACCAGCTGCGCCTTGGCCACGTGGGCGGGTGTTGCGGTGGCGATGGGTTGCACCTGGGTGGAGAAACCGGCGGCGTTCAGCGCGCGGGCGGTCTCCACATCACAGTTCGTGCCCGGGTATTTCAGAAGTAAAGCGTGAGGCATAATTGAATGACGAGTTACGATTTACGAGTTACGAATTTTGGAAGCTGTTGTTTTGCAGATGGCGGTAATGATGGCGCAGAGCTCATTTGCTTCGCTGATGACGGCATTCAGCTTTCCCTCCGGGAATACCTGTGCTGCTTTTATCAGTTCCGGCCAATAAAGAGTCTCATCAATTTCTTCTTCGCAGATTTTCATCTTACTCAGGAAATCTTTCTGAGACTTTGCGCGACAGGCAGCACGATAATTGGCACCGACTGATGTTGCGCAGCGAAGAATCTGACGCCCAAATACCTCGCCGATACGCGTAGAGGGCAGGCTTTCTACCAGCCTGATAATTCGCAGGCTGAAATCGAAAGTGCGCTCTTTGAGTTCGGCGGTCATCTTAAGTATGGGAGAAAGGACGATTTACGAGCTGAGTATTGCTATTTCTTCAATTCGTAACTCGTAAATCGTCAATCGTAATTTTAATAGAAGGGTGTAAGGCCGTTCTTCCAGATGTTCTTCAGCTCTGCGATTTCGGCCTGCAGCACGGTGGCACCGCCGGCGGTGATGGTGAGCTTGCCGTCTGTCGTGGCGGAGCCGATGCGGGCGCAGGGCGTGCCGGCCATGGCGGCGGCAAACTCGTCTGCCATATCGGGGTCAACCTCCACGAGGAAACGTCCGGTGCTTTCGCCGAAGCAGGGCACGGCGTTGTTCTTCCAGCCGCCCACGGTGGGCAGGACATCCAGATTCAGGGTGATACCGCCCTTGCCGGAGAAGGCCATTTCCGCAGCAGCCACGGCCAGACCGCCCTCAGACAGGTCGTGGGCAGAGAGCACCAGCCCCTGCGTGAGCGCCTTGTCGTAGTACTGCTTGTAGATGGCGAAGTTGGCTGCGCAGTCGGTCTGTGGCACCTTGCAGTCCTTCACGCCCTTGACGCGGGCATAGACGGAGCCGCCCATCTCGTCCTCGGTGTTGCCCACCAGGAAGAGCACGCTGTCGCTGCGGCGCAGGGAGGAACCGTGCACGTGGGAGGCATCCTCCACCACACCGAAACCGGAGCAGAGGAAGGTGACGGGAATGTTCACCGGGCCGTCCTCCGTCTCGAAGTAGTTGTAGAAGCTGTCCTTGCCGGAGACGTAGGGGGCACCGTAGGCCAGAGCGGCCTCGCGGATACCCTTGGCGCATTCCACGATGCGTCCCAGCTCAGTGGGGCACTCGGGGTTGCCCATGCAGAAGTTGTCCAGCAGGGCAATCTTGTCCGGGTTCGTGCCGGCGAGCACCAGCTGGCGCACGGTTTCATCCACCGTGCCGGTGCCCATGGCGTAGGGGTCAGTCTTGCCCCACTCCGGCAGAATGGCCAGAGCCAGGGACATGAGCTTGTCGGAGCCGTCAATATCGATGACAGAGGCATCCTGCGGGGCATCTGCCGTGGCACCGGCCAGAGGCTTCAGCACGGTGTTGCCCTGCACCTCGTGGTCGTACTCGCGGATGATGGGCTCGCGGGAGACGATGGCGAAGTCACCGAAGAGCTGCTTGAGGTCGCCGGCCAGATCGGAGTCATCCAGGGCCACGCCGGTGTTGGCGGGGGCAGCGTTGAAGACGGAGGTGAGCTGCTTGGTGGGGGCATCATGCAGCTTGGAGTTGTCCATCTCTACCACCAGTTCGCCGTTGTGCCACACACGCAGCACGCCGGAGTCGTTGGACTCACCCAGCACGGTCATTTCCGTCTGGAAAGTGTCACAGAGCTTCTGCAGCTCATCCAGATTCTCCGGCTTGACGGCCAGCACCATGCGCTCCTGAGACTCAGAGAGGAAAATCTGCCAGGAAACCATGTTCGGTTCCTTGAGCGGGGCACGCTCCAGATACAGGTTGCCACCCGTCTCAGAAAGCATCTCACCCGCAGCGGAGGAGAAACCGCCGGCCCCGCAGTCCGTCACGAACTCGATGAGCCCGCGCTCGCGTGCCTCCAGAATCACGTCCAGGGTCTTCTTTTCCTCGATGGGGTTGCCAATCTGCACGGCCTGCTGGTCCTCTGCGTGGGAGTCCTCGCCCATGGCGGCAGAGGAGAAGGTGGCACCGTGGAGACCGTCCTTGCCGGTGCGACCGCCGATGACGACCACGGCCAGTCCGGGCTTCATTTCCTTGGCGATGTCCGCCTGAGGGATAACACCGGCGGTGCCGCAGAATACCAGCGGGTTGTAGATGTAGGTCGGGTCAAACTGGATGGCACCGCTCGTGGTGGGAATGCCCATGCGGTTGCCGTAGTCGCGCACGCCGTGCACCACGCCGCGCATGATACCCAGCGGGTGGATGATGTTGTGACCCTCCACCATGCTTTGCGGAGTGTCCGGCGCACCGAAGCAGAATACGTCCAGATTTGCGATGGGTTTGGCACCCTTGCCTGCACCCAGAATGTCGCGAATCACGCCGCCCAGCCCCGTGTTGGCACCGGCATAGGGCTCAATGGCGCTGGGGTGGTTGTGCGTTTCGGCCTTCAGGCACACGGAGAGATTGTCGTCCAGCTTGATGAAGCCGGCGTTGTCCACAAAGCAGCTCAGCACAAAACCGGGCTTGCGGGCCATAATCTCCTTGGAGGGGCGCTGGATAAAGGTCTTGTACATGCTCTTCACCTCTTCCTGCTCACCGTTGACGGTGTGCTGAATGGTGGCGGCAAAGATGCGGTGCTTGCAGTGCTCGGACCAGGTCTGGGCAATAACCTCCAGCTCCACGTCCGTGGGCTCGCGGTCAATTTCCCGGAAAATCTGCTGAACCACCAGCATATCTTCCGTGGAGAGGGAAAGCTTCATGTTCTGACTGAGCTGAGTCAGCTCTGCCTCACTCAGATTGCGAACAGGTATGTGACGATAGGTTGCCATAGTGTGAAAAATCTGTTTCGTTTGCTTACTTCACGCTCCAGGTGTGGATGGCGGGGTTGCACACGTCCTTACAGAAGCGGGCGGACAGTGCCTCGCGATCCCCTTCACCGAAAATGTACACCTTCTGGGTGATGGTGAGGGCGGAAATGCTGAACGGCAGCCCGGTGCGACCGCGATAGTTGGCCAGAATGGCCTCCTTTTCCAAATCCAGAGCACCTTTCTTGATGCCGTAGGAAATGCAGAACAGCTCACCCTCCAGAGCGGGGGTGCCGTCCTCCTGCACCTTCTGGGAGATGGAATCCACCAGCACGCGGCGCATATAATCCTTTGCTGCCTCCACATCGCCCTCGCATTCCACCGTGTAGAGACGCGTGTGGTTGTAGGTCAGCGCGTCTTCAATCGGCGTGTAGAGCAGTTTGTTGGCGTCCGTAGCCGACTGGAAGCGGCTGAATACTTCAAACGTCAATGTTGCCATAAGTTCTTAAAGGAAAACGGCCACCGGTACCGATTGCTGCGGCACCGATGGCCCTGGGTTGAAATCTGTTTACTTCTGCAGGCGGCTCAGAACCTCGTCGTAGGCTTCCATGAAGCCGCCAAGCCCCTGGCGGAAGCGGTCCTTGTCCATCTTCTTGCCGGTGGTCACATCCCACAGACGGCAGGTGTCCGGAGAAATCTCGTCAGCCAGCACGATGACGGAGGGGTCTTCTGCCAGACGGCCGAACTCAATCTTGAAGTCGATGAGACGCAGGTTGGCGGTCAGGAAGAATTCTTTCAGAGTGTCGTTGATGAGCAGGGCAACGGACTTGATGTAAGCGCATTCCTCTTCCGTGGCGGCACCCATCTCGCGGGCATAGTCATCGTTGATGAAGGGGTCACCCAGAGAGTCATCCTTGTAGGAGAATTCCACGATGGGCTTCTTGAAAGCAGTCCCCTCCGTCACACCCATGCGCTTGGAGAACGAACCGGCAGCCACGTTGCGCACGATAACCTCCAGCGGCATGATGGAAACCTTCTTCACCAGCAGGTTGATATCATCCACATCTGCCACGAGGTGGGTCTTCACGCCCTTATCCTCAAGCATGCGGTAGATGATGAGGGTGATGGCCTTGTTGAAACGGCCTTTGTTCTCAAAGTCTTCCTTCTTGACGCCGTTGAAAGCGGTTGCGGAGTCCTTGTACTCCATACGCAACACATTCGGATCATCTGTCGTGAACAGTCTCTTGGCTTTGCCTTCGTAGATAGGTTCCATGGTATTGTGTCCGGGGCTGCTTCTTTAACCCCACGGCAAATATACCTGAAACACCCCCGATGTCAAGCTCTATCTTGTTATCTCGTTCTTAAAATAATGCGGTATTTCCCGCAAGCATGACGATAATTTGATGAAATATCAGCCTTATTTCATGCGTAACATGGGGTATGTACACGAGCTTTTTTGATGTCTTCTCCATCGGGATTGGGCCGTCCAGTTCGCATACGATGGGCCCCATGCGTGCTGCGGCGCGTTTTGTGCGAGAGCTCGAAAAGGCGGGTAAATTGGGCCGGACTGTTGCGGTGAAGGTGTATCTGTACGGCTCACTGGCGCTGACGGGGGAGGGTCACGGTACTCCCTCTGCTGTGGTGTATGGGCTGCTGGGAGAGGAGGCAGAAACCATTGACCTGGGGCGCAATTTTATTTGGGAGTTGCAGGAGAGCGATTGTCTGCTGCTGGGGGGGAGTCATCCCATTGATTTCAACATGGCGCGCGATATCGCGCTGGAAAAAGAGATAACGCTGCCGCAACATGCCAACGGCATGCGGTTCCGGGCGCTGGATACTCGGGGGGAGGCGCTGGCAGATGAGGTATTTTTCTCCATCGGCGGCGGTGCTGTACGGCGGGAGGATGAAATGGAAGCCGCGCCGGAGGAACCCCAGCCTGTGCCGTACAGTTTCCGCACCTGCGCGGAGTTGGTGGATATCTGCCGCCGGGAGCGCATGACGATAGCCGCCGTGGTGCGGGTTAATGAGGGAACGCTGCGTCCGATACCGGTAGTCAACAGCCGGGTGCGCCTGGTGTGGCAGACTATGCAGCAGGCGGTGGACCGTGGAATTGCCACCACGGGGATTTTGCCCGGCGGGCTGAAGCTGTCCCGCCGTGCCCCGCAGATTTACAGACGTCTGGAGGAAAAATTCCACAACAATGATGTGGATGCCCTCACGATTATCGACTGGATTAACCTCTGGGCCTTTGCCGTGGCAGAAGAAAACGCCGCCGGCGGGCGTGTAGTGACGGCTCCCACCATGGGATCTGCCGGGGTGATTCCGGCTGTGATGCGCTACTACGACCGCTTCGGTTGCAAGGAATCGCCCTATTCCCGCGAGACGGGAGTCTCTGAGTTTCTGCTGACGGCTTCTGCCATCTGCAGTCTGTACCGCGCAAATGCCTCCATCTCCGGCGCAGAGGTCGGTTGTCAGGGTGAGGTTGGCGTGGCCTGTTCCATGGCTGCTGCCGGGCTTGCTGCCGCCATGGGCGGCACCATTGAACAGATTGAAAACGCCGCAGAAATTGCCATGGAGCATAACTTGGGGCTCACCTGTGACCCGGTTTGCGGATTGGTGCAGGTGCCGTGCATTGAGCGCAATGCCATCGGCGCGGTCAAGGCGGTGAATGCCGCGCGTCTGGCATTGCGCGGCAACGGCTCGCACTATGTGAGCCTGGATTCCGTGATTGCCACAATGGATGAGACCGGGCGCGCGCTGGCTGCCGGTTATCGCGAGACGGCGCTGGCCGGTCTGGCCAAGAATGCGCTGACCTGCTGATGCTTATTGCTCCGCAGGATTCAGAAGCGCAGCGTCCTTATCCTGCATGAGGCTTTCCAGCGTGATGCCGTCAAAATAATCATTGATGAGCCGGTGGAAACGCGTCCACATGGCAAGCGTCCGGCAGTCGCCTTTCTTCTCACATCCCGGTGCATTGCACTCCAGACAGGATACGGGTGCCAGATTCCCCTCCGTCAGCCGGAGGATTTCTCCCACCGTATATTCGGACGGGCGTCGGCAGAGGCGGTATCCGCCGCCTTTGCCCTGCACACCCTCCAGAAGCCCCGCGTTGCTCAGCTCCGGGATGATGCGTCCCACGTATTTGAGGGAGAGCCCCTGGCGCTCGGCTATGGTTTTCAGCGGAGTGAACTTTTCACTGCCGTTTTCAGCCAGGTCAATCATCATGCGCAGTGCGTAGCGGCCTCGTGTGGATATCAGCATGACCTTATTATAAGTATTCTGTGTCCAAATATCAAGCCGATAATGCATCAGTCGAAGAGCGGTGTGCTCAGATAACGACTGCCGTCATCCGGTAGAATCACCACGATGGTCTTTCCTGCATTCTCCGGCCTCTGTGCCAGGATGATACCCGCCCGGAGCGCCGCGCCGGAGGAAATACCGGCCAGCAGGCCTTCTGTTCTTGCCAGAAGCTTGCCGGTGGAAAGTGCGTCCTCATTGCTGACGGTGATGATTTCATCGTAGATGTGCGTGTTGAGCGTTTCCGGGATAAATCCGGCACCGATACCCTGAATCTTGTGCGCGCCGGGTTCTCCGCCGGAAAGCACGGGAGACGAGGCCGGTTCCACGGCCACCATCTGCACTGTAGGCTTGCGGGATTTGAGGTATTCGCCTGTGCCGGTGATGGTGCCACCGGTGCCGACACCGGCTACCACAATATCCACCGCTCCATCCGTGTCTCTGTATATCTCCGGTCCGGTTGTTTCCCGGTGAATGCGGGGATTGGCGGGGTTGGCGAATTGCCCGGGGATAAAGCTGTTCGGTATGGTATCGGCTAGTTCCCGGGCTCTGGCGATGGCGCCTTTCATCCCCTTGCTGCCTTCCGTAAGCTCGATTTCCGCACCGTAGGCGGCTATGAGTCGGCGGCGTTCCACAGACATGGTTTCCGGCATGACGATGATGGCGCGGTAGCCGCGGGCCGCAGCGACAGCGGCCAGCCCGATGCCTGTATTGCCGCTGGTGGGCTCAATAATGACTGAATCCGGCTGAAGGAGCCCGGTTTCCTCTGCGGCATCAATCATGGCTTTGGCGATGCGATCCTTGACAGATCCGGAGGGATTGAACGATTCTACCTTGGCCAGCAGCACTGCGTTGAGCCGGAACTGCTGCTCCAGACGGCGGAGCTCTACCAGCGGTGTGTTTCCGATAAGTTTATCAACCGATTGATAGATAGCGGACATAATTTTTTTTCAGATTGAGTTGAATGCCTGTTCCAAATCTTCCAGAATATCGTGTATGTTTTCCGTCCCGATGGAAAGTCGGATAGTGTTGGGACTGATACCCTGGTCTGCCAATTCCTCTGCCGTCAGCTGGCTGTGCGTGGTGCTGGCGGGGTGGATGACCAGGCTCTTGCTGTCGGCCACATTGGCCAGCAGGGAGAAGAGCCGGAGGCTGTCGATGAAGCGGAAGGCTTCTGCCTGCCCGCCCTCTACCTCAAAGGTGAAGATGGAGGCACCGCCGTTCGGGAAGTACCTCTTGTAGAGTTCGTGGTTCGGATGCTCCGGCAGCGACGGGTGGTTCACTTTCCGTACTTTCGGGTGTTGCGACAGGTAGCGAACTACTTCTGCAGTGTTGGAGGCATGGCGCTCCACCCGCAGGGAAAGCGTCTCGGCTCCCTGGAGCAGTTGGAAGGCCGCAAAGGGCGAAATGCAGGCCCCTGTGTCGCGCAGCAGGATGGCGCGAACATAGACGGCAAAGGCCGCTGCGCCCGCTGCTGCTGTAAAGCTCACGCCGTGGTAGGACGGGTGCGGCTCCGATATTGCCGGGTACTTGCCGGAGGCCGCCCAGTCGAAGCTGCCGCCATCCACGATGATACCGCCTAGCGTGGTGCCGTGCCCACCGATGAACTTGGTGGCCGAATGCACCACGATATCCGCTCCGTGTTCCAGCGGTCGGATGAGGTAGGGAGTGCCGAAGGTGTTGTCTACCACCAGCGGGAGCCCGTGTCGGTGAGCCAATTCTGCCAGAGCTTCTATATTGGGGATATCGCTGTTCGGGTTGCCCAGGGTTTCGATGTAGATGACCCGCGTGTTCGGCCGGATGGCGGCTTCCACGGCGGTGAGGTCATGAATATCCACAAAATCGGCGGTGATACCGAAGTTGGGCAGGGTGTGAGCCAGCAGATTGTAGCTGCCGCCGTAAATGGTTTTCTGCGCCACGATGTGGCCGCCGTTCTGCGCCAATGCCTGCAACGTGTAAGTGATGGCTGCTGCCCCGGAAGCCAGTGCCAGCGCGGCCACACCACCTTCCATAGCTGCCATTCGCTTCTCCAGCACCTCCTGGGTGCTGTTGGTCAGGCGTCCGTAGATGTTTCCGGCATCGCGAAGCCCGAATCGCGCGGCAGCGTGTTCGCAGTCGCGGAAAACGTAGGATGTCGTGGCGTAAATCGGCACGGCGCGTGCCCCTGTGGCACTGTCGGCCTCCTCCTGCCCCGCATGCAGTTGCAAGGTCTCGAATCGGTATCTGTTCATGTTAATAGCTACCTGTTTGATGGGCGAGTTAAATATAGTTCTTATAACCCACTTTGTCAATAGGTAATTATCTTTTTGCCAAAAAAGTAAAAAGAAGACGAAGCTGTTGAGAATCATGCCGAAGAAGTAACTTGATATAGAGGGCTTATATCGGTTAGAATGCGGGCATGAGAAAGATAACTGCCCTGATGAGCTGTGTTGCTATTTTGTTGCTGAGCGGCTGTGCGCGAATTTTTCAGCCGGAAGGCTCCGGCAGCATCCCCCGAACGGAGGAGATGGAAACCGAGCTGCGTCGACATGTATATAAGCTGGCAGAAGATATCGGGGAGCGTAATCACTACCATCAGGAGGCGTACGACCGCGCGGCACAATATATTGCGGATGAGTTTGAAGCCATGGGCTACGAGGTGGATTGGCAGTGCTACCCGATTCCGAACAAGGAAGAATACCTGACCGCCTCCGGCAAGACAGCCGTGAATCTGGAAGTCCGCAAACCGGGTACGGATCCGAATGCCCCATGGCTCGTGGTGGGTGCCCACTACGACACCCGCGTGGGGATGCCGCGCTGGAACTGTCACGGGCCGGTGATACCGGCCAAGACCGGCACTCCCGGGGCAAACGACAATGCCTCCGGCATAGCTACCCTTCTGGCGCTGGCTCGCAGGTTGAAGAATGAGCCGACCCGCAACGGCATCATCTTCGTGGCGTATGCGAACGAGGAAGCTCCCTTTTTCCAACGGGATGAAATGGGTTCCCGGCAGCATGCCCGCAAGCTGGTAAAGGAGTTGGGAAAGGAAAAGATTATGGGGATGATGACTCCGGAGACGCTGGGTGTATATTCTCCCCGAATGAACAAGAAACGCCGTTCTGCCGTGGCGGGCTCACTCTTCGGAGTGGCCGACCGCTGCGATTTCGTGGCCTTCATGAGCACCAACACCGGGCGGAAATATGCGCGTCAGTGTGCGGATATCTTTGCGGAGAACTGTCGTTTTCCGGTGCGGGCCATTTGTTTTGCCTATCTGGTGCGGGGCATTGCCTGGTCAGATGACTGGTCATACATGAAAGAGGGTATACCTTCCTTTGCCATCACCGATACGGCTTACATGCGATGCGATGATTACCACGAGACCAGTGACACGGCAGAGAAGCTTGACTACCGCGAATTTGCCGAAGTGGTGCTGGGTCTGGAGAGGATGATTACGGTGCTTACCGAAGGGACACCTCCTCCTGACGTAACGGCGAATTGAAGCCGATTCTTATGTTGACACCGCGCCTTTTTGCTTGCGGGGTGGAGTAGAATCTGCTAGGATGCGGGGGTATGATACGTACCGGTATTTATTCCTTACTACTCTGTGGGTTGCTGGGATGGCCGATGTCGGCAACGGCTGCACCCGAAATTTCTTCTGTGGAACTGCATGACCCGGGGGCATACCCGGTGTTCCGCCGCGCCCCCATCAGCCCGGCTTTTGCCATCAAATTGCTGTGTGATGGGACGGGTAAACTGCCTGTGCCGGAGAAGATTGCCATCAAAATTTCCGATCCCAAGGCCGTGGAGGTGGTGCGCCTGCGGTTGGGTGATAAGGCAGGTATCAAGTTTGCGGATGATGTCGTTCTGGCAGAGGGGAAACCCTCCGGCGAGGGGGTGGTACTCAAGCGGATGCCCGGCGTGCTGCCGGATGCGGCTGCGGAGAACTGGCTCTGGGTGGATGTGCAGCTGAGCAAGAAAGCCACCATCGGCGGCCTGTTGACCTTTTCCGATGTGGTAGTGGCGGCCAAGGGTAAGAAAACCAAACTGGAAGGAGAGGTTACTCAGCGCATGGGTTATATGGTGGCAGTGCCCGGTGAAGAGGTAGGAAATCAGACAGAGGGGGCAGACCGCGCCTGCAAAGCTTTCCGTATTCCCGGCCTTATCCGCAGCAGAAAGGGTACGCTCATCGGCTGTTTTGATGCCCGCTATGATCACGAGCGTGACCTCTGCGCGGATATTGACGTGGCGGTGGTGCGCTCCGAGGACGGCGGACAGACCTGGTCGGCTCCGGCGGTGGGAATGGACGCCGGCCCCGGCGGCAACAATGGCTGCGGTGATCCCTGTATTCTGGAAGATAAGAAAGGCCGCATCTGGATGCAGGCATTGGCCTGCCATTTCAGCGGCGGCGCCAGTCTGAATGTGTCCAAGACCGGGCTCGACCCCGCTACCACGGGGCAGTGGGAAATGGTGTACAGCGATAATGACGGCAAGAGCTGGAGCAAGGAGCATGTCAATCCCACGAAAGAAATCAAGAAGCCGGAGTGGACCACGATTCTGGCCGGCCCCGGCAATGGAATCACGCTGAAGGACGGCACCATCGTTTTTCCGGCCCAGATTTGGCAGAACGGCGCGAATCCCCGCTGCATGAGCACCATCTGCTACTCCGCAGATGGGGGGAAGAGCTGGAAATACGGTACCGGTGTGCCGCATGCCACCTCCGAATGCCAGGTGGTGGAGCTCAACGATGGCTCCATCATGATTAATTGCCGCAACGAAGCCCGCCAGGGAAATCGCATTGTCTATGTGACCAAAGACCTGGGCGAGACATGGGAGCCGCATGCGACCAACAACAACACCCTGCGCGAACCCACCTGTCAGGGGTCTATCATTCGTTTCAAGACGAAGAAGCATGACCTGCTGCTCTTCTCCAACCCTAAATCCGGTGGTCGCAACAATATGACTATCAGGTATTCTGAGGATGATGGTAATACCTGGAGCGAGGGCTATCTGTACGATGTCCGTCAGTGCATGGGATACTCCTGCCTGGCCATGATTAATCCGACCACCGTCGGCCTGTTCTATGAGACAAGCCACAGCCTGCCCAGACGCGGCGAGCGCGGTATCAGCTTCCTGAGCTTCCCCTTGGAAAGCATCCTCACCGGTGAGACGCTCCCCGTCAAACCCGGTAAGGGCAAGAAAGCTGCCAAGGATGATTCCTCTGCCGATGACAGCGAGGCTGATGCTCCTGCAAAAAAGAAAGGCAAGAAGAAAAAAGGCAAGAAAAAGAGCAAAAAAGCCGCAGCAGAAGCTTGAAATGGCAGGTTTTGCTTGACTTTGCCCCGGAAATGGTGTACATAAGCCCCTCACTTAACCCAAAATTACTGAGTTATGGCTAACATGAAAGTTATTCTCGCTACGAAAATCGACGGTCTGGGCTGTGAAGCCGACCTCGTTACCGTGAAGGCTGGTTACGGCCGCAACTACCTGATTCCTCAGGGTCTTGCGTTCGAGGCTACTCCCGCCAACCAGCGTTTCATCAACATGCTCCAGAAGAAGCGCGCTGAGCGCGAGGCCGCAGAGCTGGCCAACTTCCGGGAGATTGCTGCCAAGATTGCTGCCGTCACGGTGAACCTCACTCTGGAGGCTGGCGAGAATGGCAAGGTGTTCGGAGCCATCACCAACCAGCAGATTACCGAAGGTCTGGCTGCTCTCGGCATCGAGATTGACCGCCACACCATCGAGCTCGAGAAGCCCCTCAAGAAGTCCGGCACCTACGAGGTTGCCGCCAAGCTTCACGCTCAGGTCACCGCTACCGTCAAGGTGGTGCTCGTGGTCAAGGGCGAGAAGGTGGAGGAGGCTCCCGCCGAGGAGGCTTAATTGCTCCCCTTTCACTTTTTACCGAAAAGGCTGTTCCGCAAGGAACAGCCTTTTTTTTGGTACGACCGACGCGATATGCGCACTGCGGTGAAAGTCCGCGTGGAGCCGCGATGATGCGGAATCCCAGACCTGAAGAACAACTGCGGGGAGGTAACGAACCGTGGAAAAGGAAGTTCGAGGGGA
>SUVN01000003.1 GCA_015061985.1 Akkermansiaceae bacterium
CCCTCGAACTTCCTTTTCCACGGTTCGTTGCCTCCCCGCAGTTGTTCTTCAGGTCTGGGATTCCGCATCATCGCGGCTCCGCGCGGACTTTCACCGCAGTGCGCATATCGCGTCGGTCGTACCAAACGAAAGCGCGTTCCCGCAAGAGAACGCGCTTTCTTCAAAGGCTACAGATAAAACGGCCTTTACGACTCAAAATAGAATCGTCCCTTAATCACATAAGTCTGCACCGGCTCATCAGAATCATTCAGATAGACGGTCGTGGGCTCCAGAGTGTACTCACCGATATCGCTGCCGGTAAAGGTCATCTTCACCTCCGTCTCCATAACGGAGATGATATAGGAATCCGCATCAATACCGGAAGAAGAAGAGGAGGAATTGTTTTCTCCGTTATCGTCATCATCAGAATCATCATTCCCGCCGGAAACAGGTGAGAACTCCAGATAAGCACCGAAGAACCCCTTGAACTCTACTTCCTCAGAAATCTCCGATTCATTGAGGTGGAACGTAAAGTCGCAAGACTCCCAACCGCGATCGCCCTTAACGGACTTATCAATAACAACAGTACCGTCAGAAGAAGACCCTCCACGATCACCAAAATAGAACTTTGCACGACAAACATTGCCGCTTATACGATCACCCACACGGATAAACATGGCGCCCACGGAGCTGTTGGGTGCCTGCAGGCAGAGAGTGCGACCGGAAAGCACACCGACATTCTGTTCGTTATCACTATCGCCGCCACCGCTGCACGACGTAAGGGTGAAGCAACCGGCGATGAGGGCACCTACAGAAAAAAGAGTCTTGTTCATATTGATGGAAATAATGGAAAATATAAGGATGAGTACCTAGTAGTAGTGACTCTATCACATACCTCTGAAAAAACAAGGAAAAAGTGTGACGCTCATACTTTTTTTTCAATTTCAGAGACGATGTCTGAAATCATCGCTTGCTTCCAGACTTCTGATAAAGGCCACAAGTGTATCAATGCAGCTTTGAACATCCTGCATATCAGCCGTTTCTACCGGGCTGTGCATATAGCGCAGCGGCAGGGAGAAGCAGGCTGCCGGTACACCTCGGCGTGAGCGGTAAACAGAGTCCGTATTGGTTCCCGTGGAGCGCCCCGCCGTTTCACGCTGCAAGGGAATCCCGGCGGCATCCGTCACCCGCTCAATGCGGGCATTCACATTGGGATGGCAGGCCGGTCCATAGCACAGGCACCCCCCCTTCCCCAGACGGATATCGCCGTAGCGTCCCTTATCCAGGCCGGGCGAATCCGTGGCATGCGTCACATCCAGACAGATGGCTGCATCCGGTGCCAGATTGAAAGCCAGCATCCCCGCTCCTACACAGCCTACTTCCTCCTGCACGGTATTAGCAAAGACAATATTCCATTCGGGCACAATCCCCTGCTCTTTCAGGCGGCGCGCGGTCTCTGCAAGTATATAGCCGCAAAGGCGGTCATCCAGAGCGCGGCAAACCAGACGGCGACCGTCATTCAGCATCAGCGGGCCGTCGCAATACACACCAGGCGTCCCCACGCGGATTCCCAGCGACTCAACCTCCTCACGGGAATCGCAACCGAGGTCAACATACAAATCCCAGACCTTCGGTGCCTTGTCCCCATCATCGCGGATGTGGATAGCGGTGTTGCCGGTGATTCCGATTACCTCGCCGTCCGTACCAAGAAAGCGAATGCGTCGTCCGCGACCGATAGCGGCATCCGTACCGCCGAGGCGTTCCACCCGAACAAAGCCGTTATCATCAATATGGCGAACGGAAAAACCGATTTCATCGGCATGAGCATCCAGCATCAGCGTGGGGGCATTCTCACCCTTAGCGCGCAGCACCGCCCAGGTGGAACCGTAGGCATCGCAGTGCTGTTCATCCGTGTAGGGGGCAATATACGCAGCCCAGATGCGCTGGGCATCCATCTCGTAGCCCGTGGGAGACGGGATATTGAGATAATCAGTCAGGAAATCGGAAGATTGGTCGTCCATGGTCAGATAATGCATTGAAAGAAAACACCCCGCCGAAGCGGGGTGACGGGGAGTGGTGTTACATATTGCGATAGGCTATGTCGCTGCGACGCTGAGAGCCGTCAAAGTCCACCTTGGCTGCCTCTGCATGAGCGGTCTCTCGGGCTTTTTCCAGCGTCTCGCCCTGTGCCACAATGGCCAGCACACGGCCGCCGTTGGTCACCCAGCCGGCAGAGGTCTTTTTCGTGCCGCAGTGGAACACGCGGGCATTGCAGGCATCCAGACCGGTAATAACATCCCCGGAATGAGAAGAAGCAGGATAGCCGGCAGAAGCCAGAATACAGCAGACGCTCCAGCCGTTGTCAAAGGAAATCAGCTCCGGAGCAAACTCACCTCTGGCACCGGCCAGACAGAAAGAAGCCAAATCTCCCCGCAGCAGCGGCATGACTGCCTCACATTCCGGGTCACCGAAACGGCAGTTATACTCAATAACCTTAGGGCCGTCCGGTGTCAGCATCAGCCCGAAATACAGGAATCCGCGGTACGGCAGGCCATCTGCCTGCAAACCGCGCACCGTCGGTGCCACAATCGTCTCCTCGATGGTTTGCAGCAGCTCCGGAGAGGCCAGCTGACGGGAAGCCACCGCTCCCATGCCCCCGGTATTGGGTCCCTCATCGCCGTCCATCAGACGCTTGTAATCGCGTGCCGGGCAAAGAATGAGGTACTTATCATCGCAGATAGCGCCGAAGATGGAAATCTCCGGACCGGTGAGAAATTCTTCCACCAGCAGGCGACCTTCGCCGAAGCGCTTTTCAATGAAAACCTCGCGCAGGAACTCCTCCGCAGAGGCGGCATCCGGGCAAACGGCCACTCCCTTACCGGCAGCCAAGCCATCGAACTTCAGTACCGTCGGGTACTTCCCGCCGATGGCGGCAATGGCCTCATCGTATCGGGCCACAGCGGCTGCCCCGCCCGTAGGAATCCCGTGACGCAACAGGAAATTCTTGGCAAACTCCTTCGATGCCTCCAGCTGAGCACTCTCCTTGGGCGGCCCCCAGCAGGGAATCCCCACAGCGGCGCAGCGATTCGCCAGACCTTCCCCCTTGACCAGATAGCTTTCTTCTCCCGCAACGCAGAGGTCTACCTGATTATCCACCATCCACTGCATCAGGCCATCAAAATCCGCCGCCGCGATACGCGTGGCGGTCTCACAAATGGCATCACTGCCGGGGAATGAAAAAATCTGCGGCTTGCAGGGGCTTGCAGCCAAGGTCTCCACGAGCGCCTGCTCGCGCCCACCTTTTCCGATAACGGCTATTTTCATGTTGGCGCTATTCTACACCAGATACACTCATCCTGGCAAGCCCTAAATGGCAAAAGCGCCGTCTTAACGACGACGCTTTTTGCGGACTGCCAGACGGCGGGAGCTCTTCTTGCTGCGCGAGTAGCGCTTAGAACGCGCCAGGCGGGAACGCCGGGCATAGCGGCTACGACTATAGCGCTTGCGGGAATGGTAACGCGGACCGTCTTTCGGCAGATTAGCCACAATGGCACTCGGCACTTCAATACTACGCTTGGTGGCATCTGCCTCTGCCTTCATATAGGTGGCCTGAGTGCAGCTTTCTATGGCTACCGGCATACCTCGATGCACTCGTCGATACAAGTCCACGATATCATCGCTCTTCATCCGGATGCAGCCATAGGATGCAGGGCGACCGATATTGCGCTCTTCCGGCGTTCCATGAATATAAATGCGGCGACCATGGGAGTTACGGTTGAACGACTCCAGCCCGGCCAGCTGAATCACGCGGGTCACAATGGGGTCACGGCCGCGGGCATCCACCCCCACCACCTCTCCAGTGGGGCTGCATCCCTTGAATACCATTCCCTTGGGCTGGCCTTCGCCTTTTTTGTCAGAAACAGCATGTATTCCCAACGGCGTGCGGCGGCTGCCGTTCGTAGCACCGATACCGAACTTGGAGGAGCTGATGGGGTAATCCTTCACCTTCCGCCCGCTGCGGAACACCGTCAACTTCTGATCGCAGAGCGTGATAGCCACGCCATCGCGCACAACCGCACGCGGCGGTATATCCTGCCCATAGCGGGTGGAGCTGCAGGAGGTCACCAGCGCACAAACTGCCAGAGCAGCGATTGACAGAGACCGCATGGTAAATGAAATCGGCATATAATCTAAAACAGGTGGAATAAACAGTTATGCAGCCTTGCGGGCACGGCGGCGTTGAATGACACCATCAATCAGACGCCCCAGCGAGCAGAAGCCCGTGTAGAAAAAGCCCAGGAACGGAGCCGTCAGAACAAAACCAAGGTAATTACCACCCATCAGGTTCTTCACCTCAATCCAGGCAAAGAAACTGCCGAACATCAGTTCCAGCACCGGCACCAGCACAGATTTAAGCGCCTTGTATCCGGCGGCGCGTTTCTCGATGGAAAGAGCACCCTGATTCGACTCTCCGAACTTCGGGGTACGCACGAACTCACTCTTCTGGCCGAACACCGCTTCCAGCACAGCCTTGGCGTTGTTCACCGCCATACCGATACCCAGAGCCAGCAGCGGCAGAAGCAGGGGGAACACCATCCACCAGCGGCGAGGTTTCACGATGGTCTCTGCCAACACATAGAACGCGCAAACGGATATGGTCGCAAGGAAGAACAGAGAGAAAGTCAGCACCAGCATCTGCGGGGAATCCCACGCCCAATCCCCGGAGGGAGCAATCGTCCCGGCCCCGATGGGCAGCACCAGGAAGCAGAGCAGCACCAACACCAGATAGGAATAGTTGCAGGTCAGATGCGTCGTGGCCTCCAGTTTGGCCTTGAGAGGAGCAGAGGAGCGCCAGATGTCGAAGAACATCTTCTGGCAGACCTGGATACAGCCCTTCGTCCAGCGATGCTGCTGCGCCTTGAAGCCGTCCATATCCTCCGGCAGCTCGGCCGGAGTCACATAGTCATTCAGGTACACGAAGCGCCATCCTTTCATCTGCGCACGGTAGGAAAGGTCCATATCCTCCGTGATGGTATCATGCTCCCAGCCGCCGGCATCATAAATAGCCGACTTACGCCACACACCGGCGGTACCATTGAACGTGAAGAATCGGCCGGAACGATTGCGGCAGGTCTGTTCCAGAGCAAAATGGCCATCCAGGAACACGCTCTGCAAACGGGTAAGCAGGTTGTGGTTGCGGTTGATATGTCCCCAGCGAGTCTGCACCAGCGCCACCTTCGGGTCGGTGAAGTACGGAATCGTCACTTTCAGGATATCGGGCTCCGGACGGAAATCGGCATCCAGAATTAACAGAAAATCCCCCTTGGCCACCTCATCAGCAGCCTCCAGAGCACCGGCCTTGTAGCCCGTGCGGTCAGTACGGTGCAGGCAGACGATATCAAAACCCTGAGCGCGGTAAAACTCCACCTGTTGCTGACAGAGGTCATATGTATCGTCCGTGGAGTCATCCAGAATCTGAATCTCCAGCTTATCCTTCGGGTAATCAATGGCTGTCACCTTGCGCAGCAACCCCTCCACCACGAACTTTTCATTGAACATGGGCAACTGAATCGTCACCATCGGCAGCTCATCCCATTCCCCGGCAGGTTTCGGCACATCCTTGCGGTGGCGGAAATACAGGAACACCATGAGCAAACGATGAAAACCGTATCCGGCAAGAGCCATCCAGACAAAGAAATAGGCAACGAGCCAGCAAAGGGTAAACCAGTATTGAAACTTATCCATGATATAGTGGGGTGATATGACAGGACGACCGAAGGCGGGCAAGCCGCTATCGGCCATTTTTTCACGTCAGCGGTGCGCTTGCAGCTTGACGCGCGCAAATAGTAATGTAAACTGTTTTCGGAGTCAAGTCTAAATATACCTCATTCACCCACTTTATCACCATGAAAATGAGTCGTCTTCTTTTTTCCGCTGCATTCATCTGCGCCTTGTCCGTCAACGCGCAGGAGATGACTGAATCCGAAGGCGCCGATTTTACCGCCGTGGATATTGTTGAGGGCGGCGCACCGGCAGATATTTTCGCCTGTGAAGAGACGCGGAATGCAGGAGAAGTACCGGCCATGTTCCGGGATGATTCCATGCTGGATGAGTCCCACTCCAACCGAGAACTGGGTATCAATGTGTACACCGCCCCCTCCATCAGCAAGATTTTTGCCCAGCTGGATGACTTGCCCTCCATCCCCGAGCCCTACGTGCTGCGTCAGCGCCCGGAAAAGCTGCCGATAGATGCCGGTTCTCTGGCACTGGAGATGGGATACCTGCTGGCGGATGGCTTCATCGCCGTACGCAGCGGTCACATGAACGACGTGAAGCCCATCGCGCTGGATTTAACCCGCTACGGCAAAGCCATGGGCGTGGGGGAAAAGATGAATGTTCACTCCGCTGCCCTGCTGGAGCATGCGGAAAAAGGTCAGCTGGAGGAGTTCAAGCGTATTCTGGCCTCCACGCAGAGCGATGTGAATGAAGAGCTCACAGCGCTGCGCGATCCGGATTTATCTCACCTGCTGGCGCTGGGCGGTTGGGTACGCGCACTGGATGCCTCTGCCGCTGCCATTGAAGCAAAGTTCGACGCCCGACAAGCCGCCGCCATATTCTACCCGGAAGCCCCGGAATACTTCAACGAGATTCTGCAGGGGCTCTCTCCCCGCACCGCCCGGAAACTGAAAGTCGATGAAATGCGGTTACAACTGGAGCAGTTAACGGAGCTGATGACGCTCACTCCCGGCGAAGTTCCCACACCGGAAAAGGTGCGAGCCATCCACCAGACCGTTTTGCGCATCTCCACGCTGGCCGTGGGAGAAGGCTATGAACACTAATCCCCGCACCCTGCCGGTCCGGGATTGTCTGGATATGGGCGTAGCCGTTTCGGGTATCCGCATCGCGCGGGATCCGCGCCCGGTCTACCGGCTTGTCTTCCGGCTGCGCATGTCCAACAAAGGTCACCGCAGCGTGCGACTTCTGGGGCGCAAGTGGACGCTTCGGGAACGCGGCGGCAAGACCCGCATCATCGAGGCAGCACACGTCTTCAACCAGCAACCGGTGCTGACACCCGGCGCCGTGTTTTCCTGCGGCGGCTGTCAGGATTTTGAGATGCCGCCGATAGCCGCAGAGGTATGCTTTTTCGGCACAGACTCCCGCAATCAGTCCTTCATCACGCCGCCTCTGGTCTTTCCCCGTCACTGTTTCACCTTACCCTGGCAACAATAACCCCTAACCAACCATATTACACATATGCTCATAGCCCCCTCCATGCTCGCCTGCGACTTCCGCCACATCGGACCGGAAGCCAACCGTGCGCTCCAAGCCGGAGCCGATTGGCTGCACCTCGATGTGATGGACGGTTCATTCGTGGATAACATCTCTTTCGGTCCGGACATCTGCGCGGCCATCCGTCAGAGCGTTCCCGAAGATGCCTATCTGGATGCACACCTCATGATTGATGCCCCGGATCACTACCTGCCGCGCTTCATCAAAGCCGGCATGAACATGATTACCATCCACGTGGAGCGCGAGGGCGCGGTGGATTTACACGCCACCCTGGCAGCCATTCGCGCCGCCGGGGCTCAGGCGGGGCTTGCCGTCAACCCCGCCACCCCAGTGGAGAAAGTGCTTCCCTATCTGGCAGAGCTGGATATGGTGCTGGTCATGAGCGTGGTACCCGGTTTCGGCGGGCAGAGCTTCATGGGCGAGGTACTGGACAAGGTACGCACGCTGGATAAGCAGAGGAAGGCACTTGGTCTCAACTTCCTGATTCAGATGGACGGCGGTATCGGAACCGCTCAGGCACCGCTCTGCCGGGAGGCCGGTGCGGACTGTCTGGTGGCCGGTTCCTCCACCTTCCGCGCGCCGGATATGGCTGCGGCCATTGCCTCCATGAAATAATTCACCATCCCATGGACAACGGCACCAAAAGCCTGCTGAACGTACTGCTGAGCGTTCTGGCTCCCGTACTCATTCTTGACCACTGCTCGACCTCCGGCCCGGGATTACTGGAGCTGGGCACCACCTGGGCCATGGTAGTGGCGCTCTCCCTGCCGCTGGGTTGCGGCGTGTGGATGTTTCTGGAGCACCGTAAGGTAGACCCCATCACTCTCTTCGGGCTCATGGGAACCATTCTCACCGGAGTAGTTACCGTCTACGCCAACACGGGAGACGGCGGCGCCATACGCCCGGACACCCCCTGGTGGTATGCCGCCAAGGAAGCGCTCATCGCCGCCCTGCTCGGCGGCGCCATGCTGGTGACGGCTCGCCGCCGTGATTCCATGCTGCGGCTGTTCATTTACTCCGACAGCCTGTTTGACGTTGTTCGCATCGAAAAGGCCATACAGGAAACCGCGCAGACGGATGCCTACAATCGGCTGCTGTGGAAAGCCAGCGCCTTTACGGCCTCCACTCTCTTCTTTTCGGCCATGGCCAATTTCTGTCTTGCGCTGTATTTCCTCTTACCCGTGCTGAAACAACCGGCAGACAAGCAGATTCTGGAGTACAATTATGCCGTCAGCAGCATGACCTGGTGGGGATACCTTGTCATCGGCGTACCGCTCATGATTACCCTCATTCTGGTGATGCGCTACCTGCTGCGCAAGCTCGGTGAGCTCACGGGGCTGGACAGAGACTCCCTCATGGTGCGGTGATATTCCCCGGACCGCCAGAAACAAAAAGCCCCGGCATCAACCGGGGCTTTTTGTTATATCTTATTCGGTCGGTAGTCCGCAGGCACGGAGGATTTTATTTTTGAGCTCCGTGTTTTCCTGAATCCCGCCGAAAGCAGCCGCTCCGGCACCGGCCGCATATACCGGAACAGCCACTCCGGAATGACGATGTGTGGCAAAACTTCCCGTCACTTCCTCTTTCTCCACAGAACCACCCAGAAGGGAAAGCCCGCTGGTCTGGTGGTCAGCCGTTATCACCAACAGAGTATCCGGATGGCTCTGCATCCACCGCAACACAACGCCCACAGCCCGGTCAAAATCCAGCGTCTCCAGCACCATCTCATGCAAATCACGAGCATGCGCCGCTGTGTCAATCTGTGAGCCTTCAATCATCAGGAAAAAGCCGTCAGGGTGCTTTTCCAACGTGGCCAGAGCCTCGCTCACCGACCTCTCCAGGAAGTTGCCGCGGCGGGAAGCCGGGGGACAGTCTTTCTCCCCCTCAAGCCGCACGAGTGCCCCCTTGTCCCGCAGCGCTGCAATCTGTTTCGGCGAAACCAGAGCCGTACCTCCACCGATGATGACGCGGCAGCCGCTATTCACCAAATCCGCCGCAATATCCGCCACCTTGTAGCGATCCGTACTGTGTGCATAAAATGATGCCGGCGTAGCATCCGTCACGGCCTTGGTCACGACAAATCCGGTCTGTTTACCTGCTTTCTCCAGACAACGCATGACAGAAGTACACTCCTTTCCGTCCGGGCTAACCCCCAGCCATCCGTTATTCGTTTTTGTACCGCAGGCGATAGCCGTACCACCCGCAGCGGAATCCGTAATGACAGAAGAGGCAGAGCGTGTACGGGAAAAACCGATTACAGGAAGCCTTTCCAGATTCAGCTTGCCGTGATTGCACATCCAGGCGCACCAAACATGCTCGCTCCCCATTCCATCACCAATCATCAGAATGACATTGCGCGCCTTGTCCCGAGTAACAGGCAGAACGCTCTGCACAACCTCGTGCACAGGCATGTTGTTCACCACCTGTGGTGCTTGCTGGATTGAAACACTCGGCTGCGATTTCCCATCAACCGCGACACTCCCCACCAGCAAAAGCAACAACATCCCCCATTGTGTTACTAAATAGTTTTTCATGGCAATGATTACATATCGAAAAAACCCGGCATGAATTATTTCATGCCGGGCTGAAATTGTTAATCCGTGACGATATCAATCATCGGAACCCACGGAGATGGCATCATCGGGCATGGGCAGGTCTTCCTCGTCATCCATGTAAGTGGAGCGGGGAATGGGCGTTGCGCCCGGGGCTGCCTCGACCACGATGTTGCGGTACTTGTTGAAGCCGGTACCTGCGGGGATGAGGTGACCCAGAATGACGTTCTCCTTGAAGCCTTCCAGCAAGTCGACCTTGCCGAGGGTGGAGGCCTCCGTCAGCACGCGCGTGGTATCCTGGAAGGATGCGGCAGAGATGAAGGAATCCGTCTTGAGGGAGGCCTTGGTGATGCCGAGCAGGATGGGCTCGTAATCAGCGGGACGACCGTTCATGGCCATCGTCTCCTTGTTGATGCGGCTGAGGGTGGTGCGATCCACCTCATCACCCCAGAGGAGACCGGTGTCACCCGGATCCTTGATACGCACCTTGCGGAGCATCTGGGAAACGATGATTTCCACATGCTTGTCATTGATTTCCACACCCTGGACGCGGTATACCTGCTGCACCTTGTTCACCAGGTGCTCCTGCAGGGCTTCCTTGCCGCAGATGCGCAGAATCTCATCCGAAGCCTCCGAACCGTCGGACAGCGGCTCACCGGCGCGCACGAAGTCACCATCATGCACGATGATGTGGCGATCCATGGGCACGAGGTGCTTGCAGGAGATGGTGCCCTCATTCTCATCGCGCTCCTCCAGCTTGGCAGAGCGGCGGCGGCGCTTGGTGGCAGCCTCGCGAGCCTCTGCATCGCGATAGATAGTCACCACCTTCTTGCCGCGAATCATGGCATCATCGATGGCCACGATACCGTCCATCTCTGCCAGCGTGCAGGTATCCTTCGGGCGGCGGGCTTCGAAGAGCTCAGCCACACGGGGAAGACCACCGGTAATATCGTTCGTCTTCTGCACCTTGCGGGGAGTCTTGGCCAGCTGCGTACCGGCAGAAATCTTCTGCTTGTCATTCACCACGAGGTAGGCACCCGTGGGGATGGCGTACACGCGGGGCTTGTCCTTGGCAGAACCGGGCTTGGCAGTGTGCACAATCACACGCGGAGCCAGATCCTGGCGGTGGTCAATGATGACGGTCGTACCCTTACCGGAATCGGAGTGTGCCGAATCCGTGCGGCAGGTAATACCTTCAATCATGTCCTGGAACTCCACAGTACCGCTCACTTCAGAGATGACCGGAATGGCGAAGGGATCCCATTCTGCGATGGTCTGACCGGGCTCCACATTGTCACCGTCCTTCACACGGAGCACAGCACCCAGCGTCAGCGAGTAGGATTCGATTTCCTTACCCTCGGCATCGTAGACCTTCACGCCGCCGTTCTTGCAGAGCACGACCATATTGCCGTTCTCGTCCTCCACGCAGCGGTCACGCAGGTTCTCGTCGTAAATGACGCGACCGACAGACTTGGCCACATACTCCGGACGGTTGGCAGCTGCCGTAGCCGTACCACCCACGTGGAAGGTACGCATGGTCAGCTGAGTACCGGGCTCACCGATGGACTGGGCAGCAATGATACCCACGGCTTCACCCACCTTCACGCTCTTGCCGGTGGCCAGGTTGAGACCGTAGCACTTGGCGCAGCAGCCCTTGGACAGGTCACAGGTCAGCACGGAACGCACCTTCACCTTCTCGATACCCACGTTCTCAATCTTCTTGGCGGCCTCGTCGGTGATGATTTCGTTCTTCGCCACGATAAGCTGACGCGTGGTCGGGTCGTAGATGTCATCACAGGTGACACGACCGTAGATACGGGTGGACAGAGAGGCGATTTCGTCCTCACCATCATAGATGGCCGTCATCGTGATACCATTCTCCGTACCGCAATCGGTGTCGCGTACGATGACATCCTGAGCCACGTCGACGAGCTTACGGGTCATGTAACCGGAGTCAGCCGTCTTCAGAGCCGTATCGGCCAGACCCTTACGGGCACCGTGGGTGGAGATGAAGTACTCCAGCACAGAGAGACCCTCACGGAAGTTAGAGGTAATGGGGCGTTCGATAATCTCACCGGAGGGCTTGGCCATAAGACCGCGCATACCGGAGAGCTGCTTAATCTGAGCCTTGTTACCACGAGCACCGGAGTCCACCATCATGTAGAGCGGGCTGGCCACGGCGGAACCGCTGTTGTATTCCAGCTTGGTGTAGAGATCCTTCTGGATGGCATCGGTCGTAGAGGACCAGATGTTCACCACCTTTTCATAGCGTTCGCCGTTGGTGATGAGGCCTTCCTCGTACTGCTCGGTCACCTTGGCAACCTGCTCGTAAGCATCGGCAATCATCTCATCCTTGCCCTCGGGCACCACCATGTCCACGATACCGATGGAGCAGCCGGAACGGGTTGCTTCCTTGTAACCCAGGGCCTTGAGGGCATCCAGAGTCTCCACGGTACGCTTCTGACCACAGGCCTGATAGCAGCGCCAGATGATTTCACCCAGCTGCTTCTTGCCGACGTTGCGGTTGATGTAGCCGATTTCATCCGGCCAGATTTCGTTGAAGCGGACACGGCCTGCGGTCGTGACGATGGTCTTGCGGCCGACGTTCTCACGGTTGAAGGAAAGCTTCTCGAAAGCCTCGCCCTCCTTGCCGTAATCGGGGTTCTTGAGACGAATCCACTCGTGGTAGCCAATCTTGCGGGCAGCGATGGCGAACTCCACTTCAGAGATGGACTCGAAGAGGGGCAGCAGGTGCTGATTGTCCTGCTTCTCCTTCACTTCCTTGGCGCGGGTGTGCGTCAGGTAGTAGGAACCCAGAATGATATCCTGAGTCGGCGTGCAGATGGGCTTGCCGGAGGCGGGCGAGAAGATGTTGTTGGGAGCCAGCATCAGGAGGCGGGCCTCCAACTGAGCTTCCACGCTCAGCGGCACGTGCACGGCCATCTGGTCACCGTCGAAGTCAGCGTTGTACCCCGTACACACCAGCGGGTGCAGACGAATGGCGCTGCCTTCAATCAGCACAGGCTCGAAAGCCTGAATGGAAAGACGGTGCAGCGTAGGAGCACGGTTCAGGAACACGGGGTGGCCCTTGGTCACCTCTTCCAGAATATCCCACACGATGGCTTCCTTGCGGTCAATCATCTTCTTGGCAGAGCGCACGGTGTGCACATAGCCCATCTCCTTGAGGCGATGAATGATGAAGGGTTCAAAGAGGTTGAGAGCCATCTTCTTGGGCAGACCGCACTGGTTCATCTTGAGGTGCGGACCAATCACAATCACAGAACGGCCGGAGTAGTCCACACGCTTACCGAGCAGGTTCTGACGGAAGCGGCCGCTCTTGCCCTTGAGCATGTCGGAAAGAGACTTCAGCGGACGGTTACCGGCACCGGTCACGTGGCGGCCGTGGCGGCCGTTGTCGAACAGGGCATCCACAGCCTCCTGAAGCATGCGCATCTCATTGCGCTTAATCACCTCCGGGGTCTGGAGAGCGGCCAGCTCGCGCAGACGGTTATTACGGTTGATGACGCGACGATACAGGTCGTTCAGGTCACTGGTGGCGAAGCGACCGCCGGGCAGCGGAACGAGGGGACGCAGATCCGGGGGAATCACCGGCAGCACGGTGAGCACCATCCACTCCGGATGGCAGCCGCTGCTGCGGAAACCCTGGGCAAGCTGCAGGCGCTTGGCCAGCTTGCGCTTGTTCTGCTTGGAGTTGGTCTTCTCCATCTCCTGGCGCAGCTCATCAATGAGGGCATCCAGGTCAATGGTCTTGAGCAGGGTCTGAATGGCGACAGCACCCATGGCGGCCTCCGGTGCATCATCACCGTAGTCCTCCACCAGCTCGTCATACTCCTCTTCCGTGAGAATCATGCCGCGCTCAATACCGTTCACGCCGCGGGGGTCAGTCACGATGTAGTCCTCGTAGTAAATGACGCGCTCCAGATCGCGGGCGGTCAGGTCGAGCATGAGGCCGATGCGGCTGGGCATGCACTTGTAGAACCAGATGTGAGTCACCGGCACGGCCAGATTGATGTGGCCCATGCGCTCGCGGCGCACGCGGGAGGTGGTCACCTCCACACCGCAACGGTCACAGATCATGCCCTTGTTCTTGGCGCGCTTGTAGCGACCGCAGGAGCACTCCATGTCACGGGTAGGCCCGAAAATACGCTCGCAGAACAGACCGCCCTTCTCCGGCTTGAACGTGCGGTAGTTAATCGTCTCAGGGTTCTTGACCTCGCCGCTGGACCAGTTGAGGATATCCTCCGGGCTGGCCACGGTGATGCAAACCTGGTCGAAGTTCTTGGCCTTCTCGTTGTTAAGGTCGTTAAAAGACATATTATGTGGTGTTTTTAGATTGTTGGTGCCACCCGGGCTGTTGAGACCCGGGCAGCGGTTACAGGTTTACATCTTGTATCAGGCGTCGTCGTCCTCGTCATCCTCGGATTCTTCCTCCTCATACACCTCGACATCATCATCCTCATCGCCGAATACATCAAAATCGGCGTCGTCGGACAAATCATCGTCCAGGTCATCGTCATCCCCTGCAAGCAGGGCGAAGAGATCATCCGTTGTCTGCGGAGCATTCTCGCGGTCGCGCTTCTCCGTCGGCTGTACATTGAGGCAGAGTGCCTGCATTTCCTTAATAAGCACGTTGAAGGACTCAGGTGTGCCGGCTTCCAGAGAGTTATCGCCCTTGACGATGTTCTCGTAGATGCGGGTACGGCCCTGAACGTCGTCAGACTTGACGGTGAGGAGCTCCTGCAGCGTGTAGGCTGCACCGTAAGCCTCCATGGCCCACACTTCCATTTCGCCGAAGCGCTGACCACCGTGCTGAGCCTTACCGCCGAGGGGCTGCTGGGTCACCAGCGAGTATGTACCCACGGCACGGGCGTGCACCTTGTCGGCCACCAGGTGGTTGAGCTTGAGCATGTAGGTGTAACCCACCACCACCGGGTAGTGGAAGTACTCACCCGTCAGACCGTCGATGAGGCGGCTCTTACCGGCCACGCTGCCGTCCTTGCCATCGCCCACCCAGGAGAACCCGGGCATCTTCTTGGCCTGGCTCATGTAGTCCCAAATCTGGGACTCCTCAATACCGTCGAACACGGGAGTAGCCACCTTGAAGCCCAGAGCCTTCGCGGCAACACCGAGGTGAGCCTCCAGCACCTGACCCACGTTCATTCGGGAAGGCACACCCAGGGGGTTGAGGATGATGTCCACGGGGGTACCATCTTCCAGGTAGGGCATATCTTCCACGGGCAGTACTCGGGAGCAGACACCCTTGTTACCGTGACGACCGGCCATCTTGTCACCCACACCCAGCTTGCGCTTGGTGGCGATGTAGACCTTCACCTCGGTCACGACACCGGGATCCATCTCCGCACCGGCTTCAATCTGGTCGAGCTTGAGGTCGCGCTCGTCGTCCAGCTCAGCGAAGCGGGGTTCATAGCTGTTGATGATTTCGAAAATCTGGTTACGCACCGGGCTTTCGTTCATCTCAATCTGGTCATGATAGACGGCCAGCTTGCGCAGCAGGGTCTTGGTAATCTTGCGGTTGGCGGGGATAATCACCTCGTTCGTACCGGCGCGGGTCACCTCCAGCGGAATCTTCTCGCCAAGCAGGCGGTCAGAGAGCTTGCTGGTCAGCTGCTCGATAAGAGCATCGCGGTCGCGCTCGTACTCGGCATCCACCTTCTTGCGCTGCTTCTGGCTTTCCTTCTCCAGGTCAACGGCGGGAGAACCGGGAGCGGCAGAGCGCACCACGCGAACATCCATCACCACACCCGTCGTGCCCGGGGGCACACGCAGAGAAGTATCCTTCACATCAGCAGCCTTCTCACCGAAGATGGCGCGCAGCAGGCGTTCCTCAGGAGCCAGGTCGGTCTCGCTCTTGGGCGTAATCTTACCCACCAGGATATCGCCGGGCTTCACCTCAGCACCGATGCGAACCACACCGTCGCTGCCCAGGTTCTTGAGGGCATCATCGCCCACGTTGGGGATATCGCGGGTGATTTCTTCCGGGCCGAGCTTGGTGTCGCGGGCCTTCTCCTCGAATTCCTCGATGTGGATGGAGGTGTAGGCATCTTCCTGCACCAGACGCTCGGAGATGATGATGGCGTCTTCGAAGTTGTAACCGTACCAGGACATGTAAGCCACCAGCACGTTGCGACCCAGAGCCAGCTCACCGCCATCGGTACAGGGGCCGTCAGCCAGCACATCGCCGGGCTTCACCACGTCGCCGCGGGAAACGATGGGCTTCTGGTTGATGCAGGTGGAGGCGTTGGAGCGCATGAACTTGCGCAGCTGGTACACGTAGATTCCCTTCTCAGGGTCAGTCTTGACGCGCTCGGGCTCGCTCAGCCATGTATTGGGAGAGACGGGCAGCTCACCATCGGGGGTGGTCACGATGTACTCAGCCGTGGCAGAAGCCACGATACCACCGGCGAGGGCGCACACCACGGAGCAACTGTCACGGGCGCACTTGGCCTCAATACCGGTACCCACCAACGGAGCCTGATTCACCATCAACGGCACACCCTGGCGCTGCATGTTGGCACCCATGAGGGCGCGGTTGGCGTCGTCGTGTTCCAGGAAGGGAATGAGACCGGCGGCAATAGAGATAATCTGCTTGGGAGACACGTCCATGTACTCCACGCGGCGGGGATCCACCTCGATGAACTCGCCGTGCTGGCGAGCCGTCACGCGGGAGCGGGTGAAGTGGCCGGTGCCGTTGTCGTTGTCCAACGGGTTGTTGGCCTGGGCGATGAGGTGGTACTCCTCCTTATCGGCGGTCAGATACACCACCTCGTTGGTCACCACTACCTCCACATCCACTACTTCGCCCTTGGCGTTCTTCTTCTCAATCTGCTTCACGCGACGGAACGGTGTCTCGATGAAGCCGTACTCGTCGATGCGGGCATAGGTGCAGAGGGAGTTAATCAGACCGATATTGGGACCTTCGGGGGTCTCAATGGGGCAGATACGACCATAGTGGGACGGATGCACGTCTCGCACCTCGAAACCTGCGCGGTCGCGGTTCAGACCGCCCGGGCCGAGTGCGGAGAGACGGCGCTTGTGCGTCAGCTCTGCCAGCGGGTTAATCTGGTCCATGAACTGGGAGAGCTGGCTGCGACCGAAGAAATCGCGCACCACGGCGCTGAGTGCCTTCGGGTTGATGAGCTTGCTGGGCGTGATATCCGTGCGGGTGGTATCACAGAGCGTCATGCGCTCCTTGACCAGACGCTCCGTACGGGCCAGACCCACGCGGCACTGGTTGGAAATGAGTTCGCCAACGGCGCGCACACGGCGGTTGCCCAGGTGGTCGATATCGTCCACCTGACCGTCACCGTTCTTCAGGCGAAGCAGGTACTTGAGGGAAGCCAGGAAGTCAATCGGCTGGATGAGGCGGCAATCCTCCGGTACATCCAGACCGAGCTTCTGGTTAATCTTGTAACGACCCACGCGGGTGAGGTCATAGCGCTTCTCGTCCTTGAAGAGGCGATCCAGAGCCGTGGCAGCCTGCTGCACGGAGGAGGGATCACCGGGACGGAACTTGCGGAAGATTTCCTTGAGCGCAGATTCGCGGTCATGAGCCAGATCCTTCTTGAGGGTCTTCACCAGCGTTTCCTCTTCGCGCTGGTCAATGACCTCAATCTCCTCAATGCCCAGCTCCTGCATCTTGCGGATGGTGGAGAGGCTCAGGGACTCGTAGGCCTTGGCAATGATGGTGGCTTTGCGGCCGCTCTGCTCATCACCGAACTTCACATCCTCGAAGGGGATGAGGTACTCCAGCTCCTCACCGGCCACTTCGGACAGACGAAGCTTCTGGATGGTGTAAAACTGCTCCACGATATCGCGGTCGCTCTCGTAGCCGAGGTAGCGCAGGAACGTGGTGGCCAAGAACTTGCGACGGCGGCGGCGGCGATCCAGGAACACGTACATGAGGTCGCTCGTGTCGAACTGCACCTCCAGCCAGGAGCCGCGGTCAGGAATAATGCGGAAAGAGAAGATGTCCTTGCCGTTCGTATGCTGCGTCTTCTCGAAGCACAGACCGGGGGAACGATGCAGCTGCGCCACAATCACGCGCTCTGCACCGTTGATGACGAAAGTACCGCGATCGGTAATCATCGGGATTTCACCCATGTACACGTTCTCATCGGCCGTGTAGTCGCCACACTTCAGACGGAACTTCACATACAGCGAGGCGCTGTATGTCTCACCGGCGCGAATGGCCGCAAAATCACTTGTCTTCGGCGGCGTAATCTCGTACGAGTCGTACTCAAGCCGAATCTGGCCGTCGTAACTCTCTATCGGGAAATGTTCGGAAAGAACAGCCTGAAGACCCATTTTGAGCCGTTTTCCCGGCTCGGTGAAACGCTGAAGGAATTCCTCGTAGGACTTAGTTTGAATCTCAATCAAGTTGGGCGGGTCAATGACCTCCTTGATTTTACCGAAACTGATTCGCTCTTGCTTGGGCTTGGACATGGAGTTGTCGGAGATGAGGTTGTGCACCTGGGCCACAGATGCGGGGTCGGCTTACGTTTGGTAAAACCGACCCGGAGCTTCCCGTGCCTTCCGGGCCTTTCCGAAAGCCCCGGGTCGGTCTCACGCGCGCCTTGCGCGACGCGTACGTAAAAAAGTTAATAAAAGTTAAGTTTTAAATGAAGAGACGATAAGACGCGAAGGCAGGGAGGAAGAGAAATTCCACCCTGCGATCGCGTACAACGAAAGGTTACTTGATAGTGACCTTGGCGCCGGCCTTCTCGAGCTCGGCCTTGGCCTTCTCGGCGTCCTCCTTGGAAGCGCCTTCGAGGATGACGGCGGGAGCGCTTTCGACGAGCTTCTTAGCGTCAGCCAGGCCCAGACCGGACTTGACAACGCGGACAGCCTTAATGACGGCAATCTTGTTGCCACCGGCATCGGTCAGCTCAACGTCGAAGTCAGTCTTCTCCTCCACGGGCTCAGCAGCAGCGGCGGGGCCGGCAGCAGCGGCAACGGGAGCAGCGGCGGACACGCCCCACTTCTCTTCCAGCATCTTAACAAGCTCAGCAGCCTCCAGGATGGTCAGCGTACCGAGTTCCTCAGCGATCTTATTGATATCAGCCATTGTAGTATTTTCTGTTGTAATTGGTTCTTGTCGCGGATGGGGGCTCCCCATCCATTTCAGTTCTCACCGGCCGGAGAGCCGACAGAGAGCCTAATTTCTTTTTCAGGCGGCGGGGCACTTGATAGCACACCGCCGCCATCTGTTCAAGTCTTTTTTTATTTTTTTTACTCTGCAGCCGGAGTTTCCTCGGTTGCACCACCATTTTCCTTGTCCACGTAGGCCTGGATGACGCGGGCCAGAGCGGCACCGGCACCATTGATGGTACCAAGCAGGGTGGCAAGGAGAACCTCGCGGCTGGGCAGATCGCCGAGAGCCTTGATTTTGTCGGGGGTGAGCTCAGCGCCGTCCAGGATACCGCCCTTCCAGGCAGCCTTCTTGGACTTCTTGGCAAAGCCGTTCACCACCTTGGCAGCGGCGCAGACGTCGCTATCGCCCATGATGTAGGCCGTCTGACCCTTCAGGCAGGCGGAGATGTCGGGCAGACCGGCATCCTTGATGGCCTTGGTCATGAAGGTGTTCTTGGCCACCATGCAGGAGGCACCGGCAGCGGCCAGTTCGGCACGCAGCGTGGTGAACTCAGGCACGGTCACGCCGGTGTAGTCAATCACCAGCACGAACGGGGAAGCGTTAACCTTAGCCAGCAGGTTCTCAATGATGATGCCCTTATCGGCATTCACTTTTTTCTCAGTGCTCATAATGATTCGTTGCGGTTCAGGTTATTAGTTCTTGGAGTACTCAACCTGGGCAATGGAAAGACCCGGGTTCATGGAGCTGGCCATCGTCACGCCGGCGATGTAGGCACCCTTCGCACCGGAGGGGCGAGCCTTCACAACGGCAGAGATGAGAGCGCGGGCGTTCTCCACAAGCTTATCGCTCTCGAAGGAAAGCTTGCCCACTGCGGCGGAGATGTTAGCGTTGCGGTCAACCTTGAAGTCAACGCGACCGGCCTTCACCTCGCGAACGGCCTTGGCGGTGTCTTCCGTCACGGTACCGGTCTTGGGGTTGGGCATCAGGCCGCGCGGGCCGAGCACGCGAGCAATCTTACGCACCTGGGCCATGGCATCCGGGGTGGCGATTGCGCTGTCGAAATCAAGATAACCTCCCTGGATTTCCTTGATGAGGTCTTCCAGGCCAACTTTCTCTGCGCCGGCTTCGAGGGCAGCCTGAGCGGCCTCACCCTGGGCGAAGACGATAACGCGGACATTCTTACCGGTACCATGAGGCAGGGCAACAGAGCCACGCACCATCTGGTCGGACTTGCGGGGATCCACCGTGAGGCGGAAAGATACGGTAACCGTGGGGTCGAATTTCGGAGCGGGGAAGCTCTTCATCACTTCCACAGCCTCCTCGACAGCGTAAGCCTTGCTGTTGTCAACAAGCTTGGCTGCCTCATTGTAGCGCTTGGAGCGTTTTGTAGACATAATTTTTAGCAGTACGTTCGGGTTTATGATTTATTTTCCCTCCTGCAGAAGGGGGTTACATACCCTCGATTTCAATACCCATCTGGCGAGCCTGGCCGGCAATGATGCGGCAAGCGGCTTCCGGATCCTTGGTATTGAGGTCGGGCATCTTGATATTGACAATCTCCATCAACTTATCCTTGCTGATTTTTGCCACCTTCTTCTTGTTCGGCTCGCCGGAGCCGGACTTGAGACCGGCAGCCTTCTTGAGAAGGTTGGCAGCCGGGGGCATCTTGGTGATGAAGTCGAAGGACTTGTCCTTGTATACGGTGATCACGACGGGAAGCACATCACCGGCCTGCTTCTGAGTCTTAGCATTGAACTCTTTGCAGAAGCCCATGATGTTCACACCGGCCTGACCAAGAGCAGGACCCACGGGCGGCGAGGGATTCGCGGCGCCGGCAGGAATCTGCAGCTTAATTACTTTAACTACTTCTTTAGCCATGGTTTTGTTTTGTTGTTTTGCCGCCCTTCCCCGTTTTCACGATTCCGGGCAGCGGGAAGTTTTTCGTTGGGCTCAGCCCTGTTCCTTTTCGTCCTCAGGCACCGGCTGCACCTGGGCGTAGTCCAGATCAAGCGGGTTGGAGCGGCCGAACATGTTGACACCCACGCGCAGACGACCGCGCTCGGCATCCACCATCTCAACGATACCGCGCTCACCGGCGAAGGCACCTTCCAGCACCACCACCTCTTCGCCCACATTGAAGGCCACCTTCGGACGAGCGGCACCGCTGCGGCGCTCAATCTCAGCCATCAGCTCCTTCACATCTTTCTCAGACATGGGCAGAGGCTCCTTGTTGCGTCCGCAGGCGAAGCTGATAACGCCGTCTACAGCCTGAATCTTGTACCAGGCATCGTTGTTGAGCGTGCCATCCGGGCGACGGAGCGCAAAGTTCAGATACACATAACCGGGGTACAGCTTGCGCTCCACCACGTACTTCTTGCCCTTGCGGACATCTTCTACCTTTTCCGTCGGGACCAGGGGGGGGCTCTGAAGCAGCGCACCCATCTCCTCATCTTCCTTGAAGAGACGGTTCAGGTTCTCAACAGAGCGGCGCTCCTTATTGGAAAGGACGTGCAGCACATACCACTGATTCTTTGCTTCAGGGATAGCGCGACCGGCTCCGGTTTTACGTTCGTGCAGACGAGACATGGTTTACTGTACGAAAAATTGAAAATTTCAGGAGAAAAGCAGAATAGCGCGATTCACTACTGCTGCCAGCACATAATCAAAGAATGCCACGTAGCCACCCAGCAGCACCATTGCCACCAGCACCACCAGCGTGGACCCCCACAGTTCACGGAATTTCTTAAACCCGGTCACCTTCGGGTCACTTTCCCAAGGCCAGGAACACTTCTTCAACTCGCCTTTCAGGGCGGATATGTATTGGGAAATCTTGCGGAACATCTGCGTATGTAAAAGTAGGGGGATTTTTCGAGAAAAAAAAAGAGGAAGGCTGGCAGGGTAAGAGAGACTCGAACTCCCAACACGCGGTTTTGGAGACCGCTGCTCTACCAATTGAGCTATTACCCTATAACCTTGCTCTGTACTTTCGGCCGGGTCAGGAAAGGGTGCCCATTTGCCGGGCACCCTTCCCCGGGCCGAGGTCTCATTCCTTTATCGGAATGCAACCCGATTTAATTTTGGAGATTTACTCCCAGGATTACTCCTGGATCTTGGCAACCTTACCGGCGCCCACGGTACGACCACCTTCGCGGATAGCGAAGCGCATACCCTCTTCCATAGCCACCGGAGTGATGAGCTCAACCGTGATGGTCACGTTGTCGCCGGGCATCACCATTTCAGTACCCTCGGGCAGAGTCACGGTACCGGTCACGTCCGTCGTACGGAAGTAGAACTGGGGACGATAGTTGTTGAAGAACGGGGTGTGACGGCCACCTTCCTCCTTGGTCAGCACGTAAACGGCTGCCTCGAACTTGGTGTGGGGAGTCACGGAACCGGGCTTGGCAATCACCTGACCGCGCACGATGTCTTCCTTCTTGATACCGCGAAGAAGAACACCCACGTTGTCACCGGCCTCACCCTTGTCGAGAAGCTTGCGGAACATCTCGATGTCGGTCACGGAAGTCTTCTGAGTGGGACGGATACCCACGATTTCCACTTCTTCCATCTTGTTGATGATACCACGCTCGATACGACCGGTAGCCACAGTACCACGGCCGGAGATGGAGAACACGTCCTCCACGGGCATCAGGAAGGGCTTCTCAGTCGGACGCTCAGGCGTCGGGATGTACTCATCAACGGCATCCATGAGCTCCATGATAGCAGCAGCTGCATCAGGATCGCCTTCCAGAGCCTTCACAGCGGAACCCTTCACGATGGGCAGGTCATCACCGGGGAAGTCGTAGGAGGAAAGAAGTTCGCGGATCTCCATCTCCACGAGCTCAGCAAGCTCGGGGTCAGCAAGGTCCATCTTGTTCATGAACACCACAATGTAGGGAACACCCACCTGACGAGCAAGCAGGATGTGCTCACGAGTCTGCGGCATGGGGCCGTCAGCAGCGGAGCAAACGAGGATAGCGCCGTCCATCTGGGCAGCACCGGTGATCATGTTCTTCACATAGTCAGCGTGACCGGGGCAGTCAACGTGAGCATAGTGACGGTTAGCGGTCTCATACTCCACGTGTGCAGTGGAGATGGTGATACCACGCTCGCGCTCCTCAGGAGCGCCGTCGATCTGGTCGTAAGCCTTGAACTCTGCCTGACCCTTTTCTGCAAGAACCTTGGTAATTGCAGCAGTGAGGGAAGTTTTGCCATGGTCAACGTGACCGATCGTGCCCACATTCACGTGGGGCTTGGTGCGCTGGAATGATTCTTTGGCCATAATAGGAATTAATTTTGGGCTGCTTATTCTTGCATGAGTCAGAAGCTTCTGGCGGGATTTGAACCCGCGACCTCATCCTTACCAAGGATGCGCTCTACCCCTGAGCTACAGAAGCGTGGACTCTATCATCGCCCCGAGGGGCGTAAAAGCGGGCGAATTATACACAACTTCTCCCACCCCGTCAATGATTATTTCTCATTTTTTTGATTTTTTCGTCTTTTTTTTCAAAAAAATCAGGTATTTTCTCCTTTTATTTGGGTCAAACAGCTGGAAAGTTAGCTTGAAATCCCCTTTTGGTAGGTGCAAACTGTCGGCCTATGAAGACACTGACTATCCTGTCTGTCGCCGCCATGATGGCTCTGCCCGCCCTGGCAGATGACCACAAGCCGGCCACCGATAAAGCAAAAGAATGCGCAGCCGAGTGCAAAACCGACTGCAAGGGAAAGGAATGCAAGACTGACAAGCTGCCGCAGGAGTGCTGGCTCGACATCGAGACCATCACCCTCGAAGCCGAAAACGGCGACCCGCTTGCTCAGTATACCATCGCCTACCTCACCGACCAGGGGGTGAACATCCCCAAGGATTCCGAAAAGGCCAAGGAAATGTACACCAAGGCAGCTCCCGGTCTGATGACCGCCGCCGCCAAGGGTCACCCCGCCGCCTCTTTCGCGCTCGCGCACATGTACGCGAATGGTAAGGGTGTGGAAAAAGATGCCAACAAGGCTGCCCAGTATCATAAATGGGCTAAGCATTGCTGCAAGGATCGCAAGGATGGCAAGAAGTGCTGCACCCCCGATAACAAGGACAATCAGATGCAGCAGGCCGTTGATGCCTCCAATGCCAATTCCGTCATTGACCAGAACTGATTAATCCCGGCAGAATCCCCTGCCCTGCCCGCCCGGAATTGCAAGCCGGGCGGGCTTTAAAACATAGGTAACTCGCATACTCCGGGGATACAGCGTTTCGTTTTCCCGTTCCCAGACACCTAAAACCTCATTCGCCGCCGGTGACATCCCTGCCCGGCCCTCGCTCAGTGGCACCAGCTGCAACCATCCCGCTTCCGCAGGCACGGCCAGTATGCACTCCCGGCAGAGGAAGCAGGTCTATCCACCCGCCATGTCAATGAAGTCGTCTTCTTTAGTTCCTCATTCAGCTCTGCCACCCTTACTGCCGTCAGAGCATGCCGCGGTAGTGGACCGAGAGCGATATACTCCACTTTACTCGCTGCCGGTGCATATTAAAACGACAAATTACCGATAATCCACACCAGCTGAGTCAACATCCCCCAACCAACAACTTCCTGAAACGTCACCATACGCCTCCAGTCTATCGTACAGTCGGTTCGGAGTCAACCGCTTCCCATCGCAGTAATGAAATTGTAACAGAGCGGGATATGCAGCCCCTTTCTCACAACAGAAAAGCCGCAGTCCATCATCGGACTACGGCCTTTGAAACAGTGAAAGCCTGTTTACTGACGCCGGCGACGCATGACCAGACCGGCAAGCGCCAACAACGACAGCGTAGTCGTAGTGGGTTCAGGAACAGTAGCCACCACCACGGAAGATCCGTCATAGGAAACACGAGAACTGACACCGTTAACAACTACAGTAGCTCCCTCATTCATCGTAAATGTTCCCACATTGGCAAATAAGGTGTTCATGTTATTCCCCTCAGCCATACCAAGAGTATTGATGATAGCACCGTCAGATATGGTGAGCGCCTTGCCGTTCAAATCGATGACACCGCCGTTTATCGTCAGCACGGAACCACTCTCCAGCGTCAGATTAGTATCAAGACTTATCGTGTTAGTATCGGCGGTAGCCAGCGCCTCTCTCAGGAGGCTGTAAGCAGAAACAGACTCCACCTCATCACCGAAAACGAGAGCAAGTTCTGCACCGGACTCAACCGTCAGGCTGTCAACGTCGAAGCTAGCCCCGGCATCCGTGGATGTATAGGTAAGAGCAGCCCCGTCATTCAGTGTCACATTCGTTGCCGAGAAAGTTCCACCGTTGACGATGTGCGTCTCAGCGTATATCTCCATACGCTTGAAAGACACGGATGAACCCGCACCAATGGTGAAGTTGGCAGACTTGTCAGCGATTCCCGAATCTTTATCCAATATACTCCCGATATAGGTCAGCTTACTCTGAATATCCACGACACCACCGTTAACAGCGCTGATATTGGTGGTACAATTGCCACTTGCGGCATATTTTTTGCCTCTTTGGTCTGTACCGGAATCACAAAGATAAGTGATGGTGCTGTCATATTTATCGCTGACATACGAATCTCCCGTAGAGTCTTTATCATACCAACCGGTATTGCGAAACCACCCATCTTCACCTTTTACTCTGTATACCCATTCGCCGGAGTGGCCCACATGCTCACAGCCTGTTGTGGCAGTCATTTCTGACTGTGTAAAGGATGAACCCTCACCATTTACTGTGATATTGACCGTAGTATTGTCACCATAATTAGTCACCAATTGGGCTGAAGAGTTGATAACCTTTCCCCCATTGCCGACATTGATACTTGCGGTTCCTCCGCTCAACCCAAGCAATGCTCTGTAATTACTTCTGCCCTCGGCGGAACACAGTTTCGCCGTTGCATCCTGTACGTTTACCTCACCATTGTATAACCAGAAGTTAGTCCCGGGGCCGACAAACGTCGATTTCTCTTTGACAATAAGCGAACCGGTATAGCTGCTACTCCCAATCTGTAACGTTCGTGTTGTCTCTTTATCCGAACCCGCAGACGTATCATATTTGACCCCGCCTTTAATTTCAAGGCTGCCATCAGCATCACGACCAATGTAAAGGTTATCCGACAACTCGCCGGAAACATCAACAACGACATTTCCGGTAATACTCTCGGCCTGAGCCATAGCACCGCAGGCAGCAACGGCGGTTACCAACGGCATAGACAGTAATTTCAATAATTTAAGTTTCATGATAAGGCAATGAATTATGTTAATTCGCAGGAGTATCTACCCCCATACTCACGCTCCGTCACGTAACAGCAACCGAGCTCAGATTATTCTACTTCATTTCAAATGCGATTCATTGTTTCTTATTGTATATAAATCGCTTATAAAATACCACCCCCACTCTGCAATCGGCAAAAATAGAACACACAACAGATTTATTTCTTTCAAAATACGTGATTTTGCTGTACATCGCATTTGAAATGCTATATACCCGCGCCTGCACACCGCGCATAACTCCTCCCCGTATACCGGCAATTTCAGGTAATTTTCTACCGGCTGCACCAAGCCCATTCTTGACCAAGGGAAAGAGGAATGATAGAATGCAACAAGTTATGACACCCGTGCAACTTACTCCGCTTGCTCTGAAACATGTTTCCGTGCTGACCCTGCAAAACAAGGTCTACCCCGTATTGGCACTCGGGGTGAAAACGACGGAGACGCAGGAGGATGTGGTGGTGGAAGTTGACTATACGCCGGCCTATGTCCACCCGCAGGTTTGCCGGGTAAAAAAGCTGGAAGCAGGGCAGGATATGGAACTGCCCCTGCCCCCGGCGGAATATGAGCACGAAAAGCTCATGCAGCTGGAGGAACCGGAGACCGGAACGGTAAGCTTCACAGTAAAAGCCGGAGACGAAACGGTACACCGGGAGGAACACCCGCTCCATTGGCATCCGCATGACACCTGGGTGGGTGGAGCCCGCTTTCCGGAGCTGCTGGCAGCGCTGGTGCGCCCGAATGACCCGGCAATCGACCTGCTGCTGTCCCGTGCGGAGGAAGAGTTGCAATCGCTCGGCCTGACCACAGGCCGGAACGGCTACGCCCTGCCCCGCAGCGGCATCATCAACCGCCTGCATGCCATCTGGAACACGGTGAGCCACTCCGGCATCAGCTACGCCCTGCCCCCGGAGAGCTGGTTGGATGACGGACTGGGACAGCGGGTGAGACTGCCCTCCACCATTCTGGGTAAAAACTGCGGCACCTGTCTGGACACCACGCTGATGCTGGCCGCGCTGGTGGCACAGGCCGGGTTCAATCCCATCGTCATTCTCGTAAGGGGGCATGCGTACATGGGTGTGATGCTTCGGGATGCGTCACTGCCCACGGTGGTGGTGCGGGAAGCCGCCACCATCCGCAATCTGCTGCAGCTGGAGGAGCTGTTACTGATGGAGACTACCCAGCTCACAGGCTCGGCCACCGGCAAGCCGGTCACCTTCACGGAAACACAGGTAACAGGACGCGCCAACATCATGAAGCTGGCAGATGATGACTACTTTCTGGCGCTGGACATCGTGCGCATCTGGTCCACGGGCATTCACCCTATCGCCGCCACGTATGAAGAGCTGCTAGAGGGGAATGTGCTGCCGCAGAAAAAACGCGCGGCTGTGGCAGACGATTCCTTCCTGCCGGAAGAAAGCGCCGCGAGCCTGGAGGAAGCGGAATCGCTGGTGGAAGCCCGCCCGCGCAGCCGGATGGAGACATGGCAGCTCAAGCTGCTGGATTTATCACTGCGCAACAACCTGCTCAATACCCGCATGAACAGCAGTCGGCAAATCGGCCTCTGCATCCCCGATGTAGCCCGCTTCGAAGACAAACTGTCACGCAACGGCGCATTCCGTATCAAGCCCATCCCAGAAACGCTCACCACCAAACTGGCTCGCAGCGAAAGCGACACCCAACCGGAGCTGCTGCGCAACATGCAGCAGGAGCTGGCCGAAGAGATGTTCGGCAAGAATGAACTGCTGGCCACAGACGGCAAGAAGGCGCATTCCGAAGACTGCCTCCGCCGCAGCCTGCAAAACATCTATCTGGCAGCGCGGCATGATATGGAGGAAAGCGGCTCCAACACGCTCTATCTCGCCTGCGGGTTCCTGAAATGGTATCGCCGGGGGGATGATGCCAAGCCCCTGCTGGCACCGGTTCTGCTCATCCCGGTGAAGCTGACTCGCCCGAGCGTGAAGGCAGGCTTCACCCTGCGGAGCGCAGATGAGGAAACGCGCATCAACCTCACGCTGCTGGAGCTGCTCAAGACGGAGTTCGCCCTGCGCATTCCCGAGCTGGAGGGCGATTTGCCCACCGATGCCAGCGGGCTGGATGTGCCGCAGATTTTCACCCTGCTGCGCCGCGCCATCCGCGAGCTGCCGGGCTGGGAGGTGACAGAGGATTGCTCCCTGGGCATCTTCTCGTTTACCAAGTACCTCATGTGGAAAGACATGGTGGATCGCCGGGAGGCGCTCCTGAAAAACCCGGTCGTGGCACACATTGCCTCCTCCGAGCGCAGCACCTTCCCGGCACAGGGCGATTTTCCCGAGCCCTCCACGCTGGATGCAGAGGTAGACCCGCGCAAGGTATTCACCCCCCTCTCATCTGACTCCTCGCAGCTTTCTGCCGTGCTGGCCGCCGCCAGGGGGAAGAGCTTTGTCCTCATCGGGCCGCCCGGTACCGGCAAGAGCCAGACCATCGCCAACATGATAGCCCACTGTCTGGGGCATGGCAAAACCGTCCTCTTCGTGGCTGAAAAATCCGCCGCTCTTTCCGTGGTGCACCGCCGGCTCAAGCGCATCGGGCTCTCCGAATTCTGTCTGGAGCTGCATTCCTCCAAGGCCAACAAGAAAGATGCCATTGCCCAATTCCGCACCGCCATTGATGCCGCCACCCGTCCCATGCCCGACACGGACTGGGGCAACACGGTGGACACCATGGCCACGCTGCGACACACGCTCAACCTCCTGCCCCACGAGCTGCACCGCCCGCAGAGCGATGGCCGCAGCCTGTATGATGACATCAGCCTGCTGGCCGAGGAGGGAGACGCCCCCACCTTCACCCCCACCACGGATGCCCCGCTGGAAATGACAGCCACCCGCCGGGAAGAGCTCTGCGCTCTGGCGCAGAAGCTGGCACTGTACTACAGCCCCGTGGCAGATATGCTGCGCGGCGCGGCCGCCGCCGTCTGCACCACGGCCTATTCCTTTGAATGGGAGGAAAAACTGGCGGCGGCTCTGCAACAGATGATTGACCTGCGCAGAGAGGCCGCCGTTATCTACCGCGAGCTGACTGCCGCCCTCGGCCCGGAAGCCGCAGACCTGCCGCCGGAGGGCGCTTACGCGCTCAGCGGTCTGTTCAGCGGCTTGTGCGGGCGCAGAAGCGCCGACTACAGCTGCCTCTGCCCGCCCCATGCCTCTTCCTCGCTGGCGAGGATGGAAAAAATCGTATCCGCCGCCGCAGATTATCGCGATCAAGCCGCCGGGCTTTCCCTCCCCTACCCGGAGAGTGCCCCGGATGACGCGGAGCTGGAAATCCGCTACGCCGGGTGGAAGAAAGCGCAGCTCTCCAACTTCATCTTCCGTTTCTTCGGGGTACGCAAGGCTCGCAAGTACCTGCAAGTACTGGCATTCAGCCCGAATGAACCGGACTGCCGCAACGATTTTGAGCGACTCCTGGCCATGAAGGCTGCCCGAGCCGATATCCTCCGCAACTCCTCCCCGGAAATTGAGGTGCTGCACCGGGGAACTGCCACCACCGCAGAGGAACTGGCCCACGCCCGCAGGCTGGCGGGGCACGCCGCGCACGGTTCCCTGCCGCCGGCACTCGTGCAGCGGATGCTCGCTTCCCCCGCCCTGCAGGACTCGCTCCGCCCACAGCTGGATGCCTGGAAGCGGCTCGATGATGCCTACTCTGCTCTGGAGCAGGAGGTTTCCGGCCTCATTCGCTGCCCGGTGGAGGATTTGCCGCAGCACGGTGCCGACTGGCACAGCCTGCTGGATCAGCGCACCCGCTGGCGCGAGCTCACCCTCTGGAACAAGGTGGCAGAGGAAGCCCGCAACACAGGCGCCGATGCCCTCGCAGAGCAGCTGCGCGATGAAGCCGTAGAGCCGCAACAGCTGGAAACCGCGCTGCGGGTAAATCTGGCCCGCCGCAGGCTCCGCGCCGCAGCCGACAGCGTGTCCGTACTCAACGAGTTCACCCCCCACGCGCACGAGGACGCTATTGACCGCTACGCCGCACAGGATGCCTCCCTGCTCCGGCTCACTACCGCCCACGTGCGCGAGCTGCTGGCCAAACGCGCCGCAGGCATTGCGGAGTACGGGCGGGAAATTGCCATCCTGCAACGCGAAATCGCCAAGCAACGCGCCCACATCCCCTTGAGAAAGCTGCTGGAAGCCGTGCCGAATGCCGCCGCTCTGCTCAAACCCTGCATGCTCATGAGCCCGCTCTCCGTCGCCCAATACCTCACGCCGGAATCCGCTCCCTTTGATGTGGTCATCTTCGACGAAGCCTCCCAGATTCCCGTCTGGGATGCCATTGGTGCGCTGGCTCGCGGCAAAAATGCCATTGTGGTGGGTGATCCGCGCCAAATGCCTCCCACCAGCTTTTTCTCCCGCAGCAAGGAAGATGCCGACGATGACAGCGAGGTGGAACACGACATGGAAAGCATCCTGGACGAATGCCGCGCCTGCGGCATCCCGGAGCTGAACCTCACCTGGCACTACCGCAGCAAGGCAGAAAGCCTCATCGCCTTCTCCAACCACCACTACTATGACGGGAAGCTCACCACCTTCCCCGCCCCTGTCTCCACGGACACGGCGCTGCAGTACCACTACGTGGAAAACGGAATCTACCAACGCGGAGCAGGCAAACGCATCAACCCGGAAGAAGCCCGCGCCCTCGTGAACCACGTGCTGACCACCCTCCGCAGCCCGGGATTCCGATACACGGAGGCCAGCAGCATCGGCATTGTCACCTTCAACATGCAGCAGCAGCGGCTCATTGAGGATATGCTGGAAGAGGAACGGGCAAAGGATGAATCGCTGGAGCCCTATTTCTCCGAATCCAACAGCGAGGCCATCTTCGTCAAAAACCTCGAAAACGTGCAGGGCGATGAACGCGGTGTCATCTACTTCTCTACCACCTACGGCCCGGATGAACAGGGGCTCGTGTCCATGAACTTCGGCCCGCTCAACCTCGTGGGCGGTGAACGCCGACTCAACGTGGCCATCACCCGCGCCCGCAACGGCATGCACGTCTTCACCTCACTCAAACCGGAAAGCATCGACCTGAACCGCACCCGCGCCCGAGGTGCGGCTGACTTCCGCAGCTTCCTGGAATGCGCCCGCATGGGTGCCGGCAAGTTCTTCAGCACGCGGGCGACAGATTCCACCGACACAGAACAACTGGCTCGCGCCGTGCGAAGAGAACTGGAAGCCCGCGGCTGGAACTGTACCGTGAATCTGGGAGTCTCCGGCTACCGCGTGGACATCGCCGTGCATCACCCGGACATCCCGGAGGCTATGCTGGCCGGAATCGTGCTGGATGGCCCGGGCTACGCCGGAGCCAACACCGCTCGTGACCGCGATGTGCTGCGAGGCAGCGTCATGAATGTGCTGGGCTGGCGACTGCTGCGGCTCTGGTCGCTCGACTGGTGGCGCAACCCGCTGGGCTGCATGGATGCCGTGGATACCCGACTGCGGGAATGGGTGACCGCCGGCCCCCCGGAACCGCCGGAGCTGCCCTCCCTGCTGCCGGATGCAGAGGAGAACCCCGGAGAAACGGCGCTCCCGTCTGCCGATACCGCACCGGCGGAGGCTTTGCCCGCCGCCCCCGCTCCTGTTGGCGAGGAACACCGAGAATACACCCGCGAGCTCACCCACCTGAGCCGCATCCGCGACAACACGCTCGCCAACGCCTTGCTGGAGTTGGTACAAATGGAAGGTCCTGTCCTGCAGAGCCGCGTCATCAGCCGCATAGGCAAACTCTCCGGCACTGTCATGAATGCCTCTGCCCGCTCCATCACGACCTCCAAAATTGAATTCCTGCTGCGCAGCGGACATCTGGCAGCCACAGACGAACCCACCCCGGACGGAGAAACCGACCGCTCCCTGCGCCTGCCGGATACCCCCGCCGCCCGTCTCCGCACCCGGGGCACCCGCGACTGGACAGAAATCCCCGCCTCCGAATTCCGCCTGCTGGCCGAACAGCTGCGCGCCCACCTCTGCTGCCTCAACGGCTGTGAGCAACACCTCCGCGCCATCATGGCTTTCTACCGCATCACCCGCATGAATAAAAAGTTCAGCGACTTTATCCTCAAAATTCTGCAACCAAAACAAATCACCACCTGATATATCATGCAGGACATCATCAATGATTTACTGAAACTTACACCCCGTTGCAGCGGGGCAAGCGCCCCCATTACTACGGTAACAACAGCGCTTACTTCCGAATAACCTCCTCACCACGACATAACATGAAAATTGCCCACGTTATCCCAACAATCAGCCTCCTGCTCTGCACCGTATCCCCACTGACGGCCGAAGAACAGGTAATGACCGCACCGGACAAAACACCCGATATCGCAGAACTACAACAAGCGCAGCAGGAATATATCCGAATAAGAAAAGATTGCCTGAGCGCATTGCGCAGAGCCTGCAACAAAGAAACGGCAGATGCCGCAGCCGAGATCTCCCGTCGGCACGAAAAGCAGATGGAAAAGCTGGTCAACCGTTTACAACAAATGGATCCGGACAGCATCTCCTCCGCTCTGAATAACGCCCGGCTCGGCCGTGCATCCTTCAAAAAAGAAATGAACCGCCTCCTGCTGTCTGATTTTTACGGCTCTGCCTCGCTGTCAGACGTAGTAATGGACACCCCCATACACGCCATGCCCGCACAGGAGCTCCCGCAAAACATACGGCAAGAATTGGAAAAACGGGCACAGGAGGCCTTCCGCTTTCGAGAAAAATTGGGAGAGCTCATTCACGGAGGCCCCGGTTTTACCCAACAAACAGCATGGATACTTACCTCTGCCCCGGATATCCAGCTGATGGATACCTGTTCCATGCTGATGGGTTACCTCTACCCGAACACCAACATGCTCGAAGCCGCCGGGCTGGAATCCTCTGCAGTCTATCACGAAAAACTGTTTACCGATGGTAAAGCCCTCATCCGTTTCTGTGTAGATATCATCCCCACCGGCAATACCCCGGCAGCCCGTTACCGTTTCACCCAATGGTTTGATGTATCAGCCATTGTCCCCTATCGCTCCAAGTCAGATGTCAACCAGGCCGTATTAAGCATACTGGACACGATACAACAACTCGCCAAACTGGCGGAAGGCATCCACGACAAAGATTCCGCAGATACCGCCGCAGAAAAAATCACGGCTCTGAGAAATAACGAACGCCCCCTGTTGGAAGGAATCAGATGGCTCGACGAAGATGAGTTCATGGATTTAGCGCAGGATAACAATATCGATGTCAACACCCTCATAACTCCCCTTCTTAAACTGAATAAGGCAAATTATCACGGCTCCGAAAAACTGCGAGATGCTCTACGTCTCAGCAAGTAAGTAAACGCGCGCCGCGGATACTACCGCGGCGCGCGTCCAACTTACTACCTATGAAACTCAATCCTCTCTTTGGTGTAGGGCGGCGGCGCTCTCTCCTTCACCGTGCCCCGAAAGGACTGATAAGGTACTGACTCCCCGGAGTTGGGATTTGTTCAAGATTTTTTCCACCAGATGGGAAACCTCCCCATCAGTGCTTCTTCCAGCCCGGCTTATGGCGGGTGACCAGCTCCTCTGCCACCTGCTCTATGCGAAGCCCCTTGGAGGCCAGCAGCACGATGAGGTGGTAGAACATGTCGGAAGCCTCGTAAAGCAGGCGTTCGTCCGTACCGTTGACGGCCTCAATACAGGCCTCCAGTGCCTCCTCGCCCACTTTCTGCGCCATGCGGTTCACGCCATCGCGGAAGAGTGAGGTGGTGTAGGAACCCTCCGGCATTTCCTCACGGCGCTTGTTGATGAAATCCTGCAACTCGCTCAGGAACAGGAGGGGGGAACCCTCATTCACATCGCCCCAGCAGGTATCCGTGCCGGTATGGCAGACGGGGCCGACGGGGTTCACCTGCACCAGCAGGGTGTCGTTATCACAATCCACGCGGATATCCACCAGCTCCAGGAAGTTGCCGCTGGTCTCTCCCTTCACCCACAGCTGCTGCCGGGAACGGCTGAAAAAGGTGACCTTACGCGTCTCCAGCGTCTTGTCGTAGGCCTCGCGGTTCATGTAACCCAGCATCAGCACCTTGGCTGTGCGGGCATCCTGAATAATGGCCGGCACCAGGCCGCCGCTCTTCTCGAAATCGATGTTCATAAGCTGTTAAAAAGCTGTTGCGGGTTCAGTATAGCACATTTCGGCGTATTTTCCACCCTTTTTTCGGTCACATGGCTTTCACCGCCGCCAGAGCGCGGGCCATGGCCGCCACCGTGGCATCGATATCCGCCTCCGAATGCGCGGTCGAGATGAAGCCGGTTTCGTAAGGCGAGGGGGCTACGTAGACCCCCTGTTCCAACATACTGTGGAAATAGGTGCGGAACATATCAAAGCTGCCGCTCATGGCAGAATCCAAATCATACACATCCTGCGTGGTGAAGAACAGACAGTACATCGACCCGCTGCGCTTGAAGGTCAACGGCAAAGCGGCATCGTGCAGCACGCGGCGCACGCCCTCCTCCAGTCGGGCACCCAACTGTTCCAAACGGCTGTAACCGTCGCCGGCTTCCAGATACCGCAACTGCGCCAGCCCCGCAGCCATAGCCACGGGGTTACCGCTGAGGGTTCCGGCCTGGTACACCCCACCGAGGGGGGAAACGCAATCCATGATATCGCGCCGACCGCCGAATGCACCCACCGGCAGTCCGCCGCCGATAATCTTGCCCAGCGTGGTCAAATCCGGCGTAATGCCGTGCTTGCCCTGCACCCCGGCGGGAGAGATGCGGAACCCGGTCATCACCTCATCAAAAATCAGCACCGTGCCTTCCTTCGCCGTTATCTCGCGCAGGAACTCCAGATACCCCGGTTTCGGCAGGTAGAAGCCGGCATTGCCCGGGTACGGCTCCACAATGACGGCGGCAATCTGCCCCGGGTACTGAGCAAAGGCTGCCCGCACCGCCTCCGGGTTGTTATACGGCAGCACCAGCGTGAGCGAGGCATACTCCTGCGGCACACCCGCGCTGTCCGGCTCACCGTGCGTGAGCGCACCGCTCCCCGCCGCCACCAGCAGGCCATCCGAATGCCCATGGTAACACCCGGCAAACTTGATGATGTATTTGCGCCCCGTGTAACCGCGCGCCAGACGAATGGCGCTCATGGTGGCCTCCGTCCCGCTGTTGGTCATGCGTACCTTTTCCACGGAAGGCAGCCAGCGGCACACCGTCTCTGCCATTTCCACCTCCACCCGCGTGGGGATACCATACCCCAACCCGGCGAGCGCCGACTCCCGCACGGCAGAAATCACACACTCCGGCGCATGCCCCAGAATCGCCGGTCCCCAGGTGCCCACGTAGTCGATGTAATCCTTTCCATCCTCATCCCACAGATGCGCCCCCTCAGCACGCGTCACGAAAAACGGCGCTCTCTCCAGCCGACGAAACGCCCGCACCGGGGAATTCACCCCACCGGGTATCACCTTGCAAGCCCGTTCAAAAAGTTCTTCTGAAATCGACATGCGCCCAGTATACTACGCCACCGGAACATGAACAAGCCCAATTTTCTGCACACAGCCACAGAAAAAACTTGCCCATGCGCAAAAGATAGGCTACTATCACCCGCAGCACGCCACCGTGGCCTGCAACACCCCGGATGGGTGGCAGAGCGGTTGAATGCAGCGGTCTTGAAAACCGCCGAGGGCTAATACCCTCCGTGGGTTCGAATCCCACCCCATCCGTACTCAATGAGGTCTTGCCTGCAACCGGGTAAGACCTCATGTTTTTTTATTCCGGTAACGCGCGCCAAAAAGCCTCAGCATCTCTCACCCCACTCATGTTCAAATAGCGCGTTCGCAGCAAATCCGAACTTCGGTGACCCATTTCTATCTGCAATGACTCCACATTGCGAAAATAACACAGGTGATAGCTGGCGTATGTGTGGCGCAAAATATCCTGAATCCATGGATGCTCCGGCACTTGCCAACCGGCTTTCCGGCGCACCTCTGCCCAATGCAAGCGCCAATTTCCCGGGCATATTTTTTCCTCCGGCAAATGAGAAGGGGATTCCCGCAGGATTTGCAGGAGGGGGGCGTGAATGCACACACACCGCGAACCGCCGGTTTTGCTGTGCTGAGGGCGCAAAACGATTACCCTATCGCTCAGGTGAATCTGCCCCCATCTCATTCTCAACACTTCCGCAGGGCGTATCCCGGCATACAGCATCAGCCCCAGAGCCGGCAGACAAACACCGTTCCGGTAATCACGGGCATGTTTAATCAACGCCCTGATTTCATGCGGAGTCAGAATCGGTATCGTCTGCTCTTTCAGTCTCGGTGCCTGGAAATACTTCAGTGGATTTGTCCTGCACCAGCCGCAATGCATTGCCGTGCGAAAAACACTGCTCAAGATGAGCCGCGCCTTATATCGCTGCCGTGGAGTCACAAACGCCAGTTCAATCATCGCACCGCACTGCTGTGGTGTCAGACTGCTGACTATCCTGCGTTCTGCTCCGGGGTTATATTTCAACAGTCTGTTCAGCAGATAACGGAAATCGCGCAGCGTTCGCGGCCGCAGATGCTGTCGCGCCTCCAATGCCGCCCGGATGGCCGTTTTCAGCGACACGCTCTTTTCTTCTTCCTGTAGCACGCGATTCCCCGCTATCAGGCATTGCTGCACCCGCTGTAATTTATTGCCACGTCCCCGCGCCCATAACAAGGCGTCCCGTGCTATCATGGCTACATCCACTACATTCATCCCGGTGCGGCGCAATATCAGCAGCGCAGCAGTCTCCTGTTCTGTTATTTCATCAATCTGTTTCATCTTCTCTTGCGTACGGATTTATAACTCGTATGCAAGCATAAAGTATGTTAGGGGTAAAAAAATCCACTGTGGGGAGCGCTAAGAGCACCTGCCGGGACTTTCGGAATGCTTATCCGAACATACATCCGCAGTTATTGAACCACTTTGATATTCATGCACTTTAATATAATGACATACGAGTTATAAATCCGTATACTTGCCGATGGGTCAACCTCATCGGAGTCATGATTTTCAAGCGTATCGTTCTTTCAGTCACGGCAGTGGCATTTCTGTTTTCTTCCGTCACCTCCTGTACCTTGCGACAGTTTACAGGCGCTACAGGTGCTACAGTCGGTGTTTTTCTGGCTGCGGCCTGGATTAACGGTGAGAATCAGGAACGCAAAGAGAAAGGGGTACGTGAGTTGACCGATGAGGAAAAAAATCAGATTACTGTCACAGCCTTGGCGATTGGTTACGCGCTGGGCGCAGAACTTGGCGGTGCCATCGGGGATTATGTTGCCAAAAAGCGGGAGGAATACCGCACCGAAACAGAGTATCTGAACGCACAGATATACGGGGTGAACAAATCCATCAGCAAGGCAGATGCGGAGCTTGAATGGCTCAACCAACAGAGTAGCGAAATCATAAAACAGGCCGACAATGTCCGCAAACTCCCCGGTGCAAGAAAAAAAGCTGCTGCAAAGCTGCAAAAATCAGTCCAAAAGCGAAAGAAAGACGTGGAAAAACTGGGCAAGCACCTGCGAGATGCCCGCGCCGATACCTTGCAAGCCTACAACAGCACCCGGGATCAGGAAAAGAAGAAACAGCTGAAGGCAAACCTCAAAGCGTTGGATGCTCGCATCTCAGCCACACGCAAGGTGCGTGACAACATTCTGGCTGCAAACAACGCCGTCTCTTACCTCTAACCCCCGCCAGCCTGCATGACCAGACTTCTCTCCACCTCTTTCCTGTTGCTCGCGCTCTCCTCCTGCATGTATCTCCTGCCGGAGGGGAGAGCCCTGCGGCATGCACAGGAAGAACACGCCCGAGTCATGGAAGAATACCAGCGGCGACAACAGGCACTTGCTGACAGAAAATCAGATGTGAATCGCCTTCGCCGCGAGCTGGCAGCCAAACAGCGCAGTGCGCAAGCGGCTTCCGCCAAACGGCGCAGCAGCTCCCCCGCCGTTACCCCGAACGATGCCGCCGAAATCAACGCCTTGCAACAAGAACTTAGGCAAAAAGAAGCAGAACTCCGCACTCTTAACCAACAAATCAATTCCATCCATTAACAAACCATCATGAAAAGAACAACAACCATTACCGGTGCAAGCGCCGTCGCCATTGCCATAGCATGCATCCCTGACGCAGCTCAAGGTCAGACGGCAGCGGAAACAGCCGTCATGAATCTTCTTTCAGGCAAGACACCCATCACTGCGGAAGCTGCCATAATCAGCGATAAGAGCGAAGTTAAGGTCAAGGCCGAGCAGGAAGCAAAGGTCAAGGCCGAGCAGGAAGCTAAAGCCAAGGCCGAGCAGGAAGCAAAGGCCAAGGCTGAGCAGGAGGCTAAAGCCAAGGCCGAGCAGGAAGCGAAGGCCAAGGCCGAGCAGGAAGCAAAGGCCAAGGCCGAGCAGGAAGCGAAGGCCAAGGCTGAGCAGGAAGCTAAGGCCAAGGCCGAGCAGGAAGCTAAGGCCAAGGCTGAGCAGGAAGCTAAGGCCAAGGCTGAGCAGGAAGCTAAGGCCAAGGCTGAGCAGGAAGCAAAGGCCAAGGCTGAGCAGGAAGCTAAGGCCAAGGCTGAGCAGGAAGCTAAGGCCAAGGCCGAGCAGGAAGCTAAAGCCAAGGCTGAGCAGGAAGCTAAAGCCAAGGCTGAGCAGGAAGCTAAGGCCAAGGCCGAGCAGGAAGCTAAGGCCAAGGCCGAGCAGGAGGCTAAAGCCAAGGCTGAGCAGGAAGCTAAAGCCAAGGCTGAGCAGGAAGCTAAGGCCAAGGCTGAGCAGGAAGCTAAGGCCAAGGCCGAGCAGGAGGCTAAAGCCAAGGCTGAGCAGGAAGCAAAGGACAAGGCAGAGCAGGAAGCTAAAATAAAAATCAACGTTCCTTCCCCCGCAGAGCTGAGCATGCCGGAGCGTATTCTTTCCAAACCCGGGGTATTGCTGTACACCTCTGCAGGCGAGGAAAAATCCGAGAACTACCTTCCGAATTACTCCATCCTGGAAATCATTTCACGGGAGAACGGCCGTATACAGGTGCAGACGCCCGGCGGCAAGGGGCTCAAAGGCTGGGTCAAGGAAGGAGACTGCCTCCCCTGGAAACACCAGATGGTCGTACAGTTTGCCAATCCGAACGGCCGTTCCCGCACCCTCTTCTTTGCCGGCAAGGAAGAAGCCCTGCGCTATGCAGCCATGAATCCGAATGAGCGAGAGGTGGCTCTGCGCCCGGCCTACGAAAACATCGAGAAAAACCAGCCGGTTGCAGACAAGGCCATCGTGGCGTGCGAGCCGGAAGGCTGGGCTACCATGAAGAGTAATTTCTACCTCATGCCCATTGTCGAGTTCACGGACGAACAGTCAGAGACGGCTTCAGAATTCAACATGTCCGCCATCAAGGTATCCGCCGTCACGGAAAACGCAGCCCGCTCCTCAGAGCCGCTGACAGCCAAAAACATGACTCTGGATCTGGTCTTTGTCATGGATCTGTCCCGCAGCATGGGGCCCCTCAAAGACCAGGTGCTCAAGACCATCCGACAGATAGCTGAGGCCACCTCCGGCAACCCGAACTTCAAGGATTCCATGATTCACTTCGGGCTCTGGGGCTACCGGGACGACATGAAAGCCTGCCCGGGCATTGAGTACCTCACCCATGACTACACCGCAGAGGGGCTTCAGCCCGCAGCCGAATTCGTCAAGACGCTGGAGCAGGCCAAGGAAACCCGCATCGACTCCGTTGACTACGCCGAGGACGTGCTGGCCGGCATGAAAGATGCCATTGAAAAGACCAGGTGGCGAGAAGGCGCTGCGCGTGCCATCATCCTCATCGGTGATGCCCCCGGTCGCGAACCCGGCAAGACAGACCCCTTCAGCCGCCGCAAGGATAAACCCGTGGGCACCGCCGCAGAAATGGGCACCAACGAAATCCGCGGGCTGGCAGATGAACACCGCGTCACCGTGGGTACAGCCTATGTGAATGTTCCCCGTTACAAGGAGCACCTGCCCATCGCCCGCCAGCAGTTTGACGCCCTGGCCACCGGTGCAAACAAGCGCGCCACCGCCATCCTCAACATGGGGAAAGTCGGCGATTTTGACAATTTCGAACGCGAAGTCATCAGTTGGCTTACTGCCCAGACCATGGTTAGCAGCCAGGGTGGTGGTGAAATCAAAGCAGAGACAAAGGGTGAAAAATTTGCTCAGGCTCTCTTCCAGAACGCCCGCGTACACTGGATTTCAGAGGCGCACAAAGTGGGTGTGACGAATGAGATGAGCGGCTGGGTGCTGGACAAGGATTTGAAGGATCCGGCGCTGGATTCCGTGATACCCTGTGTACTGCTGAACCGCCAGCAGCTGGATTCCGTCCGCTCCATTCTGCAGAACGTGGTGGATGCGGGCATGAGCGCCAAGGGGAACTCCACCGCCTTCTTCACGGCACTTCAAACCATGGTACTGACCGCCGGAAAGAATCCGGACATGCTCAACGATATCAGCAAGCTGGCGGATTCCCGCTTTATCCCGACCTTCCTGAAGGATTTGCCCTACCGCAGTAAGGTACTGGCCATGACCAACGAATACTGGCAGAGCATGCAGCAGGATGAGCAGGATGAGTTCATCAGCAACGCGCAGAACAAGCTCAAATTCTACAAGGCCGTGTATGATAACCTGGACCTGTGGATGAAGCCGGATGAATCCTGCGATGAGAGCCAGATGCTCACCCCCATTCCGCTGGATCAACTGCCCTGATACACGCCAACGTCAACATGAGTTACGAAACGCTGTCAGCCTCCACCGTTCTCACCGCCCGCGAGCTCTCCCGCTTATATGCGGGGAGCGAGCGGAGCTTCCGGCTGCTTGTACCGGAACTGAACGTGGATGCCGGCAGCGTCAACATCATCATCGGTCGCAGCGGGTGCGGCAAATCCACCCTGCTGGACATGCTGGGCATCATCTCCCGCCCGGATTCGGCACACTCCTACCGCATCCGCCGCAACCCGTGTCAGTGGTTTGATGCCCTGCATGCCACCGCGCGGGAGGCAGAACACCTGCGCCGCACACAGCTGGGCTACATCCTGCAGACGGGAGGGCTTCTCCCCTTTCTGAACGTAGAGGATAACGTCTCTCTGCCCCGGTGGCTCTGCGGCAGCCCCCGGGACGGCATCCGCGAGCTGATGGAGAGGCTGGAAATCGCCGGGCTGAGCCGCCAGTACCCGGCACAGCTGAGCACCGGGCAGCGGCAGCGCGTCGCCATTGCCCGGGCTCTGGCTGCGGGGCCCCGCATTGTGCTGGCAGATGAACCGACCGGAGCGCTGGATCCGGAATCTGCCGGCATTGTCAGGGAGCTGTTGCTGGAGAGTGCGCGGGAAAGCAACGTGGCGGTTCTCATCGTCACGCATGATGCAGAATTGTTCCGCAACGCCGCTGACCGCATATACGGATTTGATATCAGGGTGGAAGGCACCTGCGTCACCTCCACCCTCCGCCGCGAAAGCATCACTCTATGAGTCTTTGTCTGGTACTGAAACTGGTCCGGCAACAGCTGCGGCATGAATGGCTCGCCGCAGCCTGTCTCTGCATCGCCATGGCCGCAGCCCTGGTACCGGTGCTGATGATACTGGGGCTGAAGGAAGGCACCGTGCAGACCATGCGGCAGCGTCTGGCGGCAGATCCCGCCAATCTGGAAGTCCGCATGCCGATTTCCACCCACATCAGCTCTCAGGAGGTGGAGAGTATCAGCGCACTGCCCGGGGCAGGATTCTGCATTCCGTCCACACGCATTCTGGCCACCTCTGCCCATCTGGTCACGCCCGGCGGCAGTGAGGAGGTCAACCTCATTCCCACCGGGGCGGGTGACCCACTGCTGGCGCGGCATTCTCTCCCCATTCCGGGAGCCGGTGAAATTGTCCTAGGCTCCGCCACTGCAGAAAAGCTCGCTCTGAAGGTAGGTGGGGAGATGCGGCTGCGGCGCGGACGCATGGAAAGCGGGCGCACCCACTACTCTGAGCTTCCCTGCCGGGTCATCGGCATCCTGCCGGACAGCAGCGGGGTCGGCGCTCAGGTCTTCGTGCCGCTCTCACTCGTCATCGCCGTGGAAGAATATGCCGAGGGGGCTCGGCAATCACTCTCTGCAGAGGGAGAGCGTGGACTCACGCCCCCGGCCCCGGTCTACCACGGCATGTGGCTCAACAAACCGGCGCTGAAAGACAGCACACCGGATTACGTCTGGAACCGCGCCTGCCCCTTCATGGAACAGCGCCCCGCCACAGAGGACGAAATCCGCCGCAGCCTCGCGCCGCAGGGGGCAGTCCTCTTCTTCAACACCGCCCAGCACAAATCGGCGGATAAACTCCGCCGCGCCTACCAATTGGCCGCACAGAACCGGGCAGAGTTCAGCCTGTGGAATCCCCCCGTCACCGCCACCCGGCAGACAAATGAAAACACCGCAGATTTCACCATAGACTGCCTCCCCGAACCGCTCAACCTCCACGCTGCCGCCCCGGCACTGCAAATACGCTGCGGCAATGCCGCCGATGCCGGCACCCACACCCTGCTGCTGGCAGGCGGGAAAGGAAGCGTGCGCGTGGAAGCAGTGACAGACACCACTCTGCCGCCCGGCGCCTGGGCAGCCCCCGCCTCTGTGCTGGGTGTACTGCACGCCATCATCCAACGCGGGCTTTTCTGGAGCGAGGAACAGGGCGGCCTGACACAGCCGCACCGCTCCTTCTCCCGCGTCCGACTCTACGCCCGCGGGCTGGATGATGTGGAGCCGCTGGTACAGCAGCTCACCACCCGCGGCTACCACGCAGAGGGCAACATTGCCGGCATACGCCGTGTGCAGGAGCTCAACGCACGGCTGGAGGTACTCTTCACCCTGCTGGCCGGCATCTGCGTGGCAGGGGCCGCCGGTTCCCTGGCACTCAACCTCTTCAACGGGGCGCTCAAGCGCCGCCGCGACTACGCCATCCTGTCCACACTCGGGTTCTCCCGCATTACCCTCACCTGCTTTCCCATCTGTGAGTCTCTCATACTCACCCTGAGCTCCATTCTGCTCAGCTTCACGCTCTTTCACGGACTGGCACACACCATCAGCGTGCTCTTTGCGGCAGAAATAGAGACAGGCGAAAACCTCTGCTACCTCTCCCCGGCAAACCACTTCCTGATACTGGCCTGCGGCATCGGCATTGCTCTGCCCGCAGCCATCTGCGCGGCCGTCACCGTCCTGCGCACCCAGCCCTCTACCGCTATCCGCGACATGTAATTCAACCCACACTCCTCCCCACCATGACTAAAGCCTCCCTTCTTGCGCTCTCTCTGCTTGTCTGCTCTGCCGCCGCACAGGACGGCACACCCGCCGCACCGCCCATGGAGCTCCTGCTGCCGCAGGGGCAGAAAATGGTCTTCATCCCCGTAGAGATTTCTGATAACCCGAACATCTTTGCCTACCGCAGCTTCAATGCCGGCAGCGGTGACTACACCAACGAACCCGTCACCCGCGTCAACCTGGCCGGCACCGCCTTCAACGGCAAAAAATGGTACATCCCCTTCTGCGAGACAGAGGTCACCCGCGCCCAGTACGCCGCCGTCATGAGCGAACCCATGCCCCCGGAAAAAGAAGCCAACCTGCCCAAGGTCAACATCTCCGTGACCGATGCGCAGAACTTCCTCACCCGCCTCAACAAACTCATGGCCGGCAGTGAGGAGTTCGCCGGCGCCCTCATCCCCTACCGCAATGAAAAGACCCACTCTTTCTTCTTCCGGCTTCCCTCCCCCGTGGAGTGGGAATTCGCCGCCCGCGGCGGGGTGAATGTGGATGAAGGCACCTTTGACGCCGCCACCCCCTACCCCTCCAATGCCATCTCCCGCTACGAGGTCACCTTCACCGGCTCTCGCCACGTGGCCGCTCGCCCCGTCAAAGGCAGCCGCAAGCCCAACCCCGTCGGCCTCTACGACATGCTCGGCAACGTCTCTGAGCTGGCCAGCCCCATCTACTACTTCGACAGCAGCCTCGGCCGCTCCGGCGGCATCCTCACCTGCGGCGGCAACTTCCGCACAGAAAAAGCCACCCTCCACTCCTCTGACCGCTCGGAGTGCGTCCCCTACCGCGAAGACGGCTCCGAGTTCCGCAGCGAGCTGGTTGGCTTCCGTCCCGTGCTCGGCTCCGTCATCCGCCACCGCGAAATGTCCATGCAGGCCTTCTCCGACCAGTGGAAGGAATACGAGGAACTCCGCACCCCGCCGCCCCCCGTAGAGGCTGCCGGCGCTACCACAGAGGTCTGCCTGGAAGACCTGGCGCAGCAGGCTGAGGCGGAAAATGCCTGCCTCCGCAGCCGCGTGGAAGAGCTGGAAGCCGCCGCCCTCACCGCAGACACGGAAATGAAAGACAAGCTCGCCGCCATCCGCAAGCAGAGCACCGTGGTGGAAGCACAGCTCAAGCAATCACTCGCCCTTGTCCGCAAGAGCGAACAACTCAAGGCAGATGCCGCCCTCACCATGCTCAGCACCTCTGCCGCACACCTCTCCTACTACCTCAAAGCAGAGGCAGACCTCACCTCCCTTCTGGAACGCGAGGATACGGATGATGCCGCACGCGCCCTCATCCAACCCAAGCTGGAGCAATTCCGCTCCAACATCGCCGGTGCACGTCTCCACCTCTTCAAAGGCTGCAAACTCCTGGCAGATGTCCCCGCCGATATCGCGGATGCAGAGCTGAACCGCCACCTCTCCGAGCTCGCCGCCAAAGAACCCCGCCAGCAAGCAGCCCTCCGCCACGCCGCCGACTTCTTCTCCCAATACCGCGCCGCCGCCCAATTCCCGGATCCCTCGCAGCTCCTGCTCAACCTCCGCAACCTCTCCCCTGCCCAATAATCTCCCCATCCCCTCTCCCACCCATCCGCCATGAAAGCTCTCTCCTTCCTCCTCCCCGCTCTCTGGGCGCTCTGCTCCCTCACACAACCGGTGTCGGCTCAAAGCAATAGCACCCCCAGCACAGGGATTCTTACGGAAGATGAATATCATCAGAATAAAAAAAATAAAAGACTTGCTGCCTTACAGTTTAATGTCAACTTAAATGCTTGGAAGGCTATAATCGGCAAAAGCACAGATAACTCAATTACAACAATAACACAAACAGATGCAAACCAGTATCTGAAAGATGAATTATTTAACAACGGCTTGCTGGATGATGTAAAAAATTTACGTTGTTGGCATAAAGACAAAGACACTTGGGATACCATCCTGAGTAACAGAGCAATTATTCTGCGCACAACAGGTTCAGATCCTAACAACCCAAGCTTTGTCGCTGCATCAACATGTGACCGCATAAAAAAAACCTTTTTAGACTGTTTAGCTAATCAGAATCCCTTCAAAAATGAAGACATAGATTTTAATCAAATTTTAACCGTCAATGTGACCAAAATGGCACAAAAAAAGCGCGGGTGTTTTAATATTGGCAACAATCAGGATGGCGGTCTCAAATCTTCTGATGCCAGTCTTCGAACAACCCTTGTGCACGAAATGGGGCATCAGTATGTTTTAGCTAACTATCCGGATTTGCATAGGCATCATAGTGATCCAAACCAAAGCGACCCGAAACTCGTAGATAAACTGGTCATAATGTGCCAGGAAGCGTTTGCCGTCTATACTGAATACAGATACTTGCAGCAATTGGCAAAAAAAGGAGAAATAGCAAACTTCAACTTTAAGGATTTTTTGGATGACGCCTATTCAAATGCCAAAGCAGTTAAAGCAGGAAATAAATACACATCACTATATGGTGTAGACCTGGCTTACATGTATTATTTCCTGTGCGGATTGGATTGGGATGGGGAACCGGACGAATCGGGCTGTCCGCCACTATACTACTTGAAACTTGAAAAAATTGCAAATCTGTGCAATAAAATAAGAAATAATAATTTAGATATTTCTGACATAGTAGACATCAAGATTAAGGATTTTCCTTTACCGATTGAACTATTAAAAGATTACATGCCGGATAAGACAAAAAAAAAGTTAAAGATTACGTCTACCTTATCCCGCACTAACCGCATTTTACAATTAAACAATCAATTGGCGGCCAAGTACAAAATTGATGATTTTGCAGATTTACAAACCATTGCCGCAAAAACGCCAACAAATAAGACAGTTGACCAGTATCGAGCAGAATATAAAAAAGTCAGTCCCGACATACGCAAGCAAACATTTCAGGTGATGCTGGAGTACTTATCCGCCAATCAGTATATGAAATAACGAACGGGCAATAAGGGCAAAACATATTCTCGGCCATGAAAACATTTATCAGAAGCATCATGATAGCCGTCTGCGGGCTAACAGCCGGCATCACAGAAAATGCAAGCGGACAGGTACAGCTGTACCCATCACAATTTGCGGAGCTGAATGCAGAAAGTTTCCTGCGATGGACGCATGGGAAGGTGGCTTCGGAACTGGCGGCCATGTATGATGGGCTGGAAAAGATATGGGAAGATCCGCAATTGGGCTACAATCTGAAGCAGATGCTGGTAAACACGAAATGGCAATGGAAAAGTGCCGCAGCTTTCAATCAAAAGCTTTTTGCTCCGGGCAGATCTTTTTGCTATGTGTATCCGCAGGAATATGCAGTGCATGCCGCCAACAGGGAAGCACTGGAAGCGCTGCTGAAGCTCCCGGAGGGAGAGAAAATAAACCGCGAGACCTCCGCATTGCTCAGCGAAATATGCCGAGCCAACGGGGAATATGTCATCTGTCATTTGTTCGGGGATTTCAGACAATACTGGAGTGAAGAAGAACGGGAGAAGAGAGGGAAGCAGGAGACGGAACACCACTTGTACGATGCGGCGGGGCGGGTCAACCCGGTGGCGCTCTACGGCTTATACACGGAACACATGATGCTGCGGCGGGTCGGGCAGGAATCCCGGGGATTCCATGAATGGGTGAAAACCCGGGCTGACCGGGACGGCGAGTTCCAAAAGCTGGCGGATGAAGCAGTCGCCTACTACCCGCAGGAGGAAGAAGCTCTCATGAAAATGCTGTCGATGGAAGCCTCATGGTCTGCCATCTGGTGCATGGCACGGGATGGCATCATGGCGGGGCTGAAAAAAGAGAGCCGCGGCAGCAACAAGCTCAACCGAGTCAACAAACACATCAGGCAGTTGAATTTCGAGCAGCTGCCGAAACCGCAGGCGGACTATATTCAGGCCAAATATGACATGAGCAAGGTGGCGGAGGGGTTGGAGATTCCGTCAGACAAGCAGGATGTCGTGCAGCGGCTGGCGGGAAAAATCACCCCTCCGGCCAATGCAACGGCGCAGCGCGCCAACCGCGCCGAGCTGGAGAGACAGAAGAGATTGCTCTACATTTGCGATATTTATCGGCAGTTCCTTGAGATAAAAGACGATGTGGAGGCGTGGCGGTTAAATCAGGATCCGGATACATACGAATACCATACCGATGAGCGCACCCGCAAGCTGATTAATGCAACCTATTTTGAAATGCTCTTAATCATGACGGAACAGGGGGAGGAGTACATAGATCTTGCTTCCAAAATCACCAATCAGGCAACAGGTGAGACACTGACCGGAGAGCTGAGCGAAATTGCCAAAGCCATGAATACCACCGGGTTCTTCATTAAAATGCTGGTTCATACATTCCACGACATTTTAATAACGGATAAAGCTGACCCGAAATTGGTAGCCGAAAATCGGGATCTGGTATTGCGCACCATGAAAGTAGGTATCACCCTGGAGCAAATACGCCAGAGATTTGTACAACATAATTATTACAATTCTGAACGATTGCGGTACATGTACTTTGTTGATCACAAGCTCAGGGAAAACTGGGATGTCCTTTCCCTGTACGCTATAGGTGCCGCCATTGAGGCAGCCAGACAAGAAGGCATGCGTCATTACTAACCATTTATCCTGAATACACAAACAACATGAACAATCTGTACAAAATAACATTCGCAGTACTGCCGGCGGTGGTTGGTCTGCCGCTGACAGCGGAAGCCGCACCCACGGAAGCCGAGAAGAAAGAGATTGATGCCGCCAAACAGAGGGATGATGCCCTCCTGCCGGTTGCCAAGGAACGCATCACCCGTGTGCTGATGGATGCCGGCGTCATCAGCCCCGAACGCGGGCAGGCCATCATTGATGCCCCGGTAGAAAACTCCGGGCGGAGCAATATACGCGTCCGCTATGAAGAGGAGCTGAAGTTCCTGACCTCAGCCGCACATCTGGTGAGCCTGCGGCAGGAAAACAGTAAAAAGAAAGACCCGGACACCGCAGCTGCACTTGAATATGTGGAAGAGGTAGCCAAAGCCATCGGCACGGCGGACTTACTGCTGCGCCTTGACAGCGACGGAAGTAATATCCGCACCATGACGGTCGACGCATGGGAGAACTGCGTACGGGTTTCCATGCTGAATCTGATGTTCAACAAGAATATCGATTACGACACGGCAGTGAGAAAATATGATGTAGCCGGGATTCTTCGGTATGCACTCTGGGACGAGCAGAAAAAGGTGTTCCGCTTCAATGGAAAACTTTTTGCTGCGGATTACGACCTGGATTCGCCGGAGGAGGAAGAGGGCTCCCCTGCCCCCACGGCGGATACTCCCATCACCTCCCCGTCTGCCGCCGGTGCTGAGCCGACGGGACAAACAACACCTCTTCGGGTTTACAACCCACCCAAAATGACAGAAGAAGAGCGGGAGAAAGCCAATTCTCACGGCATTGACGAGATTATGAAAGAGTGGAAAAAGCAGGGAATTCTCAAATTTTAACACATTTTCACCGACAACCACAAACAACTGATATGAAACCAACACTCGGAAAACTGAAATGGCTGATAGTGGCGGCGGCGTTTGCGCTACCGCTCACGGTAACGGCGGCCCCGACACAAAACGACCGGGCGGCCGAAGCCATGCTGGAAGCCGCCAAAAAGAAGGATGACACCATGCTGGCCACGTGCCGGAATCGCGTGGTCAACATGCTGGTAGAGACCGGCGTTATCACCCCCGAACGCGGCAAGGCAATCACAGAGGCCGCCGTGAAAAACTCCGGCAAGAGCAACATACGCGTGAAGTATGAGGACGGGAAACTCGTCTTTCTGACCTCTGCCGCCCACCTTGTCCGGCTGCAGCAGGAGACCAGCAAAGCGGAAAATCCGGATGCCGCCTTTGCCGAAAAGTATGTGGAGGCGGTAAGCAAGTCAATCGGCACGGCGGATATGCTGCTGCGGATGGGCGACCATTTGTCGAACATCAACAATGCAACCCTCGGCGGGTGGGAGGACTGTATCTGGATTGCCGTGCAGAACCTGATGCTGCAGAAAAACATCGACCGGGATACGGCGATGAAGACGGACAAGATCCCCTTTATCCGCAACTACATCAGCTGGGATGAGGAACTGAAGATATTCCGTCTCAAGGAAAAGGAGTTTGCCAAAGATGCCGGGCTGAATATACCGCCGGATGCCCCCCAACCCGCCCCGGGCGGTGCTGGTAAGCCGACGGGTACCGGCGCCGGAGCTACCACCCCTTCCCCGGATCCGCAGACACCGGAAACAAATCCTGACGATCCCTACGCCGACAAATTCCCCGGCATTTCACCCGAAATCCGCAAGTTCTGGTACAATCTGAAGCCGCTGGAAAACAAGGAGGACACCACGGGATTCCACAACACGGTCAAGGCCATCAGCCGCCATCTGCAACCGACCATCACCCTGACGCCGGGGAATTCCTATGAAGCTATCCCCTTTGAACAACTCACCAAAGAACAGTCCCGTGAGGGTAAGAACTGGTACCGGGGAGCCACGGCAAAAGCACGCATCAGCCCGGAATATGTCCGCTTTTACCATGAGGTGATTGTGCCCAAATACGGTGCATTCATGAAAGCGCTGAGTACGGAAGTCGCAGTACACCGCGTCAAAGGAACGGTAAAATGCGGCCGCCGTGACAGGATTTACAGCATTAGTTACAAAACACCCAAGGATTTCAAAAATACGGGTTCGTGGCTTTCTTTCCTGACACCGGATAACCCTGAAGCTGTGTTCAGTAAAAAAGCGGGAGATACCGTCGATATGACGATGACGGTGTACTATGTGCCGGATATTTTTTCTGATTACTACACCAAACCGGGAGATTTCAAGTGTCATATCTATGCCAATCTCTACGATGCAGAAGGCAAGGCCATTGGTTTTACGCAAAATTACTTTGCCGGAAACAATTTGTTCTGGATGGAAAAAGGCTATGCAGAAGAACTCAGCTTTAGCAATATCTGTCTGAAAGATTCCGCCAAGGTTGCCGGGACGGAGTTTGATTTTATCAGCGGTGCAGAGAAAGCACGCCGAGCAAAAGCAGGCGAAAATCCGACCGCAGAACCGGCCGAGGACGGGCTCGAAATCGAACAGCCGGAAATTGCAGATGAGGGCACCTACGCCGGAATCCCCCGAAGCATGCAGGAATTCTGGGAAAATGTGGAGCTGCCGGAAAGCAAACAGGATCTGAATTGGTTCAAAAAGTTTACGGAAGATGTAGATAAATATACGCAGCCTCAGTTTATTATCAAATACGCCAATCCTTACAAACAAGTGGCTTTTGAACGTTTGAATTCCAGCGAGGCAGAGTGCAGCCCCTACTGGTTTGCAGATGCAACGGCCACGCTCGAAATCAGTCCGGAATATGCCCGTTTCTACCACGAGGTGATTATCCCGAAATATGACGAGGTACTTTCCTTCTTCGCAACAAACAGATATGAAAGCCAAGCACAGGGAAAACTGAATGACGGCAAGTTGCAGTTCGACTTTGCCGATAGATACAAAGGCTTCTGGCTTTACCTCGCTGATGTGGATGATCCGGAAGCGCTCTTAAAGGCGAACGCGGGTGATATGGTAAAGGTCAACATAACAACCTACATCCTCCCCGAAGCATTCCGCTCATCCTTCCAGAGTTCCGGCAGCAAAAGTATCGAGTGCTATGCCCATGCGGTAGATATTTCCGGGCAGAAGATTCGCACTTCCCGCGAAGGGTTCTATGCGCACTGGGAGTGGCTCATCAAAAAGATACGAGTGCGTCTCAACTTTGACGCCTTCTACATCGTGAAGACGGAAAGCGGAGAACCGCAACAGGAATATGCCAAGACAATAGTCACGCTGCGGGATGAGTATGACACCTTCGGTCAACCGCGCCCGGAGCCGTCTGCCCCGATTTCGGAGAAAGCCGGGTATCTTGGCGAAATTATCGGAGGCATCTTTGTCAGTCTCTGGTTCCTGAGTATCCCCTACATGGTCTGGATTCTGTACTGTGAAAAGAAACGCGCATGGAAAATGCTGGAGCTGCCGGAGGATTACACGGCACCGGAAAGCCCAGTGTTCGAAATAGAGGGCTTGCGGAGCGAGTTTGACGCCATCCGCGACATCTGGTTCAACCTGGAGACCTCAGAAATAGAGGGTGAATTGTACTACCGCTTCATTCAGAAGAAAGAAATAGACGCATGCTACAAGGCGCTGGAGCCATTCAAGAGCATGACGGATCTGAGCAATGATGAAAAATATGTGCTCAATGAAGTGGGCGCGGCTCTGAACAATGCGCAGAAACGCGTGCTGGGCTGCGGGATGAAGCAGTTTGTCATCATCTGTCTTCTCTGTGGTGTCGCCGGGCTTATGACCATGTTCATGACCTGGATTATACCGTTTGTGTATTATTTGTCCATGAAGACACCGGTGTATAAGGCGGCCAATGATGAACCATGGTATCTGGCAATTATGCACCGTCTGCTCTACGCGCTCGGCATCGGCATGTTTATAGCAGCAGCACAAACGGCCAGAGGAGATTTCGATCCCGTTTATGTAGACAAACGCGGCAACTTGTATACGAATCTTGATGATAAACCCACAGGCTGTTTTATTGCCATCATGTGGCTGATGCTGGCACTTTTCCTTGCTCCGCTCCTTATCATGGCACAGTGCCTGATACATTTCATCCGCAACTATATCAGCAACCGATAAATTAAACCCAACAACAATCAAACTCAATCACAATGACCAATACAATCAAATGGAGTGTGGGAGGAGGAGCAGGTCTGCTGCTCCTCCTGGGAGGCCTGGCCGTGTTCTATCCTGAAAAAACGGCCGAAGCAAAACAATCCATTGAGGCCGCCGGGGCCGTCGCGGTGGATAAAATCATCGCCTCCATGGAGGAACGGGTAGGCAAAACCCGCGTGGCGCTGGAACACTATAAAACCGCCTACAAGGCCAAGCGAGAATCTCTGGTGCAGCTTAAAACCCTGCACTCAGAGGCCAAACGCAAGGCGGCAGAAGCAACCGCCCGCGCCGCCGAGCTGAGAGTCGGCGGCAAGGAGGCGGCAGCGGCAGCCAAGGAGGCGGAAAAAGCCATGTTTGAGGAACAGGCAGTCAAACTGGCGGATTCTGCAGCCAAAGCGGAAGCAGCCTACAAGGAGTTTGACCTGTTTTTCAAGCGAAAGAAAGTGGAGCTGGACACGCTGAGTGCCAAAACGGAAATGCTCAAGGGTGAGCTGACGGCGCTGAGCGGCGGAGACGCCGGTTTTGCCATGAAGCGGGCTCGCGAACTGGAGGAAGAAGTGAAGAAGACCTGCAGCCGCCTGGATGCGGAGCTGCAGGTGCAGCAGCTTGATAATGAAATGGAATAAAACAGAACTATCACGACATGCTGAAAAAAATCATCATCTATAGCATAGCGGCGCTTCTCTTGCTGTTTGTCGGCACGATTATCTGCTCTGCGGAGTACAGGTCAGATGTCAAAATTCTCTGGTACTCGTTTGTGGGGGACAAAATCTCACGCATGGAGGCTCAGGTGGATCAGGGTACTCTGGCACTGGCGCGTTATGACCAGGCATATAACACAGCCTACAATAAGCTGACAGCCCTGATGGGGGCACAGGCAGATGCCGGGGTCGGAGTCAGACGCTTCCGGGAAGCCGCTGAAGCACAGCGGCAGGAAGGAAGGGAAGATCTGGCGCTCCGCAGTGAAGAGCAGGCCGCCTTTTTTGAATCCAAACAGGAGGCCGTTAAAAACAGCATCGAAAAACGCAAGACCAAACTGGAGGAACTCAAGAAGATTCGCGAGCGCGCCTATCAGGATGTCCGCTTTGCCCGCCAGCGCATTGCCATGATGCAGACGATGCGGGATTCACTGGATGATGCCGGGATGCAGGATGTGCTGGATAAGGCGGAGCAGAACGTGGCCAATCTGCAAAGCAACTGTAACCGGCTGAATGCGGAGATTGATGTTCTGCTGATGCTGGACTGAACTGCCCGGATTCCTACATGCCATGACACTCATCGAAAACGAATTCTGGAATGCGGTCTTAGTACTGTTCGTGCTCTGCGCAGTTGTTGCCGCTATTTTGCGGGGAATTTATTTCCACATCAAGTCCGGTCAGGTAGTCGGGCCGGCGGAAGATGAATACCGCGACAAGGGCAACCACAGTTGCTCCATGGGCTGTGCCTTAGGTGCTATCTTTCTGTTTGTCAACCTGGGGGGCATACTGATGCTGACCGGCCCCATCCTTTTTCTGGGAGCAGATAAGGAGCGGGAACGCCGGGAAAAGGAAGCGGCTGTTGACATCAATCCGCTGACACAGGGTCCCGTCTCCATACTGGCAAAGGAAAAGCCCATGCTGTACGAGCACTATTGCGAACTGGGGCGGGTGATTGACTCTATCGAGGCTCTCCGCCTGGAGGAGGAAGCCGCACGTGCCAATATGAGTAACCGGGATGCCCGGAACAGACTAAGCAAAAATATTGCCGGGTACAAAGCCGCACTGAAACGGTATGGCGAACTCAGAAAAAATGTCGAAACACAGGCAGGTTATCTGTATTTTGCCAGATTCTTCTCCAATCTGGGCAGGCGCTTCAATGAAGAAGACCTGCTGAAGGACTTGAGCAAAACGGAACAGGAGCTTAAACAGGAGCTGCTCAACCGACCGAATAAGTAAGCGAGAAATATACTCAAACTGATTAATTAATCTCATGAAAGGATGGTTTCTTTTGTCCTGCGTTCTCTTTGTGCCGACAGCCGGCTATTATTTCCTCACCAAAGGGGACGAAGATGCGAAATACAAAGCACTGCCGGATGCGGATGTATTCGTTACCAGTATTGAATTAGAGGATTTCGAGGAGTTCCTCTCATCGGGTAATGAGCTGGCAGAAAATGCCTACATCAGCAAGCTTCCGTACCCCGGTATTCGGGAAAAAGCAGGTGAACTCAGAGAGCGCTACAACCGCAGAGCTCAGATGATTCGTATCATTGACACCCGCAAGCGCGAATTCAGCTCCAAAAAGTTGATTAACCGTGACGTTGTGAATCGCGTCAACCGTAATCTTCAGGAGGAGAAAAAGAAAAATGCAGTCGTAAAGCAGCATTATGAAAAAATAATCAGCTTTGCAGAAATGCATGAAGCGGAAGCTCTTATTTCAAGGAACTCGGCCACAATGCAAAACAGGGTCAAAGAGTTGGAAAAAGAAAATGAGGCGCTGCTCAAAACGCTGGATGCTCCGCTGAACTTCTGAACCTGCGCAACATGTGCGTTCATGCCCTCACCCCCGTTTCGCCGGAATGGCGGAGCGGGGGTGATGATGTTGTATCAGGGCTGCAGGCGCTCAATGCTCCAGGTGGAGTCGGGCTGCAGGGTGTACATGAAGCGGTCATGCACGCGGCCGGGGCCGCCCTGCCAGAACTCCACATGGTGCGGGACGATGCGGAAGCCGCCCCAGAAATCCGGCAGGGGTACCTGCCCTTCCGAGAATTTGTGCTTCAGCTCCTGCAATTTCATCATCAGCAGTTTGCGGGTGGAGATAACCTGGCTCTGGTGCGATACCCAGGCACCCAGCTGGCTCTCACGCGGTCGGGAAAGGAAGTATTTGAGGGTTTCAGCGCGCGAGATTTTCTCTGCGCGGCCATAGACGATAATCTGGCGCTCCAGAGTGACCCAGGGGAGCAGCATGCATATCTCCGGGTTGGCCTCCAGCTCACGTGCTTTGCGGCTGGTATAGTTGGTGAAGAAGACGTAACCGCGGTCATCATAATACTTGAGCAGCACCGTGCGCAGGGAGGGACGACCCTCCGGGGTGGCGGTGGCGATGCTGATGGCGTTCGGCTCCGGAATGCCGGCTTCCAGCGCCTGTTTGAACCAACGGTCAAACTGGACGAAGGGCGAGTCCGCCAAATCCCGCCGATGCAACGTGTCCTTGAGGTATTCTTCTCTGAATGCAGATAAGTCCATGCCCGCACTATACCACCTCTACCCCGCTTCCGCAAGTCAAAGACTTGCTCATTCAGCTAAATTGTGCTAGAATCCGCACATGGCTCTGCCGGATTTCAGCATCTTTCCCTTGTACCTGGCTCCCATGGCGGGAGTTACTGACCCCATCTTCCGCACGCTCTGCAAGGAGGAAGGGGCCGATGTCATGGTGACGGAGTTTGTCTCCTCCGAGGGTGTGTTGCAGGCGTGGGAACGCAACCGGCGCTATGTGGAGTTTGCGGAGGAGCACCGCCCGCTGGGCATTCAGATTTTCGGCTCCGTCCCGGAGCACATGGCGCAGGCCGCACGCATCATCACGGATGCCATGCACCCGGATTTTCTGGATATCAACGCCGGATGCCCTGTGCCGAAAGTGGTGGGCAAGAATGGGGGCTCTTCCCTGCTGAAAGATTTGCCGCTGCTGCAGCGCATTGCCGCTGCCGTGGTGCAGGAGCTGGGCAACGACTGCCCCGTGACGGTCAAAATCCGCATCGGCTGGGATGCGGAGCATGTCTGCGCGCTCGAAGCTGCCCGACGGCTTCAGGATGCCGGGGTACAGGCGCTGGCCATCCACGGCCGCACCCGCTCCCAGCAATACGGGGGAAAGGCTGACTGGGATATCATTGATGCCTGCGCCCGCAGCGTTGGCATACCCGTCATCGGTAATGGGGATATCTGCACCCCGCAGGATGTGCAACGCGCCCGCGAATCAACGGCGGTAGCGGGCGTGATGATTGGGCGCGCCGCCATGAATGCCCCCTGGCTCTTCCGACAGGCGAGAGAATATCTGACCACCGGCATCATCCCGGAGGCTCCCGCACCCGCGCAACGCATCGCCTTCATGCTGCGCCACACGCGCCTGGCCATCGACAGCGGGCACTATGGCGAGGAGCTTGTCACCATGCGCGCCATGAGGGCACGGCTGCTGGCCTATGCCAAGGGTATACCCGGCACCAAGCCGCTGCGTCCCCGGCTCTCCCGCGTAGCTTCGTATGCAGAGCTGGCGGATATTCTGGGCGAAACGGGAATCTGTTTCTGATGGACAGACTCAGAGAATATCGCGGAATTTGGAGGCCGTCTCGCGGAACTGGAGGAAGCTGGTCAGGTGCTCATTCTCCAGCAGAGTGACAAAGCGTCCTTCTTTCACCAGGGTGCGCAATCCATGGTCACCGAACAACTGTAGGAATCGCGAGGGTTGGGGGATTCCCCTCTGCGCCAGCTGGGCATTGTAGAAGGCGGTGTAGGTGGGCTCATCCAGCGTGCATCCGAATGCCACCAGACAGGCGAGGTTGGTCTGCTCCCGGTTTTCCATCAAATCAATGGCTGATACCCAGGCGGTCCAGGGATGCTGCCGCAGAGCCTCGCATGCCTGTGTGCTCCAGGGCAGCGTCGGGAGGGCAGCGCCGTTAATCTGCGCTTCTGCCAGCTCGTGATAATGGCGGATTTTAGCAATACTTCCATAGTAGGAAAGCCCCATCACCCCGACCCAGAGCATCAGGAAGCTCATCAGAATAGTGGTCAGCACGCCGCCGGCGCTCAGCTTCTTCTTCCAGGAGAATAACTGCGTAAACCAGGAGATGATGTGAAAGAAGAGCAACAGAATGAAAATGGCCGCGCCCCAGGCCAGCACCTGCACCATCCAGGGCTGAGGCGTGTCCGTAACAAAGGCCAGATAGGTGAAACCGTTACGTTGCAGGAACATCCACGCCGCCACGGCACAGATGACGGCCGTGGCCAGCACAATCATCCTGATAACACCCTTGAAAATCACAAAGAACAGGATGGAAAGCAAGATGACTCCCAGGACAATCAGCAATGCGTGGTTCTGTAGCAGTTCCATAAAAATTTATCGTTGTTGCATCTGTTGGTTCAGCATTTTCAGGGTTTCTGCGGCAGCAGCATGCGTCGGCTGCAACCGAACAGACTTCTCCAGCGCCCGGCGCCCTGCCTCCGGCATTCCCACCTCCACCAGCAGGATACCCAGGCGGTACTGAGCCTCTGCATTATCCGGTGCCGCAGCCGTGCAGGCCAGCATCTGCTGCAGTGCTTCCCGCAACCTGTTCTGCTGAGCCAGGAATACGGCATAATCCATGCGGGCCACAGCCGATGTAGCATCCAGCTCAATAGCGCGGAGATACTGCTTCTCTGCCTCCGCGCGTCTGCCCTCTGCCGCCGCCAGCATGGCCAGCTGCATGGCACCGGGCGGCTGTTCGCTCTGCAAGGCAGCCGTTTCTTTCATTTCACGCAGGACGGATTGCCCCTCAGGCATGCGTGTCACACGGGGGAAGAGCCGCCAGCCGGCCGCATGGCGCACCACCCGGGCATCATCCCGCAGCAAAGGCACAAGCTCTGCCGGAGGTAACAGCTGTACGGCGACAGCCCTGACCAGCGGGTCACTATCCTGAGCGGCGAGCCGCGCCGTTTCCCTCACTTCCGGGGTCAGGGGGTACTGAGCCATGAGCCCCAGCAGAGTGGCGCGCCAGGCACTCACCTCCTCTGCCTCATATGCTTTCAGCAACTGTTCCGCACTGCCCCTGCCCTGCATGGCTGCCCCGGCGGCACGGAAGCGGAAGCGGTACTTCTCCATCCGCTTACCATAGCGTTTCTCCAGATAGTCAGCCGCCCATTGATGGTCTTTGTCCCTGTGGCAATCCAGGCAGGGATCCGGCACACCCAGCTCCATACTCATGCGCGGATCAGGCCAGTGCAGAGCATGATCGCGGCGGCCATCGCGCCCCATGTAGGTCATCTCCGGCATGTGGCAATCCACGCAGCGGTTCTCATGTCCGCCGCAGAGCGCATTACGCTTCACCTGCGGGGCAAGCACGCCGTTCACCACCTTATTCTCTGCGTGGCATTGGAGGCAGAGGCGGTCGTTCTCCATGGACTCCGTCAGCCCCCCGGTGTGCGGATTGTGGCAATCGTAGCAGGTCACCCCGGTATTCCCCATACGGCTGAGCCGGAAACTTGTCTCGCAGTAATCTTCCTCACGCTGTAAACCGTTGGGGTAAAACACTCCCGGAACGGAAGGCAGCTCCAGCCGATAATGGTCATCGAAGCGGTCGCCGATGGTGAATCGGTCTGTCAGCTCCTCTCGGCGGGCATGGCAGGAGGCGCAGTTGTCATCATGCTGCTGCGGAGTCAGGGCGCGGTCTTCCCTGCTGACCATGCAACCGTCATCCGCCGGATGCTCTGCCACACGGTGGCACTGCACGCAGGTAACTCCCGGCTCGCTCCAGGTGGAGGCATACTGATTCTTTTCCGCATCATAATTCTTGCGGAATCCGCTCATGTGGCACCAGGCACACTGCGAGTTCCAGTTCATGCCCCGCCCCTGCCAGTGGCCCCATTCACCGGGCTTGCGCTCCGCACCGCCGGAAGCCTGCTGCAGCGCATCATCACGAAACACGTCAAACCATTCTTTCTTCTGCACATCCCATGCAGCGCTGGGAGTCTGCAACCCACCGTCCGGCCAACGCACCAGATACTGCTCCAGCGGCGTGGTACCGACCACGGAATCCACGGCATACACCTTCCCGCTTCGCACATCACGAATCTGCGGATTGCCCTGCGCGTCCTTCTCCATGCTCAGGTCCATGCCGTGTGCGGTTATGCGGCGACCGTCAAACGCCGCCGCATCCTCCGTGCGTAGCTTTCGCCAGGCCCAGGCATGGTGGCTGCCGGCCCATTCGTCATACTCTTTGCGGTGGCAGGCAGCACATTGCAACGAAATGGGTATGGCCGTCTCATCCCAATGAGCAGATGATGCCGCAGGAGCAGCAGAGGGAGACCCGGCCACGCCCACAAAAGCAGCCGTCAGCCCAACCAGAGACAAAACTATTCCCAACGTTCGCACGGCAGCATGATACCACATTCTCCGGCATTTGACAAACGGAAAAACGACCTGCTACCGGAGGTCGGCAAGCAGGTCGTTATCTGAATAAATTGAAACAGAGCTATCAGCGCAGGTCAATCATATCCTTGACGATATGCAGGCCCTCGCGCAGCACGGGATCCAGATTGGAGGGGTACTCCGGTGTCTCCACGAGTTCCTCCTCCGGGTCCTCCACTTCGTCCATGAACTCGGTCTTATCCTCCTTGGAAGCAATGGGAAGGGTTGCGGCCTTCACGTCCGAGAGGTTCAGGCGATAGATGACCATATTCTTCGCATCCTCTGCCGCCATTTGCTCATAGCGCACCTTGCGTTCCTCATCAATACGCTTCTTGCGGGCAAGGAGAGCCTCATTTTCCTCCTCGCGAACCTTCTTGTTGAGGGAAACGCTGTTTTTCTTCTGGCGCTCATCTGCGCGAACGGCATCCTCCTGCATGTACTGCAAATCCGGATCCTTTGCCACACGGGCTGCACTGCGACCCAACAGGGACGGCAGGATGCGGGCAATGCGCGTATTCATCACGTAGCCACCGGCGCGGGGAATCTCATCGTAGGGCAAGGCATAATCCTGCTCACCCTCGGAAATACGCAGCCCCGTGGTGGCTGTCGGCAACACGATGTCGCTGGGAACACCGCGCAGCTGGGTGGAAGCACCACCCACACGGTAGAACTTCTGGGTGGTCACCTTTATCATGCCGCAGCCCTCGCGGGAGGAGAAATAAGGCATGTAGTCCGCCAGCCCTCGCGGCACCTGCACGGTACCCTTACCGTACGTGGCTTCATCACCGGCCACAATTGCACGACCATAATCCACCATGGCACCGGCAAAAATCTCAGAGGCAGAGGCGCTCAGCTTGTTGATGAGCACCACCAGCTCGCCACGGAATATCGGACGACCGCTCACAGTCAAACGCTCGACGTGGCCGCGGGAGTCCTTCACCTGCACTACGGGACCGGCCCCGGTAAAGAAGCCTACCATTTTGCGCACCTCATCCAGAGAGCCGCCGCCGTTAAAACGGAGGTCCAGCACGATACCTTCCACGCCCTCCATCATCATGCGGCGCAGAATACGCTTTACATCGGCCGCACAGTGAACATCCCCATCGTCCAGATCCACGTAGAACGAGGGCAGCGTCAGCACGCCCAGGCAATACTTGCGCGGCTGTCCATTCGCATCCGGAGCCGTCAGGTGAATCACACGACCGCTGGCCAGTTCCTCCGACATGGGGATTTCATCGCGCACAATGGAAACGATGCGCTCGTTGCCGCCCTCTGCATCCAGCACGCGAAGCTTCACCTGCTGGCCTTTCTTGCCACGGATGAGGTCTACCACCTTATCGATGCTCAGGAACATGATATCAGTCCAGTTCTCATCTCCATCCTTGGCCACGGCCACGATGCGGTCACCCAGATGAAGCTGCCCGCACTTGGCGGCAGGTCCGCCCTTCACTATACCTTCAATGACGGTGGAACCATCATCATCAGACTTGAGGCGTGCACCGATACCCACGATGGAGGCCTTAATCATGTCCTTGAAGCGCTGCTCCTCGCGAGCACCCATGTAATCGCTGTGCGGGTCGTACACATGAGCCACAGCATTGAGCAGGTAGGACACCATATCCTCTCGGTCGGCCTCCTGGATATCGTTGCGCATGCGCTTCAGACGAGCCAGCAGCTTCTCCACAATGGGCTTCTCCTTGGCGTTGGGATCGGGTTTCCCCTTTTCTGCCGCCAGCTTGGCCACATTTTCGCGACGGATAACCTCAGAAAGCAGCATATCCTCCACCTGATCACGCCACACCTGCTCCAGCTCGGCAGCATTGGCCGAGCGCGGCAGCTTGCGCCGTGTGCGAGCCGTTGTGCGCTCCGAATCAAAGGCGGGCAATGCCTTCTCATACTGCCGCAGCAGCTTTTCTGCAAAAGAAATGCGTGCCAGTGCCCGTTCGCTGTAAAAGGAGTACAATTCTTCTGCCAGACGAGCCGTCTGATTGGCCAGCAGATAATCACCGAAGCTGGTGGCATAGCGCTCACGCAGCTGCTGCACCTCATCCTCACTCAGGAACAAATGCTGAGGGTCCTGCGTCTGCACATAGCATTCCAGAAACTTGGCATACTGCTCCTGGCTGAACCGCTCCCGGGAAAAATGTGCATTCTGCAGCACCAGAGAAAATTGCTTACCTATCAAATCATAGTCAGGCTCAGCCTGAACCGGTGACGGCGCTGCGGCAACGGCCGCGATTGCCAGCGCACCGACAACCCGCACCCCTCTCATCCATTGTTGAAAACTCTTCTTCATATCGTTAGATTTCCGGCATCGCACACGCACCTGAGCCAAGCGATGCATATCCTACTTTGACTACGTATCAGACACCCCGCATCTGTCATCTTATTTGAATCATGACACACGCCACCGGGATTGTCACCCGGAATCAGAAATCACCGGCAACTCCTCAGAGTGCACCGGTGATTTCCGTTCGCCGGCCGGAGCCGCGAAGTTTAAGCCTTGCGGGAACCGCGCTTGGCGCGCTTCTTCACCAGCTTGCAGCCCATGGCGGCAGACATGGCATTGACACCCTGTTCCAGAGTTGCCAAACGCTCGCTAACTTCCTTGAGCTTGTTCTCAGCCTTGGTGGCACGGGTTCTGGCGCGACGAAGCTCGGACTTTGCAGCACGTGCATCCTCCTTGACGGCGGCTTTCGGCTCCGAGGACTTGCGTCGCCCGGGAGTGGCGTTCTCAAAGCGCTTGAGAATGGCCTCTTCTGCCTGCTTCTTCCAGAGAGAAATCAGTGTGGGCACGATATTTTTTTCCGCAGCCACTTTCTGAATGGTATTATCACGACCCTTCTGAAGGATGCGCAATACTATCTCTGCCTTTTCCTTTGCCGTATATGTTGCGTGTTTCTTAGCCATAAAAAAGTTGTTGTTAATCTTCTTTTACTCTTTTTGCTCTCACATTGCAAGCAAGAAAGATATTTTTCCTCCATTTCTGACTCATTTTATCACATTTTTGTGTCATTTGCTGAAAAACAAGCCATTTATGCACACCAAAATGCATAATTTCATTCCACATATTTTCATTAGATGAGAGTATGTTTCTCCAACGATTCTCATTATCTCCCTCCCTTTTCCCGAAAGAAAAAAATCAGCAATCCATCTGACGCAACGAGACATCCGATTGATTCTATGCATTGATATAAAACAACAAACGTAGAACAAACTCCAACTTATCCGGTCAACAGACAACTCCCTCAACGCAAATCTCGACAGTCTGTCGCTACAGAGCACTTTTTTTGAAACCGAAACAAAAAAGCCTGTAGTCAAGAGACTACAGGCAAAAAGAGAAAAAAGAGTCGAATCCTTTTATTTCTTTCTGATGATGACGCGCCCGTGACTGTTGCCACCATTTTCAATGCGCACATGCAGAGTCACATCATCCCCCTTGGGTATGGTAACGTTGTACACATTGTCCATGGAATCATCATCTTTCTGCGCCGAACGAGCGCGGGAACTGAGACGGCGCGGTCCTTTCTGCCTGGGGTCAACTTCTTCTTTTTTGGGTAGCTGAACCACGCATGTGTGTTCATCACCGCCAATCCTCTTACCGCCCTTGTGAACTTCCACGCCGAGGATGCGCAAATCCGCACCACCGGTCTTGACAAAAGTCACCGTGTAGCGCCCCGGGTTACTGATGGGGACACGTCCGATAATCTGCACCAGCCCGCCTCCGGGAGGCAGGCAGAGGGGGCTCCACCCGGTTTCATAGTCAATCTGCCCACCCCAGATACGTTCCACCACCACGGAGGAGCGCCCGAAGAGGGAATCAGGCTTGAGTTCTCGCATCTTCCTTGCCAGTTCGCGGATTTTGGCGCGGTCATCATACTGCCCCTCCTTATGCAGTTTACCAATCATGATAGCATACATGGACTGGCGCTGTTCCGGTTGCCAGAATGGCTGCTCCAGCATCTTTTCCATATCGGCTATCGTTTCCGCCAATGTCTTTTCGCTGTATGCCTCAGCTTTGGCACTGGGTTCATAGGTGAGGACAGAGGCGGCACCGGTACTGTTCTGCGGGTCAGCAGCCTTGATCGCCTCCACAATTTTTTCCGGACGGTTCAGTCCCGGAATCAATGCTGCCTCCAGCAGCAATTTGGCTTTCTCCGCACCCTGCGCAGCATCTGCCCGGGTCATAATCTCATCTCTCTTGTGCTTACCGTCTATGGCACTCTTCACCTTGGCCGCCACTTCTTCCGGGGTACCTCTCTGTACGACAGCTCCGTTGATGGTGGCATAGTTGATACCGTTCTTATCAAACAGTAACAACCCCGGATATGATTCCGAACTGAACACATGCGGCAGAGGAAGAGCCCCCCATTTGATACCCTGATCCATCTTCTGCTCATCATTCGGCAGCTGGTAGAACGGAGCCGGCCACATGGCCGCATCACCGGCCGCTTCTTTCACCGCCGCAGATTCCATATGCTTTTTGCACACTTGCAAGCCGGTGGGGTCCCAGTTGGCACCATAGGCAAAAACGATGTAACCGTTTTTGCCGGCAGCCTTAGAGCCTTCTTCGTAATTTTTGACAATCGTGGCAGCAGACAGGGGCTGCACCACCAGCAAGGCAGTCACCGCCAGCATCGATATTGTAATCCTGTTCATCATCTGAAATATATAGGTGGTATTCATGATTTATGCGGCCGGACGACCATATACATAGATAGCGTTAATCTGCAGCGGGGTATTGCCGCCCTTGCGCAGCACACGGATGAATTTACACTTACTCTCCGAGCTGCCGAAATCGGCGGTACTGATGCTTCCGGTGCATTCACCCAGCGGGCTTCCCACCGTCTGCCAGGAGCCTTCTTTGCCGCTTTCCGAGACCTGAATCACCATATCCCGGCGGTCTGCAGTCTTATCCTCCGGCCCGATGATAATCACGCCGGATACGAAAGCATCCCTCTGAAGCATCACACCCACCCAGGGGTTGGATTCTGCCGCCGTCACGATATTACCGCCGCAGCCTTCCAACACGCCCCAGTGTCCGGCGGGCGTATCAGCCTCTCCGTAGCTTCCGGCGAACACGAGCCCACCCTGAGACATGACAGCCCCCCGCAGCGGCTGGTGCGGCGGCATTTCTCCGCTGAGCATATCCTTGGCATCAGCCATATCACGCCCCATGGACTGGAACGCATCCAGATTAAACGTGCTTTCTGCCGCCAGCAGCATCTTATTCTGCATCGCGTCACCATCCGGGCCGGAGGGAATGTGGCTGAAATACGCCGTGAGCTGCTTGATTCTCTCCGTCATCACCCCTTTATGCATCGCGTTGAGCTCATTCATCCAATCCAGCACGCGTGTGGGCAGAACCGGCTTGGCTGACACGGCGGAATAGATGGATGCAAAGAGATAACAGGCCCGGTCAGGATCCAGCTTATCCACCTTCTGCTCCTTTTTCTTGTCACCCTCTCCAATAGTCACCGTGACCTGCGGCTGCACCGCATCCTTCTCCAGAAGCCTCATCTGGCGGTCAGCCATGACGCCCACTTCCCACCGGGCGGGGCCTTCGTCATACATAGAGCTCCAGAAGAGGTGAATACACTGCTTGATTTCGTCTTTGGAAATAGAGGTTTTCGCCAGATTATCATAGACCTGTCTCTGCAGAAAATCTGCGGCAACTTCCGGATAGCGTGTTGCCAGTAATTTGCAGACATCATCGTGCAGCTGCCTCCAGAGCTCTTTGTCAGAGGGATAATTCTCTTTCAGATAGCGGGAGCAAGCAAACCATGCATCCAGATTCAACGGCTGAGCACTAATGGCATGGAAGTAACATTTCAATGCTTCTTTCTTGCGATTACGCTCCCCATAGATGCGCCCCAACGCCAGATAGGTGTAAGAAACATCATTATCCTGTGCATCACTCTCTTCCAGCAGTTCTGTCATCATATGCAGTGTGGTGAAGCGGTAATTGCCACGCCACGGTGTCCAGTGCAGCCCGTGTTGCCAGAACACGGAATAGGCCGGAGTCCACTCCCCGTTTACACGCAGAATAAAAGCGCAGTGCCCGGGCTCACCCATGGTGAATGCAGGAACACCATGCGCCGTTGCTGCATAGGCACCGAAGTGTGACAGCCCACCGCATACGCCGCCCACCTCATAGGTGAATTGGTGGTGATTGCTGTCAAACAAGCCGTTGTACGGATTGCGGTAATCTGCCCCGTGCACGCTCTGCCCATAGGGATTCCACAGCTTGTAGCCACAGCGCCAGCAGCACCCGGAAAAACGCTCAATGGGGATACGCACATTGTCCTGCACCCACTCAAAGCTGGCAGGCAGACCGGCAGAGGCATTGCCGAAGCCGTCCGAACACTTACTACCGCAGCAGATACGCAACTGCCAGAACGGCAGCGTATCAAACACGACATTCAGCTTCCGCTCCTTCCACTTGCGGATATAGTAATCCGCTCTGTCCATGGCCTTACCATACTCCCAGCAATCGCGTGCAAACTCCAGTCCGGTTGCGGTGGCAATATCCCGCACCATTCGGTTTTTGTAAAAATCCGGGTGCCGCTCTGCCACACCCTGCATCACGGCCAGCACACGCCCGGGATTGCTGCAATCCCCACTGAATACGACCTGATACATCCAATCCAGATCTGTCGACAGCGCCTCCAGGAGTTTCTTACCGTTCTTGTACGCAGCAAATTCTTCCAGCGTCCAGGGTAGGTTCTGATGATCTTCCAGATACGCCAGTTCCTTCTTGATATCCTCAACCTTTTTTTTCTGAACCTCTCGCTCCTCCTTTGCGCCTTTGGGCAAATCTTCCAGAATACTCTCCTGCACCTGCATGTCCAGGTCACGATTGGTATGCTTCCCGGCAGCAGCCCTTTTAGAGTTTTCTATCGCCTCACTGTGCGTATTGTGAACAGCCTGCCATGCCATCATCCACTGCGCCAGCAACAGACGATTCGCGGGTTTTTCCACAAACTTCTGCACGTTATCGGGCTCGGGGCTCTTTACTCTTTCCGTAAGCGCAGCCCCCAAACGCTTCAGCGACGCTTCCGGATTCTTCCAATTTTCTGCCATTTTGCGGTTCACGTAGCCCTCGGCTTCCGAGGCCGCAGCCTTCTTACTGTCGGCAGATTTCTTATCGGTTTCGGGAGTCGGGACATCTGCCTGCACTACTGCGGGTAACATGCCGAAAGCTACGGCAAGTCCGGCTACACAGGAAAACGGTTGACCAAGTTTCATGATGATGAATCGTTTTTGAAATTGTTGATAAAATTAACGGCGACGCGGGGTTCTTCTGCGCTGCGGACTACCCAGCATATCTGCAGAGGTAGATGTCCCCAGCCGTATGCTCTTTTCACGATTTTTGCGGATATCACTATTTATCTTGCTGCGCACCGCCACCACGATGATGATGAGCAATACCAGCAAAGCCCCGCCATACATCATCAGGGTGTCTTCGGTCAGCCCCAGTTGCTCAGCAAATGACTTCTCCTTAACCTTCTTCTTTTTCTTCTTGGCAGTAGAAGCCACCGCCTTCTCCGGCTTCTCCTCAGGCGTATCGATGATGGGATCCTCCGGTGTCTCCTCTGCCGGTTCTTCCGCCTTCACCGTATTCACGGCAATGGGCTCAGCATCATCCCCGGAGTCCTCCGCACGCTTACGGGCAGCCGCTGCCGCCTTCGCCAACTCTGCCTTGTTGGGGGTGAAGAAAATCTTGCTTTCCTCTTCCATGAGCTTGCGACTATCCGTCACCGACTGAGATGTCGCAAAAGAACTGCCCATGGCATCATCCACCGCCATCTCCCGCAGCAGCAGGCGGCTCTCCTTCGGAGCATTCGGGTATACCGTGATACGGCGGCACTTCCCATTGGACGCTTCCTCATAGAACGCAAAACCTTTTCCCACCTTCACCGCGCGGGCTCCGGCCACGCCGATTTTTTCTTTTTTATCCTCCGGCACCTTTGCCCAGGAGATTTTATTCTTACCGGTCATGGTGGTCAGCAACTTCATACCGACCTCCTCCTCCACCGGTTTGCGGAACTCCATCACCATACTCAACAGCTTACCCTTCTTCGGGTCAAAATCCAGCAGCAGGCGGCTGTTCGCATCCGGGTTCCACGCGCGGCGTACGGAACCATCCTCCAGCACACGGTAGGTATAGTCTTTTGTCAGGTAGTCGTCCGCATCCTGCCGTGTCATGGTCGGGGACAGCACCTCCAGCTCCAGCGCAGCAGCCGGAAACGCAGTCAACAGGGCTACCAGCGGAAATATACAGGAAAATAATCTGGGTAACATGTTGTCTCTATGCTATCACCTATGATACCTGAACACAAGCATATTTCCCTCAGACGAAATCATTTTCCGTTTTTTCTATTTATCCACAGGAATTGCAGAACAAAAGGGCACGCATCCATGCCACTGCCATTACGGAACGTATGCCCCCCGGCATGGAACAGGCTCACTACATTCTTATAGCAGCTGTGTCGCAGCTCAGCGACCGCGGCTGAGGAGTTGCGTGAGCTCGAACTGGAATGCCTGCAACTCTTCCTGCGTGGGCGTGCCGCTCAGGTCGTTCCATGCAAAGCGTCCCATCTGGTCAATCATCCATGCCCCACGCGTACCGGAGGGGAACTCCACCTTACCGGAAATCAGGGCACCGGGGAGCTGCAGGTCATCCAGCGTCACCTTCGGTGCGCCGGGAACCGCTGCTGCATCGGCTGCCGACTTGGGTTCATCCTCGGTCGGTTTCGGGGCAGCAGGTTTTTCGGGAGCTTTTGCAGGAGCAGATGCGGCGGCTATCTCAATACCATGGTCAAGCAACAGGAAGCGGACATCCATGTAGGTGAGATGTACCCCACACTCCGTCACCAGTTTCTTCTGGATGCCGTTGAGGTCGATTCCCTCAGATGCCCAGACGCGCACCTTATCCAATTGTTCTTCCGTTACCTTTGAGCTCATGCCGCCATCATACCCCCTGCTCTGCTTCCCTGCAAGCGGCAATCGTGGCTTACCCACCTAATTTTTCCGAAATCCACAGGATTAGAAACTTTCTTAATGTTTGTTTTAACTAACATTAAACACAACAGGGCATACAAGGATTTTCGGCAGACGGAGAACACTTTAGGCTTGAACTTTACAAGTGAAAGGTGTTTAATATCCCCGCGCGATAATGGCCGGAGGTGGCCTCGAATATAACCGGTTATGAAGACAACAAAGATTTTACAAGTGCCTGATACATCAGCCACAGCGGTGGACTATCTGAAGAACGATGCCGAAGACCAGGGCGAACTGGTATCCCTGAACATGGGACCGTCACACCCTGCCACACACGGCGTACTTCGCTTAAAGTTAGTGATTGACGGTGAGGAGATTGTGTCCTGCGATCCCGTCATTGGCTACCTGCACCGCGGCATGGAAAAGATTGCCGAGAACTGCCATTACAACCAGTTTGTGACCTACACGGACCGCATGGACTACCTGGCTCCGATGAGCAACAACATCGCCTACGCCTGCGCGGTGGAGAAGCTGATGGGCTGGGAGCTGCCGGAACGCGGCCAGGCCATCCGCGTGTTGTGCTGCGAGCTTTCCCGCATCTCCTCCTGCTTCCTGGGCACGGGCGTGTATGCCATGGACACCGGCGCCATGACCGCTTTCCTGTATGCATTCGAGGAGAAGGAGCGCGTCCACAACATCTACGAGCAGATTTGCGGTGCCCGCTTCACCTCCAGCTACACCCGCATCGGCGGCATGACCCGCGATTTGCCGAAGGGAATCGAGAAACAGATACTTGCTTTCTGCGACAGCGCCCTGCGCACCGTGGATGAGATGGAAAAGCTGCTGCTGCACAACAAGGTATTCATCGACCGACTGGTCGGCGTGGGTGTCATCACCAAGGAGATGGCCCTGCAGAACGGCATGACCGGCAACAACCTGCGCGCCAGCGGCATCCGGCGCGACCTGCGCAAAACCAACCCCTATCTGGGCTACGAGCAGTATGAATTCGACATTCCCGTGGCAGAGGAAGGCGACTGCTACGCCCGCTTCCAGGTGCGCATGGAAGAAATCCGCCAGTCCGTCCGCATCATACGCCAGGTACTGGCCAAGCTGCCCGGCGGCCCCATCTGGGTGCAGAACGACAAGGGCATCCTGCCCAACAAACAGGCTGCCATGGAGGGCATGGAGGAACTCATCCGCCAGTTCATGGTCAGCACAGAGTGCGTGAACGCCCCGGTCGGTCAGGTCTACTTTGCCGCCGAAAACCCGAAGGGCGAGCTGGGCTTCTTCCTGGATTCCAAGGGCGGCGGTATTGCCAACCGCCTGAAGATGCGCAGCCCCTCCTACTGCACCCTTTCCATCCTGCCGGAGCTGCTGCCGGGTCACCTGGTCAGTGACGTACCCGCCATTCTGGGCTCCTTCGACTTCGTGCAGGGCGAATGCGACCGCTAACACCTTTCAAAGACAACACTTCTGAACACACATGTCTGAACAACCCAATGCGATTGACGCCCTGACGGCGGCCAAGCCTTCTCCCGGTGAGAAGTACTTCCCCAAGTTCCAGGTTACAGAGGAGCTGACGGCTGAGGCCGCCAAGCTGGTGGCTCTGTACCCGGAGGGCAAGGAACAGTCTGCCGTGCTGCCCATCATCCACATGATTCAGGAAAAGCACGGCTACATCTGCCCGGAGGCCATGCCCTGGATTGCGGAAATGTGCAAGAGCACACCCATCCATGTGGCCGGCGTGGTCACTTTCTATCCCGGCATCCACACGACCTGCCCCGGCAAGTACCATTTCCGCGTGTGCCGCACCATCGCCTGTGCGCTTTCCGGCGGCGAGGAGCTGCTGGCCTACATCTGCGGCAAGATTGGCGTGAATCCCGCCGAGCTCACCGATGAACACCCGATGGCCGTGAGCCCGGATGGCCTGTGGAGCATCGAACCGGTGGAGTGCCTGGCCAACTGCGGATTCGGCCCCAACGTAATGATTAACGAAACGCTGTATTCTCAGGTCACGCCGAAGATGATTGACAAGCTGATCAGCGAATACAGCAAGAAAGACTAACCCCCCTCTGCGAAACATGAGCGAAATCACCTACATTCGCGGTCGCGAACCGCACCCGCGTGAAACGCGTCGCATTTTCCGTAACATTGACCGCGAGGGATACAATCCTTCCATCAAATGCTTCATGGAGGACGGCGGCTATGAGACGCTGAAGAAGGCCATCAAGATGGAGCCTGCCGATGTCATCAACGAAGTGAAGAAGAGCGGGCTGCGCGGTCGCGGCGGTGCCGGTTTCCCCACCGGCGTGAAGTGGACTTTCATTCCCAAGGGCAACACCAAGCCCGTCTACCTGGTCTGCAACTGCGACGAATCCGAGCCCGGCACCTTCAAGGATCGCTTTGTGGTGCACCAGGACCCGCACCAGCTGCTGGAGGGCATGATTATCGCCTGCTATGCCGTGCAGGCTCACTTTGGTGTCATCTACATGCGCGAAGAGTTCCCGGAGGCTGCCAAAATCATGCAGAACGCCATTGAGGAAGCCAAGAAGAAGAAATTCCTGGGCAAGAACATCCTCAAGAGCGGCTTTGACCTGGAAATCATCGTCCACCGCGGTGCCGGTGCCTATATCTGCGGTGAAGAAACCGGCCTCATCAACTCCATTGAGGGTCTGCGCCCCTATCCGCGCATCAAACCGCCCTTCTTCCCCGCCGCCATCGGTCTGTATGGCTGCCCGACTATCGTGAACAACGTGGAATCTCTCTGCCAGGTACGCCAGGTGCTCATGCGCGGCGGCGAGGCCTATGCCGCAGAGGGTGCGCAGCGCTCCCCCGGCACCCGCATCATCGGCGTGTCCGGCGATGTGCGCCGCCCGGGCTACTATGAAATCATTTCCGGCTCCATCACCTACGGAGAGCTGCTGTACGACATCTGCGGCGGCCCGAAGCGCGGTCGCAAGTTCAAGGCCATCATCCCCGGCGGTGCCTCTGCCAAGGTGATGCGCTGTGACGAAGTGCTCAAGGATCGCAACCCGGACGGCACCGTGCGCGAGATGAGCGTGTTCGACATCCCGCTGGATCTGGACTCCATCGCCAAATTCGGCTCCATGAGCGGTTCCGGCGGTGTGATTGTGATGGATGATTCCCGCAGCATGCCCAAGGTGCTCAACAACCTCAACCGCTTCTTCGCCTGGGAGTCCTGCGGTCAGTGCTCCCCCTGCCGCGAAGGCAACCCGTGGATGCTCAAGCTCTCCACCCGTATCTGCGAGGGCAAGGGCTCTCCTGAGGATGTGGATTTGCTCAAGTCCGTGGCAGACAACATCTGCGGTCGCACCGTCTGTGCTTTCGGTGAGGCCTGCTCCTGGCCCACCCAGGCATTCACCACCAAGTTCCGGGAAGAGTTCCTGGCGCTCACCAAGCCCATCAACGCCCTCAAGGCTCACTCCCCGGAGACGGCCGAGGCCCGCAAGTACCTGATTCGCGAAGACTAAACCTCTCTCTTTACCTACATGAGCTCTATTCCCGCAATACTGCCGAAGGACGCCGCCGCCGCAGAAGGCAAGGTGAACGTCCAGATTAACGGCACCTGGTATCGATTCCCCAAGGGCACCCGCATCGTGGATGCCTGTAACTCCGTGGGTGCGCACGTGCCCACCTTCTGCTATCACCCGAAGCTCTCCGTGGTGGGTTCCTGCCGCATGTGCCTGGTGGAACAGGGCATGCCCCCGCGCCTGGCGCCCGGTGCCGCCCCCACCTATGATGAAAACGGCTACCAGCCCATCTCCTGGATGCCCCGCGCCGTCATCGCCTGCGCCAACACCGTGGCAGAGAATATGGGTATCCGCACCAACAGCAAGATGACCGAAGAGGCTCGCAAGGGCGTGCTGGAGTTCCTGCTGACCAACCACCCGCTGGACTGCCCCATCTGTGACCAGGCCGGCGAGTGCAAGCTTCAGGAATACACCGCCGACTACGGTCGCGGCACCCACCGCTTCACCGAGGCCAAGACCAAGAAGGGCAAGAACCTGCCCATCGGCCCGCGCGTGAATCTGGACCAGGAGCGCTGCGTGCTGTGCCGCCGCTGCGTTCGCTTCATGAAGGAAATCGTGGGCGAGGAAGTGCTGGGCGTCGTGAACCGCGGCACCCACAACGCCATTTCCTGCTACCCCGGCACCACGCTGGACAGCAATTACTCCATGAACACCGTGGACCTCTGCCCCGTTGGTGCGCTCACCAGCAAGGACTTCCGCTTCCAGATGCGCGTCTGGTTCCTGAAGAGCACGCCGACCATCGACGTGAACTGCGGCACCGGCACCAACATCAACATCTGGACGCGCGAGAGCAAGGTGTACCGCATTACCCCGCGTCAGAATGACGAGGTGAACAGCTGCTGGATGCCCGACAGCCACCGCTTGAATTACAAGTACATCAATGCCCCGGAGCGTATCCTTTCCCCGCTGGTCAAGACCGATGCCAAGGCACCGCAGCGCCCCACCACCTGGGACTCTGCCCTCAACCTCGTGGTCGAGCAGCTGCACAAGTGTGCCCCCACGGAGACAGCCATTGTGGCCTCTGCCCGCATGACCAATGAAGAGCTCTACATGGTGCGCGCTCTGGCTCGCCAGCTCGGTATCACGAAGCTCGACATCGTTTCCCGCAAGGGTGCGGGCGATAACATGCTGGTGAGCGAAGACCGTAACCCGAACACCAACGGCGTGAAGATGATTCTGGGCAAGACCGGCACCGGTCTGAACGCCATCCGCCGCGGCGTGCGCAACGGCACCGTCCGCTTCGTCATTGCGCTGGGTGAGGATTTGACCTCCCCGGAGGCCGGCTTCACGAAGGAGGATTTGGAAGGGCTGGATTACCTGCTGACCATCCACCACAGCGAGAACGAAACCACCCGCATGTCCGACGTGGTGCTGCCCGGTGTGACCTTCGCAGAGAAATACGGTACCATGATCAACGTGGCAGGCCGTATCCAGCGACTGAACAAGGCCATCGAGCCGATGGGCGAGGCGCACTCCGACTGGGCCATCTTCCGCGATGTGTCTGAGCGTCTGGGTTGCGACTGCGTGAAAGTGATTGCCTGCCCCACACCGATGATGGTGCTGGAGGAAATGGCACAGGAGTTCGAGCCGATGAAGGGTCTCACCTGGGGCAACATCGGCAACGAGGGCAAGGTGATTCTGAACACCGGTGTCACCATCCCCCTCATTGAGCGGACAAAAGCGAAGAACTAATCTCAACACCAACGTAATATAAACCTGATATGATGGACGCTATCTTAAATTGGTGCGACAACCTGCTGGAAAACGACATCTGGTTCTACCTGATTACCACAGTAATCAAGTTGGTGCTGATGTTCGCCGTGATTCTGGCATTCGTTGTCCTTTCCGTGTGGATTGAGCGCCGAGTGGCCGGCTGGATTCAGGACCGTCCCGGTCCCAACCGCGCCGGCATTCCGCTGACGCTCTTCAAGCGCTACGGCAGCAAGGAGAAGCAGCCGCTCAAGAACGTGCTGCACTACTTCGGTATCCCGGAGACCTGCTGGATTGCCAAGCTCTGCACCTGGCTGAAGCTCGACCGCGACATCCCGACTTTCGGTCTGATGCAGCCCTGTCTGGACGGCGGCAAGCTCTTCCTCAAGCAGGAAAACACCCCCTCCTACGTGCGTAAGATTTATTTCATCATCGCTCCCATGCTGGTGCTGGGGCCGCCCATGGTGGCAGCAGCGGTGGTGCCTTTCGCCTCCTCTGCCTCCACCTGCTGGGGTGATATCAACATGGTGGTGGCCAACATCGGCATCGGCCCGCTGTGGATTTTCGCCATCTCCGGGCTCTCCGTGTACGGTATCACCATGGCCGGCTGGTCCTCCAACTCCAAGTTCCCGTTCCTGGGCGGTCTGCGCGCCACGGCTCAGCTCATCTCCTACGAGGTGGCCATGGGGCTTTCCATCATCCCGCTGCTGATGATGTTCGGCACGCTCAACATGCAGGACATCGTGAGCAACCAGGCCGCCAACGGCTGGACGCTGCTGCCGCTCTGGGGTGAGGGTCTGAGCCTCCAGCGCTGGGTCATGATGGTGCCGATGGCTCTCAGCTTCATCATCTTTGTGACCTGCGTCTTTGCAGAGGCCAACCGTACGCCCTTCGATATGGCAGAGTGTGAAACCGACCTCGTGGGCGGTTACCACACGGAATACTCCTCCATGAAGTTCGCCTCATTCTTCATGGGTGAATACGCCGCCATGGTCATCGGCTCCGCGCTGGTGGTCACCCTCTTCCTGGGTGGCTGGTCCATCGGCTTCGGTGCGGATGAAGCGCTCCACGCCTGGTGCGACTGGGTGGCCGTCATCTGCCAGTTCCTCATGTTCATCATCAAGCTGCTGGCCTTCATCTTCTTCTTTGTGTGGGTGCGCTGGACACTGCCGCGCTTCCGCTGGGACCAGGTGATGAAGCTGGGTTGGCTCGTCTTCCTGGAGCTGGCCGTAGCCAACATCTTCCTGACTGCCGCCGTACTGTATTTCATCAAGTAACCCCTTACACTCATCATGTCTTACATCAAAATCAAACGGCCCAAGTTCTCCATCCTGGACAAGGTCTACGTGGTGGAGCTCGTGAAGGGGCTCTGCATCACCTTCAAGCACCTGGTGCTTTCCCTCCTGGGCAAAACCCCGGCCAAGAAAGAATTCAACGGCAAGGGCGTGGGCGCCTGTATGCCCTTCCCCGAACAGCGCTGGGATGACCGCCTGCCCGAATACTACCGCGGCGCTCCCACGCTGGTGCGCGGCGAGGACGGACGCGAGCGCTGCGTTTCCTGCCAGCTCTGCGAGTTCATCTGCCCGGCACGCGCCATCACCGTGACCCCCGGTGAGGTTTCCCCGGACAGCGGCTGTCAGAAACAGGAAAAAGCTCCCAAGGAGTTCGAGATTGACATGCTGCGCTGCATCTACTGCGGCATGTGCCAGGAAGTCTGCCCGGAGCAGGCCATCTTCCTCTCCAAGGAATACCTCATCACCATGACCGATCGCAAGAACGCCGTCCGCAACAAGGAGACGCTCTACCGCCTGGGCGGCACGCGCAAGGGTCTGGTCAACAAGTGGAACCAATACAAATAATATACCGCCATGTTTGAATCCGCCATTTGTCAGATTATCTTTTACGTGTTTGCGGCACTGGCTGCCCTGTGCGCCATCGGCGTCGTGGCTTTCCGCAACCCCGTGGCATCGGCCATGAACATGGCTCTGAGCTTCGGCTTCACCGCCGCCATCCTCTTCGGCATGGGGGCTCAGTTCCTGGGCATTGTCCAGCTCATCGTCTATGCAGGCGCCATTCTGGTGCTCTTCCTCTTCGTCGTGATGATGCTCGACGTGAAGGCTGAGGAGCATTCCGGGCTGATGCCCATGGTGGTGGGCGTTGTCGTTGCCTCCGTCTTCGCCGGAATCGTCACGCACGTGGCTCTGCACCTGCCGGGCGCACAGGACGGTGCCTGCCCGGTCATCACCGCCTGCGAGAACATCGATGCCCTGGCCGTGACCGATGAAGCCAAGGCAGAGAAGCCCGTCATCAGCTCCACCGGATTCGGCGGTTCCCTGCCGCAGCTGGACAGCAAGGCTGCCAATCTGGCCGCCAACCCGGGCATGAGCCCCGAGGCCGCTGCCGCCGCCACCGGGTATCCGGACATCAAGCTGCTGGGCAAGACCCTGTTCTCTCAGTACAACATTGCCTTTGTCATTCTGAGCTTTGCCCTGCTTTCCGGCACGGTGGGCGCGGTTGCTCTGGCCCGCAAGATTCGCAAAGACTAACCCCTTTCACACACACCCATGACAATTCCGTTAGCACATTACCTGATTTTCTCAGGCATCCTGTTCTCCATCGGGCTGGCCGGGGTACTCATCCGCAAAAACATCCTCGTGGTGTTCATGTGTCTGGAGATGATGCTCAGCGCGGCCAACGTCTCGCTGGTGGCCTTCTCCCGCGCTCAGGGTACAGAAGGCATCCCGGTTTACGATGCACAGGTACTCTCCCTCTTCATCGTGGCCATTGCCGCGGCTGAAGTCTCCATTGGTCTGGCACTCATCGTGGCCATGTTCCGCGCCCGCCGCACGGTGGACAGCACCGCCCTCAACACACTCAAAGACTAACCCCACAGCAATACAGATATGATACAGAATCTTCCCTGGCTCTTCCTCGTACTGCCGCTGCTGGTGGCAGCCATTGACTGGGTGGTCTTCCACAAGTGCCCCAAGACGGCCGCCACGCTCTCCATCCTGTCCGCGCTGGGCACATTTGCCCTGTGTGTTGCCTACCTCTCCGGCTGGCAGACCGGCACGCCGGACATCTACACCTGGATGCCCATGGACGCGGGAACGCTGTCTCTGCACCTGGGTCTGACCATGGATGCGCTGGCCATGCGCATGATGCTGGTAGTGACCGGTATCGGCCTGCTGGTTCACATCTTCTCCATCGGTTACATGAAGGGCGACAGCTCCAACCTGAGCCGCTACTTTGCCGGGCTGAGCATCTTCATGTTCAGCATGAGCACCATCGTGCTGGCTGACAACCTGGCCATGACCTTCATCGGCTGGGAAATGGTGGGCTTCTCGTCCTACCTGCTCATCGGCCACTGGTTCCACAAGGCCAGCGCCGCCGATGCCGCCAAGAAGGCATTCATCACCAACCGCGTGGGCGACTTCGGCTTCCTGCTGGGTATCCTGCTCACCCTCGGCGTGTTCGGCACCCTCACCTTTGCCAACATGGGTACCGCCGCTGCCGGCGTGAATCCCTGCCTGCTGACGGTGACCGTCATCTGCCTCTTCTGCGGTGCCATCGGTAAGTCCGCCCAGTTCCCGCTGCATGTGTGGCTGCCGGACGCCATGGAAGGCCCCACGCCCGTATCCGCCCTCATCCACGCCGCCACCATGGTGGCCGCCGGTGTGTACATGATGGTGCGGCTGCAAATCAGCATGGGTACCGGTGCCTTCACGGAGACCGCCTGCATGGTTATCGCCACCGTGGGTGCCATCACCGCTGTGATGGCCGCCATCATCGCCACCCAGCAGGACGACATCAAGCGCGTGCTTGCCTACTCCACCCTGTCCCAGCTGGGCTACATGGTCATGGCCGTGGGTCTGCTGGCCGGTGAAGCCGCCATGTTCCACCTGTACACGCACGCCTGGTTCAAGGCGCTGCTCTTCCTGGGTGCCGGTGCCGTCATCGTGTGCTGCCACCACGAGCAGGATATCTGGAAGATGGGAGGGCTGGCACGTCGCATGCCCGTGACCGTGCTCTGCTTCCTCATGGGCACCTTCGCCCTCATCGCCGTCCCCGGATTCTCCGGCTTCTTCTCCAAGGAAGCCATCCTCGATGCCGCCATTGTCAACCACCCCACATTCTTCTGGATTGGAGCCGGCGTGGCTGCCATCACCACCTTCTACATGGCTCGCCTCTGCCTGGTAGCCTTCTTCGGCCCGGCACGCGCTCATGGTGCGGAAGAGGCACGCGAGGCCTCCCCGACCATGCTGCTGCCCCTGCTGCTGCTGGCCGTCATGGCCATCATCTCCGGCTACGGATTTGTGGCTGACTACCTGGTGCCGGCTGAGGGCTTCACGGCTCCCGGCTTCCACTTCGGCTTCACCTTCTACGTGAGCCTGGGTGCGCTGGTACTGGGTCTGCTGGCCGCCATCGTAGTCTACGGCTTCGGCAAACGCAGCGCTGATCCGCTGAGCAACAACTTCATCTCCACCGCCCTCCGCAAGCGTCTCTACATCGATGCCATCTACGATAAGGGACTGGTGGGCGGCCTGCAGCAGTGCGGTGCTCACATCATCGAGTTCATCGACTCCGCCCTCATCCGCGGGCTGCTGGTACAGGGTCTCGCCTGGCTGGTGGGACGCATCGGCATCATGCTCAGCTGGATACAATGCGGCTCGCTGCGCGCCTATTCCTGCGTGGCAGGTCTGGGTATCCTCATCATCATCGTTCTCATCGCCCTCTAACACTAACCTGATATCACAATCATGCTTATCTGGCTTATTCTCGTACCTGTGATTGCCGCAGCCCTCATCGGCCTGCTCCGCACGCCGGGTCGCCTCACCGCGATAACGGCTGCAGCCATCATGCTTGTATTGGGCGTGGGAGCCATCATTGCTTCCCTCCTCTGCCCCGCTTGCAGTGCTGCCTGTCTCTCCACTTTCTGCGGAGAGCCCATCCAGTTCACTCTGGCTTTGCCGCTCAGCAAAATCATGGTGTTGCTGTCTGTGCTGGTGACCTTTGCCGCCGTTGTCGGCATGAAAGCCCCGAACAAGGATGCCGAGCGCAGCTGGGCCATCTCCGCGCTGCTGCTGTCTGCCGGTGCTCTGGGCGCCTTCATGTCCGACAACATCATCGCCTTCTACGGCTTCCATGAGCTCGCCCTCATCCCCACTTTCATCATGATTGGCTGCTATGGCCGCGGTGACCGCCGCACCATCGCCTGGACCGCCACGGTGTATCTGGGGCTGGCTTCCATGGTGCTGCTGGCGGGTCTGCTGCTGCTCTGCACGCAGATGCACGCCTGGACCTTCACCGATCTGGCAACGTCTGTGGCATCCGGCATCATGCCCACCACACCCTGCCTGATTGCCGGCCTGCTGATAGTGGGTTTCGGCACGCTGGTGTCACTCTTCCCCTTCCACACCTGGGCAGCCCCGGCCTACGCCAGCGCCCCCACCCCCATCAGCATGCTGCATGCGGGTGTGCTCAAGAAGTTCGGTCTGTACGGCCTCTTCACACTGGCGGCTGCATTCGGCCCGAAGTGCGGGGAGCTCTTCGGCAGCTGGAACAACCTGCTGCTGTTGCTGCTGCTGGGCAACATCCTGTGGGTGGGTTACGTGACCGTCTCCCAGACGCGTCTGGACGACATGCTCGGTAACTCCTCCGTCATGCACATGGGTTACATCTTCCTGGCCTTCGCCGCTTTCGTGGCAGCCAAGGGGGACAACATGCTGGCCTACTCCGGTGCTGCGGTGCTGATGCTGGCACACGGTCTGACCATTGCCATGCTCTTCCTGCTCACCGGGCAGATTGAGAGCCAGACCCGTACGCTGGAGCTCGACTCCATGGGCGGGCTTGCCCGCAAGCTGCCGCTGCTGGGCTTCCTGTTCGGGCTTGCCGGCATGGCCTCCATCGGTCTGCCGCTGCTGGCCAACTTCGCCGGTGAATACACCGTCTTCGTCTCCTGCTTCGAGAACTGGCAGCCTGGTGCAGCAGCCGCCACCGCCGGGTGTGATGTGCTCACCTGCTGCATCAACTGGCTGCAGGGGCTGCCCTGGGGCATCGGCTGCGTGTTCGCCTGGATTTTCGGCGGCATCACCTGCGCGCTCAACGCCATTGCCGCCCTCTTCGGCGGTCTGGGTGCCGTGCAGCTGACGCTGGTCTTCGCCCTGTGGGGGCTGGTCATCAGCGCCATTTACATGCTGCGCGCCTTCCGCAACATCTTCGAGAGCGAAGTCGGCCACACTTCCGAACGCGCCACAAAGCTGAGCGTCACGGACATCATCTCAGCCGGATTCCTGGCTGTCTTCATCGTGCTGTTCGGCATCGCCCCGCAGCTGCTCATGAACCTCATCTGAACCATCACCCGATAACGATATGAACGACATTGCAACATACTGCTCGGCAACCTACACCTGGGGTCAGTTCACGCCGGCCTTCATCCTCATCGGGATTGCTGCGGTTCTGCTCATGGCAGACACCTTCATCAAGGCTCTTCCCAAGCGCGCCTACGCCCTCACGGCGGCTATCGGTGCGCTGCTGGTAGCCTGTCTCACCGTCAACGGTGAGCACACCAATGCCTACAGCTTCCTGGCATGCCTTGCCACGGGGCTGAGCATTCTGGTGGCCTTCGATTACACCAAGGTCAGCTGCGCCTCCATCGCAGGCGGCAGCAACGACGAGGGCACGGGCGAATTCTATGCCCTGCCGCTGGTGGCCTGTGCCGGCATCCTCTGCCTCACGCAGGCTGCCGACCTCATCATGGTCTTTGTGAGCCTGGAGGTGGTCACGCTGACCTCCTATGTGCTGGCCGGATACTTCCGCCGCAATCAGGGTTCCATCGAGGCCGGTATCAAGTACCTGGTGCTGGGTGCCATGAGCACGGGCATCCTCGTGTTCGGTGCGGCCTGGTACTTCGGCATGAGCGGCACCTTCATTCTGGACTCCGCCGTGGTGCTTGACACCCTGCGCGGCGGCAGCGTTGCCTCCGGCACGGTTGCCATCGGCTTCCTGATGGCCGTGGCTCTGCTCTTCCTCGGTGCGTTCTTCAAGGTCGGTGCAGCCCCCATGCACGTCTGGATTCCCGATGTGTACCAGGGTGCTCCCACCCCCACCACCACCTTCCTGGCCGTTGCCTCCAAGACCGCCGGCTTTGCCCTGCTCTGCGCGCTGGTAGTACCTTTCCGTGATCTGGCTATCCCGGGAGTACCCGTGGCAGATATGCTGGTATGCGTCTTCGGCATCGTGGCAGCTGCCACCCTGCTGATTGGTAACCTCGGTGCCCTTTTCCAGAGCAACGCCAAGCGACTGCTGGGTTACTCCTCCATCGGTCAGGCCGGTTTCATTCTGGTGTTCTTCGTGAACCTCAGCGGCCCGGTGGAAGCTCTCACCTTCCAGTACCTGACGGCCTACACGCTGGCCACCGTGGCGGCCTTCTTTGCCATCGCCATGGTACGCACCCAGCGCGAGAGTGAGGAAATCTCTGCCTTCCGCGGACTGGGCAAGACCAACCCTCGCACGGCTTTCCTCATCGTCGTCAGCTTCGCCTCTCTGGCCGGTGTTCCGCTGACCATGGGCTTCATGGTGAAGATGGCCTCGTTCATCTCTCTGGTGGCCGCCATGCAGTCGTGGAGCTGCCTGATATGGCTGCTGCCCGTCATGGTGATTACAGCAGCGGCCGGCTTCTACTATTACTTCAAGATTATCCGCGCCATGTACTGGGAGAAACCCCAGGCAGAGGATAAGCCGCTCTGCGTGCCCTTCTGCACGGCCTGTGTGATGACCGCCTGCGCCATTGCCCTCATTGTGCTGGGCACCTGGCCGCTCATCACTGCGTTCTGATAAGAGGAAGAACCTGTACCGCTCTCTGCTCCCCGCCGTATACCGAATACGGCGGGGATTTTTTCTAACGCCCCCCCGACCGGAGCGTCGCATACCTTATGCGCAAATTACTTCTCCTCATCGGCATTTCATTGCTTACGGCCTTTATCGGCACCTGCATGGCCGAATGGCTCACGTTCGATGCCTACGCCGCAGAAGTGGCAAGCCGCGGCATCACCCATGCCGAATTTGTGGAAAAACCCACGTTCCTTGAGCAGGCTCTTGTTTCCCTGCCCTGGGGACTGGCGCTCGCCATGTTGGCTCAATGGCTGCTCTTCACCCCGCAGAAGCGGCTCCTGCGCAACCTGAGCCGCTGGCTGGCACTCATCAGCCCGCTCATGGCTCTGGAGGGCTTATTTCTGCACGAGGACATCCTGCGCTCCCTGCTGCACATGGATGGACCGTTTAATTTCTCCCATGCCCTTTTCTGCGGCATTACCCTGACCGCCCCCCTTGCTCTGGGCATCCTGATTCCCTTTATTCTGTTCTCCTTTTTACCGACTTCCGCTCATCGGCCTTAAACTCAGTGCATCCACCGCTGTCAGCGCCGTCAGCATCCAGCTACTACGCAGAAACGCACCCTCTACCTTTCCTATTGAATTCCACATGCTGATATTCTAAATCACTGCATTTGCAATAACAAGCCAAACCTCTTATACGACTCCATTGTCGGCCATCCCTTTCTCTTTTATAGAAAAATATAAGGTAATATAGCACAATATAAGGATTTTTCATTATATACCATTATATTTTCCTTAATTTACACAATACTTCGCTCTCAGAGCACGAAAAAGAGCTGCCGAACCTTGCGGAACGGCAGCCCGAGCGGAAAAAAGTATTGCCGGAGGATTAGCGGGTGTAGTTACCCGGGTCCTGCGTGATGGTGACATCGTGCGGGTGGCTTTCCTGAAGACCACCGGCAGTAATGCGAACGAAGCGGGCGTGCTCGCGGAGCTCCTGAAGGCTCTTGGCACCCAGATAGCCCATACCGGAGCGCAGGCCGCCCACCAGCTGGAAGATAACGTCTGCCAGCATACCCTTGTAGGGCACACGGGCTTCCACGCCCTCAGCCACGAGCTTACCGCTGCCGTTCTGACCGTAGCGGTCGCCGGAGCCGGCACGCATGGCGCCCAGAGAGCCCATGCCGCGGTAGGTCTTGAAGTTACGACCCTGATAGTGCACGACCGCACCGGGGCTTTCCTCACAACCGGCCAGCATACCGCCCATCATGATGAGGTCGGCACCGGCAGCAAGAGCCTTCACCGCATCACCGGAGTAGCGGATACCGCCGTCGGCAATCACGGTGACACCGGCCGGACGAGCCACCTTGGCCACCTCCTGAATGGCGGAGAACTGGGGCATGCCCACACCGGAAATGATACGGGTGGTGCAGATGGAGCCGGGCCCCACACCCACCTTGATGGCGCTGGCACCGGCAGAAATGAGGTCACGGGCACCGTCCTGAGTCACCACATTACCGGCAACGACAGGTTTGCCCAGCTCGCGGAGCTTCTCAATCACATGCAGCACGCGGCTCGTGTGACCGGTGGCGGCATCGATGAACAGAGCATCGGCACCGGCATCCACCACGGCCTGAGCGCGAGCCATGAACTCCGGACCGGGGCCCACGGCAGCACCGCAGCGCAGACGACCCATATCATCCTTCGTGGATTCCTGGAAAGCCTCGCGCTTGCGGATATCCGTATCGGTAATCAGGCCGACCAAGCATCCGTCTTCATCGATGAGCGGCAGCTTCTCGATGCGGTTGGAATAAAGAATCTTGCGGGCTTCCTCCTGCGTGGTGGCGCGAGTGCCGGTGATGAGACGGCTCATGGGAGTCATCACATCTGCCACCGTCAGTTTATCCAGGTCATGCCCGTCCACCACACGCATATCGCGGCCGGTGATGATACCCACCAGCAGGTTCCCCTCCGCCACCACGGGCAGGCCGGAGAAACCATGGTCAAGCATGATACCCTTCACGCGGCTGAGACTCATATCGCTCGTCACGGTGAGGGGCTTCGTGATGACGGCGTTTTCAAAACGCTTCACCTTGGCCACCATGGCGGCCTGGTCATCAATGCGGTTGTTACGGTGAATGACGCCAAGGCCGCCTTCACGTGCCATGGCAATGGCCATGTCCACCTCCGTCACCGTATCCATAGGGGCGGAAAGGATGGGCAGGCGAAGAGGAAAACCCTCACAAAGCTGAGAACAGGGATCGGCCTCGCCGGGAAGAATCGTGCTCAGGCAAGGAAGCAGGAGCACGTCGTCAAATGTAAGTCCAAGCTGAATTTCTGCCATAGCGGAGACTACTACGCCGCCGCCCATTTTGCAAGCCTAATCTGCACAAATCGCCTGTTTTTTTGCTGCACCCTCCGAATCTATATACAAATATATACCTCATTGCATATATTTTCAAATAATCAAGGTATTCCCACCGGAATATCAGAACGGTTCTCGGCGGCGCAGGAAGTCACCAAAGAGGGGTACGCTGAAGGTTAAATAGCCATGACGCATACTGTAAATCATACCTTTACGAATCAAATTTGCGCGCATGAGCGTAATGGAGGTGGGGCGCACTCCCAACACGCGAGCAATGTCCGCACTGCGGCACTCATCAGCACCCAGTTCGGCCATAGCACGCACAAAGCGTTTTTCTCCATCTGTCAGGCGATCATATCTCACCCGAAAAAATTCCCGGTCCAGATTTGCAACAACCAGAGGTTCTGCGCGGCGGGCATCCCGTAGCGTCAGTCGCGAGTCTACCGCCAGATTCCACACCTGCGCTCCCCATTCCTGCAGGAAGTAAGGATAACCGGCTGTTCTCTCATAGATAAACTGCACCGCTTCCTGTTCAATCTCTGCACCTTCATTGAACACCGGGCTCTCCAGCGCCTGAAAGCTGTCTTCCCTGCTGAGACGGTCAATCACCGGATACGAAAACAGGCGCTCAGCATACGACTTCGCCTCCCCGGCCAAGCGCGGCAGTGTCGGTAATCCGGCGGCAATCAACACCAGGGGAGCAAGTTTCTGTTGCAGCTGATGCATGGCATAAATCAACGCATGCAACTCCTCCTCCTCCAGCAACTGAATCTCATCAATCAGCAGCGCTATACCGGTTCCCCGAGCCGCTGCAGCCTCCGCAGCAGCCAGAAAAAGAGCAGGCATGTCCATGCCCAAATCCCCGGAATCCGCCAGCCCGGGTATCGTTTCCACCCCAATGCCTATATCCCCGATATTCACGCGTATGGAGCGGATGAAATTGCGTAACGCAGAAAGAGCCCGCCGCACGGCAGCATGCGTCCCTGCCAGTGCGTCCAACTCATACAGCAACTGCCGCAGGGGCAAGGCCAGAGAATCTGCCAGCGTCCGGCTTTCGCGTATTTCCAGTTTGATAACCTGATACCCCTCTTTTTTTGCCATCTGCTCTATCCGATTCAGCAGCACCGTCTTCCCCACGCCTCTCAACCCGGTCATCAGCATACTTTGAGCCGCACGCCCCCGCAAGCTCCGAGCCAACAGTACACGAGCCTGCTCCAGCACATCATTTCGACCGACCAACGCCGGCGGCGGACACCCGGCGCCGGGCGAAAAGGGATTCATAATCGGGTCCATGCACCCATTCTATTTTGAAATATATACAATGTCAAATATATTTCAAAATAGAACCTCCGATTGGCACAAATCGCCTGTTTTTTTTGCATCCACCGCGCTATCAGCTCTTTTTAGCTTGCTTTTACGCGTGCAGGGTGTATACTCCGCGCGTATTTTAATCAAGTTTCGTCAAATAACAACGCTACGGCATACCATGAACACATTACGCACATTCACCACCGGGAGCGGCCGGGAAGGTCGCTATTACTCCCTGCCGGCACTGGCTGCTGAGGGGTATCCCGGCATCAACCGCATGCCCATCTCTCTCCGCATCGTGCTGGAAAGCCTGCTGCGCAACTGCGACGGCCTCAAGGTGACGGAACAGGACGTGACCAACCTAGCCGCATGGAATGCGAAGCAGCCGGGCAGCTATGAGATTCCCTTCACCGTGGCTCGCATCATCCTGCAGGATTTGACGGGCGTTCCCCTGCTGGTGGATTTGGCTGCCATGCGTTCCGCCGTACAGGATTTGGGTGCCGACCCGAACGGTATGGAGCCGCTGGTGCCCGTTGATTTAGTGGTTGATCACTCCGTGCAGGTGGACTGGTCCGGTTTCCCGGAAGCCTACCAGAAGAACCTCACGCGCGAGTTTGAACGCAACACAGAGCGTTACGAGTTCCTGAAGTGGGGTCAGCAGGCCTTCAAGACTTTCTCCGTGGTTCCGCCCAGCACCGGCATCGTCCACCAGGTGAATCTGGAATATCTGGCACGCGGTGTCATGGAGAAAGACGGCGTATACTACCCGGACACGCTCGTGGGCACCGACTCCCACACCACCATGATTAACGGGCTGGGCATCGTGGCCTGGGGAGTGGGCGGCATTGAGGCAGAGGCCGGCATGCTCGGCCAGCCCGTCACCTTCCTGGTGCCGGAGGTCGTGGGTGTCCATCTGAGCGGCAAACTGCGAGAGGGTGTCACGGCCACCGATTTGGCTCTGCACGTCACCCAGATGCTGCGCAAGCAGGGTGTGGTGGGCAAGTTCGTGGAATTCTTCGGCGAAGGGGCTGCCAGTCTTTCCCTGCCTGACCGCTCCACCGTGGCCAACATGGCTCCGGAATACGGTGCAACCATGGGCTTCTTCCCCTTCGATGAAACCTCTGCCGCCTACCTGCGCACCACCGGCCGCAGCGAGGAGCACGCCGCCACCTGCGAGTCCTACCTGCGCGCGCAGGGGCTCTTCGGCATGCCGAAGAAAGGCGATATTGACTACACCATTGAGCTGGAGCTCGACCTCTCCACCATCGAGCCTGCCGTGGCAGGCCCCAAGCGTCCGCAGGATCGCATCCCGCTGGCCACGCTCAAGGAGAGCTTTGCCGCCATCTGCCGCGACACCTACGGAGCGGAGCAGAACACCACACCCATTCCCGTCACCATGAAAGGAGATGCGGGAAATCCCGATGCCGACACCACGCATGATGTGGAACTGAAGGACGGCTCCATCCTGGTGGCGGCTATCACCAGCTGCACCAACACCAGCAACGACGGACTCATGCTCGCCGCCGGGCTGCTGGCCAGGAAAGCCGCCGCTCTCGGCCTGAAAGTCCCGGCCTATGTCAAGACCAGCATCGCCCCCGGCTCCCGCATTGCCGCCCGCTACTTCTCCAACAACGGACTCACGGAGGCTCTGGACAGCATCGGCTTCTCCATCGTGGGTTACGGCTGCACCACCTGCATCGGCAACTCCGGCCCCATCAACGCCGCCATAGAGGAAGCCGTGGTGAAGCACAACCTTGTCTCCTGCTCCGTCCTCTCCGGCAACCGCAACTTTGAGGCCCGTATCCACTCCCACGTCAAGGCTAACTTCCTCATGTCGCCCCCGCTGGTCATCGCCTTTGCCCTCGCCGGGCGCGTGGACATCGATATGAACAGCGAGCCGCTGGGCACGGCTACGGACGGCACCCCGGTCTACCTGCGCGACATCTGGCCCACGGGCGAGGAAATTGCCGCCGCCCAGGCCCGCGCTGCCACCCCGGAGGACTATGCCGCCTGCTACGCCGGACACGTGCCGGAATGGGACGGCGTGAAAGCCCCCACCGGTGCCACCTTCAGCTGGAATCCGGAATCCACCTATATCCACCGCCCGCCCTTCTTCGACGGCTTCACCGGCACCAAGGGCGACATCACCGATATCACAGACGCCCGCCCGCTGGGTATCTTCGGTGACTGCGTGACCACGGATCACATCTCCCCCGCCGGCGCCATCAAGCCCACCGGCCCGGCCGGTACCTTCCTGGCCGCCAACGGCGTGCAGCGTCGTGACTTCAACACTTTCGGCTCCCGCCGCGGCAACGACCTCGTGATGGCTCGCGGTACTTTTGCCAACGTCCGCATCAAGAACCTGCTGACAGAGGGCATCGAGGGCGGTTACACGCTCTACTTCGGCGATGCCGAGGTGAGTGCGCCGGATACGGACATCTGCGCCCCCTGCGGCAAGCCCACCTTCATCTACGATGCGGGCATGGCCTACCGCGCCGCCGGGATTCCCACCATCATCATCGGCGGAGAGGACTACGGCATGGGCTCCAGCCGCGACTGGGCCGCCAAGGGCACCAACCTGCTGGGCGTGCGAGCCGTCGTCACCAAGAGCTTTGAACGCATCCACCGCAGCAACCTCATCGGCATGGGTGTCCTGCCCCTCAACTTTGCCAATCCGGCAGACTACGACCGCGTGAAGGGGCTCAAGGATGTGACCTTCTCCATCACCGGGCTGAGCAACGACATGGCACCGCGCAGTGCCGCCACCCTCGTGGTGAAGCCCGCCGGGGAAGATGCCTTCGAGCTGCCGCTCATTGTGCGCATCGACACCCCCATTGAGAAGGAATACTTCCGTGCCGGGGGTATCCTGCAGTATGTGCTGACCAACTATTGCTGATATCGCGCCATGAAAAGCATCGACATCAACACGCTGGACATCTCTGCCCCGAAACTCATCGGAAAGCAGTGGATGCTCATCACTGCCGGAACGCCGGACAACTTCAACACCATGACAGCCAGCTGGGGTGGCATCGGCTTCCTCTGGAACCGCCCGGTGGCCTACGTCTTCGTGCGCACCAACCGCCACACCGCCGGATTCATGAACGAGCAGAAGAAATTCACCCTTTCGTTCATGCCGGAGAGCTACCGACAGGATTTAATCTACTGCGGTCGCAACTCCGGGCGGGACGTGGACAAGATGGCCAACACCTCGCTCAAACCCATGACCACCGCCGCCGGCAACGTGGCCTTTGAGGACGCAGAGCTGGTGCTGGAATGCCGCACCATGTTCCAAACCACGCTGAAGGAAGCAGACTTCCTTGATTTCTCTGAAGTCGCGCCCCAGTGGTACGATGAGAACAACCCCATGCACGTCCTCTACATCGCAGAGATTACCGATACACTCGTGCCATAATTCTTTCAGAATATCACGACGAACAATAAGGGAGGGGCATTCACAAATACCCCTCCCTTTCTTTTTGGTGGGGAGAGCTCTGTTCTCCCCACCAAAAAACGTGAATTGATTACCCGGCGACTTCACCGGCTCGTTCCCGCCCGCACAACGACAGTCGGAGGGCAGGCAGGAACAAGCATATGGGCGACTCAGCGGAAAATGACCTCATACACGCGCGTGCCGGGCTGGCGGGTTGATTCCAGCGTCACGGTGTCAGTACCCGGGTTCAACTCAAAGGTCATGAGCCCGTCGATACGCCCGGAGGGCGTGGCGTTGCTGACAGTACAGTCGGCGGTTGTGATGACGGAGAGGCGGGTAGCACCTGCGGGAACTTTCAAGTCTACGCGGAGAGCCTGTTTGCCGCAGTTGAATGCGCTGGAGATATCGCCGTCCGTCAGGCTGTGCACGTCCGTATCCGGAGCCACATACGGCAGTTTCAGCGCAAAGGAATTGAGGCGAATTTCTCTGGATTGACTGCTGGCATTGAGCAGACGCACAGAACGGATTCCGGCGGTGGGCATGTCTTTCTCATCGATGTAGAACACCTTCTCGTATATCTGTTGCAAGCGCGGTGTGACCACCGTACCGTCTTCCAGCGTAAGCTCCAGTTTGCACCAGGAGCCGAGCGACGCATCATCCATATTCATGCTGAAAGACTTGGCATACACCGGAATGGGCAAATTGAGGCTCAGGTAGCTGCCCGGTTCAGCCTTGGCCACTTCCATCTTTCGGCTCAGACCAATAGTGGTTTCATCATTATAGGCATAGATGCCGGTGAGCCCTTGCATGGAGGTAGCCAACAGCGCGGACAACGGACGATTTACCGTGAATTCACAGATGGAAAGCGACTTACCCTCCGTGGGTTGGACAATACGGTATCGCACCATTCGCGCCATGACCGGCTCAGCGCGACGATCCACTGTCACCTTGGGGCCGTAACTTAACTCACCCAGCGGATTCCATGTCTGACCGTCGACAGAGTATTCCATCTGTCCGGACAGGGGTACCCGGGTGCGGTGGGAATTCCCCCCCATGCGCAGATTGATGGTACTGACGGGGGTGAGTTCCCCCAAATCGAGGCAGTACCAATCACCCGCCTGCTGCGGTTGTCCTGATTCCCAGAGGGAGTTGAGGTTGCCGTCACTCACGTTGGCGGCGTTCACAGTGGCATCCCCGCCCTGACAGCTGAATGACGGCAGCATGGTGCGGATGTTGCGTCCCGCCAGCTCGGACAGGATGGCAGCGTTCACATAGTTGAACACGGAACGAAGCGCCGGGGTCACGGCATAAGAACCCACCTGCACATCCTGCACCTGCACCACCGCATTATCCTGCCAGGCATCACGATACAGCAGTGCCATCTCGTTGAGCGAATCCACCACATGCAGAGCGGTACTCAAGCGCTCCTGCAAGCGATCAGCACGCATAGCGCGGATAGCTTCCACCCCGGCCTGTCCGGTCAAGGCAAAGGCGCGCAGCCAGGGGGCTATTTCATTCTGCAGCGCCTGCATCCCACGCGCCTGAATCAGATTATACCCGGCTGCTGCAATTTCCGCAAATTGCTCACTCATGGCGGCCGCCGTTTCGGGAGTGGGTACACCGGTCGCCAGTTCCGACCGGAAACGGGTGACCAGCGGAAGAAGAGATTGCGATTCTTCCCGGGCATACCCGTGCCCATTGGGCAGCAGGTCTGCATTGTGCTCACAGAAAACCTGCATAGCCTCCGCACACTGCGGATAGAGACGGCGAATGCCCTCACGCCACGTCGGCTCAGAATCAAAGGAAGGGATATTCCAAGTGTAGGCTGCCACCCCGAAAAGTCCCACTTTGTTAGCCTCTGCACGCTCCATGGGGTTGGCGACAAAACCGCTCATCTCCCCCTCCATACCCGGGGTCTGATCCAGACCGTAGGTACGCCCCATGGAGAGGCGGGAGGGTTTCATATCGTTGCAGGGCCAGTTCCACCAGATGAAGGTGGGGCGTCCCGTGTGACCGTTCACCCACTTCTGACCTTCCAGAGTGATATCATTCACCACAGTGTTGCCCGTCCACATGATATGAATGCTTTTGTCAAGCCCTTTGCCCAGTGTTTCCAAATCAGGAACATTGGCCCAGCTCTTGTTGTAACCGGTGGGGCACATGATGAGCTCCTGATTCACATCAGGGTGCTTGCGGATGAAATTCTCAAGTATGTAGTTGCAGAGCTGCACCTGACGGGAGGCCTTACCGATTTCGCCGAAAGAATCATCCACCAGCACGGCAAAATCGCGCACGCCCAGATCATACATCCACTGCAGCTTGGCGCACAGACCGTCCAGCTGGTTGCGCCCCTCATTCTCCTCCCACTTCACTGTGTTGGCCGGGTGGATAGCCCAGACAAAGCGGACATGGTTTCTGCGGGCATGCTGCACCAGCGCCGCCAGCTCATGAGCCTTTTCCTTCGGATATGGCTCATAGCAGCCCTTGCCGTGGTGGAGAGGGTCATCCTTGGGCGCGTAAATGTAGATATTCATCTTATTGCGCCCGTAAAAATCAAAGAGCGAGCGGCGTCCCTCATAGCTCCACGGGATGCCGTAGTAGCCTTCTACTGCACCACGGTAACGCAGACTGGGCCAGTCCACCACCGTACCGGTGGGCAACTCACCCAGCGTGGCTATCTGCTCCATGGTCAGGTTGGGGAATGGGTCTTTCTGCGCATTACGGGAACCCGGCACGCCGATGAGCATCTGCGAAAGCGTCTGGCGAGCATAAAACACGCCCGTCTCATCATTGGCGAGCACTTGTACAGCCCCCTCCGGGGTGATTTGGATGGCATAAGCACCTTCCACTCCGACGGGGATACGCCCCCACAGTCCATCCGTAGCTTCAGGGGTGCGAATCTGCACGGAAACAGAACCGGCTTTCACCGTCTGTTGGGCAGAAACCTCATACTGCTGCGGAGCGGGGAACACCGGGCAGCTTTGTTCTTCAGTCGCCGTGGCAACCAAAGCCGGCACGGCTGCCAATGCGGCAGCCACTGTCATTGCTTTGCCTGTTGTCATCATAAACTCAATATCAGGGGAAGTAATTCTTCAAATCGGGTCAACCGCCAATCAGGATTCAGAGCCAGGCAGGCGGCCTCCTCCTGCGCCGCCGTGGAAGCCCAGGCCGCATTGATGATGCGGACACCCACGCGGTGGCTCAGCTCAATGTCCGAGGGCGCATCACCCACATACACCAGTTCATCCGGGCGCAGATTCCACTCCTGCATGACCTCTTGCAGCCGCTCGTGCTTGCAGTTGTGTGTGGCCAGTCCGAATCCGCGCCATTCCACGAACTCATCCAAGCCATAATAACGTATGGTCGGATTACCCGTAAAATGTTCCTTACCGCTGATGATACCTATGCGGATACCCGCTGCTCTGATTGCCCGCAGCATCTCCACCGCACCGTCAAAGGGAGCGGGTGCCAGCGTGGGGTGCAGGCGCTCATAAACCTCCACAAAGCGGCTAATCGGCAGCTCCGGATCATCCGGTGACATGCCCAACAGCCCGGCCAGCACGCCGCTGTCATTCAGCCCGAAAAAGCTGACGACTTCCTCCGCTGTAGGCTTGGGATGCCCCAGCTCCTCCACACAGGTGCGGTACGCCTCCACACACAGCGGGAGCGTATCACCCAGTGTACCATCCATATCGAATAAGACTGCCTTGAGCATATCTGTTGCGCGGTAAAGACTCATCCTACCATAGAACCGAACCTATGGCAAGATATTAATAGATACGCAGCAACTCCACTGTTTCTTTCAATCCCGCCGATTTATCCTTCCTGTTCAGTTTTTCTGCTTGTCCTGAGGGCAGGAACATAGTAGACTGCCGGAAGCGCAAAAAAAAACGTTGACCCATGCGAAATAATCTGTTTCTGATTTCGATGATGGCGGCAGTCGCCGTGAGCGGGAATGCTACTGCGGTAGAATATCCCGGCACGGCTCCCGGTAAAGCGTCGGCTGCACAGAAGGGCTCTACGTACAGCCTGAGCAACAATCTCATATCCGCTGATTTTGGATGGAAAGACGGCGGGGTTACCTTCGGCGGGCTGAAAGCGGCTGACGGCACTCCGTTGGTGGAGGGCGGCGGCCCGGTGTTCCTCATTCAACTGGCAGACGGCAGCAAATTAAGCTCCACCGACATGACAGCAGAAACACCGCAGGTGAAAGAGCTGAGCGCCGACAAGCAATCGCTGTGCATCGCCGAACAGGTGCCGGGCAAGGCCATTTCCGCCACTTTCACCGCACCGGATGCCTCATTCAGAGTGGAGTGGCAGGCCGTGCTGCGCGACGGATCACACTATCTGCGCCAGGAATATACCCTGAAGGCCAAGGACAAGCCCGTCCCCTTCAACACCATCACCCCCTTGCAGGTCATTCCGGCAGAGGCTGCCGGGATTCCCTCCATCTCCGGCAATACGACCCATGGCACTGTGGCTGTAACAAACAAGCTGTTCATGGGACTGGAGACCCCCATGGCCGCTATGTCTGTGGGACAACACGGGGCAGCACGGGAAGATGCCTGGAGCGCGGAAAGCTGGACGCCGAAGATGTTCGGCAGCGTGTTTGCCGTGCCGGAAAGCTTCCACCCGGTGTACGGTAACCGCTATGAAGCCAAAGTCGGCCCCACTGTGCGCGATTTGCTGATGGCGGAAGGCCCCGTGAACTTCCTGGAGCCCGGCTCCTGCGAAATTGACTTTGAATATGAGCGCGGCAACCACCGTCTCAACATCGTGGATGTGCAACTGGTCACCACCTCCGGACAGGTGCTCAGCGAGGATATTCATCCCGGCTACACCGGGCACAAGTCTGAGAATGCCGAATACCGGGTGACTGTTCCCGTGGCCGGCACCTACCACCTGCGCTACTGGGTAGAGAAAAAGACCGAGCCCGTCACCAGCAGCGGGCGTATCTCCCTTTCCCTGCCCATGGGCAACCCGGAGGAAAGCGCCGCCCCGGTTCCGGAGGATATGGTGCGCGGCAACTGGGTGCGCAAAGCCAAGCTCACACCGGAATCCCCCTGGAAGGTCAGCTCTGTGATAGGGCTGTTTGCCCCCGGGCAGCAGCGCCGCTCCTTCCTGGCCTACCTCGAGCGAGAGAAGCCCGTCCCCTACCGCACCATGGTGCATTACAACGACTGGTATGAAATCGGCATCACCCGCCATGACTTCAAGGACCCGCTCAAGCGCACCACGGAAAAAATATCGCTGGATGTCATCAAGACATGGAAACGAGAGCTGTTCGACAAGCGCGGGGTGAAGCTTGATGCCTACATCATGGACGATGGCTGGGATGATTTCAACAGTCTGTGGGACTTCCATATCGGCTTCCCCAATGGCTTTGCGGAAATCAACAAGGTGGCCGCCTCCATGGATTGCGGGCTTGGCACCTGGCTGGGGCCCGTGGGGGGCTACGGTGCCTCCAAGCGCATGCGCATCGCCTATTGGAACAAGGTGCATCCGCACAACCGCATCGCCAACTTTGAGCTCTCCAATCCGGTGTATTTCAACGCCTTCGTGGATCGCTGCAAGGATATGGTGAAGAATTACGACATGCGCTACTTCAAGTTCGACGGCATCTCCACCAAGTTCCACGCCAAAGGACCGGGCGCATTGGAGGATGCAGAGGGAATCCTGCGCGTGCTGGCCGCCCTGCGCGAGGCTCGCCCGGACATTTACCTCAACACCACGGTGGGCACCTGGGCCAGTCCGTTCTGGTTCCTGCATGCGGACTCCATCTGGCGTCAGGAGAACGATTTCGACCAAATCGGCAATGTGGGAGATGCCCGCGACCGCTGGATTACCTACCGTGACCGTCTTGTGCACGAGGTCTATGTGGAGGGGGCGCCGCTCTGCCCCATCAATGCCATCATGACCCACGGCACCATCATCACCCACAATGGCCCGCCCCGCGTCATGAGCACAGCCCCCGCCAACTGTGTCAAGGAAATGCGTACCGCCTTCACCTGCGGCTCCGGCTTGCAGGAAGTGTACGCCGACTCCGTCATTCTGGCACAGGAAAACGGTCGCCTGTGGGATGAACTGGCAAGCTGTATCGCCTGGATTCGCCGCAATGCAGATGTGCTGGCAGATACCCACTGGGTAGGCGGCAATCCCTGGAACAAGCAGACCCGCGACGGCGATATCTACGGCTGGGCTTCCTGGAACAAGGAAAAATGCACGCTTTCCCTGCGTAATTCTTCCGGGAAGGTGAAGACGCTCAAGGGCACACTGCGCAGCATTCTGGATGTGCCGCCCGGCGTGACGGGCACCGTCATTCTGCGCAGCAGCTTCGATGACCAGACTCGGCTTCCCATCATGGATAAAGCCATTGATGTGGATACACCCATCGAAATAACGCTGCAACCCTTCGATGTGGTCGCCATGGAAGGCACCTGCGAAATCAAAGGCTGAAAACACGAAGGGCGATTGAGGCAACTCTTTCGCCCTTCTTCCACTATTCCCATACCACATGACGAGCTCCAGAATCACCGGCATTGATGCCCTGCGCGGACTGGATATGCTCCTGCTCTGCGGCGGCGCGAGCGTGCTGAATCTCCTGTTGGCGTATACAGGCGGGGCTCCGGATTGGCTCATGCGGCAGTTCCGGCATGCAGAGTGGGGCGGAGCTTTCACCTGCTGGGATCTGGTCATGCCGCTCTTCATCTTCATCACCGGAGCAAGCATGCCCTTCGCCTTCGCCAAGTACCGAGAGAAAGGAGGCCCGCGCTGGCGGCGCAGCACCACCCGGCGCGTTCTGCGGCGCGTAGCCCTTCTCTTTGTGTTGGGCATGCTGGTACAAGGGAATCTGGCAAGCGCCAACCCGGCGCAGATGAGTCTTTTCTGCAACACACTGCAAGCCATTGCAGAAGGCTACCTCATCGCTGCCGCCGTCCTCCTGTTCTGCAAGCTGCGCGGACAAATCGTCGTCTGTCTGGTCTGTCTCGTCAGTTACTGGGCGCTGCTGCGCTTTGTTCCCTATGCCGGAAATCCGGGCGGGCTCTTCCTGCCGGATAACAACCTGGCCGGCCATATTGACCGCCTCCTGCAGGGCGCATGGCACGACGGCACGCCCTACAGCTGGATTCTCACCTCGCTCTCCTTCGGGGCGCTCACCCTCATGGGCAGCATCTGCGGCAGCCTCATCCTCGCCCGCCGCGGACTTCACACCGTCGGGCTCATGTGCATCATCGGGCTTGCCTGCCTGCTCTCTGCCCTGCTGCTGGAGGCCGATACTCCTCTCATCAAGCATATCTACACCACCACCGCCGTCCTGTGGAGCGGCGGCTGGTGCGTGCTCCTGCTCGCCCTCTTCCACCTGCTCTTCGACTGCTGCGGCTCGCGACTCGCCGCCCTCGCCTTCCCCCTGCAGGTCATCGGCTGCAACGCCCTGTTGGCCTACCTGCTCACCGAAATCCACGGCCCGGGCGGCCACAGCATCTGGCAAAGCGCCGTCCACCCCCTCATTTACGGTCTGGCCGAACAAGGAGGCCCCGCCGCAGATCTCGTCCGCGCCACCCTCAGCCTCCTGCTCCTCTGGCTCACCCTCCTCTTCCTCTACCGCCACAGAGCCTTCCTCAAAGCCTGATTGCGAGCAGGCATCTTTCCCTGTGCCGGAGTTAAGAGCACGCGAAACATCCTAACGGGCAGTATCACGCCTCATCAGCATTTTGAATGCTGTAGCAAGTCCAAAAGTCAGATTTTATTGAAAATAATCCTCTTTTGCAGAAAATTTTCAGAAGATTTAGGAAAAATCTTCAGTTTTTGATGTTCTTTACCCCTTTGACTTTCGGGGGGTATCATAGGCTACAGCATTCAAAATGCAGTATAATGACCCTGGCTTAATTGGTGTAAACATCTCTTCAACCCAACACACGAAAAAAAGGGGGGCTTCCGCACAATTACAGCTTAACTCTGAACAATCTAATCATAATAGCGATGAAGAAAACTTTTTTTACTCTTTTGGCGCTCAGCGGCGTAGCTATGGCGAGTGAACCGATGCAACAGGATTACAGTTCGTCTATCACTCTCGACTATGGCTGGATGCTTGAATTCGAGATTACCACTAATACGTTGAGCGCAGAAGCCACACACGTGTTTTTCAAAGCTCAGGGAAATTATGGTGGCCCCGGTGCCTATGTAAGCAACTCTATAATCGGGTTAACCGATAATAACACAATCAATGGCATGAATGCCAGCGGTACTCTCAATCTTACCTTGGGCACGACGTATCGCATGTCCTTTGATAAAGGAACCGGCATTCTGTATCTGGCGGACACCACGACCAGCAATTATATAACAGCAGATTGGGCCGAATTTACTGCATATGCAAATATGTGGCAATCGAGCTTTTACGAGAGCAACGATGTTACAGTCACAGCCGGTAAAGTATACGACATGAACGGCATTACCGGCGAATCATTCAAGAACTACGCCACGGCTGTTTCTGTCCCGGAGCCCACTACAGCTACGCTGAGCCTGCTGGCTCTGGCCGGTCTGACTGCCCGCCGACGTCGCAAATAAGTCTGAGCACTTTCCATTTCAAAAGCCGCTGCTCTTATCATGGGGCAGCGGCCTTTTCTTTTGATACAAGCCCACAAGTGCGAACTCTCATTCTTTTCCGAATCTGCCTAAATTGGCGACCTTCTCCGAAACATTTATCATCGGCTGCACACGTCAGCAATTTCGCTTCCTCAATTTCCGAGTTGCTCCAACGCCGCGCGAGCCTCCTCATGTCCCTGAGCGGCGGCTTTGCCGTACCAGACACGGGCAGTTGCCGCATCCTGCTCCACGCCCTCGCCTTCCTCATAACAACAGGCAAGATTGTACTGCGCATTCGCCTGCCCTTGCTCTGCGGCGGCACGGTACCACCTCACCGCCTCCCGGCTGCTCTGCGGTACACCTTTGCCGAAATCGTAACAGACTCCCAAATAGAACTGAGCCTCGGCAAGCCCCTGTTCAGCCGCCTTGCGATACCAGCGGAAAGCCTGAGCCTCATCCTTAGGGAGAATGCCTCCCTCCCCATACAACGAAGCCACGAGGAGCTGCGCACGCGCATCCCCACGCGCCGCCGCACAACGCCACAAAGCCATCGCCGCTTTCAGCGCTTTCTCATCCTGTGCAACGCGCCCGTAAGAGAACAAATTGCCTGACATTTCCATCATCGCAGCAGGGCTTCCCAGACGGGCAGACCATTCCGGCACAACATCAGGATGAGCCATCACCACCGGCGCATGAGTCTTCGTGACCTTGTGCAGCTCAATCTTCCCGCTACCCACCAGTGCCACCGCCAGCGCAACGAGGCAGCACACCCCCACCATCACTCTCCGTTCACGATTCAATTTCATAGAGTCACTTTTGTTGTTCACAGCAACTATACCCTTATCCGGCTGTCCTGACAACAAAAATCCCCGCACAACCCGATAAATTCGAGCGAGCGCGGGGAGAAGAGGAAACCCTATTGGAGTCCCTACCCGTTGCAGGCAATCTTGCTAATCATTACAATCACCACCACTATCACAGGAAAAAAACCGCTGCCCCATAAGAGAACAGCGGCTTTTTTGCAGTAACGGAAAAGAGAGGGCATCGACAAGCCTGCGCCCGCAGACTCAGCGTCGCAGTAGTCGGCTCCCGTCTCCGCGCGCTTTACTTTCTCCTGCGGCGGAGGGTAAAGGCTACCAGACCCACCAGACCCAGCATGGAGGAAGTCGGCTCCGGAACAGCGGCTATACCCAGCGTGACATCGCCATTGGCGTTGTACTGCATCACGGCAGTGCCGGTGCTGTTGCCCTCTGCATCCAACAGTGTGACCTCATAGCCGGAGTAGGAATCTTCCCGCGCACCGGTGAAGAGCACCACCTCGGAGATATCAGCATCGCCCAGAGTCAGTGCAATGCTGCTGTTGCCGGTGAACACCACATCATATTCTCCCAAATTAATCGTGTAATCTGCATCGGCGAAAATCAGTTCAGCATCGCCGGCCAGCATCATATCACCGGTCATGGTAAAATCACCACCCACCAGAATATCACCGCCCGTGGCGCTGATTCCGGCAATTTCGCTGCCTGCTTCTGCCACCAGCTTGCCGTCGGTCATGTTGACAGAAGCGTTGATAGTACCGCTGTTGACCAGCTCACCATCGGTGATGTTGATGCTTTCCCCTTCGGCGCTCTGAGCAAGGGAAACCACGCCGTTAATGGTGCCGTTGTTGGCAAACACGCCGCCCGAGATGGTCAGACCATTCACTACCAGCGTCTTGTCTTTTGCTACGGTAATCTCAGCCTTTTCGCTCTGGGTGAGGGTATTGACCGACACATCCTCATTGAGGTTGAGCTTGCTCTCGCCGCTGACCTTCACGGTGTCGGCAGTCAGCGCGCCATTGACGTTGACGGTACCGGCACCGGACTGGTCAAGATTGTAGGTGGTGTTATTGCTTTCGAACGTTGTCTGGTCTAAGGCATAATTCGTGGGCAATGCTCCGGTTAATGCGGTATCATGACCACCGCCGATGTTGATGACACCGTTACCCGTTTGATTCAGAGAGATGGTGCTCTCCTGCTTAAAGTTGCTGCCATAGGCAAGGTGAATTAATCCATCCCCGCTTTGATTGAACACGATGTTTTGGGTGCCGCTTATTTGGGCTCTTCCCAGTTTGCCGATAACGAGCGTGGCGGAATCTGCGCTTTGGGTAAAGGTTGTAGTACCGGAGCCCTGCATGCAAACAGTATCACGCAACACCGTTGCTCCGGCGTTATCTTCCTGCGTAATGGTGGCACCGGCTATCAGATTCACAGCACCATATACGTTCATGGTGCCGCCTGTTTGCGTCATTGAGAAACTACTATTGCCGAAAGCAGTCATGGTGCCTCGATAACTATCAATTCCCTCTATATCATCGCCGACATATCCGAAGGAAAGAGAACCACCACTGATAGTCAGACTGTTTTGGATATATGAGTATTTGTAGCCACCATGGAAGACGCTACCTTGGTTACAACCGATGGTGCCGGTCGATACCGTACCTCCGGTTACAACCAAATCGGCGGCTGTAATTTTTGTTGCTGTAAGGCTGCCTCCGTTTACGGTAATCCCCGTGGCCTCAATCCCCTGGTAACTGGAATCATTAAACTTGCCTCCCAATACAACCTTGCCATTGCCTTGCACTGTAACGTTGCCATGAACATGCAGATCCGGTGTCCTGGCAGAATCTGTTGGCGTTACCCACTCCCAGTTATCAACGAAAGAACCTACATTATCGACGTGGCCTGTGGATTCGCCTGAATCACCGATGACTAAATCACCGTACCAATTATATTTCCGAGTATCATATCCTTCATAGTAAAAAACATCAAGATAAGTATTACCGGCATTGTCCGTTTGGACTTTAGTTTCATCAAGTAGTGTACTATGCTGCACCCCTGATGAAGGATCCCATTTTTCAGGCCCATCTGCGCCCATGGTCGGAAGGGCGAGGGCGGACATGACTGCTATACTGAGTAGTTTTGGTAAATGTAATTTCATGGTTTTATAGTTGTTCGTTTTGCGTGGTGCCGATTGGTCACCACGCACAATATACAGCATTCACAATGCTGTAGTTATGTAAAATTCGGAAGAATCAAAGGGTTAGATTTCCAACTGTGACGGGATAACGTTTGTTTCATGGCTTCCTTGCAGAATAAAAGCTCATTATTTTCAGTAATTTCCAACTTTTAGACTTGCTACAGCATTGTGAATGCTGATATCTTCCTTTTTTCTGAGCCACCGGCATAGAACGACAACAAAAACCCGCGCAACCCGATAATTCCGGGGAGCGCGGGGAGAAGGAGAAGCGGTGTTGTTATCCTTATCTGTTGCGGGCAATTGTATTGATGCGGCGCAGGCGCAGGCGGGCGGCAGTCCAGTCGCGCATGCGGGCAAAGATGGAGTAGAGCGGCGGCACCATGAAGATACCGAACACCGTTGCCAGCAGCATGCCGAAGAAGGTCGTCACGCCGATTTCCACACGGCTGGCGGCACCGGAGCCGGTGGCTACCACCATCGGGAATACACCGAAGAGGAAGGAAATCGCCGTCATGAGCACGGCGCGGAAACGCTGGCGCGCACCGTTGATGGCAGCCGTCTGGATGCGGGTTCCGTTCTCATGGTCTTCCTTGCTGAACTCCACCATGAGGATGGCGTTCTTGGCCGCCAGACCGATGAGCATCAGGATACCCAGCTGCACATAGATGGACATGGACAGCCCGAAGAGCTGGGCACCCATGAGTGCGCCCATGGTGGCCACGGTCACGGAGAGCATGACCGGCACCGGCGTGGTCCAGCTCTCATACTGCGCTACCAGGAAGAGGTAGGCGAAGATGACAGCCATGGCGATGAGCGGAGCGAGTTTACCCTCATTCTGCCGCTCCTGGTAGGAGAGGTCTTTCCACTCTGCGCCCCAGATGAGGTCGCGCCCGGCAGCGCGTTCTTCTTTGTTAATCTCAGCAATGGTGTCCTCAATGAACTTCATGACCTGACCGGAGCCGACACCCTCCTTACTCTGCACGGTGACGTTGGCACTCATGTACTGGTTGAAGCGCTCGTAGTACGCCGGGCCCATGCGGTAGGAGAGCGTGCAGAGAGCAGAGAGCGGCACCATTTCTCCCTTGGTGTTACGCACCATCTGGTTGAGGATATCATCTGCCGTGCGGCGGTCGCGGGTGTTACCCTGAATCATCACCTTGAAGTTGAAGCCGTTCAGAGTGAAGTCATTCACGTAGGATGAGGCCATCACGCTCTGCAGGGTGCTGAAGATGGTATTGACCGGGACGTTGAGCGACTGGGCTTTCTGGCGGTTCACCTCCAGGAAAATCTGGGGGTTTTCCGCGTTGTACTCACTGCGCACCATGGAAACGAGGTCTGTGCGAGCCTGCAGGCGGGACTGCATTTCCTTGACCATGTTGCCCAGCAACAGCGGCGTGGCATCATCCCCGGAAACCGTCAGCACCAGAGATATACCGCCGGTGATACCCAGGCCCTGAATAGCGGGCGGGGTCACGGCCATGATAGAGGCCTGGGGAATATCCGCACAGGCTTTGTTGATGGCGGCGGCAATGGCGGTGTTGCTCAGCTCCGGCGTGGTGCGTTCTTCCCATGGCTTGAGCAGCACAATCATCATGCCGTTGCTCTCACCGGAACCGGAGGCAAAGCTGTAGCCGCTCTGGGTGGTAATCATGTCGATACCGGGAATCTTCAGCACGCGCTCCTCAATCTGGCGCATCACCTTATCCGTGCGCTGCTTGGCGGTGGCGGTTCCCTCCATGTTCACCATGACAAAGAGCGCGCCCTTATCCTCTGTGGGGATGAAGGAGCTGTTAATCATCTTCGGGGAGATGAGGGAAAGGAAATCCAGCCCCTTGTCCTGCTGTTTCTGCGCGGCTTTCATCCTGGCAGCCATGGCGGCGGCCGGGTCGGAGGGGGCAGCCGGTGTCGGGCGGAAGATGTCATTCCACCATGCCGGAGCCCCGGTGAAGTACACATAGTTACCCCCGATAATCAGCAGTATCATCAGCACGGTAAGCCAGGCATTGTTCACCAGCACGGAAGCCCCTTTCAGGTAGATGGCGCGGGACTTCTCCAAGAACCAGTTAAAGGGCACAAACAGAACACTCAGGCGGCTCTGCCTTGCTCCGGCCGGACGCAGGATGAGCGCGCAGAGTGCCGGGGACAGCGTGAGGGCGTTCAGCGTAGAGATGCAGAGTGCCACACACATGGTCACGGAGAACTGCGTGTAAATCACACCCACCATACCACCGTAGAAGGCGATGGGCACATACACGGCCAGCGTCACCAGAGTGGTGGCAATTACCGCACCGGTAATCTGCTTCATGCTCTTGATGGTGGCTTCCTTCGGGCTGAGCTTCTCCTCCTGAATGATACGCATCACGTTCTCCACCACCACGATGGCATCATCCACCAGTGAACCAATCACCAGAATGAGGCCGAACATGGTCAGTACGTTGATGGTATAGCCCAGCGGGTACATAATCATGAATGCACCCAGCAGCGAGACCGGAATGGCCAGAGAGGGAATGAGCGTGGCGCGCCAATCCTGCAGGAAGAGGTAGGTCACCAGAATCACCAGGAAGAGAGCCAACGCGAGCGTGATGCCGATTTCCTCCATGGTGGCGGAAATCGCCTGGGTCGGGTCATAGCCCATGCGCCAGTCCATGCCGTCCGGGAAGTTCTTCTCAATCTCCTTCATGCAGTCCTGGAGCGCGCCCACGGTGGCAACGGCGTTCGCATCGTTGTTGCGGAACACAATCATACCTACGGAATCCTTGCCGTTCACGCGGCTGTAACCGGAATTCCGCTCCGCACCCAGCTCGATGGTGGCTACATCCTTGAGCATGGTCACATGGCCGTCCAGACCACGCTTGACGATGATATTGCCGAACTCCTCCACGGTCTTGAGTCGCCCGGTGGCCGTCACCTTGAACGTGGCGTAGGACTCCTCGTCCTCCGAGCCTACGGAACCGGCCGCGGCCTGGATATTCTGCTCATTGATGGCGGATTTGATGTCGGCAGGGGTGATATTGAGGGCACTCATGCGGGTGGTATTCATCCACACGCGCATGGCGTAGTTGCGGCTGGGGATGATATCCGCGCTGGAGATACCGTCCACCTGGCACACACGGTCTTTCACGTTCATGCGTACCCAGTTGGAGAGCTCCAGGATGCTCATCTTGTTCTCATCGCAGCTGAAGTTAAGGAAGCAGAGCATATCGCCCGAGCGCTTGCGGACGTTGTAACCGGTCTGCTTGATTTCCGCCGGCAGCTTGGATTCCACGGCCTTGATGGCGTTGGAGACGTTCACCATGGCCATGTCATCATTGGTACCGGAGGCGAAAATGAGGGTGAGCGAGTAGGAGCCGTTGTTGGCACAGGAGGAGTAGAAATACTCCAGGTCATCCATACCGATGAGCTGTTCCTCCACGGGGGCGGCCACCACCTGCGCCAATTCTTCCGCACTGGCTCCGGCGTAGGTCATGCGCACCGATATCGTGGGCGGCGACACCTCCGGGTATTCCGACACCGGCATGAGCGACAGGCAGATAAGACCCGCCAGCATCATCACGATGGAGACAACAAAGGCAAACTTGGGACGGTGAATGAAAAATTCGGAAAACATAGTCGTCGTGAAAGGTTATTCGGGTTGGACAGGAGTTCCCTCGCTCAGAGAGGCCAGGTTGTTGATGATGACTTTCTCACCGGGAGTCAGACCGTGGTGAATGGCGGTGCGCCCATCCTCGGTCGTGCCGCCGCAGATGACCTGCCGACGGCGGGCATGCCCGTCTTCCTCCACAAATACGTAGTGCCCGGCGGTATCCACCAGCACGGCCTCCGCCGGCACGGCGGGTACTTTGAACTCCGGCTTGCGTTTCACGCGGATGGTGACCACGCCGCCCGGGCTCAGCCGACCGTCCTTGTTGTCAAAGAACGCCCAGATGTTCTGGGTATCGGTGGCGGTGCGGATGATATTATCACAGAAGCAGACGTGTCCCTTTTCTCCGTACACGTTACCGGAAGCGGTCACCAGCGAAATTTCCGCTTCTTTCATCAGTTTCTCCACGTTGCCGAAGGCGGAGAGAATGCGGTTCTCACTCATGGAGAAGCGCACATAGATGGGGCTGATTTGCACCAGAGAAGCCAGCGGGGACTTGGTATCAGTGATATAGTTGCCGCCGGAAAAATTCACGCGACCGATGCGGGCATCCATGCCGGCATGTATCGTGCAGCGGGAAAGGTCATCCAGCGCAATGGTAAAGTCCGCCACGGCAGCCAGACGCGCCGCCTGCAAATCATCAAAGGTAGCCTGAGCACTCTCCACTTCATCCTTGCTGGTGGCATTTCTGTCCAGCAGGTATTTCTGGCGGTTGAGCTTCACCAGCGCATCTTGAATGCGGACATCGAGCTGCGCTATTTCGGATTTTCGGACATCTACCAGCGCTTGATAACGGGTGGGATCGATGCGGAAAAGCACATCCCCCTTCTTCACCATATCACCCTCTTTGAACTGGGGCTCTGCCAGCAAACCCTGCACCAGCGGGCGCAGCTCCACCGTATTGATGGCTTCTGTGCGTGCACCCTGACAGATGATGACCGTGGGGTCTTCCATCTCGCTCACCGTGTCTGTTTTGACCATGACCACCGGTTCGGATTCCGGTGCCTCGGGCTGCTGGGTTTCTGCTGCCGGTTTCACGGTTTCCACCGGGATAACCGTACCGCCCACGCGCGTCTTGTGAGCACCGTCGGCAATCACCATTTCCCCGGGCTGCAAGCCTTCGTAGATGGATTGCAGGCGCCCCTGAATCGGCCCGGCGATGACATTGCGGCGCGAAACCACATTCTTATCATCCACCACGTGGACAAAGGCACCATCGGCATCATGCTGCACAGCGGTGAGCGGCACCATGGTCACCTCTGCCGTGTCTGCCAGAGAAATGTGCAGCGCAGCAATACCGCGCGGGGTCAACACATGCTCTTTGTTATCAAACTTCGCCCAGAGGGTATAACTGTCCGTGTCCCCGGTCAGTTTGTTGTCCACAATGGAGACTTTTCCTTCAGAAGGATAGCGCACTCCGTTTGCCGTGATGATGTTCACTTTGGACACATCCGCAATCTTCGCCGGGCCTCCGAAGATGCTGTTCACATCCGTCTGACTGAGCGGGAAGCGCATGTAGATGGGGTCAATCTGCGTGATGGTGGCCAGTTTCTCACCCACGTTCACATAATTTCCCTGCGAAAAGTTGAGTCGGCCGATGCGCCCGGTAATCTCTGCCTTGATGGTGCAATCCGCCAAATCTTTCTGCGCCTTTACCAGATTGGCCTGAGCGGCGGCGCGTTTGGCTTTCAGCTCCTCCAGCGTGGCGAGAGCGCTTTCCATATCCTCTTTGGATGCAGCCTGCTGTTCTGCCAGTTTGGAAAGGCGGGCATACCGATTCCCGGCATAAACAATCTGCGCCTCCAGCTGCGCCACGGCCGCGCGGGCTTTCTGCTCTGCCGCCTGATAGCGTATGGGGTCTATCACCATGAGCACATCACCTGCCTTAACCATGCTTCCTTCCTTGAAATTGACCTCATGCAGGAATCCTGACACGGCAGCTGAAATATTCACCGTGCGAATGGGCTCTGCATGGGCAATACTCTTGCGTATGATGCGATCCTTACCGAGCACGGCCTTTTCCACCTGAACGTGGGAAGCCATCCCCCCGGGCATCTGCGCCGCCGCAACCCCGGCCATCAGAAAAAATGTGATTAAAGAACAACGTGGGTACATATCTTCTTTGTCTACGCTTAATGTAACGTAATTCTTTCCATTTTTCAACAATTTTCCCTGCCCTGATTTATAACAAAACCGTCACCCGGAGAACAAAAAGCAGTTCACCTCATGCAGAAAGCCATTTTGGGGTTGCTTTTCCGGCGGATTCTGGCATACTGTCCGAAGCATGGCAGCCATTTATATTACAGACGCAAGCGGTACATCCCACGCCTATGAGCTCAACCCGGAGTTCATGTATCTGCTGGGCAGCGGCGAGGATTGCGACATCCGCATCGCTGACACGGAAGGCGTGGCAGCACAGCATTGCGAGCTGATGTGGAATGCGGAGTTGAACATGTACATGCTCCATGGCTGCACCCCGGAGCTGATGCTGACCGCTAACGGCAGCGCCCATAACTGCGTGGCTCTGGTCGCAGATGTCCCCTACGGCATCGGAGCGGCGCAACTCACCTATGTCGAGGAGCTCCCGACTGCAGAACAGCAACCCGATGATGAGGATTCCGAAGAGGAAAACGGCGATGATGAGGTAGAAGAAAGCACCAAAATGGCGCGTGCCGAGGTTGTCCCTGTACAGCTTCGCCGCAAACCCGTGGGGCGCGCCCGCAGACTGCGCAGCAATGCCGCCGCCCATATCCCGGAAATGGAAATCCGGCGGGAGAATCCGATTATTACCCTCATCAAGCCGCTCTATGTGATTGCCGTTCTGATTGCGGCTTTCATCGCCGGGCTGACGCTGCACCACCTGCTCACCACCGGCGAGTTCTTCCCGGCCACCATGCTCTGATGCCTGCACCTCAGCCTTCACGAGATGGCAAAAAAAGCACTTCTGACGATGCTTGCCATCGGGTATTCCCTGACAGGAGCATCCCTGTACGGCCAAGCGAATGCTCAGGTGAATGAATATGTGGTCAACGCCCTGATGTTCGGCATCCCGCTTATCTGTATTTTTCTCCTGATTTATGAGATTTGCAAACGGCGGCTCTTGAAAGCCTTTTTATACACGGTGCTGTTCGTGTGTGTCGTCCCCCTGCTCCTCTACTACCTCGTTTTTTATCTGACATACTTCAACATCGTCGGCATATAGGCCAGCATACGGCTTCCGGGGATTTCCCCGGGCGCAGGCTTGCCCCATCCTCCCCCATCTCGCTCGCGACAGCGAGCTTTCACGGGAGCAGCGCTCCCTTTCACGTGTAGCCCCGCGAAACTTTCACGCGATAGCTTTCACCTTTGCTCCCCCACCTCGCTCGCGACAGCGAGCTTTCACGGGAGCAACGCTCCCTTTCACGTGAAGCCCCGCGAACTTTCACGCGATAGCTTTCACCTTTGCTCCCCCATCTCGCTCGCGGCAGCGAGCTTTCACGGGAGCAGCGCTCCCTTTCACGTGTAGCCCCGCGAACTTTCACGCGATAGCTTTCACCTTTGCTCCCCCATCTCGCTCGCGACAGCGAGCTTTCACGGGAGCAACGCTCCCTTTCACGTGTAGCCCCGCGAACTTTCACGCGATAGCTTTCACCTTTGCCACAGATACCTCCACTCGCGACAGCGAGCTTTCACGGGAGCAACGCTCCCTTTCACGTGAAGCCCCGCGAACTTTCACGCGATAGCTTTCACCTTTGCTCCCCCACCTCGCTCGCGACAGCGAGCTTTCACGGGAGCAACGCTCCCTTTCACGTGAAGCCCCGCGAACTTTCACGCGATAGCTTTCACCTTTGCCACAGATACCTCCACTCGCGTAAAATTTTTTTCCCGCGTCACACGCGGCTTAAAGGGGGGCACGAAATAAAAATGGGAGGATATCTCTTGTCTTCTCCGTTTTTTCTGTTATATCTCTACAATTGACCTGACGGGCAGAATTGGCAACTCAAACGATTGTATCCTCATTGAGGCGCAGGTGAGAGTGCGGAGTAGTACAAACTTCACCCTTGCGCCGCTGCGGCATAGCTGGTAGGATGTGGGCATGAAGAAAGCTTTCCTCCTGATTCTGCTGACAGCAGGGCTGTTATCCGGTGTCAGCATGGCTGCGTCCGATGCCGCCAACAACGCCCGTGAAGCCGCCCGCCGCTATGGCGCGGCCGTGCGCAACTGCGATATGGGCTGGGCGGTGGATTCCATGTACCCGCCGCTGCGCCGCACTTATGCCGACCAACTCACCGCCTCTGCCCCCGGCAGCGAAGCCGCGCGTGCCCACCGTATCATGGGTATCAACAATCGCAGCGAAACCAAGGAAGAAGCCCGAGCCCGCATGATTGCCAGCGACCGCGCCCTGCGTGAAAAATACGCCCGCATAGGCAAGGCCATGAAGGACAGCGGCGTGAAAATTGAAAGCTTCACCGTAGGCGCGCCTTACTCGGAATACGTGGTCACGCCGCCCATGGCCTCCGTACAAGCCGTCCGCAAGGACACCAAGGGGGTTCGCGCGGTGGAAGAAGTGCAGCAGACAAAAGACCGCAGCCGTATTGTGGTGCTGCCCACCACGCTGGTCATCAGCATGCCGAGCCGCAACGGCACCACCCGCATGGAACGTAAAAGCCACATCTTCGCCGTACGGGATGAGGTCATCACCGACACGGGTATCAGCCGCGGCACGAAGCTCAACCAGTGGTATTTCATTGATGGTAACACGGATGTGAACACCCTGCGCACCTTCTTCCCGGATTTGCCGCTCTACATCAAACTGCCCGCCTCCGGCGACCGCACACTGTAACACGTCCTCCCTGCCGCTGTGGGCCAGCTCTTCGACCAGACCCTGCAGGATTTTTCAGCCACGGGCATTCTTTCCGGAGCCCGTGGCTTCGAGTTCCGCCCGCAGCAACAGGAAATGGCAGGAGCCGTAGCCCGCGCACTGGAAACCGATACAGCCCTGCTGGCAGAAGCCGGCACCGGCGTGGGCAAATCGCTCGCCTACCTCATCCCCGGCATCCGCTTTGCGCTGGAACATGACCGCAAGGCAGTCATCTCCACCCACACCATCAACCTCCAGGAACAACTCTTCCACAAGGACATCCCCACCGTGGCCCGGGCGCTGGACTGCGAGTTCACCGCCGCCCTGCTGAAAGGCCGAGCCAATTACCTCTGCAAGACCCGGCTCCGCCGCGCACTGGAGCAGGCCACCGACCTCTTTAACCAGGCTGAAACCAAACAGCTGCACGACCTACAGCTCTGGTTCAACAGCGGTGCTGCCGGTGAAGGCTCGCTGGCAGAGCTGCCCGCAGAGCTGAACATCTCTCCCAAGGTGTGGGCTCAGGTATGCAGCGAAAACCACGTCTGCACCCCGCGCAACTGCGGGACGGACTGCCCCTATCAGGCTGCCCGCCGCCGCGTGCAGGAAGCACGGGTGGTGGTGCTCAATCACACCCTCTTCTTCGGCCTGCTGGCGCTGACCGAGGAAATGGCGGCAGAAGATGAGGAATCCCCCCAAGGCTTCATCTTCCCCGGCGACTTCGTGATTCTGGACGAGGCGCATACCATCGAGACCGTTGCCGCCCACCAGCTGGGACTCAATCTGAGCGAGGCGGAGCTCACCTACGATCTGTTGCGACTCTACAATCCACACACGCACAAGGGAACCATGCGCCGCAATGCCACGCCGAACCTGCTGCGTCTCATCGAGGAAGCTCAGGTGGCCACGGAAGAATTCTTCCGCGCCGCGCGTGCCGACTGCCAACTGGATGCCCACCACGGCACAGTACGACTGCGCACCCCGGAATGGACGGAGGATATCCTCTCCCCCGCCCTGCAGGAGCTCTACAAAGAAGTGCGGGAAATGGCCGCCGTAGAGGAAAACACCCTCACCCGCGACGAGCTTCTGGACACGGCCACCCGCCTGCTGGCCTGGTGTGCGGCGACCGGGGAGCTGGTGAAGCTCACGCAGAGTGACACCTCCGTCTACTGGGCAGAGAGCAGCGGTGCGGAGGGGCGCTACATGAACATCCGCTCCGCGCTCATCGATGTAGCGCCCGTGCTGCGCGAAAAGCTCTTCGAATCCGGCCGCGCCTGCATCTGCACCAGCGCCACCCTCTCCACGGGTGAACGCGGCATGGACTACTTCACCGGACGCATCGGTGCAGAGAGTGCCGCAACCCTCAAAATCGGCAGCCCCTTCAACTTTGCGGAACAGATGCGCGTCATCGTGGCTCGCAGCATGCCCCCTCCACCCCCTGCCAGCGAAGAAGAGGTGTACCAACCTGCCCTCACCGACTGGATTATGCGGGCGTTGAATGAATCACAGGGGCGCGCCTTCGTCCTCTTCACCAGCTACAACCTCATGCGAGCCCAGGCGGCACGCCTGCGCCCCTTCTGCACAGAACGCGGGTGGCCTCTGCTGGTGCAGGGCGATTCCCTCACCCGATCCCAGATGCTGCAGAGCTTCAAGACCCACATCGGCAGTGTCCTCTTCGGCACAGACAGCTTCTGGACCGGCGTGGATGTCCCCGGCGAGGCACTTTCCAACGTAATCGTCACCCGCATCCCCTTTGAATCCCCCGGCAACCCGCTGGTGGAAGCACGCTCCGAAGCCATACAGGCGCGCGGCGGCAACCCCTTCCGCGACTACAGCCTGCCGGAAGCCGTCCTCAAATTCCGCCAGGGCATCGGCCGCCTCATCCGCTCCCACACCGACCACGGCATCATCACCCTGCTGGACTCCCGCATCACCGGCAAATACTACGGCCAACGCTTCATGTACGCCATCCCCGCCGCCGCCAAGCGAGAATTCCTTTGATTTTTTCTTTGATTTCTCCCCTCTACCGCATACGGGAAGCCCCAAAAAACGTCTTTTTTTTACAAAATTGACATTTTTGCAAAAAAAAGCTTGCAATCCCCCCGCACTCTGCGTATAATCTGCCCGCACCCGCCGCAAGGCGGAGGCAAAAAGGCAAGGAGCGGTAGCTCAGTTTGGTTAGAGCGCAGCCCTGTCACGGCTGAGGTCGCGGGTTCGAGCCCCGTCCGCTTCGTGTACAACAAAAAAGGATGTCCCACTGGGGCATCCTTTTTTGTTGTCTGCGCAGCTGCCGTCCTCACCCACCACCTCGTCAAGTGACCCTGCCCTCAGGCGGCACGGATGAGGCTGAAAAGCCCGGTGGGCTTTTCAGACCCCGGCGGCGCAGACACCTCTGCGCCGTTTACCCCGGCATCGCCGGGGCCGGGGGGCGGACGCGGGTTCTTGTCTGCCCGCCTCGGGCAGACACTCCTTC
>SUVN01000004.1 GCA_015061985.1 Akkermansiaceae bacterium
AAAGCACGATTGCTTCACGGGGTTCCCTTTTAATTTCCTTCGAAAAACAGGGGTTCCGCAGCTAACGCTGCTCCACCGCCTGCCTAAGCGCTACCGCCCTCCGGGCTTAACACGAATGACGAATTCAACGTTTGCTGCGCTGAGCGCAGATGTTTTCAACGAACGCTAAGCGTCATTTATCGTTCATCATGCGAGCAGAGCGAGCGGAATTCAGTACCTTGTCCATCGTCCATTTGACTTTGAACTTCCCGGCAATTTTCCATTTGCCGCGCTCTTTCTGCTCCAAACTTCGTAGCACGGGTGCATTGCTGCTGCGGCAACGCGTTGAAGGCTTGCCTGTGTGCTCCGATTGTGTTATAAGGAACAGCGAACATGCCCCCCGCCGATGATGCCGCCCCTGCTGAGCCGGATTGGCTCGTATACCGCTTTCTGGAGTATCTGGAAGCGGAGCGCAACGCGTCCCCCCGCACGGTGGAGTCCTACCGCCGCTCCCTGGGACAGTTCCGCGAGTGGATGGGGGAGCGTTTTTCCGCGTGGGATGCCTGCGCCACGGAGGATTTCCGCGCCTGGTTGTATGAGGCGCTGAACCTGCAGCTCAAAACCGCCACCATCCGGCTTCGCTTTGCGGCTCTCCGCTCGTTTTACACCTGGCAGATGCGGAGGGAAGGGCTGGCGGTCAATCCTCTGGCTGATGTGAGCCTGCCGCGCGCCTCGCAGAGCCTTCCCGTGCACCTGAGCCTGCGCCAGATGGAGGCGCTGCTGGCACTGCCGCTGCAGGTGCCGGTGGATAAGAAGCATCCGGCCTGGATTCCCTACCGCGATGCCGCCATTCTGGAGCTGTTCTATGCCTGTGGTATCCGTCTCAGCGAGCTGGTGGGGCTGAATGCGGATGCTCTGCTCAGCGGCGATGACTGTGTGCGCGTGCTGGGCAAGGGGCGCAAGGTCCGGCTGGTGCCGGTGGGCGACTACGCCCGCGAGGCGGTGGAAAAATACCGAGAGATGGCCGGGCTCCCGTCGGATGGGCCCCTGTTCATCAGCCGCCTGGGACGGCGCATGTCCGGGCGCAGCGTGCAGCAGATGCTGGATAAATACCTGCAACTCTCCGATATCCCATTCCACATCTCTCCGCACAAGCTGCGGCATACCTTTGCCACCCACCTGCTGGATGCCGGCGCTGACCTTCGCGCCGTGCAGGAGCTGCTGGGGCACTCCTCCCTCTCCACCACCCAGATTTATACCCATGTGACCAAGTCGCGCATGAAAGAGGTCTACCGCCAAGCCCACCCCCGCGCTGATTGGGATGATGAGGATATCTGATTGGTTGAATCAAAATGTAATCCGAAAACAGCCTACTCCCTGCTGCCGTTGTCACCTGCTGATGACAAGCTCAGTATACCGGGTAACTCTGTAGCGCAATTCTGTACAGAAGAATTATTGGGTAAGCTGCTCCATGCAGAACCAGTAGACGGTTGCTACGGAGATGGCCAACAGGAAAAGTACGCAGAGGCTTTCGCCCACGCTGTTGCGGCGTGTGGTGGACACGGCTTCCGTACCGACGACCCGCTGACGGCGTACGCGGCGTTCTTCCATCACATCCTCCTGCGGCCCCAGTGTGTTGCGTCCGCGGCGTGGCTGCTCCAGCATATAGTCTGAGGCCTGCCATGCGGTGTCGCGCCATGCCTGCGGGTCAGCCTCGTAACTGCTGCGGCGTGCGCTGCGTTCCAAATCCTGCATCTTGAGACGACGGATGGATTCGTTTCTGGTCATGTGATGATACGTGGGGGAGAGAGGTTATGTGCGGATGCTTTCAGGAAAGCAGGAAGTGATAAACGGCCCAGCTGATGAGCAGCAGGAGAAAAAGCGGGAAATGGAATGCCAGACCGCGCAATAATTCGTCGCGAATTCCTTTCCAGTTCAAGCCTTTCTTCGCTTCTTCGCCGGGCTTTCGGGTGAAAATGTCTGTGTGTTTGTAATGGCCGGCTGAGGCGTATATCTCATTGAAATCGCTCTCGGCGCGTTCCAGCTTGGGCAGCGCTTCGTGGAGTCGGGCGGAGAAGCCCTCGGTGCTCCATTGTTCCGGCTGCATGGAGGATAAAATCTTCAGGTGGCGCTTCAGGTGGTCGCATACGCGTGATACTTCTTCGTACTCGCGTTTCATGGAGTCCAGCTCGTGATCCATGCGCTGCACGGCGTAATGCAGCTTCATGCCAACATCGTTCAGCCCTTCATTGAACAGGGCTTTCTGCTCGTTGCTCTGTTCCAGTGCCTGCCGCTGGGCTTCCCACTGGGCGCGCTGAGCCTCGAAGAATTCTGCCTGTTGACGCGCCTTTTCCATCTGCAGCCGTACCTGCTCAGGGCTGTGCTGCTCACCATCCGCTGTGCGCGGATTCAGTTCCATCTGGCGGTATTTCGGTTCAGGCATCATTCTCGTTTCTCTTTCTCCCTGTCTTGCCGAAATTTAACTATCTTTTCCTGTTTTTGTCAAGAAAATATTTAAGATAAATTGATAAATATAGTTTAAGAATAATAAGAATTACTTGGAAATCAGGAAATGTTTATTATTTAGGAACTAAAATATGCAGAAAGGGGGAAACAGGGCGAAGGGGGGGCAACGGCAGGTGGCGCGGAGGAGGTAATGGTGGCGAGAAAGTGGGTAACCGGGGGTAAATCATTTACCCCGACGGGAGTGGGAATGCGAAAAAAAGAAACCGGCCGTAGAGGCCGGTTGGAAAAGGAACTATCTGATGAAAAAAGCAAAATAGGTTAACTCATTGCTTCGGTGGGCCGAAGATGCGGGAGAAGATAGGCCCGTTGACGAATTCTGCAAGCTCGGCAGAGTTGTAGCAGTTATGATCCTGCATGTGTTGCAGGAGGGGGCGAACACGGCGGGAGAGCTCTCGGGCTGTTTCCGTACCGCTTTTCCAGCATTGCGGCCAGGGCAGAGAGCTGTCGGACATGGTGTCAATGAGATTCTGCCCGCGACGTTTCAATCCCGGCAGCAGGGCTGCGGCGGTGCCGGAATCTTCCACCATGGCCAGATAAAAGAGGTAGCGCAGCAGCTCCTTTTCCGTGGGCGTGCCGCAGAAGCGTTCCGGCAGTCCGGTGGGTGCACCGCGCAGCACGTGGTGGCGGGGAAGCTTGCCCAGCGAGGGGGGGATGGTTGGTGATTGCAAATCGGCGGCGCCATCCGCCAAATCCACCGCCATCTCCTGAAGATAATAGGTTTGGCGGCTGAACCCGAAGCCATAATCAGCCGTCAGCTCACAAGCCAGAATGAAGTGGCGCTGCGGATGTAGCCCGGTGTTGGGCATACGCAGATGAATCACCGGCTTTTCCGTGATACAGTAACGGGCGTGGATTTTACAGAAAGGAGAGGTGGCTTTCAGCACGGGAGCATCCGTTTTAATGGACAGCTTGCCCTCTTTGGCGGTCAGCTCGATGCTCCAGATGGCTTCGCCGTCTATCAAATCGACAACGCCGGGGGCAACAGCCCCCAGAATTTCGGTGTCGGTGGGGCAGTCCCGCAGATTCCAGCGATAGGTGAAGTGAAAATCGGCCGCGGCCTCCGTGCCGGTGAGCGTTGTGCCCTCAGCATGCGGAATCGGCAGCGGGAATTCGGCCGTATCCCGTTGCAGGAGGCGATACCCCAGCATCACCACCAGCACGGCGGTGACCACCAACGAAATGAGCATGCAGAAACAGGATTTGCGGCTTACCTTCATAATCTTATTCTACCCTTTAGTAATGCCGAAATCAAGGCTTGTTTTTTCAAAACGGCAGGTATATGCTAGCGGGCAGCAGATATGAGTATTTTACCGTACGCCAATCAGAATGTATGGGAGCTGGTAGCCTATAAACCCGGCAAACCTATTGAGGAAACAGCCCGCGAGCTGGGAATGGCTCCCGAGGATATCGTGAAGCTGGCCTCCAACGAGAATTCGCTGGGACCCTCGCCGAGGGCGCTGGAGGCCATGCGGCAAGCCGTTGCCGGGGTGCATATTTACCCGGATGGGGCTTCTTTCGCCCTGCGTTCCCGTTTGGCTGCGGATTACGGCGTGAGTTTTGAGCAGACGGCCGTGGGAAATGGCAGCAGTGAGCTGATAGAGCTGCTGGGACACGCTTTCCTGAAACCCGGTACGGAGGTTGTGGCGGCTGAATATTCCTTTGCCATGTATTCCATTGTGGCGAAGCTGTTCGGTGCTGCCTATGTTTCCGTGCCCAATAAGCCGGACTGGACGCATGATTTACAGGGCATGCTGCGTGCCATCACCCCGCAGACGCGACTGGTGTTCATCACCAACCCGACCAACCCCGTGGGCACCATGGTGGGACAGGCAGAGGTGGATGCTTTCATGGCGGCAGTGCCGGAGCATGTGACGGTTGTCTTTGACGAGGCCTATATGGAGTTCGCCGATGAGCAGGTCGATACGGCCAAATACGTGCGCGACGGCAGAAACGTCGCGGTGCTGCGCACATTCTCCAAGGCCTACGGTCTGGCCGGCGTGCGGGTGGGATACGCCATCACATCCGAAGAAATTGCCGGGTTGATTAATAAGGCGCGTTCGCCTTTCAACGTGAACCTCATTGCCCAGGTGGGGGCTCTGGCTGCGTTGGATGATACGGAGCATCTGCGCCGCTCCGTGGAGATGGTGAATGAAGGTCGCGCCGCATACTACGCCGTCTTTGATGCCATGGGGCTGGAGTACATCCCCTGCCATACGAATTTCATCCTCGTGCGAGTGGGGGACGGAGCAAAAGTGTACGCAGAGGCTCTAGCCCGCGGTGTCATTACCCGCCCCATGGGAGGTTACGGCCTGCCGGAATATATCCGTATTACCATTGGTTGTGCGGCCGAAAACAATAAATGCCTCTCCGTCCTGCGCGAGATTCTGGCATTGCGTTGAGTAGCTCATCAATCGTACTTCAGCATGCCCTAATAGGCCGTGGGCCGATGGCTCCCGGCGTTGAATTTTGTTGCTATCAGTGAAAGATGCCGCGAGAAAGTTGTGCTTGGCGCACGTGAAAGGGGGCGTTGTCCCCGTGGAAGCTTGCTGTTGCGAGCGAGGGGGGGGGCGTAATGGGGAAGGTAGATGCAACGGAAATTTATTGCAAAGGGCTGCCAATGGGGGTATACTCTGCCTGATATGAGCGATGAAGCGGAGGATTTGAATGAGTTCAACAGCTGGGATACGTTGGGTGCCATGCTGATGCTGACCATGGTGCCGGCTATTATGAACTACGTGTTCAATGAGCAGGATGTGGTGGGGAGTGCGGTTATTGCCGGTATCGGCGTTGTTATCAGCGTGGCTGTGTTCGGGCTGGCTCTGCTGACTCGCTGGCGTATCATCAGCCGGGTGGTGAATTTGTTGGGTTGTGTGCTGACTACGCTCTATATTGCGTTGTCTGTTTATCTTTGGGTGTGGGGTGGAGATGATGAAGAAACGGCATCTTCTGAGACACCAACAGTTCAACAATAAAAAACACTTTGGAAATCCGAAAAAAAATCGTTGCATTAGGAACATAGTGGTTGTATACTGAAGGCACATGGTAGAGAATTGTTTATATATCCTCGCAGGCTATCTGATTGGTTCCATTCCTTTCGGGTATGTGGCGGGTCGTATCAATGGGATAGATTTGCGTGAGCATGGCTCGCATAATATAGGCGCAACCAACACGGTGCGTGTGCTTGGTAAGCGTTGGGGTATTCCTGTTTTCATTCTGGACTTTTTGAAGGGCTTTGTCCCGCTGCTGTTGATGAAGAATCATCTGGGTGCAGATGTGACGCAGTTCGATGCCTGTCAGATGGGATGGCTGGTAGCGATGCTGTTTGCTCTGGTGCTGGGGCATACCTTTACCTGTTTCCTTCGATTCAAGGGCGGTAAGGGGGTGGCCACTACGGGAGGCTGTCTGGTGGCGCTTTCCCCGATGATTGGCTTGTGGGCTACGCTGGGGTGGATTGGCTGTATGGTGCTGACACGTTATGTTTCGCTTTCCAGTATGGTGGCGGGGGTGGCCATGATGGCATCTGCCGCTTATATCTTCTGGTACCAGGATGGAGTGTGCAGCGTGGCAGACATGATGGTACTGGGGCTTCTCTTCCTGGTGTTCGTGCTGGTGGTGGTCAAGCACCGCAGCAATATCGTTCGCCTTTGCAAGGGAACGGAACCCAAAGCATTTTCTTCTAAAAAATAATTTTATCGGTATGCAGAGAATATTCAGGAAAACGGCGGTCATCGGTGCCGGAGCATGGGGTACAGCGCTGGCATATACAGCCGGGCAGAGTGGGCGAGATGTGGTGCTTTGGACCTATCTGGAGCGCGAAGCGGATGCTATTCGTGAGACCCGCAAGAGTCTGGTAGCTCCGATGGGGGCAAACCTTCTGCCGGAGAATGTGCAGGTGACCAGCAAGTGGGAGGATGTTGCCGGTGCCGATTTGGTGCTGGTGGTGGTTCCCAGCGTGGTGATGCGCAGCGTGGCTAAGTCTCTTGCCGAGGTTGGGTTGGCGGAAGATGCCGTGGTGATGACTTGCTCCAAGGGTATAGAGAAGGATACGAACCTGCTGATGAGTGAGATTCTTGCCTCTGTGCTGAGCTACCCCGTGGGGGCGCTTTCCGGCCCGAATCATGCGGAGGATATCGTGCTGGGCCTGCCAAGCCTGACGTTGATAGGTTTCGATGACCTTGAAATTGCCAAGGCGGTGCAGCAGCATTTGAGCACTCCGTTCCTGCGTATTTACACGACAACGGATGTGGTCGGCATGCAGCTGGGTGGTGCCATGAAGAATGTGTTTGCCCTGGCCGGCGGCATTTGCGCCGGGTTGGGGCTGGGCGACAATGCCCGCGCAGCGTTGGCCACCCGTGCACTGGCGGAGATGACCCGCATGGGAATGGCTCGCGGCGGGCGCATGGAAACATTCATGGGGCTGTCCGGCATGGGCGATTTGGTGGTGACCTGTTATTCGGAGCACAGCCGTAATCTGACGGCCGGTCGCCTGATAGCCGATGGCGTGCCGACGGAGGAGTGTCAGAAGCGCATCGGTCAGGTGGTAGAGGGTATACCCAACACGCTTTCCGTGTACCAGCTGGCGCACAATCTGGGAGTTCGCTCACCCCTGACGGATGCCATGTACGACATCCTGTACAGCGGGAAGCCGGCCCGGCAGGCGCTGGATGAGCTGATGACCCGAGTGCTGCGGGAGGAGAACGTGATAGCCTGATTTTTCTGATGCCGATGACAAATCGGCATCATTTGTGTAGATACGTTTCGCTGCGGTGCGTCCTATATGTTGTACAGATTTTAGTCCATGGCAGAATCTCCTGAAAACCTGTGGCTGGCAGAGCTCTGGCTGGAGCATCGCGAGCGCATCGCCCGTCTGCTGGTGTTGCGTATGCCTGCGGTGTTGCAGCGTCGTGTCGGAATCGACGATTTGTTGCAGGAGACGTATCTGGCATGTGGTAAGCGGCTGGAGTTTCTGAAAGCCGAGCCGGAAGTGCCTGTGTACGCCAAGCTTCGCCGTCTGGCCTTGCAGACACTGGCCGATATGGAGCGGCGGCATCTGGGAGCCGGGAAGCGCGATGCCATGCGAGAGTATGCGCCGGAGGATGCCTCCATGATGGATGCCTGGGCGCAGTTTGCGGATTCCATCTCCAGTCCCCGTTCGCACATGGAGAGAGTGGAGCGGCAGCAGCAGATTAGGCTGTTACTGACGCAACTGTCCCCGGCTGACAGAGAAATCCTGGAATTGCGCCATTTTGAGGAACTGAGTAACGGTGAATGCGCCGCTGTGCTGGGCATAGAGGTGAAGGCTGCCAGCATTCGCTATGTGCGGGCGGTCAAACGCTTTCGGGAGCTGATAGAGAAGGTCTATCCTTATATGCAGCATTAACTCCATGGATGAAGCAGAGAAAGAAGAGCTGGTGGCAACGCTGGCCGATGAGTATCTGGAAGCATTCCGGCGGGGAGAAGCTCCGACGGTAGAGGCATTTGCGGCCTCTCACCCGGAATGCAGTGAGGAGTTGCTGGAGCTGCTGCCAACGATGGTCGAGATGGAGGGCGTGAGCCAAACCGCCACCCGCACGGCACGGGATGTGGCGGCCTCCTACCCGGAACAGCTGGGGGGATACCGATTGTTGGAGCGCTTGGGGCACGGCGGCATGGGAACGGTGTTTCGAGCGGAGCATGAGGCCCTCAAACGCGAGGTGGCCATCAAGATACTCTTCCCGTCCTGGAGCGCGGATGCCCGCCATTGTGAGGCTTTTGAAAAGGAATCACGTGTTATCGCCGCCCTGCATCATACTAACATTGTAGAGGTGTTCGGTGCCGGTCATGAGGGGAACTTCCGTTACTATGTCATGAGTCTGGTCAAGGGCAGGGGTGTCAGCCCGGCGGCCATTCGGGAAGCCTTTCCCGGAATGCCGTTTCATCAGGCCGTGGCAAAGGTGGGAACGCAGGCAGCGCGAGCGCTGGCCTATGCCCACTCGCAGGGAGTGTTGCATCGGGATGTGAAACCGGGCAATCTTTTGCTGGATGCTGATGGCGTGTTGTATGTGGGCGATTTCGGACTGGCTACGGTGTTGAATTTGGGCGAGGATGCCCCGCTGGTGACACAGAGCCATGACGGCACCCTGCGCTATATGGCTCCGGAGCGCCTTTCCCGAGGGGAGAATTCTTTTGCGGGAGATCAGTACAGCCTGGGGTTGACCCTGTATGAACTGGTGAGCGGGCGGCCTGCGTTTCGCGAGGTTGACCCCGGCAATCTCATTCACCGAATCTGTTCCGAGCCCTTACCCCCCCTGGTGGGAGAAGGGGAGCTGGGAGCCATCATTAACAAGAGTATTTCCTTTGACCCATCAGACCGCTATGAGGACATGACCTCCATGGTGGCAGATTTGCAGCGTTATCTGGATGGGATGCCGGTGAAGGCACGTCCGGCTTCGCTGTTGCGCCGCTACAGGATGTGGATGCGCCGCCGCCCGGCTGTTGCCTTGTGGAGTCATCTGGCTGTCGGAATGGTGGGGTTGTTGTTCGTGAGCATCATCTGGGGGTATGCGAATGAAAACGAGCAGCGCCACCGCGCCGAGCAGAATGCGCAGATAGCAGATGCCGCTCTGGAGCGTATTTTCAACAGCATGCTGAGTACGGACATTGAGGGTGAGGCCTCCTTACAGGTGACCCGCGCCGATGCCCGCCTGTTGCAGGACCTCATGCCCTATTATGAGCAGATTGCCTCTCAGGCAGAAGGCGGCGGAGCCAATATGGGAACAGCCTGTTACACGCTGGCCACCATTGCTCACCGAACGGGCGATTCTGATACGGCCCGCCTTTATTTCCGCCGTGCGTTGGAAACGTTGCCCCCCGATACCGCTGAGTATGCCCGTGCGGTGAATGGGCTTGCCCTCTGCCTGTGGGAAGACAGGGAAACAAGAGCTGAAGCCCGGGATTTATTACAGAAATTGGTGAGCAGCGGACAGAAGAAGACTGCTTTTGAGGTGCGCGTGGAGCAGGTGCGGGCGCTGCTCATGCTTGCTGACCCGCGCCGGGGAAATAGACATTATCGTCGTAACCGCAGCCCTCAGGAATGGCAGGAGATGCAAGCACGGCGCAAGGGTTATATGACTCAGGCCGTGGAGCTGGTACGCGGGCTTGTGGATGAGAAGCCGGAGCACGAAGCATCGCGGCTCTTCCAGCTGATGCTGCTGGAACAGTTGCCACCCGGTGAATGGCGAGACAGCCTGTCACCCCATGGTGAGAAATTTGCAACGCTGTTGGAGGATTTGCTGCGCCGCTACCCATCAAGCCGTGCTTATCGTCGTGCTTTTGTGCAGCATCAGCTACACCGCAGAGGCAAAATCCAGCTTTCTGCATCAGAAATGGATGCCACATCACGCGCCGTGGAATACGCCCAGGGCCTTCTGGCAGAATCACCATCGGACAGCAACCTGCTGCTGATGTATCTTGCCATACGGGATAAGTATGCTCTCATGCTCAATAAGCAGGGGAAGGATTTGGAGGCGATGGTGTTCAACGAAAAAACGCTCGGCGTTCTTTCCCTGCTGACCAGCAGAGCCGACTTTACTCCGGAAATGAGAGAGCAGCTGGTGATGCTGGTCTCCATGCACCCCACAGAGGAGGCTGCACGCGCCCAGCAGGAGGCAGAAATATCCCTGCTGTTGCAGAGCTATGACGAGCAACGCATGCAGGAGCTGCGCTCCCGCATGCGTCAGATGCGTCATCGCAGACATCCGTGGGGACGGCCGCCTCGCCTTTCCCCCGAACGCCCGATGCGTTAAGGCTTGAGGATTTTTTCTGCCAGCTCGATGATGTTGCCCGTCGGCTCCGTCAGGAGCGGTGTATCGGAAGAGGCGAAGCCGGTTTCAATGGCATCCACGCTGGCGCTGAGCTCGTGGCTGGTGGAAACCGCCTCGCCATTATTGCTGTTGCTTTCTTCGGCGGAGCGCCCGCTTTCCCCGGCGGCGGCCTGACCGCTCAATTCCTGAGTGCGGGCATTGAAGTAGGCTTTCCAACGGGGCAGGTAATAGTACGTCATCAACTCGGAGAGCTGGCGGTGCGCATAGTCGTTGAGCGTGGTGCCGGATTTGGGAACCCAGGTAGTGAAGAGCTGTTTGAGCGCTTTACTCATCTGCGCCTGTGCTTCCTTGTTTTTGCCTGCTTTGCCTTCTGCTTCTTTCAGGTAACGTCCCAGCAGGAAATACTCAGAGGTGGCCAGCACCTCTGCCGTTTGTTCAATCAGCTGCAGGTAGGCCTTGCTTTCGCGCTCAAAGGCTGCCTTGTCTTTTGCATCAAAGGCGGCCTTGCACTTGGGCAGCTGCTCGCGAGCTGTGTCTGCCAGCACCTGCCGGCACAGGTCGGCCATGTCGTAGCGCCACGTGGGCAGGGTGTCGAGCCGGAGCCTTTTACCTGCGGCCAGCATCAGAGCCGCTGCCCGGCGAACATCCTGAAAATTATAGTAATTGTTGGGTTTAGACCAGGTGGATGCCTTGCGAGCCGTCAGGCTCGGGCGTGCGCACATGATGTTTTCCTGGCATCCTTCCTGAAGCCGAACCGGCGAATATACGCTGGTGACGAGCAGTTCCAGCGCTTGAATGATGTCGGCATCATCTGTGCCGTAACGCCCCTTGGCGTAAGCGGAGAGGAATCCGGCGCGGTTGATGGGACCGTTGGAATTGATTCTCTCCGTCACCATGGCATAATACAGTGGGTTGACCTCCAATCCCTCAGAGAGCAGACCGATACCTATGGCCCCGCCGATATCAGACGGCATGTTTTCCAGCAGAGGAATGCCGCCGTATAGTCCATGATTGCCGCCGAAGTTGGCCAGTTCGCACCACACGTGCGGGCGTCCCCGGTAATTGCGGGAAATGTCGTGGCCGGCGCTCATATTCTTATCAAGCGCCAGAATGATGGTCTGATCCGGATGCGTGCCGCTGAGCAGTTGAGGCGAGGGGTTGTGGCCCCATGCCTGGATGAGCCAGCAGGACCCGGGAGCAGCTTTCTGCATGGCCGCCTGAACCGCTTCGGCCGCTTCCTTCAGAGGCGTACCTCCCTGTTTGCCGCCTTCGTGAAACAGGTCACCCCCGAAGTACTTGCCCTGATAGCCGTATACGCTTTTGAGATTCCTGTACCAGATTGCTGCTATTTTCCCGAATATGGGGTCAGTGGGTTGCAGGATATCCGGGCGTTCGTACTGGTGACACCATTTACCCTGCGGTATCAACTTGCCGCCGATTTTTCCGGCATCACTTCCGCTGGGCAGGAAGCCTACGTAACCTTGCAGCACGGGTTCCATTCCCAGCTCAAGGAGCCTTTTAACGATGAACTTGCCTAATTTTGTTTCCTGTGCAATGATATCCCGGTGAACCGGGCCGCCCTCGCCCTCCAGGTTACCCATGTGCCACCATGCGCTGTAGGCGGGGTTGGCGATGAAGGATTCTATCCGCTCTTTGGGGTAACCCAGGTCGCTCAAAAATCCTTTCCAGACACTTTCCAGACCGGGAGTGACCAGTACGGCATAGTACCCGCTCAGCGCCAGCATGTCCAGCTCACGTTCCCAGCGGGTTTGATTCCAGTGAGCACCGGTATAGCTGAGCGTGCAGTAGTTGTAGGCGTAATTAAACTTGTGCGTGGCCGGGACTGTCAGCGTTTCTTTCGGTAGAACGAGTTTTGCGACGGACGCATTGTCGCCGTTCTGAGAAAAATGCACATGAGCCACATTCCGCAGATAGTAGCCGTAGGCTCTCACGCATTCCCTTACATTCGGTGCTGTTATGTGCAGTTTTTCACCCTTGGCCGCGATGGTCGGCTCTTTAACTTTTTTGTTTAGTGAAAAGATGACTGAATCGGCAAATTGCGGTGTTACGCGTCTGACGACAGCTGCCGCTGCCGGTACTTTTACCTTTGTTTTTGCCGGTGCAGCAGAGCAGGGAGCTACTATACAGACGGCAGGAGCAAGCACTGCCGCCAGACATGTTGTGTGAAAGTGGGAAATCATATCGTAAAAAGTTCAGCCGGCATTTGTGCCGGCTGATGGGGTTGAGAGTTTATTTCCAGGATTTGACGTTGGAGATGTTGTCCTCGTTGTCTCCGTCATTGGTTCGTCCGTTTCCTCTGCCATCCGGTCCGAGCGAGAAGATGTCGAAGTCGGGGTTCATGCCGTTGCCGGTCTTGCCGCTTTCCGTCTGCCCCTCGTAGCCGAGGCGGTAGCGGTAGGTATTGCCCCAGGGATCCATGATGACGTAAACTTTGCCACGAGCACTCTTCGTGCCGCCGGAGCCCTTAATGCGCACCTTGACCACGGGGATGCCTTCCTGCTGTTCCGTATCTTTGGAGGAAACGACGTAGAACGACTCACAATAGGGCATCTGAACCTCGCCGTTTTCGTCATCCGGCTCGCCATCGTTGTCCTCGTCGCGGCTGAGCATTTCGTACATGACGTTGGAGCTCACTTCATCTCCGCGACCATCCGGCAGGTAGCCGGCATTGTCTGCGCGGTAGGCGTTCACGGAGGCTTCCAGCAGCTGAACCTGCGTTTGCGCCGTCGTCTTCATGGAGCGGGACTGGATGTAGGCCGTGGCCTGCCACATGCCGGCGGCCAGGAAGGCCAGAACGCCCACCACGATGAGGATTTCAATGAGCGTGAAACCCTTTCTCTGACTGTTAAGATGCAGTTTCATGGCGATTTACACGTTCTTGATGATTTCCATCATCGGCATGAACATGGCCAGCACGATACCGCCCACCACAACGGCAAGGAACACAATCATGAGCGGTTCCAGCATGGCGGTGAGGGCTGACACGGCATTGTCCACCTCCTCATCATACACCTCTGCCACTTTCAGCAGCATGTCCGGCAGCTGACCTGTTTCTTCACCCACGTCTACCATGGAAATCATCATGGGCGGGAACACATCACAGGCAGACATCGGCGTGACGATGGATTCACCTTCGCGCACGGAGTCATGAATCTTCGTGATAGCATCAGCCACAATCACATTGCCTGCGGTGTCGCGGGTGATGAGCAGAGCCTGCAGAATCGGCACACCGGATGCCACCAGCGTACCAAAGGTACGAGAGAAGCGGGTCACAGCGCTCACCTTGTTGAGGTGACCCAGCTTGGGAATCTTCAGCATGAAGCGATCCATGACCCGGGCCCCCTTGGGGGTCTTCTTCCAGAAACTGACACCGATGCCGGCGGCTACCAGCAGCACGATGAACACAAAGGCGTTCGGTACCACCGGGATGATGTCGTCATTGATACAGTGGTCGGAGAAGTTGAACACGAACTGGGAAAGCGCAGGCAGCTCCATATTCTGGCCTTCGAACATCTCCTTGAACTTGGGCACAATGGCCAGCATGAGGAAGACGAGAATGCCCACGGAAATCACCAGAATGATGATGGGGTACACCATGGCAGAGACCACCTTGCCGCGCAGACGGTTGGCTTTTTCCTGATATTCGGCCAGTCGCTTGAGCACGACTTCCAGCACACCGCCCAGCTCACCGGCCTTCACCATGTTCACAAACAGTTTGTTGAACATCTTGGGATAGGCACCCAGAGCTTCGGAGAAGGTGGAACCACCCTGCACGGATTCACCGAGAGCACCGATGGTGGCGCGCAGGTCAGGATTGGGCTCCTGTTTGGAGAGCACGTTAAGACTCTGGAGCAGAGGAAGACCGGCATCAATCAGGGTGGCAAGCTGGCGGGTGAACACCATCATTTCCTTCTGCTTGACCTTGGCTCCGGCGCGCCCGGACTTCTTCTCCTTCTTGGCTCCCTTGCCTCCTTTCTTCGTCGCTTTCTTCTTTTCTGCGGCCTTGGCTTCAGCCTTGGTGCTCTCCACGCATTCGCGTACCAGAAGCCCCTGGCTGCGCACCATCTCCATGGCGGCTATTTTATTGTCGGCTGTGATGAAGCCGGTTTTCTCTGCGCCATTCTGATCCAGCGCGGTGTATCTGAAATTAGGCATATAATTGCGATTGGTTAGAAAAGTTAATTCAGCTTGTTAAAAAAATAGCAGATGTGAGGCGTGGCGTCAAGTTTAAGTGTACTTGAGCACCTCTTCAATTGTGGTATGACCCTCAAAAATGTTCTGAATGCCGTTTTCGCGGAGGGTAGACATACCCAGCTCAATGGCTTTTTGTTTCAGAACGATGGAGGGAACATTCTGGGTAATAAGATCCTTGATGGGGTCGGTTACATTGAGCAATTCGTGGATACCTTTTCGTCCCTTGTAGCCGGTGTGGGCGCACTTGTCGCAGCGGGCACCGGTGTAGAACTGCTGCTGTCCGATGAGCGCGGGATTGATTCCCAGACGGTTGAGCAGGGAGGTGGACGGGGTGTATGCCGTCTTGCAGTACGGACAGATGGTTCGCACAAGTCGCTGACCCAGTACGCCCAGCAGCGTGGCTGCCAGCAGGAAAGGCTGCACGCCCATGTCCACAAAGCGGGTTACGGCGCCGGCTGCATCATTTGTGTGCAGGGTGGAGAGCACAAGGTGACCCGTCAGAGCTGCCTGAATGGCAATCTGGGCGGTGTCTTTGTCTCGAATTTCGCCCACCAGAATGCGGTCGGGGTCCTGGCGGAGGAACGCTCGCAACACGCGGGGGAAGGTTACGCCGATGGCCTCGTTGATGGGTACCTGCACAATGCCGTCGATATCGTATTCCACGGGGTCTTCTGCGGTGAGCAGCTTGGAATCCTCGGTATTCACCTCGCGCAGAGCGGCATAGAGCGTCGTCGTTTTACCGGAGCCGGTGGGGCCGGTCACCACGAAGATACCGTTGGGTTTGTTCACCGTGTCGATGATGTATTCATGCAGCTTGGGGTCGAGGTTGAGGTTGTTGAGGTCAAGGCTCACGCTGCCGCGGTCAAGCACACGCATTACCACGGATTCACCGTACTGGGTGGGCAGAGAGTTCACACGCATATCCACGCTGTGTTCACCCAGGCGCATCACGATACGGCCGTCCTGCGGCACACGGCGTTCGGCGATGTTCATGCCTGCCATCACCTTGACGCGGGAAATCACCGGGTTAGCCAGATGCACGGGCGGGGGTGCCATTTCATACAGAGCGCCGTCTACGCGGTAGCGAATCTTGAATTCCTTTTCGAAAGGCTCCAGGTGAATATCGGATGCCTTTTCCTTAATGGCCTGCACAATCACCAGATTGACGAACTTAATCACCGGGGCAGAGTTGGCTTCCTCTGCGCCGTCCTGACTACCCACGCTCATGGTGCTCATTTCGTTGAGCAGGTCACCCATGGCTGCATCCGCTCCGCCGTAGCATTCCTGCAGGCGGGAGCGCACTTCGTAGTCGGCGGCCACATAGAGGTAGATGTCCAGCCCGGTAGCCATGCGGAGGTCGTCTATGGTCTGAGGATTCAGCGGGTCCTCCAGACAGACGTAGAGGCCTTCACCCTCCCGGTATTCGATAGGCAGGGCACCGTGCATACGTGCCTGCGGGCCGGGGAGCATATCCAGCACCTCCTGCGGGGGATAGAAATCCACCAGGGAAATGTACTGGGCACCCACTTCCGTGGCGATGACATTCCAGAAATCTTCCGGGGAGCCGATGATGCCGAAATCGATGAGGGTTTCCCACACCTCCTTGCCGCTGTTGGACATCTCGTCCTTGATATCGCGGGCAACGGCCTTGTCCAGCATGCCGTTATTGATGAAAACATCCAGTGTTACATCGTTATTCATAACTCAATGAAAATTGGGGGATAAATGTGTTAGATGCCTGTTTCTGTTGTATCAGCTGGCGTCGCCTGCGGTTACGCGGATGATTTCATCGGCAGAGGTGAGACCGGCCATGACCTTGCGGATACCGTCCTCTCGCAGCGTGCGCATGCCCAGTTCTCGGGCGCGCTTGCGCAGCTGGGCAGAGGTCATATCAGAGTTGACCAGCCCGCGAACATCATCCGAAATCTCGAAAATTTCGAAGATGCCCAGACGTCCCTTCATGCCCTTGCCGCGGCATTTTTCACAGCCGCCGGGGCGGGGAACCATGACCTGACGGTTGATATCCACGCCGAGCGTGGTAGCCTGCTTGGGTGTCATATGGCCGGGAATCTTGCAGCTGCAGAGGCTGCGGCAGAGTCGCTGGGCCATGATGGCGCGCACGGCGGAGGCGATGAGGAAGCGATCAACGCCCATATCGGCCAGACGAGCCACGGAGGAAGGCGCGTCGTTGGTGTGGAGGGTGGAGAGGACGAGGTGACCCGTCATGGCTGCCTGAATGGCGATGCTTGCGGTCTCCCCGTCTCGAATTTCACCAATCATGATGATGTTCGGAGCCTGACGCAGCATGGCTCGCAGTGCAGCGGCGAATGTCATGCCGATTTCCGTACGAATCATCACCTGATTAATACCGGAGAGCTCGTATTCCACGGGGTCTTCAGCGGTGATAATCTTCTTGTCCGGACGGTTCAGGTGGTTCAGGCAGGCATAGAGTGTCGTCGTTTTACCGGAACCGGTGGGACCCGTCACCAGAATCACGCCGTCAGGCAGCGTGACCAGTCGGTCAAAGGTTGCTTCGTCGTCAGAAAGGAAGCCCAACTGCGGCAGACCAAGCGCCAGAGCGGATTTATCCAGAATACGCATAACCACGGATTCACCGTGGTTGGTGGGCACGGTGCTGACACGCAGGTCGATGTGAGCGCCGTCCTTCAGGTCGAGTTCGATACGGCCGTCCTGCGGGACGCGCTTCTCTGCAATGCTCATGGAGGTGCTCATCACCTTGAGACGAGCCACAATCGGTCCGAGCAGCTTCTTGGGATGGGTGGCGACTTCCACCAGTCGGCCGTCCACGCGGTAGCGCAGGCGAACGCGGTCTTCCATGGGCTCGATATGGATATCGGAGGCACGCATGGTGTGGGCCTCATTGAACATATTGTCAATCAGCTCAATGATGGGGGCCTCGGTGTCGCCCTTGGCATATTGTTTCTGCTCGGGGTAGTACTTATCGAGCGCCTTCTTCATCTCCTTTTCGGAGGTGACAAAGAACGAGACATCGCAGCCCAGGAACTGGGGCAGGCTGTCCATGGTGTTCATGTCGAAGGGATCGGTGATGGCCACCTGTAGTGAGAATCCGTCATCGCCCAGCGGCATGAATCCCACGCGGCGTGCCAGCTCGGGCTTGACACGGGCAACGATGGCGGGGTCAACCTCAAAGGAGGAAATTTCCACATATTCCAGCCCGGAATTGGAGGCGGCAATCTGCGCGATGTATTCACCCGTCAGGTAACCGTTGTTGACAAGGTGTTCGATGACGCTGTCCAGAGGGGAAAGCTGCTGGCGCACAGCATCCAGAGTGCCCTCATCGATGGCACCGGCTTCCACCAGGAGTTGTAGAAGGAAAGATTCGTTCGAGTACACGGGATTGAGAGAGGTAAAAGTATATGACGACACAGCGCAGCACACGTCTACGCACTTTCCGTAGTCTACACCATGAAAGGCGCTCCGTCAATCTCCCAGTTTCAAAAAAATGTCTGTTTTGCGGCATTTTTGTGTTAAAAACTTGCTGTTATGCGCGTGCGTGTGGTATAAGTGTGGCGATGACAAGGTGTTTAATGCTGATAATGTCGCTGCTGTGTGCGGGAATGGGGACTGTGTCCGCGCAGTCGTTGGAAGATGAGTTGCTGCCGGAAGCGGAGGTGGGTGAAGCTCTGCCGGAGGAGGAAATGACGGAGGTCGAAAAGGCCTTGCGCGACACGATTCATGAGCGCGGGCGTGAGCTGGTGGATTTGCTGCGGAAGGTGCAGGATGCAGAGACGGCGGGAAAACATGCCGCCCGCATCCGTGAACTCTTGCTGTGGGAGCCTGATGCAGATGTGCTGGAGCAGGTTGATGAAGAGTTGCTGGCGGTGGAGTTCATGGAGTCTTTTGAGGCAATTGCTACCGAGTTGTCACGTCTGGCAGAGCATAAATTTTACGGAGAGGAGAGTCTGCAGGAGCTCATGCAGTATTTTGAAGCGGAGCTGGAGGAAGAAACTCCCTGACATGCCGCATTCACTCGTTGCTTTTACTATCGATATCTGATACATTGTCTCCACATATGGCAAATACATCTCTTTCCCCGGAAGTGGCAAAGCTGGCTATGGAGCTGGCATCTGCCTTCGCTCAGTCGCAGAAAGTTGTTTCCGCCAAGGCCCGTATCGGCCTTTTCTACCAGAATCCCGCCGCCACGGATCTCTTCCGCAAAGTGAGCGAGTACGGCGAAACGCTGCGTAACAAGCACATGGAGGGTATGCCCCCCAGCGAGAGCGAGATTGCCGAGTTCGACAAGCTGCGTCAGGATGTGGTGAATAACCCGCTCTGCAAGGGCTTTTTGGAAGCTCGTCAGGAGCTGGATGAAATGCTTTCCGTGGTGAATCAGTACATGATGATGGCCATTGAGAAAGGCTCGGCTCCCACGGATGAAGAAGTGGCAGAGGCCATGACTCAGCAGATGAGCTCCTGCTCCTGCGGCGGCCATTGCGGCGGCGATTGCGATGACTGCGACAATGATTCCTGCGACCATCATCACGCTGGTGAGGAGCATGAGTGCTGCTGCGGAAACCACGGCGAGGACCACGAGTGCTGCGGAAACCACGGTGATGGTGAATGCTGCGGTAAGCACAAGCATGACGGCGAGTGCTGCGGTCGCCACAAGCACGACGGCAATCACGAGTGCCGCTGCAAGAACAAGGACTGATTCCTTTTAACATAGATTTTTCCTCTTGTCCCGTTTGTCGGCATATTGGTCGGCTCTGTCACCGATTCTGTCGCGGCTGCTCTTCTTCATAGTGCTGCTGGCTTTTCCTGTGCATGCAGCTCGCGTGTGGCTGCGGCAGTGGGACGTGCCGTTTGAGCTGACACCGTGGGGAATGGCCGGTATCGGCGCACTGGTGCTGTCGGTGCTGGTTATGGTGGTGGGGTGCTTTCTGCGCAAACGCACCCTGTTGCCGGCCGGGGCTTTATGGGGGGGGTTGCTGCTGGCAGCTTTGTTTGTGAGTCTGGGGCATCTGCTGGCTTTCGCGTCCCTCTGGCAGTTACATTTTCCGCTGCTGCTGACGATGGGGTGCATCTGCCTGACCTGGGGGCTGCTGCGTCGGTGGGCACTGCTGTTCTGGGGGGCATTCATGGCGGTGGAGATGCTGCAATTCATCGGCTTTCATCAGTATGGCTCGCGCATTAACTCTCTGGTGTTGGCAGAGACATTTGAGGCATCCATGGAGGAGGCGATGGCCTACCTGACCCCGCTCAATCTGGCGCTGATGGTGCCCCTGCTGCTGCTGGTTGTTCTCTTTATCTGGCTACAGCTGCGTTTTCTGCGCCATCGTTCCCGCATGGAGTTGCTCAATACCGGGCTGTTATTCTGCGGCCTTTGCGGGGCCTTTGCTTCCTGTCTGCGGCCTGCGGGTCAGACCGTGAACTATTATTGGCCTGCCTGCGAGGTCCCGGAACTGGTGACCGCGGTGACAGAGGCGTTTACCATCAACGAGGCCACCATCAATCAGGTGGAGGGGCTGGATTCTCCTGCGGATAAACATTCCTCGCTCCCTCTTCTTTCCGGCAAAGAAGGAGTGGTTCTTGTACTTCATATCGGTGAGAGTATAAGAGCCGACCGTATGAGCATCAACGGTTATGAGCGCCCGACTACGCCCTTTCTTGCCTCTTGTGGGCAGCAGCTCATTAACTTTCCCTCCTGCATTTCCGCCGCCTGCGATACCTGTCAGGCGCAGATTGCCATTCTGACCAACGGCCGCCGCAATATCAATGATAGGTCCCCAGGTATGCAGCCTACGGTTGGCTCTGTTATTGACCTGTTCGCCAAACATGATTTTTCTGTCTACTCATTCTTCGGTCGCCGCTGTGCTCAGAAGCTCAAATATGACCGTGTGGTGCAGCTGCTCACCCGTCAGTCGGAAGCTCGTTTCAACGCCCCTGGTTATCCCTGGACCTCCGTGGAGCAGGTGAAGACGGTTCTGGCAGAGAATGCTGGGAAAAACCTCTTTTTCTTCATCAATAACGAGGGCAGCCACACGCCGTTCAATCATTACGACCGGGAGAATCCCCCGTTTACACCCACCACCCCGGATTTCCAGAATCCCGCCGCTCAGGCCGAGGAGGTGAACAATGCCTACGACAACACGATTCACTATACAGATGAGTTTTTCCGGCGCATTGCGGCGCTGTTGAAAGGTCGTCCGTTCGTATACGTCTATGTGAGTGACCATGGTGAGTATCTGGGGCATGATGGTCGCTGGGGGCGCGGTTTCCTCGGCCAGCATCCCGGCCTGTATCACGCAACGGACGGTTGCAAAGTGGGGATGTTTGTCCTGTACTCACCGGAGTTTGCCTCGCTGCGTCCTCATTTTGCTCAATCCTTGGAACAACTGCGGGAAAACAGTCGTCTGACCGTAGCCCACGAACATATTTTCCATACGCTTCTCGGTCTTTTTGGGGTCAAAACCCCGTTCTATGAGGGGGCGCTGGATTTGACCTCCTCCACTGTGCAGCCTTACACCGGGCCGCAGCCTCCCCGCCATGAGAACTGAGGCCTTGGGGAATTTTTTACATTACAACATACACGTTTCCATGAATAACAAACCCTGGATAAAAGCAGTTTTCAGCCCTACCGGCGGTTGCCAAGCAATTGCTGATGCCATAGTGACTGATGTTACCCGCACGCGCGATGTCGATTTGACCTTTCCCTGTGCCGCACAGACAGTGGCAGAGGATATGCCGCTGCTGGCGGTGGTCCCGGTGTATGGCGGTCGCGTGCCGGAGCCCGCGCTGGAGCGGCTGTCGATGCTGATGGGGCAGGGCGGCCCCGCCGTTGCTGTGGTTGTCTATGGCAACCGTGCTTATGAGGATGCGCTCCTGGAGCTCAGCGATGCACTTTCGGCAAACGGATTCAGAGTGGTGGCCGCTGCTGCGTTCATTGCGGAGCATTCCGTTGTTCGCAGCATTGCCTCCGGTCGCCCGGATGCCGTGGATAAGCAGGTGGCGGTGGACTTCGGCCGCGCTGTCCTTTCCAAACTTGCCCAGTCACAGGAGAATTGGACGAAACCGGAAGTCCCCGGCAATCCGGAGTATCGGGAACGCCCGAAAATGCCGGTCACGCCCGTGACAAGCGATGACTGCGGGCACTGTGGCAGCTGCGCGTCTATGTGCCCGGTAGAGGCCATCCCTATGGATGACCCTCAGTCCACGGATGCCGGGAAATGCATCCTCTGCATGCGCTGTGTGGAAATTTGCCCGCAGGAGGCCCGAGCGCTCCCGGCTCCCATGCTGGAAGCCATGACCGCTCGCCTCAAACAGGTGGCTGCGACTCCGAAACAGCCGGAGATTTACCTCTGAAAAACTGAGCCTGTGGCTTCGTGTTGTAGAACGCTGGAGGAAACACACGGCACATGCGCGCCGCAAGGAAATCAATGATTGCGGTGGCGCAGCTTCATGCAGTACTTTACTCGTGAGCCCTCCGGGGTGTCTTCTGTACTGGTGTCAACACCGTCGCACAAGAGGTTGATGACGGACATGCGCTTGCTGTCCGCAGGGGGCAGGACGGATTCCATGCCGGGTGGCAGCAGGACTTCCACACTCATCTGGCGCGTCTTTTCCGAATAGCGGAAGAACATGTCCACGGCACCTTTGTCGAAGGGAATGAGCCGGAAGAGGGATACGCCCAATTTGAGCGCTTTCTGCATTGTCTCACGGGTCAGGAAGTACTTGTTGCAGTACTGCTGCCATTCGGATTTGAGGGCATAGCGGTCGTAATCCCGGCTGTGGAAGCAGAAGTGGAAATCGCGGATGCGATTCACGAAGATGCGGGTGAGCTCGCGGGTGGGGTGTTCAAAAATCTGCTCCGGTGTACCTTCTTCGTAGATGGTTCCCTTGTCCATGTAGAAGACGCGGGTGCTGACATCGCGGGCGAAGCTCATTTCGTGGGTGACGATGGCCATGGTCATTCCCTGGCGGGCAAGGGAACGGATGACGGAGAGAACCTCGCTTACCATGGTGGGGTCAAGAGCGGAGGTCGGTTCATCGAAAAGGATGATTTCCGGCTCCATGGAGAGGCATCGGGCGATGGCTGCGCGTTGTTTCTGGCCGCCGGAGAGGTCTTCCGGCATGGAGTGGGCTTTTTCAGCCATGCCTACCATTTTCAGCAGTTCCATGCCTCGTTCTTCTGCTTCTTTGCGGCTCTTGTTGAGCAGCTTGACCGGACCGATGCAGACGTTATCCAGCACAGAGAGATGATTGAAGAGGTTGAACGATTGGAACACCATGCCCATTTTCTGCCGGATGCGGGCTACGTTTACCCCGTGGGCCAGCAGGTCTTCGCCGTCAATCATGATGCTGCCGCCGGTCGGCTGTTCCAGCAGGTTCAGACAGCGCAGAAAGGTGCTTTTGCCCGCGCCGGAGGGGCCGATGATGGAGATAATCTCACCGGGGTGAATATGAGCATTCACATCGTTGAGTACGTTGAGCTTGCCGAAGCTCTTCTGAAGGTGATTAATCTGAATCATGGCTGTTCTTCATCGTTGGTGGTGGCATTGAATCTGCGGCCAATCCAGTCCAGCCCTGTGCCGAAAATCCAGGCAAGCAGGAAGTACAATACGGCGGCCATAATCAGCGGGAAGAAGGGGTCGAAAGTGCGGCCACGGATGATGTCGGAGGCCTTGGTCAAATCCTGAATGGCGATGTAGCCCACGATGGACGTGGTCTTGATGAGCGAAATGAGCTCGCCCTTGTACACCGGGAGCACGCGCTGGACGGCTTGCGGCAGCACAATATAGACGAAAGTGCGCAGCGGGGTGAAGCCCATGGCGATACCTGCTTCGGTCTGGCCGCGGTCGATGCTGGAGATGGCGGCGCGGAACATCTCGCTGACGTAGGCGGCAAAGTTGAGCGCAAAGGTGATGATGGCTACGGCAATGCCGCCGTTTTTCCAGTTGGCAAAGACAACGTAGTTCATCAGCAGAAGCAGCACCAGAATCGGGGTGCCTCGCATCAGGTCAATATAGGTTTTTGCGATTCGCTGCAACAGGGGGGATTTGCGCATGCGGAGATAGCAGACCCCGGCTCCCAGCACCGTGCCCAGCAGGGCAGCCCAGACGGAGAGGTAGATGGTGAGTTTCAATCCATCCCACAGCAGCATATAGCGTTTCTCTGCGATGATGTTGCGGTGGAAGCTGCGCTTGATTCCTGCCCAGAAACCGCGAGTTTCCTGCGGAGCGGAAGGTGCACCGGCGGCGATGGATTGGACATCACCGGCGTTTTTTGTCAGCACGGCGATGCAGGAGCCGCTGGCGTAGTATGGGTCAGAGAACAGAACATTTTCTGCGCGTTCCTCCGTCACCAGCAGGCCGGAGGCAGACATATCCACCTTGCCGGAAACGGCGGCGGGAATCAACCCGTCGTAGTCCATGCTCATGATTTCCACCGGGCGGCCGATGTGCGCGGCAAAGCGCATAATCAATTCGGCATCAAGGCCAACGATTTCGCCGTTGCGGACAAATACGGTCGGCTCGGTGCAGGGTTCCATGCCCACGCGGATAGGTTCTCCCTCTGTGGGGATGTTGAGCCTGGGCATGGGGGTGGTCTCGAAGCGGTGAATCCAGTTGTCGCAGATGGTTTTCAGCTCGCCGCTGTCTCTCAGGCCTTTCAGAAAAGCGTTGAACTGTCGGCACAGCTCTGACTGTTCCTTGTTGAAGACGATGGCCATGTGGTTTTCCGGCACCGGGCTGTTTTTCAGGATGGTGACGTTATCGAACTTGCGGGCCAGAGCAAAGCAGATGATGTCGTCCATGATGGCGGCATCGCAGCGCTCGTTCTGCAGTGCCTGCATCATATCGGCCTCCAGATTGTAGCGCTGGAGCTCCAGATGCGGATAGTGCTTCTGGAGGTAGATGTCCTGCACAGTAGAGCTCGGGACAGCCAGTTTTTTGCCCGCGAGGTCATCTATGCAGGTGATTCCCTTGCCTTCGGGCTTGGTGTCCTTCACAACCGGGGCGTTTCCTGCTGCATTTTTGGACAGGATGGCAATGCAGGAGCCGCTGGCATAGTAGGGGTCAGAGAAGAGGACGCTTTCTGCGCGCTCCTCCGTCACCAGCAGCCCGGAGGAGGCCATGTCCACCTTGCCGGAGACGGCGGCGGGAATCAGCCCGTCATAATCCATGCTCATGATTTCCACCGGGCGGCCGATGTGCGCGGCAAAGCGCATAATCAATTCGGCATCAAGGCCGACGATTTCGCCGTTGCGGACAAAGACGGTCGGCTCGGTGCAGGGTTCCATGCCCACGCGAATGGGTTCTCCCTCTGTGGGGATGTTGAGCTTGGGCATGGGGGTAGTCTCGAAACGGTGAATCCAGTTGTCGCAGATGGTTTCCAGCTCGCCGCTTTCTCTCAGGCCGTTCAGGAACTCATTGAATTGACGATGCAGTTCTTTCTGCTCTTTGTTGAAGACGACGGCCATGTGGTTCTCCGGCACCGGACTGTTTTTCAGGATGGTGACGTTGTCAAACTTGCGGGCAAGGGCATAGCAGATAATGTCGTCCATAATGGCGGCATCGCAGCGCTCGTTCTGCAGTGCCTGCATCATATCTGCTTCCAGATTATAGCGCTGGAGTTCCAGATTCGGGTAGTGCTTCTGGATGTAGATGTCCTGAACGGTGGAACTGGGTACGGCAAGCTTTTTGCCCTCCAGGTCATCAATGGAGGCGATTCCCTTGCCCTCTGCCGCTGTGCTGCATACCCCTGTCAGCAGCACCAGAAATGCTATCAGAATTGTAATAATGTGAACGCACTTTTTCATCATCTTTCACACCCGGGGTGGACACGCCCCGCGCGCATTGTACCATCTAATTTTCAGTATGCAAGCATAAATGTACCCCGCACTCTATTTTTCTAACGAAACGGTATCAATCTGAGCAAAAAACGCACGCCCCGGCGAGGCGTGCGTTGGAATGAAAAGTTGCTTTTCAGGAGAACTCAGCTGCGGGGGATTTCGCCGTCCGGGTAGATGAGTTCCTTCGGAGCGGGGGCGATGGATTTCACCGTCATCATCACCTGATCACCGCCAATTTCCAGCGGCAGACGCAGCGTGGCACCCACTTTGTGACCCAGCAGTTTGGCACCCAGCTTGGAGCTGTAGGCTATCACGCGCTCCTCCGGGATGGAGTCCCATGCACCCAGAATGGTGTACACCACTTCCTGGCCCTTGTCGGTGACAAAGGTGACCTGCGTGCCCATGGCGGTTTCCTCGCAGGAGACGCCGCTGAAGTTGGTGGGCTCTGCTTTGGCCAGCAGGCGGGAGAGCTCATCGGAGCGGCGCATGAGCACCTGGCGTGTGGCCTTGGCATCCTGGTAGCCGCCGTTTTCGCGGAGGTCGCCCTCGGCGCGGGTAACTTCGAGGTCGTGCTTGTTCTTGGGAATGCGAACGTTGATGATATCCTCGTACTCGGCTTTACGGGCAGCGAAGGAACGCAGGGAGACGAACATGGTCTGTTTCTCCTTGGCTGTGGAGCGGGTGAGGGCAATCTCCTGCAGGGTGGGATGAATCTTCATCATGTTGGCCAGCAGAAGGTTGCGGTCAAGGTCGGGCAGGACGGAGGAATCGTACAGCGCCTTGGCGAAAGGACGAGCTTCCTGGTCAGAGATACCGGAAACGAGGTCGGGAGCCAGTTCCTTATCCTCCAGAAGCAGGTTACGCAGACGCAGTGCGCGGTTGGGGCCACCCTCAGCGCTGTCGCGCTCGATGGTGCTGATGATGGCAGACCCCAGCGCCATGCGGGCTTTGTCCACCACCTCCTTGGCAACGCCGTTACGCTCGCGGCAAATCCAGATGAGCACCTCAGGGCTGAGGCTCTGGCGGGAGATACCGTTAACGAGGTCGTTGAAGAGCTGTTCCTTGCCATCGCGGGCGATGATGAAATCAGCTGCGGCTGCGGTTACCTTGGCCCCGCCGAACAGGAAAATATTGGTGGCGTAGGGCAGCCAGCTGTCGCCGATGGCTTCAGGCAGGGCCTCGTACACCTTTTGCTGGCGGCCGGCAGAAAGTTCACCGATGTAGCCCACAATCTCTTCAGATGAGATGTTGCTGAGCTTCTGGGCAAGGGTCGTTACGGCATCAACACCTTCTGCAGTAAGAGCTGCGTCCATCTGAACGCGGCTTGCTTCATCTGCTGCCACAGCCTCCATGATATCGTCACGGATGATGATGAGCTCCAGTACGTGCTGGGGTTCGGTGTGGTCATGGTGGATATCTTCCTCCATGGCCTTGATGAGCTTGGCGGCGATGGCATATTCTCCTTTCAGCACCTCGAGACGAGCCTGGTCGAGAATGCGAACGCAGGCTTCCAGCGTGGTGGCCTCGGTGTAGTCATCCAGCAGAGCCTCGGCAGCAGAGGTGGCTTTGCGCAGGGCAATGGCCTCGCCTCGCTTGGTCGGCAGACGGAAAGTGGGGTTGTCGCGCATGGCGGCGCGTGCTTTCTCCCACCATGTCTTCCAGGATTCCTCGGGAATGACGCGTCCGCTGAGGAACTTCTCCAAATCCTCCGGCTGCATGGGCAGTACTTCGTCAATGCCTTCGCGCAGGGAGATGTTGGTGGTGAGAATCATGCGGATGAAGTCCAGCATGGTGTCCTTGTCCTCTGCCTGTTTGCGGCAGTTCTCCGGATCATCAAAACAGGTGATGAGGAAATGACCCTCAGGGATGGGCGTAATCTGGTTGAAAGCAAGCTTCAGCCCCAGTACAAGGCCTTTGTTCTTTTCGAAGTCAATCTTAATCTTGTTTTTGGCAAGAGACCAGACTGCAACCTTGCCGACGCCCCAATCCTGATGTAATACGTACTGCCCGGGTGCAAATTTGTCCAGACGGGCGGCAAAATCAGCCGGAATCTTCCCGGCATTTACGAGTTTCTCAAGGTCGGCATGCATACGTAAAGCCATAATACCATACCTTTTGTCAAGGTCAACCCCCGAATAGCATTTTTTTCAATTTTTTTGTTATCAATGTTCGATTTTCCGATTTACGGGATGATGAGACGCAGGAGTTGCTGCATGTCATTTTCGTCATAACGCTGGTCAATCGGCAGGGGAAGCAGGGTTCTGGAGAGGGTGTTTTCGGTGCTGTGAGCAGGGGTGGTATCAATGACTTCCTCCCAGAACAGGGGCAGAGCCACCCCGGCATCGATTAAATCGTCCCGCATGCCGGGAATGCCGCAGACAAAGGGGTAGTACATGGGGGCAGAGTCCGGATGCTCCGGCAGCTTCAATCTGTTGAGAGATGCCAGTGAGCGGTGCAGCGTGCGGTAGTTGGACAACCTCTTTTGGGATACGGTTTGAAAATCGATACTGCACAGCAGTCTGCGGGTGAGGGGGCTCATGGCGAGCCGTGTGCCGCACAGTGTGTTCTCCGCTTGTTGAGCGGAGGTTGCGGCGGAGCGAGCGCCGCTTTCGATTCGTTGTAACAGATGGAGGGCGGTGGCAGATGAGGAAACCGTTTCCGCCGGCCGCTGCACTAGCGGAAAGGGGGCGCAGGCAACGCCCCCGTCCGGGACTCCGACAAACTTGCGTGGGCTGTAGAAGGTTGGGAATTGTTCCCCGAATTTGCTGAAGAGAGCCGTGGTGGCATCCACAATGACTTGACCCGGGAATTGCGCAGCGGCCTCAAGTACATGCCGGGCGGTCAGCCCGAAATAGTCAACCAGTATGATGATATCTTCCTGTTGCGCATCATCCGGGAGAATGGGGGAGAGGTCAGCCCGGCATCCGTAAGTTTCCGTGCAGAAATCGGTAAGGGGTTCTGCCAGTGTATGGCAGATGTAGCGGGGGATATAGATGCGGCGGGGGCGTGGTAAATTGTCGAGGATACAGGCCAGCGCCGTGCGTCCGCTGTTGGTAAAGGCGCAGAAATCTGATTCAGCAAAGGGAAAGTTATTGTATTCCTGGAGTTCCAGCCCGAAGAATCCGCCCATCATATCCTGCATGAGCGGAGTGTAGCTGTTTGCAGGAGAATCGTCAAGCCCGGATTGACAAGGCTCGGTTGGAAGAGTATACTTCTGCGTCATGAGAGGGCTGTTCTTCATGTGTCTGACTTCGGCGCTACTGTGCGGCAGCTGTCGGCAGGTGGTGCATACCATCAACATGAAGCAGATATCCCCGGAAGTCCGGGCGGCTGCAGATCAGCCCGGATGTTGGTATGCCTACCTGCCGGAACGTTCCCCCGGCTTTTGTCTGATGACGCGCCATGCGATTGTATGGCGGGATTTGGAGATGAATCTGGGGCGTTGGCGCGCGCGCCATCCGGAGTCACCGCATCGGGTGCTGATGGAAGCACGCGGTGATACCTTCATCCTGCACCGTCGCTATATCTGGGACGGCATGACCTGGGGCTGCACGCGCCCGCAGGATTTGTTGCCGACTCTGCTGCATGATGCTCTCTACCATGCCCTGCAGAATGGTGCTCCCGTGAGCCGCCGCGAAATTGACCGACTCTTTCTGAGGTTGCGTCGGCAGGGAGGTAAGCGGTTTGCCTACGCAGAGTATCTGGGTATAAGAATCGCCGGCGGGCTGTATAACGCCGCCGGCGATAAAGGTTCACTGCTCATCGAGGGGCAGGGGGGGGCGCCCGCTGCTCTGGAGCCCGACCGCCCTGAACCCATGCTGGGGGAGCAAGGTTGAGACTCCTTATTGTTTGCTTGAATCGAAGTCCTCCGGCACGGTGAAGAAGCGGTTAAGCTTCTCATCATTGCCGAAAATCTCGCGGGCCAGCGCGCGTATCTCGTCTGCCGTCATGCTCTGCAAATCCTGCATCAGATCGCGCAGCTCGGCCAGTCTCTCCGGCTCTGTCTGGATGCGGGCAATCGCACCCTGCCAGTACTCGGGGGTCTGAAGGGATTTTTCCGTGGCAGAAATAATCGGGCGGATGGCGCGCTCGAAATCATCATCGCTGATACCGCCGTCCAGCGCCAGATTGCGAAGAATCAGCTCCATCGCGGTGTTGACTTTGATGCGGTTGCCTTTCACACCGGCGCTGGCCGTGCTGATGGTGGCGGCGTTATCGTATGCGGCATTGAATTTGGTGCGGACGATGGGGGAGTATGTCTCACCCAGTTCGGCGCGGATGCCGTCGAACAATTTTTCACGGACGATGGAGTTGAGCACCTGGAGCCGGCGATTGCGGCGGGTATCCCTGCCATTACCGACGTGGCGGACATGGGTGACAATCGTCTTGTCCAGCTCCGTGGAATAACGCAGGAACTCGTTGCGCCCCCAGTCGTTGAACTCCACGCGGCGCTGCTCGTCCGTGACGGGGGAGAAGTCGCGATTGCGTTCCGGCATGGCACCAAAGGTGCGCTCCAGCACCGGGATGATGTCCTCAGTCCTGAAATCGCCCACCACCGTCACTTCCATGGCTCCCTGCTGCAGAGCCGGGGTGATGGCTTCCTTCACTTGTTCCGTGGTCAGGCTTTCCAGTTGCTCCTGTGTGGGCATGGTGAAGCGGGGGTCGTCCCCGTGCAGAATGCGGGCGCTCTGGTAGGAGAAAGCCCCCTCCGGGGTGGTGCGGAGGCGGTTGTATATCTGGGGAAGGCTGCGGCTGAGCATCACCTCGCCGGTTTCTCTGAATCCGGGATGCATAATCCCTGCCACCAGCAGTTGGCACTGCAGCTCAAAATCCTCCGGGGTGCAGCCGCCGCTGAAGACGTAGCGATCCATTTCTGAGGAGAAGTTGATGCCCACGTGCCGACCTGCCAGAATGCGCACCAGATCATCGTTGCTGTGTGCTTCCAGCCCGCCCTGGCTCATGACGGATTCGGTCAGAATGTTCAGCCCCGGGGTATGAACCATGGTGCGGGAACCACCGTCGATGCGAGCCGTCACGGAGATGGCATCCTTGCGGGTGGAAATGGGTTTGATGTTGACGCGGATTCCGTTGCTGAGGGTGAGCGTGGTTACATCAATATCTTCCAATCGGGCAGACTCAAGCACCTTGCCGGGGGTGCCGGGGTTATCATAGGCAAAGGCTTCCATCTTCTCTTCAGCCGGGGGTGTCACCTGTACGGCGTGAGCGGCATTGTAGGCGGCGCGAAGCTTCTCATCCGTTACCCCCTCCGGCACATTTCCGGTGAGGGAGAGACGTGTGCGGGCGGCATCGTAGGCCTCCTTGAGAGCTCGGCGGCAGATATCCGGATCGGCCGCTATGCGTTCCAGCGCCATTCTGAGCGAGCGGGTATCTTCCTCCGGCGCGGTGAACGCGGCTTTCTCGCCAATAGCGTCAATGAGTGCATCGGCCATGGCATTACAGGTGGTGGTAGCCCAGCGTTTTTCATTGACCAGTGCGGTTGACAGGCTGGAGCGGGCGATTTCGGAGAGCTCCTGCTCGCTGAAGCCGAATTCACAGGCACGGCGCAGTTCCTGCTCTACTGCTGCGAGCGCCTTTTCCCAGTTCTGAGGCTGAGCGGAAAAGGAGGCTGCAAAGAGTTGCGTGGATTCAAAAATATCGCTTTCTCCAACATTGGCAGACATGAACGGGCAGTCCTCCTGCCGCGCCATGCGGGCAAGTCGCTGGTTGAGCGTGGCGCAGGCAACCGTGAGCGGCATGTCGGCAATGCGCTGCTCAATGGTGTCTGCCTTGAAACGCCAGGGATTCACAATGCTGAGGCCGATGCTCACATGAGCCTGCTCCGCGTGGCGGATAATCATCTCATCTGCCCCCACGTTGGCCGGAGTGCCGATTTCCGGGCGGGCGGGCGGCGTGCCGGCATCTGCCATGGTGCTGAAATGCTTTTTCACCTGTTCCAGCATGTCTTCCGGCTTGAAATCACCCGTAACGACCACGGTCATTCTGCGCGACAGGTAATTGTCGCGATAGAACTGCCTCACCTGCTCGCAGGGAATATCGCGGATGACTTCCTCCAGCCCGATGGGCATGAACTCCGGCACGCGCGTTCCGTTACACAGGAAGCCCAGCGTGGCAATGAGGGTTCTGTAGTTCTGCGAATCGCGGGCTTTCAGCTCGCTGATGACGATGCCGCGCTCGTGGTTGATGGCTTCATCCGTCAGCGTGGCACCATCGGCAAAATCGCGCATAATGGTCAGCGCTGTGTGTACGGTCTCCTCATCCAGTTGCGGTAAATCAAGCTTGTAAACCGTCTGCAGCAGTCCGGTGTACGCATTCACATCGCCGCCGAAGCCGAGCCCCAGCTTCTGCATGACGGGGATGAGCTCGCCGCGCTTGTAGGTGCGGCTGCCGTTGAACACGAGGTGCTCTATGAGATGAGACAGGCCGGATGTTGCCTTACTCTCATTCAGCGAACCATTGTCCACATAGAGCCGCACGCTGCCGCGCCCCTCCGGCTCTGCGGTAGGCCGGATGATATAGCGGATTCCGTTGGGCAGTTCCCCTGTCACCAGTTGGGGATCCTGTTGCAGCGGCGCAAGGTTGTGGGCTGTTTCTCCGGTCGTTGCCATCGGGGCAGCTGCGGGTGCATCCTGAGTGACTGCCGGTACCGGCATGCTCAGCGCCAGTGCAAGGAGAATATGTCGCGTGGTCATGGTGCTGTAATTAGGTTAGAATGATTACAGACAACAGTAAAAACCAGATGCGCTCATTTGTCAAGCTTTCCCCGTGTCCACCCGTTTCAACGATTGATGTTTTTTTTCGAAAAAAACTTGCGGATTAAGACTTTTACCGTATTAATAGTGATAGAGTATCATGAAAAAGTGCACTCGCATCCTCTTGTCTGTTGTTCTTGCCGGCCTGCTGCTGCCGGTGGCCGTGGTGGTGGGGCTTTGGGTATATGATGCATCCCCGGGCTGGAGATTCGTCGATATGGAGTTTCACCCTTCATGGTCGGAGCCGGAGCGTGCGGCCATTCGTCGTTTAGACAAAAAGTTGAGAGCGAAGTATGACGAGCTGGGGTTCTTCATGGATTTTGTTACTCTGGATGAGCCGTTATCAGAGAGGCGGAGGCAGATAGCGGAAGCTGTTCAGTTGTTGGAGACTGCGGCGGCCTGCGGTCGCGGGGATGTGTATGGCACGAATGGATGCCAACCGGCATGGTACGCCGCGTGGATGGATGAGCCCTTGTTGGTTAAGGCGTTGGTGCAACGCGGTGCCGACCCGAACAAACCATATCTGTTTCCGGCTTACTTAGACCCGTCATCGCTTATAAGAAGTGATGTGCTGTGCGCGGTAGTCATGCACGGCGGGTATTCTGCCGCTGATGAGTTGCATCTGGACGCGAAGGAGGCGCTGGAGCTTACCGAATGGCTGTTGGCAAACGGCGCGGATTGGAGGAAAAGTTCGTCGGATATGCTCTCCTCATGTGTGGTTACGGGGGCCATGACCATGCATGAGAAAGATAGTGATTTTGCAGCCGAACTGGCGGTACGCATGTGTATCCGGATGAATGGTTTGCCGGATGACAAAATGAATGCGTTGGTAAGTGTGTTGATGAACAGGAGCGGAGGATGCAGCCTGCCATATTTGCATCGCCTGTCAGCAGCCGGACTTCTGCCTCGCCGTGTTCTGGAACGCGAGGAGGGGAGTATTCTGTGTTTCCTGCGCCCCGGCAATCCGTATGCGGTGGAGTATCTGCACTGGCTGTTGGATGATATGAAGCTCAATGTTAACCATAAGGGGGTAGTTCCTCCAGACCCCTCGCGCAGGGCGGATGAGGACGATATGGTCTATGAATTACGTCTGCGCGAACATCGGAAACAAAACCGCCGGATGTACCCGCTGTCGTTTATTCTGCGACATATGATTCTGCCGGATAGTGAGGCGGAGAGGGAGAGGTACATGAAGTGTCTGGAGATGTTGTTGCAGCGGGGGGCGCGGTATTGTCGGGCCGATTTTGGGGAATTAGGCATCCCCGGAATCCTCGAATTGCTCGATAAATACCCCGAGCAGGAAGAAAAATAGCCGCGAAAATCGTCAATTTTTGCTGATTCCATGCGGAAAACAGGCGGTTTTGTCTTTACTTAACAGGTAGGCGGGCGTATAGTCTGGGGTGACATGCACGCACCCAGTCTCTTCAAATCTCTCCGCGAGTATAACCGCAAGACATTTTTAGCTGACCTGACATCCGGCCTCACCGTTGGCGTGGTGGCTTTGCCGCTTGCCATGGCCTTTGCCATCGCCTGCGGATGCTCGGAAATTACCCCCTCTACCGGCCTGGTGACGGCGGTGGTGGCCGGGTTTATGATATCGCTGCTCGGCGGCAGCAAGTTCCAGATTGGCGGCCCCACCGGCGCTTTCGTGGTGATTATTGCCGGGGTGGTGGCGAGCTTCGGTTTCAGCGGGTTGGTGATGTGTACGCTGCTGGCCGGGCTTTTCCTCATTCTCTTCGGCGTGTTCAAGATGGGGTCTCTCATCAAGTTCATCCCATTCCCGGTGACCACGGGCTTTACCTCCGGCATTGCCGTGACCATTTTCTGCACCCAGGTGAAGGACTTGCTGGGCTTACAGATAGACGGAGCCGTTCCCGCAGAGTTCATCTCCAAATGGGGCTGCTATTTCGCGCATATCAACACCATCAATCCCTGGGCGGTAGGACTGTCGCTGCTCACCATTGTGGTGATTCTGGTGGTGAAGCGTTTCTGCCCGCGTCTGCCGTTCATGCTCATCGGCATGCTGGTCAGCACCGTGGTCTGCTGCGTGTTCAACCTGCCGGTGGAAACCATTGGTTCTCGCTTCGGTGAGCTGCCGCACGGTCTGCCGTCCCCCAGCCTGCCGACGGTGGATTGGGCGCATCTGCCGGAGCTGATACAGCCGGCCTTTGTTATCGCGCTGCTGGCGGCCATTGAATCACTGCTCAGTGCCAGCGTGGCGGATGGTATGACCGGCTCCCGCCACCATCCGAACACGGAGCTGGTGGGGCAGGGCGTGGGTAACATCTGCTCCGCGCTCTTCGGCGGCCTGCCTGCCACCGGTGCCATTGCCCGCACGGCCACCAACATTCGCGCCGGGGCTAAGACTCCCGTCTCCGGCCTGATTCATGCGCTCACGCTGCTGCTCATCCTCATGCTGCTGGGGCAGTACGCGGCCATGGTGCCGCTGGCGGCTCTGGCGGGCATTCTGGTGATTGTCTGCTGGAACATGGCAGAGGTTTCTACCTTCACCCATCTGCTCACCGGGCCGCGGCAGGATGCCGTGGTGCTGGCACTCACCTTCATTCTCACCGTATTGATTGACCTGGTGGTTGCCGTGGAGGTGGGCGTGGTGCTGGCCTCGTTGCTGTTCATCGGACGCATGGCTCAAATCAGCAACGTGGAGAGCGTCAACAACGTGTTCGGTGATGACGAGGAGGAAAATCCCGCCCGTTCCCGTTACCTGCGCGAGATTCCGAACAATGTGGAAGTCTTCGACGTGCAGGGGCCGTTCTTCTTTGGTGCTGTGGAGCAGTTCAAGGACCGTGTCTTCCGCTCCGTGGAGCATGATGTGGATTACATCCTGTTGCGTCTGCGCCTGGTGCCGGCTCTGGATGCGTCCGGTCTGCATGCGCTGGAGGATTTTCAGGCATATTGCGGACGCCGTGGGATTACACTGCTGCTCTGCGGTGTGCAGAAGCAGCCCATGAAGGTCATCCGCCGCGATAAGCAGTTCATTGATGTGCTGACCATGGAGAATATCTGTGAGAACATCGATGCCGCCCTCGTTCGCATCAAGGAACTGGAAGCTGTCCGGAAAACCATAGAAAAAGGCGGTTGATATCCCATCCCGCAAAAACATGCTTGCGTCCCGGGGTGCGTCATGGTAGACTTCCGATAATCGCCGACTCCGTTTCATGTCGAAGAATATCCTCGAGGTCTCCAATCTCCACATGCACTTTCCGGTGCGTGAGGGGCTTTTCACCCGCTCGGAAAGTGTGGTGAAAGCTGTGGACGACGTGTCGTTCACCATTGCTCCCGGGGAGACGCTCAGTCTGGTGGGTGAGAGTGGATGCGGCAAGAGTACCATCGGGCGCTGCGTGGTGCGCTTGCTGGAGCCTACCTCCGGTCATATCCGATTGCTGGGGAAGGATATCACGCATCGTGCCCAGTGGCGCATGCGGAAGCTGCGTCGGCGGGTGCAGATGGTGTTTCAGGACCCGGCGGATTCGCTTGACCCGCGTATGGATGTACGCCATATCATCGGTGAACCGCTGGAAATCCACGATATCGGCTCTCGCCAATGGCGGAAAAAGAAGGTGGATGCCCTGCTGGATTTGGTGGGGTTGCCCTCTACGGCGGCAAACAAATTCCCGCATGAGTTTTCCGGCGGTCAGCGCCAGCGCATCGGGATAGCTCGGGCGCTGGCACCCGGCCCGCAGTTGTTGATTCTGGATGAACCGGTGAGCGCGCTGGATGTCTCGGTGCAGTCGCAGGTGCTTAATCTGCTCCTGGAGCTTCAGTATGAGCTGAATCTGGCCTACCTCTTCATCTCGCATGACTTGTCCGTGGTCCACCATGTGTCCGACCGCGTGGCCGTCATGTATCTGGGTAAAATTGTGGAAATGGGGGATGCTGACCAGGTGTATTATGACCCGCGCCATGCCTACACCCGCGCTCTGTTGTCAGCTATTCCCATGCCCGACCCCACCGTGCGCCGTCGCCTGCCTGCCTTGCCGGGTGATGTGCCATCGCCCATCGACCCGCCTCCCGGCAGTGCTTTCGGCCGCCGAATCAACCACCCCTATCTGGAGGCCACCTACGGCATGGATTTGACCCCGCTGGAGATTGAACCCGGCCACTGGGTCGCCCCCGACCCCTGCGCCGTCTCCCTGCGCGACCTCAGCAAGCTGGGGATTGATATCTACAGATGAGCGGGTAAGCCCGTTTTTTCATCCGTAGCTGTTTCCGTTTCCACGCTCGCGGCAGATATCGTGCTCGGGGCGTAAGCCCCTTTCACGCTATAGCTTTCACGTGAAGCCTTGCGGAACTTTCACGCGCAGCTTTCACGCAAGCGGCGACAGCCGCTTGTCCAATAAATCGTTGCTTCCTCCTCATTCGGCAGATTCAGATACCGCGTGCGCAGCAGCTCCGTGCTGCGGTGACCCATTTGCAGTTGCAGATCGTGCAGGTTGCGGAAGTGGGCGGCGTGGTAGCTGGCGTAGCTGTGGCGGCAGATGTCCTGCTGCCAGGGGCGCGTCAGGCGGTTCCAGCCGGCTCTCTGTCGCACCGCTCTCCAGTGGCGCAGCCATTGCGACGGGCAGATGCGCTGCGGGGCAGGGGCTTGTGCTGTGCGCAGCAGCTGCAATGCCGGGCGGAGCAGGGTTACGGGGCGCGCACCGCCTGTCTTGCTGTGCTGCGGGGCGATGTTGACCCGTTTGCCCGGCAAATCCACATCGGCCCAGGTGAGCCGCGCCACCTCGTGCGGGCGAATCCCTGCATAGAGCATCAGCCCCACCGCGGGCAGACAAATGCCGCCCTTGTACTCCCGCGCTGCCTGTACCAGCTGCTCCGCTTCCTCCGGTGTCAGAATAGGTACCGTCTTTTCCACCACGCGCGGGGCTTCCACCCGCGCCACAGGGTTCTCGCTGCACCAGCCGAGCTTCATTGCCGTGGAAAACACCCCGCTGAGCGTCAGCCGCGCCTTCTGCCGCTGCCGTGGTGTCTCAAAAGCCGCATCAATATACGCCGCACACTCTTGCGGGGTAATGCTGCGCACCCGCCGCCGCGCCAGCCCGGGGCAGCGCTTCATGAAACGCCGCGTCACATAGCGGAAATCGCAGAGCGTCCGCGCCCGCCTGTGTTTTCTGGCTTCCAAGGCTTCCTCTACCGCCTTGTCAAACGTCACCGTACGTTCTTGCCGCTTCAGCTCCTCCTCCCCCGCCGCAATACACCGCAGCGCCCGCTTCACTCTCCCCCGTCCTGCTCGGACAGCCGCACACGCCACCTGTGCCGCTTCCAACAGGGGTAATTTCGTGCTTTTCAGTAATGCTAAAGCCGCTGTTTCATCATCTGTTTGTGCTATTGTATTCATAAGTTCGTTGCGAATTCGGAATTCGCAAGTCAAGCAGAATACCTGTTATTTGTAAATAGTTGAGCTATTTCATTCTTTTCATGCCCGTCCCTGATGACGGAGAAAGTACTCATTTGTTAGATTGAGGATGATTGATGAAGAGTCAAGTATTGATTTTATGGAAGTTGTGTTGTATATCCTACGAATTCCGAAAGCGTAGAATACCACGTCATGAAACTGCATCTCCCTGTTCGCCTTTTTCGGTATGTTTTTTCCTGTTTTTCGCTTGCTGCCGTGTTTTCGCTGAGTAGCGGTTCGGTCACTGCTGCCGATACGCTTGTGTTGAATAGTGAGAGTGTGCTTTCCATAGATTACGCTGATGTTTCCTCCATTTTCGATTTATCCGGCGGTATTCTTCAGTTGTCGGGTGACACTCTACTGAATCTTTCCAACTGCGGAGAGGGTGATGGCAAAACCTACACCCTGTTGACCGGTGTTTCTGCATTGCTCGATGCGGAGGGGAATGCCATCGTGTTGGATTCTTCCAATAACGCCATTTCCCACTACTTCGACACCACTCAACCCGGTGTTGGTTTCTGGGTGAATTCTACCCTGCAACTCACCTCTGATGGTTCCCTGCAGCTGGTGAGGCATGCGGAATCGATAAAGGATGCTGTGGCAATAACTACACATCAGATTGGTAGTGTCAATTATCATTATTACACCGGGGTAGAGGCATACAATTGCTCGTCTGATAACCATGGCGGTGCGATTTATGGGGACTGGGACAGCACGATAACGCTGAGCGGGAACGGGAGTGTGACCTTCAACGGGAACACGGCTTCCGACTACGGCGGCGCGATTTATGGGGGGTATAACAGCACGATAGAGCTGAGCGGGAACGGTAGCGTGGAATTCAGCGGGAACACGGCTTCCGCCGACGGCGGTGCGATTTATGGGGACTGGGACAGCACGATAACGCTGAGCGATAACGGGAGGGTGGAATTCAGCGGAAACAAAGCTGATTTGATGTCCTCTGCATCCGGCGGCGCGATTTATGGGGACACGATAGAGCTGAGCGGGAATGGTAGCGTGACGTTCAGCGGGAACACGGCTTTCTACTACGGCGGCGCGATTTATGGGGATAGCAACACGATAGAGCTGAGCGGGAACGGTAGCGTGGAATTCATCGGGAACACAGCTTCCGACGACGGCGGCGCGATTTATGGCAGCACGATAGAGCTGAGCGGGAACGATAGCGTGACGTTCAGCGGGAACTCGGCTTCTTCCTCCGCCTCCGATGCCTACGGCGGCGCGATTTATGGCAGTACGATAACGCTGAGCGGGAACGGGAGCGTGACGTTCAGCGAGAACACGGCTTCTTCCTCCTCCAGTTACTACTCCGATGCCTACGGCGGCGCGATTTATGGGGATGATGACAGCACGATAACGCTGAGCGGGAACGGTAGCGTGGAATTCATCGGGAACACGGCTTCCGACGAAGGCGGCGCGATTTATGGAGGAAGCAACAGCACGATAGAGCTGAGCGGGAACGGGAGTGTGACGTTCAGCGAGAACACGGCTTCTTCCTCCGGCGGCGCGATTTATGGGGATTACTACAGCACGATAACGCTGAGTGACAACGGTAGCGTGGAGTTCAGCGGGAACAGTGCTTCCTCCTCTGGCGGCGGCGCGATTTATGGGGCTGGCGACATCACGCTGAGCGGGAACGATAGCGTGGCGTTCAGCGAGAACACGGCAGCACAAGGCGGCGCGATTTATGGCCACATCACGCTGAGCGGGAACGATAGCGTGGAGTTCAGCGGGAACACGGCAGAAATAGGCGGCGCGATTCGGGGGACGCATACGATAGCTCTGAGCGGGAACGGGAGTGTGACGTTCAGCGGGAACAGGGCTTCCTACGACGGCGGCGGCGCGATTGATGGGGCTGGAGACATCACGCTGAGCGGGAACGGGAGCGTGACGTTCAGCGGGAACACGGTTTTCGACTCCTATAATGATACCCACGGCGGTGCGATTCGCGGCTACGGTAACCTGAGCATACGGAACAACGATTCCATCTTGTTCGAGAAGAATGCAGAGATTCGTGTAGGGACTTACCGTCTGCGCAGTATTTACGCCGGAGGCAGCGGGGATGTGATTTCTCTGTCCGCCGCGGCGGGGAAGAGTATTGAGTTCCGCGATGCGTTGTACATCGATTTCGATTCTACTGTGGAGCTGAATGCGGATTACACCGATGCGGAGGGAGTGATGCATAAGCAGACGGGTGATATTATCTTTACGGGTAAGTATACGGAGGCTCATTTGAATGCGCTTCTGGAGGCTGCCGGAGTCGGGAGGACGGCCACGGCGGAAGAAATTCTCAACTCCCGCACTACGGAGGTGCAGGCTATGACGAATCTTTACGGCGGTCGCCTGCGTGTGGAGGATGGAGCGATTTACAAGGGCTATGGCATCACTGTTCATGAAGGTTCTGCGGCTACCGTGTTGGTGAAGGATGCCACCCTGAACCATGCGGGGTATGATTTGGTGTTCCATGCCGGAACCACGTTGGAGCTGGTAGGGGACAATGCTGCGTCTGCCAATCGCTTACAGATGCACACGGGCAGCAGCCTGATTTTCCGGGAGAATGCCGGACTGGTGCTTGACGGCACGCTGAATGTAGAGGGGACGGGCACGTTGCAGCTGGAGAACGGAAGCCTGAGTGCCCACAAGATTGACGGTACCGGTGGGATATCCATTACCGGGGGCAGACTGGAGCTGCAGGATGATACGGATGCGCTGGCGGTGGACGGAGCAGTCAGCATCAGCAATACGACTCTCAGCGGCAATTGGTGCGGTGAGGGACTGACGGTTGACGGCGTAAGTGTGACTGCTGGTTCAGAAATCAGCCTGAACAACCTGACTCTCAAATCAGTACTGAGTAACGAAGGTGCTTTAGTGCTGGGTGGGGAAGTATCAATAGCGAGAGAAGATGTTGACTGTGTCGTTGGTGGTGAGCAATACTCGGCGGGAATCAGTGGGTATCGCTATATCGGGCACTCCTTTACATTGGTGGAAGGCAGCGGACAAAGTACGGCAGCGGCAGACGTGATATGGAAGATAACGGAGAACGGAGCTGATCAGGATTATCAGTCGTATTCATACACCAACGGCGTGTTAACTGCTAAGAATATTTTGGATGCAACGACCTACTGGGTCAACGATGCTGTCACCTATGACGGACGCAATGAATTCGACACGGCTGAGACGCTGGTGCTTAACGGCGGCAAGCTGACGCTGGATAGCAAGCTCGGGAGCAATCTGACGGGCGGCATCCGCGTGGATGCAGCGAGCACGCTGAGCCTGAGCAGCGGCGTGGAGGTGCAGCGGGCACAGCTCAGCGGTGTTTCGGCAAGCAACACCGTGAGTCTGGATGGTGCAGGTGAGCTGAATCTGGGCAGCTCTGCGGATTTCACCGGCTATGCGCTGAACAAGGGGTGGAGCGGCACGGTGAAGCTGGAGAATATCACCACGGATACCAATTTGGATATGAACACCATCGGTCAGAGCGGCTCAACTATCGAGCTGGAGAATGTGATGGGCTACACCGGGGTGAACGGCGGGACGGTGGCTGCCGATTTGCAGCTGAATCGCAGCACGGCGGCGGACGGCACGGAGCAGGCGGCGTTTGTGGTATCCAACGGCTATTCCCACAAGACGAACGCAGACCACGTCATGACCACGTTCAGCGGCACGGTGAGCGGGGCAGGCAAGATGGTCTACGAGAAAACGCTCAGCAATGAGTACACGGGCTTTGCTTTCAGCGGCGATGTTTCCGGGTGGAAGGGAGCATTCGAGATGAACGGCGGCAAGACCTTTAATCTGGTGTTCAACGGCAAGGCTACGGAAATCAATGCGGATATCCGCGATATCTCAGGCAATGGGACGCTGAATCTTCGCCTGGGGGCTAATGCTGCCATGAGTGTGAACGGCACGGTGGATGCGGATAGTATCATCGTGACCAATAACCACGCCGTGAGCTTCAGCAACACGGTGGAAACAGGCAGCCTGTCCGCCGCAGGCAGCAGCCTGAGCTTTGATGCCGCTGCTGTGGTGAGCGGGGATATGAGTGCCGCCGCCCTGACGCTGGGTGAGTCCGGCAGCCTGAGCGTAGGCGGTACGCTGAGTACCGGGCTTATCACTCTGCAGTATCTCACGCTGACTGCTCCGGCTCTGACGGTTGGGCAGTTTGGTGCCGGGGATACCATCTTCTTGCTGAGCCGGGAGAAGCTGGACAGCTTGAATCTGGCCCACGGGGAGAGCGTGGTCATTGCCCGCGCCGGCAATGACATCTCGCAGGATTTCCGCGCCTGGGTGGCAGAGGGGAGTACCTCCATAGATGCCGTGGTGTACCGCTATGATTTGTCGGTGAGCGGTGCGGATGTGATGGTGAGCAAGGATTACGCCAACTGGGGAACCCGCGTGTGGTACGGCAATGAATGGGTGGGCAAGGAGTCCTGGAAGGACTATATGGCCGCCGGTTACGATGCCGTGAACGGTGTGGAGACGCTGAATCTCGGCGGTGAGCTCATTGAGGCGGAGAACCTGATTATTGCGCCCGGGGATGGTGCTGCCGTCACGGAGCTGAGCAATGGAGACATGAGCGCGAGCTACACGGAAGTGGCAGACGGTAAGCTGCGTATAGCGGAGGGTACTGTGCTCGAAACAGTGGAACTGGCGGCAGAAGGCCGCGATATAGAGCTGCAGGGTGAGCTGATTGTGACGGATGGTCAAATCGGCACGCTGAGCGGCACCACCGGAGAGCTGACGATTGACGGTGAGCTGCGCGTGGATAGTAATGTGACGCTGGGCTCCCTGGATAATGCCGGGAGTCTCGACATCGGGAAACACAAGCTGAACGTGGCGGGGGCACTCACCAACGGCGGTAATGTGATTGCCGGTGAGGTGGTGGCGCACAACCGCACGCGCAATTTTGCCGAGTTCGATACGCTGGTGGCCGACCGGGTAACCGTGACCAATACCTCGACCTCCGCAAGCTATACGGATAATATCTCTGTGGGAGACGGTTCCTCCATCGGGGAGCTGACAGCAGAGAAACTGGAGGTGCGCGAGGGCGTGATGACGCTGGGGCGCACGGATGCTGCTACGGAGCAGGTGCTGAAGGTTCTTGATTTGCAGGATGATGCCGCGCTGGTGCTCAATCAGCAGACCTCTCTCTCTGTGACGGATGAGCTGAGCGCGACGGAGGGCGCAGAGCTGCGCCTGAAGCAGCAGGCGAGTGTGAGCTACGGCGATATGAATATCAGCAACCGTGGGGCTGCCTCGCAGGTGGTGGTGAATGCGTATGACCTGGCGAATGATTCGATACAGGAGCTGAGCCATGCCCATGTGGCGGTGTCCGGCAGCGGGGCGACAAGCATTGACTACAAGCTGACGAACTCGAGCGTGGAGAATACGGGCAGCGGTAAGCTGGTGATGACGCATGCGGAGAATACGCTCAGCGGTGTGTTTGCCTCCGGCGGTGATATCACGGTGATGAATCAGGCTCTGGCGCTGAATCTGGATGAGCTGGTGGTGGGAGAGGGGGTCAACTTCTCTGCTTACCGGGGTGAGACAGAGCTGCCGGAACAGGAGGCGGTGGTGAGCGTGAGCCAAAGCGTGAGCTTTGGAGCCGGAGCCCACATCAATGCCGACCTGAAGCTGCAGAGCGGGGTTCGGGTGGAGATGAACGGTCCGGTGTCCATGGGCAGTGACCTGTATCTGGAGCATGGGATGACGCTGGGCGGTGCTATGCTGGAGACACTCACCTCCACGGAGCAGGGTCAGACGGTGGTGCTGTTCAGCGGTATTGACCGGCTGTATCTGTGCGGAGAGGAGCGGACGGATGCCATTGCGCTGTCGCACGGTATTTCCGCATCGGAATACTTCGTGAACCTGATATCCTCGCAGGAGCGCAGTTATTATCTGGTATACGACAATGAGCTGCCCGGAGAGGGCGTGCTGAGCATCGCCGTGAGCGGCCTCGCCGTTCCTGAGCCGACTTCATCCATGCTGAGCTTACTGGCGCTGGCTGCACTCGCCGCCCGCCGGAGGAGGAAATAAGAGCCGTTTTCTCTTAGCTGAAAAAGAATAAACAAAGCCGCCGGGAGAGGGGAAGTTCTCTCTCCCGGCGGTGAATTGTTGCTATCTGTGAAAGCTGCGCGTGAAAGTTAGCACGTGAAAGGGGCTTACGCCCCGTGAAAGCTATCGCGAGAAACGGGGCTGGTAGCATTTACGCTGCGCCGGAGGAGGAAATAAGAGGCGTTTTATAAGTGAAATTCTCACCTGGCGGTGAGAGTGAAATTATCCGCGTTGCGGATAGTGAAATTGTGCCTTGCGGCACAGTGAAATTACCGCCGCATGGCGGCGGTAGTGATGAAGAATGGCAGCCCAAAGGGCTGCGGAATTCCATCACTGCTGCCAAAGGCAGCAATTTCACCGGCTCGCCAGAGCCGATTTCACCCGGCGCGAGCCGGATTTCACTCTGCCCGTAAGGGCAGAATTTCACTACTGTTATCTGATAGAGATTCAGCTCGCTACGTTCTCGGTGAAGAACACGTTGACGTGTTCTCTGCGTTCATGTGAAAGCTGTCGCGTGAAAGTTGTCACGTTCTCGGGGACTGCGGCCCCGAGAACGCTCGCTGTTGCGAGCGAGGGGGTGGGGCTCACAGTACTAAGGCCATGATGAGCATGCCGGCGGTGACACCGTAGATGGAGAGGTGGTGGTGTCCCCAGCGCTCTGCCATGGGCAGAAGTTCGTCAAAGGAGATGTAGACCATGATGCCTGCGACGAGGGCAAAGAGAATGGCGAGCATGCCCGGCCCGATGAAGGGCATGAGTACCAGCATGCCGATCACGGCTCCCAATGGCTCTGCCAGCCCGGAGAGAAGCGACCAGAAGAAGGCTTTGCGGCGATTGCCGGTACCGTAGAGCAGGGGGAGTGACACGGCGATGCCTTCCGGGATGTTGTGAATGGCCACGGCCAGCGCCACGGCGGCGGCTATTTCCGTGTTATCAAAGGCCGCTGCAATGGTGGCAATGCCTTCCGGGAAGTTATGGATGGCAATGGCCAGCGTGAACAGGAAAGCGGAGCGCTTGATACCGGCTGCGCCGGAGAATTCACCCGTGGAGCGCACGCAGTCCAGGCATCCCTCGGCGGGGATTTCGTGCGGGTTCTCATCGCTGGGAATCATGCGGTCGATGATACAGGCCACGGCCATGCCCCCGAAAAAGGCCGCCGTGGCCATCCATCCTGCGAGCCCGGCTTGTTCCAGAAGTTCGCCGGCATGCGGCATCAGCTCCATGAAGGAGATGTAGACCATCACCCCGGCGCTGGCACCCAGTGCAAAGGTGAGCAGTTTCGTGTTAGTCTTGCTGACAAACAGGGCCACCGCCGCGCCGATTCCCGTGCTCAGCCCGGCCAGCACGGAAAAGGCAAAGCCCATGACCAGATTGTCAGAAAATTCCCAGCTCACGAGACGAGTTTAACTCTGTGCCGATACATTGTCAATGCGCATCTGTGCCAACGGTATATGCCGCACGATTTGCAATATGGTCGCCGTCTGAGGTTCCCATCAGGACAGCATCGCCATGGGCCATGCGTGCGGGCGGTGGAAATCCGGCTCGCCGCTTGTATCCTCAGCCGTTGTCAGGAAGATATAATCAGGGCTGTTCAGGATGGCGGTGGCTGCCAGACGACAGCTCTCCGGACGTATGCCCAGATTTGCCAGAATGCGCAGGGGGATGCTGATGCTGCACTGCCATCCTTGCTCCGTCACCATGCCGGAAGCCTCCACACCCGTCCAATCTGTTGCCGGGCTCAGCGGTACTCGAGGTGCGCTGAACGCACAAGCCCACCAGGCTCCGCTCGGCGAGATGTTCACCTCCACATACGGGCTGCCGCTCTCAGCGGCAATGAAAAACTCGGCCGTATCATATTTCCACAGTTCCTCGCGAAACTCTCCGCTTTTTCCCTCCGGATGAGCGTGAACGGCCGCCGCTTGAGACGCGCGGAAAGTGAGGCGTTCTCCGTCGGTTGAGAAGCTATACTCAATGGCAGGCGAGACCGGGTTGCCGAACCATTCACAATCCAGCTGTTGAGTAAGGGAGGCAGGGGCTGTGCAGATAATGCTTTGCATAGCCAGTATACTAACACGTTCCGTTGCTTTTTCAAGATTATTTCGCTTTAAATTTCGCGCAGAAATAAACTTTTCTGCGATAGAAGAATCCATATGAGGATTTGTACTTGATGAGCATCGAATCGCATAGTAATATAAGGATATGAAGAAACTATTGGTGACCTTGCCTTTAGGATTGCTGATGATGCCCCTGTACGTTTTCGCGCAGACGGAGGCTCCGGTAGCACAAAATATGGAGCAGTCAACGGAGTCGGCGTTTTCGGCGGCCTTGACTCAGGTGCTCCAATCCCAGTCAGAAGATTTGTATTCGGTGGCTGTCGCCGTGTTGCAGTCCGGAGGCACGGAGGCAGATTTCTTCCGCCTCATGAATCAGGCATGCGATGCCGCGAACCCGGTCGCGCAGAAATGGAAAGCGCAGCTGTTGTTGCAGTCCGTGGCGGCCGCTCAGGCTGATTTGTTGACCTCGCCGGATGCGATGCGAGCCAGAGAACTGATGAAGGCTGCAGCCGAGGCCGGATACGTGCCGGCTCAGGTGGAGATGGCTCGATACGCCGGCAGCGGTGTGGGGGCTGCCGCCTCCGAGTCAGAGGGACTCCGGTATCTGATGCAGGCATGTCGGAGTGGCAGCAGCCGGGCACGCGCGGCGTATCTCCTGCTGAGCGGGCGGCTGAACACCGGGAAATTTGATGCGCCGGAGATAGCCTCTGAGCTTGGGAAAAATAATTACCATCTGGAGGAAGTCATTGCCTCCCTCTACGGTGACAGCCCTGAGGCGCTGGAGTGGTTGGAGAAAGCATCCGCTCATGGCAGTCCCTCGGCAGCATTCATGCTGGGGCAGAGCAAGTTGCAATCGGATGAAGCCGCTGCGCTCGCCTTGTTGAAGCTTTCTGCAGAGCGACATCTGCCGGAGGCTCTGGCGACGCATGGAGTCATTCAGATGTCGCAACAGCAGGGAAAAGAGGGGTTGCAAAACCTGCAGCTTGCTTTCATGCTGGGCTATACGCCCGCTGCATCAACATTGGCTGCTCAGTTTATCCGCCAAGCGGAGACATACAGCCCGGAGCGCGTGTTTGAGTTATACAGGCTAGGGGATGCCTTGCAGGATGCACGTTCCTCTGTAGCATATGCCTATTGTCTGGTGACAGGCCGCGGTTGTTCTGCTGCTCCGGAAAAGGGGGTGGAAATGCTGCGCCAACTGGCTGATGACGGGAGTCCCTATGCCAATGTGGCGCTGGCCGATTTGTATTTTAACGGTTGCGGCGTGGAGTCGAATATGATGAAGGCCGTCAACTATCTGGGGGAAGCGGATGCCGCCGGGGTGCCGAATGCGTATGTGCTGATGGCAGCGCTGACACAGCTGGGCAATGCTGCTGCTGCGCCTGATAGCCGCCGAGCCGAACTTTATCTCAAAATGGCAGCCGAACGTGGGGAGCAGAACCCACGGCAGCTTTTTGATGCCATGATTCAGCAAAAAGAGTGGCATTTTTTGCCACCTGTGCGGAAATAAGCCGTAATCCATACTTGCGTGAAGCTTGAGCACGGTGTAGAATACCCCCGGATAAGTTATGAGCCAGCTTAAAGACCAGTTGTTTGATGAAATCCTGCAGGCGCGGCAGCGTGTGTATGCCGTGGGGGAGCCCACTCCGCTGCAGGAAATCCGACTTGACGGCGTGGAGGCCGTGGTGTTCGCCAAGCGTGAGGACTTGGGGCCGATTAAGGCGTACAAGTGGCGCGGAGCGTACAACTGCATGGCTCGGCTCACCCCGGAGCAGCGCTCCGGCGGCGTGGTGGCCGCCAGTGCCGGCAATCACGGACAGGGCGTGGCACTCGCGGCGGCTCGGTTGGGATGCAAGGCTCATATTTTCATGCCTCGTTCCACTCCCGTGGTGAAGCAGAATGCCGTCCGCATGCACGGCGGTGCCAATGTGGAAATTGTTCTGACGGGAGACTCCTATGATGCCGCCTCTGCTGCGGCTCATGAGTTTGCTGATGCCAATAAGCTGACTTTTGTCCATCCCTATGATGATTTGAACACCATGGGCGGGCAGGGGACACTGGCGGACGAGGTGGTCATGAGCGGCAAGGGCCCTTTTGACCGCGTGTATCTCCAGATTGGCGGCGGAGGATTGGCGGCGGGTTGCGCCTGCTGGTTCAAGCGATTCTGGCCGGACTGCAAATGCATCGGCGTGGAAGGGGTGAATCAGGCCTCCATGAAACTGGCTGTGGAGAGCGGAGAACGCAAGGCGCTTTCCTATGTGGACGTGTTCTGCGACGGTACCGCTGTGCGCATCGCCGGAGAGAATACCTATGAGCTCTGTCGTGAGCTGCTGGATGGTTTTGTGACCGTGACCAACGATGAGGTTTGCCGTGCTATCCGTTCGCTCTGGAACGGCCTGCGCGTGATTCCCGAGCCCTCCGGTGCCATGGGGCTGGCTGCGCTGTTGCAGGATTGGAAAGCCGGTAACATCAAGCCCGGTGAGCGTTGCCTCGTGGTGCTTTCCGGGGCTAATATGGACTTTGCCCAGATGGGGGTGGTGGCCTCCCGCGCCGGTGTGCAGGAATCCAACCGCCATGAGCGTTTCCTGCAAATCCCCATGGAGACCAAACGTGGACAGATTCTGAAGTATCTGGAGAGTATCCCCGCCGGGGTTCAGCTCACGGATGTTCAGTACGGTCGCGTGGCCGGTGATATTCAGTACCCCGTGTTCGGCGTGCTGGGCACGGATGAACAGTTTGCGGAAATTGACCGCCGTTTGGCATCCAAGGGGCTCAAGGCTCACGATGTGACCCAAGATGAAGATGTCATCTTCCGCATGATTTCCTATGACCGTGAGCGCCTGAGCCACCCGGTATTCTTCGTGATAGAATTCCCGGAACGTCCCGGTGCGTTCTCTGAGTTCATGCGCGGCATGGGCGAGTACGCCAACCTCTGCTATTTCAACTACCAGTATTCCGGTGAGCAGGTGGGGCGTGCCCTCGTGGGTCTGGAGTTTGAATCCCGTGCCGACCGCGATGCCTGCCGCGCCCGTGCGGAAGAGATGAAGGGGACGACCATCCAGAGTATCCACGAGCTGCGGGACGATGTGCGCCACCGCGTGCTTGACCGCATGTCTCCCTCTGTGTGATGTTGATTCTGGCTTCTCAGTCACCGCGCCGTCGTGACCTCCTGCAGCGGGAGGGCGTGGACTTTGTTGTTGAGGTTCAACCTGCCGAGGAACTGCACGATGCCACGATGAAACCGGCAGCGCTCTGTGCCCACAATGCCGCCGCCAAGGCTGCGGCTGTGGCGGCACTGCATCCGCAGGATATCGTTATAGGGGCAGATACGCTGGTGTTTATCGACGACATGCCCCTCGGAAAACCTGCTGATGAGGCAGAAGCCATCGCCATGCTGCAACGCCTGCAGGGGCGCACTCATTGCGTCTGCACGGCGGTGGCCGTATTCATGCCCGGTGGCGAACGCCGCGATTTTGCGGAGTTGAGCCATGTGACATTCAAAGCGCTGGATGAAGCGATCATCCGCCGATACATGGAGCTGGTGCATGTGTATGACAAGGCCGGTGCCTATGCCATTCAGGAGCATGGGGATATGATTATCGAGCGCTTCGAGGGTGATTTGGACAATGTTATCGGCCTACCTGTCACCCGCCTGTTGCAGGTGCTGAAAGCCTGATGTGCCGTTCGGGTTCTGTAAGCCGGATTCTGTCCGCCCTTGCGGGCTGTGTGACCATTTTTCTCGCGGTCGTGACGACCGTGCCCCGCGTTTATAGCGGGGTGCAACTAATACCCGGGGATTCTGAGCGGGCAGGCGACCCTTCCCCTGTTTGTCTTGCATCGCGCGGGGTTTTCCATGCCTCCATCGTTACCTCCGGAGCGGTGGGCTCTTACCCCACCTTTTCACCCTTACCCTTGCGGGCGGTTTGTTTTCTGTGGCACTTTCCGGCCACCCGGCATTGACTCCGGGTGTCTCCTGCTTTCACAGGACACGCTGCCTTATGATGTCCGGACTTTCCTCTACGCAGCGGATTACTCCCCACGCAGCGGCCACCCGAACCCGAACGGCGGCGAAAGGATACACCACTCCGCGCTCTCTGGCAAGACCAAAGCGTTACAAGGTGCTTTTTTTACCGTACGAGTCCCCAGAACTGCCCTCTACTGCGAGCCGGAGGCTCTCCTGACTTTTCTTTTGTACATTGTACTTCGTTCCTTGTACATTAAGTTTCCCATTTATGGAGCAAAGGGGGATTCCCAGAAGAATGGGGGTAATCATTCAACCTCTTGTACAATCTTTGGATTCCATGAGCTTTTTACCGGAGAGTGCGGGTGAATCATGAATCTGCCTCAGATACGTCTTGTGTTCGGCGTGGCAGCGTGCTAGTATGCGTGCATGAGCTCTCCGATGGTAGGGAAGGTATTGAAGTGGTGTAGTGTGCCGTTTCTGGCGCTTGGCCTGTTGTGGCTGGTGGGGCTGTTTCTATATCAACCGATAACGCTGTTGCTCCTGTTGCCTCTGGCTGTGTTCTGCTTCATGTTGCGTAAAAAGTGCTCGCTTATCAGCATACTGTGGGTTAGCGTGGCAGGCGGCATTCTGTTTTATCTCTGCCTGCCCGGGCCGCGGCCTGATGCCTGGCAGACACCGTGGGCAGAAGCGCCGCAGTGCAGTCTGGACGGTGATATACTGAGGATTCGGAAAGTGCGTGATTTCCATTACCGCAGCGAGACGGATTACGATGTTGTCTACCGTGATGAGACCTATAATCTGAATGATTTGCAGGGAGTTGACTTTGCGGAATGCCACTGGGACGGCATGACCGCTATCTGTCATACGATGCTGAGTTTCAGCTTTGCAGATGGCCGACGGCTGGTCGTTTCCGCAGAGACTCGGCTGCCGATAGGTGAAGAACAGAATGCCATAGGCGGTATCTATAAGCGCTATGGTATTCTGTATGTGTTCGGTACGGAGGCAGATATATTCCGGCTGCGTACCAATTATCGGCACGAGGACTTGAGCGTTTACCCCTTGCGTATCAAACCACAGGGCGCACGTAAATTGTTGCTGCACTACGTCAGGCTGGCAGAAGAGGCGGAGGCTGAGCATATCCCGTACAATACGGTGTCAGATAATTGCTCCACCGGATTGGTGAGTGCTTTCCGCGAGCTGGTGCCGGATATGCCGTGGCGCTATGATTTATTGCCGCTGCATAATGGGAGTTTTACCCATCTGCTGTATCGAGCCGGAGGTTTTCAGACTCGCCCCGGCGAGAGTGAGGAGGAGCTGCGGCAGCGCTGCTATCTGGGGTATGATTTAGCGCCGGATAATCGGGAGGAATACTCTGCGGCCATTCGCTCCCGGATTAACCGTTGAGATAAACGGAAAAAGCCTCTGCCTTGATGTCGGCAGAGGCTTTTTTTTATATTGAAACGATGGCTGCTCCCGTTACATGGAAAGCGAGAAGGCCAACTTTGCGGCAATGGCTCGGGAGAGGGTGATGACCTGCTGTTCGGAAACCTGAATGTTGGTCTTGACGAATGCCAGAGAATCGCCGCTGATGGGGTCACGCGGTGCCACGATGTTCTCAATGTTGATGCCGGCGGTAGAGAGAATCTGACCGATGGTGGCAATGACACCCGGGCGGTCGGTATAGCGCAGCACCAGGGTGTTGCCTTCCAGCGAGGCATACATGTGGTCAAAGGCATCTATGCGGGAAACAACCGGGGTGCCGTCTACCACCATGCCGCGCACGCTGGTTATCTTTTGCTCTCCGTTCTCTTCCTCCATGAAGAGGTTAAGCGTGATGGCATCGTCGTAAAGCTTATCATCCATGGGTTCACAAGCCTTGTATACTATGCCGTGCTCGCGCAGCGACATCTCCGCCGCCGGAGGCATGAGACCGCGCTCAGCACTTGGTACAGCGCCCTGAAGAATCCACGGGGTGAACCATTTGCGGTAACTGCGCAGGTTGTTGTAAAAGGTGCATTCAATCTTGCGAATGGGTTTGCATCCTCCAACATTGTAACAGAGTCGACCCAGCATTTCCGACAGCTGCAGGTGCGCGGAACTCAAATCTGCCGGTCGTTCCGCGTTGATGACGCAGGAGGTATCTCCGTTGGTGAAATAGCTTATCATCTGGGTGGCTGATTGCATGGCTGCTTTCTTGTTGGCCTCTTTGGTACTGGCTCCCAGATGCGGCAGCAGAACATCCGCTATATCTGCGCTAGGCTGCATGGCGGCGGCATCCTTGGGATGCACGTCTGTACAGTAAATGAATTTTTGTCCGTTCTTGCGTGCTTCCCGCAGAGCATCTTCATCCACTACTCCATAACGCGCACAGTTGACTAACATGGCACCATCTTTCATGCGCCGTATCAAATCCGCGTTGATGAGGTTTCTGGTGGCCGGCCCGCCCGGCACATGGATGGAGATGATATCTGCCGTGGTGAAGATTTCCTCCAGCTCTGCCGGGGTGGCACCGATATTGAGTGCTCGCTGGCGAGACAGGAAGTGGTCATAGCCCAACACGGTGCATTCAAAGCCCTGAAGCCGTTTTACCAGCAGTCGCCCGATGTTGCCGAGCCCGAGAATTCCCACGGTTTTGCGGGTTAATTCATGCCCCATATACTGCTTTTTATTCCACTCTCCGGCTCGTGTGGTCACATCTCCGGGGATGATGTAGCGGTAGGCGGCCAGAATCATGGCAATCACTTCTTCTGCCACGGCATTGGAATTGGCACCGGGGGTGTTCATAACATCTATGCCCTTGCTGCGGGCGTAGACATAGTCAATGTTGTCGTACCCGGCACCGGCTCGGATGACAATTTTCAGCGAGGGCAGGCTATCAATGATGTCGGCCGTTACTTTTTCTGAGCGGACAATAAGCCCGGAAGCGTTCGGGTTGGCGGACACCAGTTCTTCAATGGGAGCGGAATCGTCCTGAACCACGGTGAAGCCGGAAGCCGCAAGTGTGGCTGCTGCTGCTTTGTCGAGTTTTGTGGGAATGAGTATTTTCATGTTGATTAAGAATGGATGTATCAGTGTTCAATTTCATGAGCAAAGAGACCGGAACGCAGTTTCGGCTCAAACCAGGTGGACTTGGGCGGCATGATTTCACCGCTGTCTGCAACGTGGAAGAGGTCTGCCATGGTGACGGGGTAGAGGGCGAAAGCTACGCCCTCACCGGTGCGGCGCTCCAATTCTTCCAGTCCGCGGATGCCGCCGACAAAGTCGATGCGGTTATCCGTGCGGGGATCGTTAATGCCCAGAATCGGGGCCAGCAGGTTGCTCTGAAGGATAGCGCAGTCCAGACTGTCTATCGGGTGATTGGCATCAAAGCTGCCTTCTTTGGCGGTGATGACATACCAGGTATTGTTCAGGTACATGCCGAATTCGTGCTTGGATTTCGGCGCGTATGGGGCACCCGGCTTCGCAGGGGTGACGGTGAATTGCTCACCAATTGCCTGTAGGAATTGCTCTGCCGTTAAACCGTTGAGGTCGGCCACCACGCGATTGTAGTCCATGATGAAGAGGTCTTCATCGCTGAAGGTTACGGCCATGAGGTAATTGTATTCCTCTTCGCCGGTATAATCCGGGTGCTGCTGACGACGCTTGGCCGAAACGGCGGCGCTGGAGGCTGTGCGGTGATGCCCATCAGCAATGTAGAGGGTGGGGACTTCCTCGAATCCCTTGCGGATGGAGGCAATCACCTCATCGTCCGTGACCGGCCAGAGCAGGTGAGTCACACCGTCATCGCTGGTGAAATCGTATTCCGGCTTATGGAACTTAATCCATTCACGGATAGCGGTGGCTATCCCCTCATGTTTGCGGTAGGCCAGGAACACCGGCTCTGTCTGGGTGGAACAGGCATCAAAGTGGTTGATGCGATCCAATTCCTTTTCCTTGCGGGTAAGCTCGTGTTTCTTGATAGTTCCGTCCAGATATTCATCCACGCTTGCGCAGCCGACAATGCCGGTCTGCACCCGTCCCCACATCATCTGCCGATAGATGTAGTACGCCGGAGCATTTTCGCGGACAAGGAATCCTTTGCGAATAAAGTTTTCCAGATTTTCCCGGCTCTTCTGGTATGTGATTTCATCATGGATGGCTGCTTCGCTCGTGTCGATGTCGGCACGGCAGATGTGCAGGAAAGAAGAGGCGTTACCTGCGGCCATGGCGCAGGCCTCAGCGTGGTTCATCACGTCGTAGGGGAGGCAGGAAACCTGTTCTGCATATTGTTTGGGAGGGCGCAGTGCCGCGAAAGGACGAATAGTGGCCATATCGGAATTGTGGGTTATGAATTGAAATTATTGGTTAAGGATGGCAAGGCGAACCAGAGCCGCCGGCAGATTCTGTGAGCCGTAGTATTCTGCTGAGGCCAGTCGCTCCCCCTGAACTTTAATGGACATGTTAATTTTTCGGATGATGGGGAGGTAGCGGTCTTCGCAGATGACCTGTTCGTTCTCGGTCATGGGGGGGAGGGAGGTAAAACCCTGCGCCCACAGGTTCAGCTCACTGCTCAGGCGCATCAACGGTGCGACTGCTTTCTCCGCGGATTCGTTGTCGCGAATGCCGGACAGCAGGTTGTACAGATTGCCCAGCATGACGATGCCTGCCTGCAACCGTTGCTCTCCCGGGGAGAGTTCTGTTTGGGGGGTATCGGTTGCGGGTGTTGCTTCCGCTGCTTTATCTTCAATGACCTCCTGTTTATGTTCAGCCGTTGGTTGAGGCGTGGCGGGAGTTTCGGCTACCACATCCACGGGGATGTCCTGAGCCATGCACATACGCGATAAGGCGAGCAGACTGATGGTAAGAATAGCGTAAGATTTCATTTGTCAAGCATCATACACATGATTCTGTAAAGTCGGGTAAACTCGGCAGAACCGTAACATTTTTCCCGCTGAAGCCGGAACATCTCCGTATACACTTTTCCCCATTGCTCCCGCATCGCCTGCTCGTATCGATTCCGCACGAGCTCATTCTGCTGGGGCGTAAGAGAGGATACCTTCCTGAGCGATTCCCTGATGGCGTAGAGCTTTTCCAGCTCCGCGCGAAGCTTGGGCGCGGCTGCCGTAGCCCCGTCCTTATCGTTGACGCTTCGGAGAACCGGAACCAGAGAGTCCGGTAATTTCACGTAGGAATCAAACAGGTTAGTAATGTGGGAGGGTAAGGAATCCTGCGCCGAGAGCGGTGCAGCGGAAAGCAGCACCGAACTCACGAATATGCGACCGAAAGAACTCATGGTGTCGCGGTGTCCTTATTTGGCGGCAGGATCGGCCTGCTTTTTTGCTCAGCGGCTTTCTTGGCGGCCTCCTCCTTTTTCTTCTCTTCTTCCTCGTTTACGATTTCGATGGACTGATCCTCCGTCTGCATCGCTTTTTCTCTTTCGATGGCATCCAGCGCGTTGTTAATCTGAGCTTCTGCGCTGGAAACGGCGCGATTCAGCTGATTGGTGCTTCTCTCCAGCGAGTGTTGCAGCGCGCGGATGTCGCGGGTGCGCTGGCGGATTTCATTCATGATGGCGCGATTCTCATCCAGCATGGGTTTACGGTACTCCTGCGGCATGGTGTTAGCGCGGAGCGAGGAAATGGTTTGCAGGCTTTCGTCATCGCGCAATATTTTTTCTGCTGCTTCCAGATTGCCGCAAACAAGCTGATTGCGCGCCTCATCCATAGTGGTCCAGTACCGCTGCAGCAGCTCCGGCACACAGCCTGCCTCTTCGGAAATTTTGGTGTAATCATTGCGGCGGAGCGTGTCATTTACCTTGTTGAGGCAGTTGGTGAGCATCTTCATGTTGCGGGAGCTCGGGGTGTACCAGACCTTCGCGACCTCTTCGCCATTGCGCTTGAAGTAGGCCTCCATCTTTTCAAACTCCTCGTTATCGGAGTCATTCATGGCTTCTGCTCTCTGTGCCGGCAGTTTGCTGCGCTTCTTTTTCTCCGCTGCCTGCATGCGAGTCCACCGCTTCTGCAAATCTTTCAGCGTCTGGAGATACCAAGCGTGTGCCTGCTTGTATTCGGGAGCACCCTGATAGCGCTCAAAGAGAATCTCAAACTTGTCAAGCCCACCTACCTTGCGTCGGCTCTTCTTCTCTTTCATGTCTATCACCATGGCATTGTAGGCAGCCGTGGCATCTTTCAGGAATTTGTCTCGATCATCCGGCCGCACGGAGAACTGGTAATCCGCCACTCCGGCGGCATTGAACTTCACCTGAAGCTCTGCCACCTGCAGAGAGAGTTTATCCATTTCTTCCAACTGTTGATTGACGCGGGTCTTGGTGTTGGAACAGATTGAGGTCAGCGTGCGCGAGGGTTTCTGAATGCCGGCAAGCTCCTTGTCAATCAGCTGGACTTTTTCCCTGAGACGAAGGGTAACATCCTTGGCCTTATCCTCACCGGAAACCTGCTTCAAGTTGGCATCCTCGAATTCCGGAGCCTGCGGAGCAGGGGCTGTTGCTGATTCTGCGGCTGTGTTACCCTCATCTTTCTTATCGGCATTGTCGGCAGGCTGTTCGCCATCTTTCTTCTCCGCTTCGCCCGGCTGTGCTGTATCAGCCTGGGCTTGCTCTGCCGGCTTGTCCTCTGCCGGGGCAGGCTGCTCTTTGGCCGGAGTCTGAACCTCTACCTCACGCATGGCCAGAATGGAAGAAGAGGGGATTTCCTTTGTTACCACCTTGCCGTCACGGTTCTTGCCACGGAATTTCGTGGAGGTATCACTCCTGTAGATGACGGTGCATTCTGTAAAACGCTCGGAATTAGAAAGATGGATGGTGTACACCGGGGCGGCTTGCAGCACGGTGGCAGAAAGCGCAAGCAGGGCAAATATGGAAAGAGGACGTTTCATGAAAAGAATTATCAGTTATACCCCAACATAGTATCATATTATTGTACCACAGGTAAACATCAAAAACGCTGCTGTGAACAAAATGACAGATAAAAGCCCTTTTCCCGGGGAAGAAAAGGGCTTTTTTTACAGGAATATCAGGCTTGACCTGCGTAATAATCCCGTATGCTTCCGGCTGCCGCCTGTACCAGAGGCGGCCCATTGTAGATGAATCCGGAATACAACTGCACCAGAGAGGCTCCTGCCTTGATTTTTTCGACAGCATCCTCCGGGGTGGTGATACCACCCACGCCGATGATGGGGATTCTTCCGTTGAGCTCGGCGGCAAAGGCGGCAAGCGTTTCATTGGCTCGATTGTAAAGCGGCTTGCCGGACATGCCACCGCTTTCGCAGGCGGCGGGGGATTTCTCCACACCTTCGCGGGATGTTGTCGTGTTGGTGCAGATGAGGCCGTCCAGCTGGCAATCCAGGAAAACGCGGGAAAGCTCACGGATGCGTTCTTCGCTCATATCCGGGGAAACTTTGAGCACCAGCGGAACGTAGCGCCCGGTATCGCTGGTCAGATTGGCCTGCTCGCTCTTCAGGATGGAGAGGAGGTCTGCCGCCGAGTCTGCCTTGGCCAACTCCTGAAGATTCGGCACATTGGGACAGGAGAAATTGATGGCAACATAATCCGCCACATCCCACACGGCTCGCAGACAGGCCAGATAGTCCTGATGCGCTTCCTTGTTGGGCGTGACTTTGTTCTTGCTGATATTGACACCGAGGATGCCTTTGAAGTTACGGGTGCGGCGAATGTTGTCCACTCCTTCATCCACGCCGGGATTGTTGATGCCCATGTGGTTGATGATGGCTTGCTCCGGTATGCAGCGGAAGAGCCGGGGTTTGGGATTGCCGGGTTGCGGGCGCGGGGTCAGCGTGCCGACTTCCACGAAGCCGAACCCGAGGTGGCCGAACGCGGCGACGGTGTTGGCTTCCTTGTCCATACCTGCGGCAAGGCCGACACGATTCGGGAACTTGAGCCCCATGACGGTGACCGGGTCATCCACGGGTGCCGGGAACATGTTTTGGAGAAGGTGCAGGCGCTCTGCCATTCTCAGCCCCTTGAGGGTGACGTGATGAGCCGTCTCCGGATCCAGACAGAAGAGAAATTTCTTGGCAAGTTGATATAGTTGACTATTCACGGTTGCAGATAATGTGCTTGAGAGCTACTCTATACAAATACGGGATAAAATCAATCCTTTTTTATTCCTCTTCGACGGTTTGGGTGACTCTTCCGATGGCAGAGCAGGAAAATTCTACGGTGTCGCCGGGTTTGAGATAGCGGGGAGGTGTCATCCCCATGCCGACACCGCCGGGAGTGCCGGTAGAGACGACATCGCCCGGGTTGAGGGTCATGAATTGTGATACGTAGGCCACCAGTTGCGCTACGGGCATGATGAGTTGTGACGTGTTTGCCTGCTGGCGAAGCTCGCCGTTGACTCGTAACTCCAGGGCCAGATTATCCGGATTGGGAATTTCATCTTTTGTTACCAGCACCGGGCCGAAGGGGGCAAAGGTGTCATAGCTCTTGCCCATGGTCCATTGTCCGGCGTGCTCCAGTTGCCACGCGCGCTCCGAATAGTCGCACATGAGGGTGTAACCAACGATGGCACGGCGGGCTTCCGCTTCCGAAGCGCGGTGCAGGGTATCGCCGATAATCACGGCCAGCTCCACTTCATAATCCAGTTTACGGGCTCCGGTCGGGTTGAGGACGTAGGACAGGTCTGAGCTGATAGCAGAGGTAGCCTTCATGAAAATGGAAGGCTCAGTCGGAGCATCGCCGCTGAACTCCTTTGCGTGATCGGCATAGGTTTTGCCCAGGCAGACCAGAGAACAGGGCTGCACATGCAGGGCAGAGGAAACGGCCAGTCCTTTCATGTCCACGGGTACCCCATCCTCTGCACCCTTGGCAATCCAGGTTTCTATCTCCTTGCGCAATTTCTTGCCACCTGGCAACATGGCCGCCCAGAGCTGCTCGTCCTGAGCCGTTACATCGATGAAGCACCCCCGCTTGGGAACCCAGAGGCCGATGGTGCTTTCTCCCTCTTCATCTACGTAATATTGAAGTCTCATGCTAGTGAGGTCAGTAAAAAGGAATCAGTTCCAGCCGTCCAGCGTGTCCGGCACGTCCAGCAGCTTGTCCGGGATATCGTTTCGTGTCGGTTCCTGACGGGGTTGCGGCTCAGGCTCGGGAATCGGGGCAATTTCCGGTTCTGATTCCGGAGGCACTGTGGTGACAAACGGCGATTGCCCGGCATCAGAAATGGCAGAGGTAGAGTGGAAGTCCGGCAGAGATTCGTCTGAAGCCATGTCGGTTTCTGCGGTGATGTTAACATCCTCCTGCGGCAGATCTTCCTCATTCTCGTTCCCGGCAGCAATGCTGCGGTACAGGAAAACGCGGTCACCCTTGATGACGGTGCCGGAGCGGATGTCGGCCACAATGATGTTACCCCTGCGGTGCTGGCCGCTTGAGACCATCAGGTTGCCCACCCGGTCAATGGCACCATCTGCCGGATGAGAAATCAGCACCGTGCCCTCTTTCGGCATGGGGCCGATGATGCGCAGCAGGGCAAAATGGCGCTCCGGGATTACCTGATGAACAGCCCCCAGGTGGAGGGGGGGCGGTATTTTGGCCGTTTCCTCTTCTTTCTCTTCTCCTTCTGTGTGTTTCTGTTGTTGGAATACGCTGCAGGAGGGTTGCGCGCATGCCAGAGCCAGCACCAGAGCGAGAGAGAGCCACTTCGTCATACCCCGCAGCCTACACCAAAACAAGCAGGTCGTCAAGCCGCTTTTACGCTGTCATTGCGGCATCAGCAGAATGGCTTGTTCTCCATGCAAGTGCAAGTCTCTGCTGTAGGCGTGTAATGGCTGAGAATTACAGCCGGAATGTGGGCAAAGAGCAGGGTGGTTGAGCTTTCTGTCCCTGTGCTTTCTTGTTTCAGGATGCTGATGAGGTCTGAGCCATGCCGTTTGATAATGCAATCCGGGATGTCTTCTGCCGGGAGGGTATGGATGAGGTTTCCTGTGGCGGTGATGTAGCTGATGGCTCGGTGATTGGTGAAGAGGTAGGTCTGCCTGGAAAGAATCTTGCGTTTGAGTGTGGGGGCAACAGCAAAGGCAATGGTGAAGATGATGAGCAGTCCGGGGATGAAACTGTATGAACAGAAATTGTGGAGCATGATGATAGGTTCTGTCGGATACAGAATCCGAAAGCTGTTCACCGGAAGGACTATCAGGATGAGCAGCGGGATGTATTCGCTCCATCGCTGAGCAGGTAATTGGGCTCGGCCTTGCCAGATTATTTCTTCGCCGTCCTGTAGCGTAATGGAAGAGGGGAGATGCATGGAATGCATGCTATCAGATCAGCAGAATATGACAAGTGAAAATGTTGAAATTCATCAGGTAGAGTTTTTTTGCTCCTCATTAGTCGCTGCCGTCTATGGCTTTATCTACTCTCTGCGCCAGGCTTCCAGGACAGCGTTGGCCTCTTCGGTCATTTTATCCGGATTCTTGAGCATGGGGGTAAGTATGATACCCTTATAATAGCCCCACCCCGGGGTCGGAGCAAAAAAGAACTGAGAGTCCGGCTGAGCTTTGGCAAGGCGTTTATTCAGTTCCGCATATCCGGCAAGAGCGTTGTTGTACGGACGGTCACAATCAGCCAAATATGTTGTTTCGCAGTGATATTTTGAAAAATCTGCTTTGTAGTAGTTTCCCGTATAGGGTAAGATAATTCGCAGAAGACAGAACAGAAGCCACGCCGCCACTATCCCCAGATATAATCGCTTCAGTAGTTTCATTGTTCCCCTCCGGTTTTTGTTTCATTCGCGGTAATCCATTTCTGTACAACCGTTTTCCAGTCTGTTTCGGGGGTGTTCGTTCTCCATGCAAGAGCGGGGTACACATGAATCAGCTCCAGTTCTCCCATCGCAGTAGGGACGGCCAGTACACACTCTTCCGGAAAGACCTCAACCAGAGGAGCCGGACTCCACATGCAACCTTGTATGGATGCCTTCAGGGTTTGATTCAGCTCCGCCACATGTTGTTCCGTTAACAGATGTGGCGGCACATGTGTCAAGGGATGCCGTTCCAGAATATAGGCGCCGGGCAGACAAAATATTATCAATAAAGTCCCGAAAATCCATGCCACGGGAGCCAACAGAACCCACCCGACTGCTTTCATCAAGGTTCGCATGCGGGTATTGTATATCCGGCCCCTTGCTTGAGTCAATAGTGTTTCGTCTTTGTAACCCATTTGTAACACATGAACCGTGCCGAAAACAAAACGGGAGCTGCGGTAGGCAGCTCCCGTGGATAAAAGCGTCTTATCAGTATCTTTACAGCTCAGCAACCGGCTTGGCCAGCACCTTGCGGAGACGGGCGAAGCGGGGAAGAGCCTGCACGGTCTTCATGCCGGGCTCACCCTGAATGAGGGGCAGAGCGTAGTCGATGAAGGCCATCTCCACACCGTTACCGGCGGCGTTGATCCATTCGCGGGGCACCTTGCGCTCGAAGTTGGCCACCTGAGCGAGGGGCAGGAGCTTGGTGTTGCAGACGTACTGACCGTACAGCTCGCTGCGTTCGAAGGCGACCATCATGTCAGTCTTGCCCTCAACGGCGGCGGTCACGGCAGCCTTACCGGCCTGGTAAGCTTCCATGGCATCCGTGGTGGAGGCCAGGTGCGTGGCGCAGCGCTGCAGCAGGGACGGCTCGATGGCGCGAACCTTGGCAGAGGTGATGCGGGCGCGGACAACATCTGCCAGCTTGTTGGCGAGACCACCGAGCTGGGCGTGGCCGAAACCGTCGTTGCCGTTGGTCTTGGCCTCGGAGATGAACTTGCCGTCCTTGTCGTGGATACCCTCGGAAACCACCACCATGCACTTGCCGGTGGCCTTGTAGATGCGCTCCACGTCAGCCAGGAAGGACTCCATGTCGAAGTCAACCTCCGGGAGGTAGATGAGGTCGGGGCCGGCACCGGCGTAGTTGGCCAGAGCGGAAGCGGCGGTGAGCCAGCCGGCGTGGCGGCCCATCACCTCAATGATGGTGACCATGCCGGTGTCGTAGCAGCAGGCATCGTGCTTCACCTCCATGCAGGAAGTGGCGATGTACTTGGCGGCAGAGGCGAAACCGGGGCAGTGGTCAGTGCCGAAGAGGTCGTTATCGATGGTCTTGGGGATGCCCATGACGCGGCACTCATAGCCGCTCTTCTGCATGAACTTGGAAATCTTGTTGCAGGTGTCCATGGAGTCGTTACCACCGTTGTAGAAGAAGTAACGCACGTCGTACTTCTTGAAGGTTTCGAGAATCTTCTCGTAGTCGGTGGGGTCGACATCGGGGTCCTTCATCTTGTAACGGCAGGTACCGAGGGCAGAGGAGGGCGTGAACTTGAGCAGTTCCAGCTCCACGGGGTCTTCCAGACCCATGTCATAGAGCAGGCCGTTGAGTACGCCGGTAATACCGTTGGCAGCACCCAGAACGCGGGTAATCTGCGGAGCGTTGAGAGCTGTCTGCACAGCGCCGAGTACGCTGGCGTTAATCACAGCGGTAGGACCGCCGGACTGACCGATGATGCATGCACCTTTGAGTTCGTTCATATCGAAGAGTCGAGGTATTATTGTGATGGTTGATTGCGTGTTCCGTTCTCGAAACAGCGCAGATGGTGTGCTGCGACGTGCAGCCGCGCAATTCTAGCAGTTAACAAACGGTTTGGCAAGCAAAATTGCTGGAATAGCTGCGTTGATAAGGTGTTTTTATGCCGAAAATCTGTCAGTTGATTCGATTCGCTGTAAAAGAATCCGCACTCGGTGGCGGGGGGGGCGAATCCTGAAAAGCGTTCCGGTATTTCACGGTTGAAATCAAATTGCCCGGATAAAAGGGCGCTTGCAGCGGTTGCCATGGTCTCTACTGATATTCCGGGTAAAATGTTGATAGCCGGTGTAGAATAAATGCGCCGATTATCGAGACCTTGCTGCCTTTTAGTTTTGCGCGTGGAATGGAATTCTATCGTTAGATGTACCGTTAGTAAAAAGATGCTTTTTCGGGTTCCTTTTGTGGTTAATTGCGGGGTGGGTTGCTGCTTATTTCGCGAGTGTACACCATTACAATGCGATAGGCTGATTCTATTGAATATGCGTGGATTTGCGAAAAAACGGAAGCTCCGGAATCACCTCCTGCTCTCGGTTCGGCATTTTGCTGTGTTTTTATTTTCAGCCTGTGGCAAGCTTTTGGCTCGACATCGCATTTGAAATCCGATATCATGCAGACAATGTTCCGGGGGTGGAGCTGTGCTCTGCCCGCGCCAAATGCGAACCGTTCCTCCACTATGAAACTGCATCTGAACCTTTCTCTTCGTCGTGCCCTGCTGGCTGCTCTCGCTGCTTTCAGCTCGCTTTCCTACACCGCTTCCGCCGGTATGGTGGACACGCGCTATGACCTGCAGTACTACATGGATTTTGCCCGCAACAAGGGTATATTCGGTGTGGGAGCCACGAACATTGCAGTCTATTATAAAGACGGCACTTCTGTTCAGAATCCCGTTATTCCGATTATGCCGAATCTGGATGGCTATGGGCAGAAAATGGCTGAGGAAAATATGCATTATGGTGTGCTGATGGGCTTTGGCGGTTGCGGTCTTATCACGCCCCAGTTTGCCGCCGGGGCGGCGCATGTGGGGGAAAACCCGGTTCTTTTCCTGACGGAGGATGGCAACATGTCCACGGTTTATTACTCCTCCGGCTATAAAACCTATGTTTCGGACGTAGAAGTGCAGCGTCTGAATAAAATTGTGACGGAGGTGGCCTACACCCCCATGGCGGATGACGCTTTCATGAAGACGCTCCGCGCTGGTGACTGGCTGTGGCGTCTGGGGGACGGGCATCAATATAACAGTGCCGGCGAAATCGTTACCTCCCTCACCGGCAGTAATACGCTGGGTGGCATTGTCGGCGTTGATTCCGTATCCCAAGGGGGAGGAAAAGATTGGCTGATCATGACCAATTGTCGGCAGAACGATTGGGGAAGCGATTTGCGCACACCGCTGGACATCGGGCACATGTTCGGTGACAGCGGTAGTCCTCAGTATGCCTGGGATGCCGCCAACGAGCGTTTTGTCTTTGTGGTGGCCTGTTCTGCGGGCACGACCAATGCCGGGTTCAACAACATGGGGTGGCTGCGCAGCAATCCCACCAGGGTGCAGGAAGGCATGGATTCCTTTACTGTGGTGGCTGATCAATTTTCCGGGACGGAGACCATCATCTGGAGCGCGCAGGATGCCACCACCGGCGAAGGCACCCTGACGCAGGGCGATGTTTCTGTGGCGTACACAGGCAAAGGCTCATCTAACACAGACAAGAATACTCTCGGTCTGACATTCAGCACATCTGATACGGAAAATGTGCAGACACTGGAGCTTCAGGATTCCGTAAATATGGGAGCCGGTGCCATGACCTTTGACTCCGGTAAGTGGAAACTCACCGAAAAGGACTCTGCGTCCACGTTCAACAGTGCCGGCTTCATCGTCAACAAGGGCGCAGAACTCACGTTGGAGCTGACCGCTACTTCCGCTGAAGAATGGCGCAAGGTGGGGGAGGGTATCATGACCATTGCCGGTTCCGGTGATAATGAGGCTGTTCTTCGCGTGGGCGGCGGTACGACTCAGTATAACGTGACCTATGATGACGACGGCAATATCACGGGTTGCACGCTGGGTAACATCGGCGAAACGCGCCTGAATCGCACGAATGGTTATGCTGCTTCCTCCGTTCGGCTGGAGGGTGGCGTGGCCATTCTGGTGCTGATGCAGGACGGACAATTCAAGACCAATTCCGTGGCGGGGGATACGTTCACATTCGGCAATGAAGGCGGTCTGCTCAATCTGAATGGTCATGACCTGTCGTGGGGTATCATCAATCAGCAAGGTTCCGGAGCGGGTGCCCGAATCGGTAATTTTACCCCGCAGGGAGAGCTGACGCCCGGGCTTGCCACGTTCACTTATACAGGCACGGGCACTTTTGCCGGCTGTTTCATGGATGAAGGCAGCGGTGAGGGGAAAGCTCAGCTGGCGGTGAAATACAATAATGCCGAGAACGGAGTCTGGACTCTTACCGGCAATCACAGCAATGCGGGCGGTTTCACGGTGGAAGCCGGTACCATGAAGCTGCAGGGCAGCCTTACACCCCACGTGCACATGACCGACCGCAACGACTGGACATACGCCACGCTGTCGGGCTCGGATGTTACTGTAAAGAGCGGTGCGACCTTCCAACTTTCTCACCATGCGCTCATGACCGGCAATGTCAATGTGGAAGAGGGCGGCAGTTTTGTCATTAATCAGACGGTGAATGCTGTTTCTGAATCCATTGTCGGCAGCAAGCGGCAGGACATGGCGCAGCTTGGTATCACCTCGCTCATTGGCAATGTGGTGCTGAATGGGGCTGCGAACATGACCGTGGATACAGAATCTCCCGTTGTGACGCGGATGCAGGGAAACATCACCAATAATTACAGCAGTTCCTTGTACAACTTTGCTTCCTTTACCAAGACGGGGAGTGGAATTTTTGAGCTGGACGGGAAATTGCAGATTCCGCGCGGTACCGTACAGGAGGGCGGTTTAGTGGTTGGGAATGCAGATGGCTTTATTGTCGATGCCAATTGGTCTCGCTGGACAATTCAGGAAAAAGGTTTTTTGGCGGTGGAGGGCTTGGACAATGCAACGCTTCTGCGGTATGTCGATGGTTCGTCTTCCGGTGTGCTGGCTCTGACGAGCGATCAGGAAACACAACTGAATCTCACCAATCATAAGAATCTCATCATCGGTGCATGGGGCAATGTGAACTATGGCTCGGCGGAGACCGAACTGAGCACTGTGACGGATGCCACCTACGGCGAGGTCTGGCGATTGGGCGGCGGTACCGGCACGCTGACGGTGAATTTCAAACTGACGGGCGAGGCAGATTTGCTTATCGGCAATGAGTGGTCATCCGGCACGGTACACCTGACCAACACCGCCAACGATTTTACGGGCGATATTTACATGCTGGGTTCCGGAAACAAACTCACGTACGTCGATGGGGCTTTGGGGACGGCTCGCGTGAATTTGACCTATGGCAATGCTCTTGCCTTGTACGAAGCTTCGCAGATGGATATCATCAAGGATGGTGCATCCGGTGTGTTGGCGGTGGGAACCAATGATTCTCTGGATTTGAGCAAAACCTCACTTTCTCTCGGTGCGAATGGGGAATACACCTACTCCGGTGCGCTCACCGTGGGCGATATGTATCGATTCGGCGGCAGCGGACAGCTGACGGTGGACACGGTGCTCGATGGGACGAAATCGATGGAAATTGATGGGCAGGGGACAACGGGCAGCAGTGTGACCTTTGCCCGAGAAAATGCCTTCAGCGGTTCGATTGTGGCCGGCGGCGGATTGCATCTGGCGGAACCGAACAGCGCGGGCGATATCAGCATTCATGTCGGGCATGAGGAGGCTCTGGCAAAAGCGGATTCCATCAGGCTGCAGAAAGGCGCAGTCCTGTACACGGACGGGGGGAACATGACCGTGAATAACCTGACGCTGGAGAGTGGCTCTGCTCTGCGTAATAATGGTGCGACCAATTCACTGGTTCTTCTGAATGTGAGTGAGGGCGTAAGTACCGCCCTGGCAGATGGTGTTCTCGACAGCACTGCAGATACTGCCGCTCTGCATCTGGTCAAAGGAGGAAAAGGTACACTTTCCATGGCTACCAACAGCTCTTGGAGTGGTGGCCTGACCATTGGTGAAGGGAAGGTTACGGCAAGTATAACCGCAACCGGAAACACTACGTCAGCCGGTGGTATCGGTTCGACCAATAATGCCATTTACGTGGCTGAGGGGGGCACTTTGTCCCTGACCGGTGCCAAGAGGACAGGATGGCAATTGGGTGGTACCTGTCTGCCCCAGACTGTTACCGGCACCGGAACCGTTGAGTTCTCCACAGGCGGGGCGGCTCTTTTCTCGGTTCAGGGGGCAGCTTTCGAGGGGACTCTCAAGCTGATGGGAAATACCCGACTTTACGTCGGCACGAACCTGACGACTGATAGTTATTACATGTTCCAGAACAACAAAAATGTTGTTAATAATGCGACGATCGACATTGAATCCGGCAGTCAGGTGCGCATCGGCTCCGGTCTTCGCTACCTGAAAGCTGTTCGGGTGAGTCTCAATACGGATTTTGTCATCAGCGGTGACGGCTTCAAGGGCTCGGATTCCGGTCTTGTTCACTCCGGTTGCAATGACGGTGCGCTTTCCATTGACGGCGATTCTACTGTGTATGGAGACATCACGCTGAAAGATGACGCGAGTATAGCATCCTGGTCTGCCGGTCAGCTCTTGACCTCCGTATCTCAATGGCAGGCATGTACTACGGGGTCTGCAAATGCTTCTTACGCTCTCAAGGGCTATCTTGGCGGAACGGTACGTGGGCGAATCCTGGGTGAGGGTAAGACGCTGACCGTTCGCGGCAATGAAAGCATGACGTTCACGGCGGATTCCGACAATACGTTCGGCAATCTTGTCATTGCCAACGGCAACGGGCAGAATGATGACAAGTTTGCTCTGCGGCTCAATGGCGGCAAGGCTGTCAATCAGACCAGCACCGCGCTGGGTATGGGAGAGGTGACGCTGAATGCCGGGCTTATCCTCCGCCTGGCCGGCACGGGTGTGGCAGATAATACCAATGTGGTGTATACCTATGCCAATGATATCACCGCCGGGGATAATGCCACTCTCCAGAGCTACAATATCACCAACCGCCTGACCGGAACGGTGAGCATGAGCGGTTCCACCCTCAATCTTGCCACAGCCAACGGCGGTGTGCTGGAACTGGTCGGCGGGCTGGACGGCAGCGGCACACTGAATGTGGGCGCGGCTTCCGTTGTCTCTCTGGGGGGTGTCGTTGCAACGCTGAGCTCGGAGAGTCCGCAGTTCAGCGGCAGTATTGTGGCCGGTGCGGGCGCAGACATCTCGCTGGCTGCCTCTTCCGTGCTGAGTTCCTCTACCGCCATCGTTGGAGCGGATGCTCTGACGCTGCGTCTCGGTGGTGCGGGAGATTATACGTTGGGCGGGATTTCCGGGGCATCCGCTCTGACGCTGCACTTCGATTTCACCAACACTCCAACGGCCGGTGCTGCTGATACCTGGGCGACTTTGAGCAGCAGCATCGCGGCAGATACGACCACCATTGCGTTGGATTTGAACCTTTTCAGCGATATTGAGACGGGGAATTACACACTCATTTCTTCGGCAGGTTCCGGCACGACCTATCAGCTGGCAGACAATATGAATGGGCGGTTGAATCTGGTCACCAATGATGCCGGGGCTCTGGTGCTGACGGTGGATGCGGATAATCGTCTGTATTGGCGCACGGGCGGCAGCGGCAGCTGGAACACCACGGATGCCAACTGGTATTCGGATGCCGCAGCGGGTAGTACTACGTTCAGCAGCAACGACAATGTGATGCTGGATGCCACAGGGGTGGCACAAGGAAACAGCTCTGCAGCCCGTGAAACCATTTCCCTGAGCGATACTGTGGAGGTGGGAACCATGGGCGTACAGGATGCTGCCTATGAACTGACCGGAGCCGGGGCAATCACCGGCAAGTCGCTGGTGGTGGGTAACGGCGGTGATATGAAACTCAGCAATGCCGGTGGCAGCACCTTTACTGAGGGCGTTGTGGTCAATGATGCCGCGCTGACGGTAGCGGGGAATACGGTGACGGCTGATGTCCGCGCTGAAGCAGGTGGGCAATTCTCCCTGCAGAACGGAGCTGCGCTCAGCGGCAATCTGACCATATCGGATGCGGAGGCAAGCATCAGTCAATCTACCCTGGCGGGAGATGTGACAGCCAAGGGCAGCGGTAAACTGGTGCTGGAATCAGCCGCTGTCAGCGGGGCGCATCAGCTCCGTTTTGAAGATGCCGGGGTGCTGTCTGCCTCATCCGGGGCGACGCTCAGTGGTACCTTCACCTTTGCATCCGGGCAGACGGTGTTGCAGTCAGAGGGCATGAGCATCAGCGGCGGTACTCTCAGCTCTGCTGCTGCGCTGGAGGTCGATACACTGGCGATGAGCGGTGCCTCGCTAACGCTGACGCATGCCGCCGGTACAACCACGCAGATAGATACCATCACCGGCAATGGCTCTTTGAATAAGGAATCCGCCGGAAATCTGCGCCTGGGGAGTGCCTCTCTTTCCGGCCTGACGCTGAAAGGCGGCGGTACGTCAGACATCAGCGGCAAGGTGACGGTGAGCGGTCACTTCTCTCTCGGTAAAGGAACGGTGAATCTGGTGGACGGTGCAGATGTGACGGTGGTGCAATATACCTCCGGCAATACAGCTGACTCTCAGCCTACTCAATTAAGCATTGGTACGGGTGCATCCCTGACCGTAACCGGGAATAATGATGTGGATGCCACGAATGCCAGTTTGCTTCTTGCTCATTGGAAGGACTCCGCATCGTACCTGCTGCTCAACGGCGGCACGCTGAATGCCCGGAATACTTCCATGCTGATGGGCTGGGATTCCGGCGCAACTTTTGAAGCCACGGCCGGTGCTGCCAACCTGAAAGGTATACGTTTCTCCGCGCAGAGAAGCAATTCTGAAAGCTTCATTCTGGGAAGTGCGGAGAGTGGTACTGCCCGCATCAATCTGGGCAGCGCAGGTATCAGCGGAATCGGAACCAATGACAAGGTGCAGTTAGGGAATGGCACCATCGGGGCTACGGCCGACTTCACCATCAGCGGCGGTTCAGTTCAGATGGTGGCAACTACGGGTAGCACCGTGTTTGACACGAGCGGTCACCGAATCACTGTGAGTTCAGCTCTGAGCGGGGCAGGCAATATCACCAAGCAGGGTGAGGGCACGCTCCTTATTTCCGGTAGCGGCAGTACTTATTCCGGCAATATTGCCGTGAATGCCGGGGCTCTGGCGGTGGATGCTACCGGAAAAGATATTCTGTCCTCTGCGGCATCTGTGACCGTGGGGAACGGAGCCACGCTGGATTTATCTGAGCTGGATTTCACGGATGCTGCCAACCGGATATCCGTGGGCGCGGGGACTTCCATATCCTTTGCCGATACAGCGACGGTGGCCTTCGGCAGCATGGAGGCGGGCAGGGAATACGGCGTGTTTGATATTTCCGGCGGATTGTTGGATGGCTGGTCTGATTTGTCTGTCTCCAACTTCACCATTGACGGCGTGAGACTCTCTGACATGGGGCGTGTGGAACTGAATCTCGGCATGACCGGTGGTTTTTCCTACACGCTTGAGGATGGCTGGGATCTGGTCTGGAACGGTGGCGAGAGTAAGCAGGCTTGGAATCAGAATGAGAGCAATCTTGTCTGGCAGACTACGCGACCGGATTATATCGGTAACCCGGTAACAACGGAAGCGGGATATATGAATAACGACAACGTCATCTTCAATTCCGATGCCAATCTGGAGCTGGAGGGTAATATCCGTGTGAACGATATGACCGTTGCAGACAATGTCAGCCTCAGCACCACTGGCAACCTTGAGGTGCTCGGTACGCTGGCTCTGGGTAAAAACTCAACATGGAGCTTCTCCGGCGATACGAGCATGAGCTTCACAGAGGCTCAGCTCAAAGAATTTGCCGCAGCCAATACTGCGCTGGTGGTGGGAGAGGGTGCTACCCTGACCATGACGAACAAGGAAACCACGCAGAACAATACCTCTACTGCATTCAATAGTGTGAGTGGCTCGGGTAATGTGGTGCTGAATCTTTCTGCGGATAATGGCGTGGGCTTCAATTTCGAGAAAATCACCGGTGATATTACGGTGGCAACCGGACGTTTGCAGGTGAACACCTCGACGTTCAATGCCGCGTCTGATATTTACCTGACAACGTCTGCCTCTCAACTGGTGTTCAATGGAAAGGACACGGAGTTGAAGAATGATGTGGTGCTGGGGGCATCCACCACGATTCATGGCAACAGTGGGTGCACCGGCACGATTTCCGGTGTTATCAGCGGCAGCGGCGGCCTGACCAAGGCCAGTGCCGGCTCGCTGACCTTCAAGCAGCAGAATACCTACACGGGGGTGACTACCATCAGCGGTGGCAAACTTGTGATTGACACAGACGGTGATTACCACCTGATGAATACCGTGGACATGACCGGTACCGGTGGCACGCTGGAAGTGGCGGGGGGAACGACTGTGTACAGCAGTGCCAATACCGCGCATAAAATAGCAACGAATCTTCGAATTAACAAGGGTGGTGTATTCTCCTTTGATGGGAAAGGAAATGATCATTTCCAAGCGCAGGTTAGCGGCACTATTACTGTTGACGGGGGTATTCTGGATTTCGGCAACAGTTGCCAGATTCTGCGCATGTTTACCAACATAACGCTGAGTAATGGGGCTGAGCTGAAGGGTGTTGGTGCGATCGGTTCCGCCGGCTATGCTGCGGCAATGGAGTTTAATAACGACTCCACCATCAATGTAACCGCAGGGGATAATACCATCTCTGCCTCAACACGACTGAATGGAGGCAACTATCGTACTCTTACCTACGATGTGGGTGAGGGGGCAACGCTGAATGTGACCGGGCGTATTCATGCTGATTCTGATTCGGCACTGGGCAACATCACCAAGAGCGGTGTCGGTAAGGCAACTCTTTCTGCCCGCACGATGCTGGACAAGGTGGTTACCGGCGGCGGTGAAATCGCCGTGGCATACACCGGCAATGATGGCAACACCATCGGCATCCTGGACGGTTCCAACAATGGTGCAGCTGCGGGCTCTCTTCGCCTGAAGAAAGATGCCCGGCTTAACGTGAGCAGCCAGCTCTGGGGTCGCAGCCAATCCTCTGTGGTGCTGGAGCAGGGGTCGGCTCTGACGCACGGTGACGTGACATTCTCCAACAAGGGAACGACCGATGCCACCCTGAAGACGAGCGACAACAATTCTCAGTACACGGTCGGGGCTGCTGACTGGTCGCTGACCGAGGGACATCTGACGGCTGCTTCTGACAGCGAGATGTCACTTGGCACGCAGCTGGTCAACTCCTCTGTGGAGAATGCCGGAAGCGGCAAGCTGACGGTGAGCCATGCTTCCAACAGCATTACGGATGTGTATGCCTCTGCCGGTGATATGGCGGTGATGCAGCAGGCCGCAGGGCTGAATCTGGATGAGCTGGTGGTGGCCTCCGGCAAGACCGTATCGGCCTACACCGGTACGGAAGCTTCCGCCGCAGCGGAAGCAAATGTCACGGTGAGCAAGCGCGCCGAATTCGGTGCCGGTGCTGTACTCAATGCCAACCTCACGCTGGCAGCAGGGGCTACGCTGGAAGTGGGTGTGGGCGGCCTGAACATGGGCAGTACCCTGACCCTGAACCAGGGGCTTACTCTGGGAGATGATACGCTGTCCCGCGTTCAGGGGCTGTCTGTCGGTGAATCCGCCACGCTCTTCCGCGGTGTGGATGGGCTGACGCTGGGTAAGACGAGCTACACTACCATCACGACCGAGGATTCCATTCTGGCGAGCCCCTGGTTCACTAATCTGACCGGTGACCAATACGTGCTCACCTATACCGGGACGGATAACGGCAGCCTGAGCATCACCATGATGTCCGCCGCCGTGCCGGAGCCGACCACGGCAACGCTCAGCCTGCTGGCACTCGCGGCACTCGCCGCCCGCCGCCGCAGGAAATGAGCCCGCGCCTAGCGGGCGGCAGCGGTTAGACAGGGGTGGAGCACAACGCGCGAAACCCCTGTTCATCAAACGCATATAGGGAACCCAGGGAACCTGCGGTGACAGCGAGTTTAGCCAAGGCGGTGGCTTGCTGTCACCACCGTTTCACGGGGTTCCCTTTTAATTTTCTTCGGGGCACAGGGGTTACGCAGCTGCCGCTGCTCCACCCCTGCCTAAGCGCTGCCGCCCCATCCGGGGCTCTTTCCTCCCCTTAATGTTTCCCGGAGGCAGCGCCCTCTTGCGCGGGCTTACCTCCGGCTATTAAGCTGCCGCCCCATCCGGGGCTCAGAGCACGCGGTACTCGCCGCCTGCCTATAAAGAGGATTTTCCGCGTGCGGGCAGCTCCCGCACGCGAAATTGCTCTGATGGACAGCGAATTTGCTGCTTATGGGATGCGGCAAGGGGGGCTTGCGGGGTTTTTTGCCATCAAAATGGAGTTTTTTTCGGTTTTTTTAAGTTTTTTTACATTTTAAGCTTGCAAAATAGGAGAAAAAGGAGTAATATATCCCCGCACCCCGCGATGAGCGGGCAGCGCAAGTGGCTCGGTAGCTCAGTTGGTAGAGCAGCGGATTGAAAATCCGCGTGTCGGCGGTTCGATCCCGTCCCGAGCCACCATTTTTTTTGCCTGAATTTTGGCAAATTTTACAACCGGGGCGTAGCTCAGCCTGGTAGAGCGCCAGCTTTGGGAGCTGGATGTCGCAGGTTCGAATCCTGTCGCCCCGACTGAGATTAATGCGCTTTTATTAGCGCGTAACTTATTTAATAGAAGTCAGTTAAAGAGTTTCTGTGGACAAGCTGAAGAGAGAGCATGTTTTCGGGATTCCCTATGTGGTGGGCGATTTGTCTGCGGCAGCAGACGAGCTTGTCGCATTAGCCGGACGTGCGGAGCGCCCCTACCTGGTGGCACATTCGGATGTACACTTGCTCACCCGCATTCTGGGGGAGGAGGAATATGGCAATGGGGTAAGAACTTTTGATTATATTTGCCCGGATGGGATGCCGATTGTGTGGCTGATGCGCCGGAAAGGTGCTGCGGCGTATCGCGTAGACGGTCCGGATATGATGGAGTGGATGTGGAACAGAGGCCGGACTGCGGGACTGCGCCATTTCCTGCTGGGCGGCACGGAAGAAGTCTGTGAATTGTTACAGAAACGGCTGGGAGAGCGTTTCCCCGGGGCTCAGGTAGTCGGGCACTTCTGCCCACCGATGGGGGAGTGGCCGGTGGGCACGAATGAGAGGATTGTGCAGATGATACGGGAGAGTGGTGCCAACTGTGTGTGGGTGGGGCTGGGTTGCCCCAAGCAGGAACGCTGGCTCTATACTCACCGTGAGCAGTTGCCCGCTGCTGTGTATTTCGGCGTGGGGGCAGCATTCAACTTCCATGCCGGGCTGGTGCAGCTGGCCCCTGCCTGGATTCGGGCGCATGGGCTGGAGTGGGCGTACCGCATCTGCCGGGAGCCACGGCGGCTTTTCAAGCGCTATCTGGTGCACAACAGCCGCTTCCTCTGGTATTGCCTGACGCGGAAAGTGTGATGCCGAACTGATTGTTAGTCAGTTGTTATCTAATTGTCATTGTTTTTGCTGAGGGTGGGGTGTATGATGCGTCTCAGATTCGCCGATAGTGTGCGAGTCTGAACGAACATACAAGAATAATACCCCATGAAATTACACATACCGTTGCTGTTGCGCCGCGTGCTTGCGGCTGCAGTTGTGGCCGTGACCGGAATGGCAGGTTATGCCTTTGCCGCAACTCCCGGCTCTTCCGTAACTCTGGCTCCGCTGTCTGTTCTGGACGGCGCCAGCTATCACCTCGATACCCTGCGCTCCCGCATCCGTATGCCGGAGCCCTGTGCTCATGATAAAATTGGTACGCCGATGATGCCTGCTCTGAAGGATTCGCTCTGGGCTTCCTATGTGGGCGGGTACAATCGTTTTAACGGTGATTCTTCACATCCGTCTGATTATACCCGCACCTTTCAGGGGCTTCTGATGGGGGTGGATCGCCAGCTTTGCTGCAATTCTCTGGTGGGTATTGCTTTCGGTTACGAGGAGGCGATTGCCCGTACTTCCGGTGCCCGTATGGATAATGATACTTATTTCATTGATTTGTATGGAGCGGTGAAGACAGGAAGCCTGAATCACCGCATGAGCGTTGGTGTGGGTCTGCATGATTTCAGCTCCAGCCGCCATGGTGGCTGGGATGTGCTGGATTCCGCCTCCGGTGGTGTGGATTCGACCTCCATTAACGTGGGCTATGAACTGAGCCGCGATTATGTGGTGGATACCCGCACGACGTTCACTCCGTTCATGATGGTGAATTATTCCTTCTCTCATTATGATGCTCTGCATGAACAGGTCGGCCCGTACAACTTTGAGTCGGACTTTGATGACCAGAATCTTCTGCAGGTGGGGCTCGGTGCACGCGTGGCTTACAAGTTCAATGTGATGTCGGACTGGGAAGATGCGACGCTGACCTCTTCTCTGGCTGCGGTGGTCGAGTTCTCTGAGCACAAGGTGAAAGGGACGCATCGTTTCGATGATGAAGCTTTCGGGGTCAGCTCCATGAAGCGCGAGCCTTTCTATGGGCAGCTTGGCTTTGATTTGTCCATGCCGATGGCTTCGCAATGGGAAATGCAGGCCGGTGTTTATGGTCGTCTGGGGCCGGATCGCGGCGGTGTGGCCGGCAATGTGGGCCTGAAGTACGACTTCTGATAGAAGCCTCCCTTTCCGTAAAGAAAAAGCTCTCTGCACACGGCGTGCGGAGAGTTTTTTATTAGTCAAGGTCATTCTGCGATGAAGACCTCAGATTTGGAATCAGGGCGGTGCAGAGTTCAGCAAAGCTGCGAACGGTATCGCTGAATCGGTAGGGATAGGGGACGGCGTTGACCGTGTCAGGGCGCAGGGCGACCCATTGCGAGATGGTGTCGGCTACGGCGTGGATATCACCGGGTTTGACTCTGCCTTCCGGCAGGAAGGTGCTGAGCATTTCACCAACGGCACCATGGTCGAATCCGATGACCGGGCGACCCAGCGCGAGAGCCTCCAGCACGGCTCGGTCGTGGCTGGCCGGGGCAGAGGAGAGGGATAGCGTGATGTGACAGTTGCAGAGCACGTCCCGGAGGTCGCGGCGGAGTCCCAGCCAGGTAATGTATTGTTCTACGCCGCTTTCCTCAAATTGGTGGCGCAGCCTTTCCTGGTAGCGGCGGTCGCCTGCGTTGGTATCGCCGGCCAGATAGACATGAGGTGAGATGCCCTGCCGGAGGAGCAGGGTAATCAGTTCCGGCAGATGGTGCAGGCCGTGGATATAGGTCAGTGGGCAGGGAACGCAGAGGGTGAGAGTTCCCTCGGCAATCGGGTGGGCGCTTTGCCAGTGTGCCTGCCAGTCGGCTGTGGGTTGGTAGAGCGGGTGGCAGTGCTCCTCATGCACGCCGTAGGGAATGGACCAGACCCCGCAGTTCTCCGGAAGGGTGTAGAAGCGGTTGATTTCCTGCCGCAGAAAGCGTGAGACGGCAACCACTGCATTGCAGTGTGGCAGAGAACGCGTGCGCAGAATTTGCTGGGGAAACCCGGTCAGCACGGATACTAACTTGGGACGATTGCTTTCCGGGATGCCGTGCTGTGCCAGAAGCGCCAACCGCGTGGCATTAGGGCCATAGGCGAAGACGATGTCGGCGCGCTGTTCAAGGATGTAGCTTCTCAATCGCTTGAGGACGCTGCGGAGAGAGAAAATTGAGACGCTGCTGCGTGCTTTGCGGTGCTCCACCCGGGCAGAGGTGAGAGCCCCTGCCAGCTCATTGGCCGGGGAAACTACCGTGTTGGAAAATCCTGCATCCTGCAGCCCTGCGGCGAGGTCTGCCGCCAGTTGGCTGATGCTGCCGGGGCGCAGTCCCGGGCTGTAGTGCAGTATGTTCATGCCTGCGAAATCAAGCGTTCGTAGGTGCGGATGTGTGCTTCTATCATATCCTCCCGTCGATAGGGGGCACCGACAGGGGACGGGGCGGGGGCTGCCTTGTACCAACGCGCCAGCAGGTCTGCCATGGCTTCGATGTTGCCGGTGGGTACTTTGCCCTCCGGCAGCAGGGTGCTGAGCTGCTCGCCCACGCCGCCGTGCTCGTATCCCGCTACGGGGCGCCCGAGTGCCAGCGCCTCCAGCGTGGTTTTGCCGAATGATTCCGGTTGCAGGGTGAGGGAGAGGGTGACATCACAGGCGCAGAGCACATCCCGTAAATCGCGGCGATGCCCGGTCCAGGTGGCGTGTTGTTCCACACCGGCGGCTCGCAGAGCCTCTTTGACTTCTTCCTTGAAAGCTTCCTTGCCTTTTTTGGTTTCGCCTACAATGACGGCATGGGCGGGTATGCCGCGTGCATGCAGCTTTTGCAGCAACTCCGGCAGGTGGAGTGCACCTTTCAGTCGGGTGATGCGCCCGGGCAGACAGAGGGTGTATTTGCCCGCGAGCTCCGGGTAGTCGCTCTCCCATTGCTTACGCCAGCTTTCATTCGGGCAGTAGCCGGGATAGTTCTGCGATTGGTCCACGGAATTGGGGATGACCACGATACGGGTTTCCGGGGTGGAGGGATAATTATCCAGGATGTGCTGCTTCATGCAGTCAGAGACGGCAATGACGCAATCGCCCCTGGCCATGATGCCCGAGTAGGCATTGACGGAGTGGAATCCGTGAAATGAGGATACCACGACGGGGCGTTGCCTCTTCGGAAGCCGCCTGACAGCCAGATGCCCGACCCATGCCGGGACACGGGAGTGCAGGTGCAGCACATCCGGCTTCTCTGCGCGGAGGAGGCGCGCCAGCTTGCCGACCTGCAGGAGCGTGAACAGGCTTTTTTTGCCGATGGGGCGGCAAATGTGGCTGGCTCCGGCGGATTCTACGGCTTCTACCATGCTGCCGCCTGCGGAGACAACTACGTTCTGCACCCCGCGGGCACAGAGTCCCTGGCAGAGTTCCAGAACGACTTGTTCCACCCCGCCGGAGGAGAGAGAAGGCAGCAGATGCATTACTTTCATGGCAGCAGCTTCGGGAAGTGTTCCAGTATGTAGTCGGCGGTACGTCCGGCTTCATCGAGCTCATGCTCGCAACGGGGCAGGGTGTGGGTCTTGGCCCATTCGGTGAAGCGGCACACGCTGCCGTCCTCTATCAGCATGTTGAGACCGCGGGCGATGCGTGATTCATCCGGCTTGTGCGGCCCGTCCTTGGGCGGCATCTCAATGATGCCGACGGGAGCGCCGCTGGACAGAGCCTCGTATACCATGGATACGCTGTCCTGTGAAACCCACACCTGGGCAGCCTTGGCCAGGTGCTCTGCCACCCAGTTCGGTCCGGTCTGCTCCACAGGAATCACGCGGATGCTGGGACATGCGGAGGCTACATCTTTTGCGAAGTCTGCCGGGGTACGGCGGGAGGTGGTCAGCACCATGGGGGTGCTGTTGTGGCGGGCGATGGTGCTCAACTGGGTGATGACAGTTTCTTCCTCCCACTTGTAGCTCTTACTGGGACCGCCGATGAGGATGAGAGTCTCTGTTTTGGGAACATCCGGTTTGGGGCGAATGCTGTTAATGGCGCCGTTGGTGGTGAATACTCCGGGGGCTGCTGTGGCACCGGTGGGTAAGTCATGACGAGGCATGATGCACAGGTCGAACATCCCGGTCGGCAGGCTGGGCTTCATGCATACCATGCAGAGACAGCGCAGGTGACGCGCCAGACTGAGGGCGGCCAGATGGGTGCTGTGCCCGGCACAGAGGATGAGGTGCGGACGCGGTAAATCCAAATCCTGACCTTTGTAGAACAGCTTGCTCAACCAGCTTTTGCCGGTGATGTCCACCTCATGGCAGCTGTGTTCAATTTGCGGAGCTTTTGCGGCTGCCCGTTCCAGAAGGGCTGCTGCCAGCCCCCGTGTCTGGGAGAGGTGGCCTTTCTTGCCATCGCTGACAATGTAGATTACCATAAGAAATTGAGGAGAGAGTGATGATTAGAATGTGTCAGAGGGGAAGGGTGACCTGCCCGCAGAGAGTGGTGCCGATTTGCGGGTTATTGAGCGTGCCGCACACCAGAGAATCCGGTGTGACGCAGAATTCCGGCTCCGGGTCGAAGAGCAGCAGCGGGACTCCGGCGGCCTCATCGCTTTCATCATCCTGCGGGTTGGCGATGGAGAGCGGTGCCACGCAGCAAGCCTGCACGAGCTCCGACCAACTGAGCTTGCCGGGCTTGACCAGATGCGTGTACAGCGCCGGCAGGAAGGTGTCCAGCGCGGTAGCGCCCTGCGGTGCGCTCACGAAGTCCTGCTTCTTGTCGAAAGGCGTGCAGGGGGTGTGGTCGGTGACGATGCAATCAATTGTGCCGTCCTTGACGCCTGACAGAAGGGCATCGCAGTCGCTCTGCTCCCGCAGGGGCGGAACCACCTTGAACGTGGTATCGTAGTCCCCCACATTCTCATGCGTGTACAGCAGGTGGTGCAGCGCCACCTCTGCCGTGACCTTCTGCCCCTCTGCCTTGGCGCGGCGGATGCTTTCCACCCCGCGCGCGGTGCTGACGGTCTGCACATGCAGCCGCGCGCCGGCATCGCGAGCCAGTCGGAGCAGGATTTCGATACCGATTTCCTCTGCGCAGGCGGGGGTGCCATGCAGCCCCAGAGCGTAGGATGTGGTGCCGGGGTGCATATAGGTGTTGGCAGAGAGCATGGGAACATCACCCCGAATGGCAAAGGTCAGGTTGAGCTCTGCCGCATACTTCATGGCGCGGTGCAGCATCAGCAGGTTGTCCGGCACGTTGTCGCCATCTGTCAGGATGCTCACGCCGCGTGCGGCCAGTGTGTTGTAGGGGGACTGCTGTTTCCCCTCCGTGCCCACGGAAATGGTGCCTGCCGGTATCATCTCAGCAGCAGAGCGCTGGGAAACGGCATCATGGAAGCTGTCCAGCGTGGCGTAGTTGTCGAACATGAAACCACGGGTCGGCATGACCAGCATTCCCCATACACCGCCCTGTACGGCGGCCTGACCGGTGCGGCTCACCGATTCTCGCTTGCTGCGACCGGGGACTTCCACCTTGGCGTGCAGGTCAAAGAGGGCCGGCATGACGATTTTGCCCGTGGCATCCGTGCAATGGGCTCCGGCCGGGATACTGAGTGTGCCTGCCGGATACACCTCTGCATCGCAGGTGGTGAGCCCGCCGAGCGTGTCGAACCGGCTGCTGAGCCCGGGGCCGAGCCGCACATCGCAGGTTTCACCGGTGGGTGCCCAGACGGCGTTGAGAATATAGGTATTAGTCATGGTTCTGGGTCTGGGGGGTGAGATGATAGAGAATGCTCATGCGCGCGGCTATGCCGTTTTCTACCTGGTTGTTGATGAGTGTGTTGCGGTAATCCATGGCGGCATCGCAAATCTCTACGCCGCGGTTGACGGGGCCGGGATGCATGATGGAGAGGTCGAGGTCATCTATACGGGCGAGTCGCTCCTCCGTCACGCCGAAAGCCTGGTGGTAATCCCCGGCGGGGAAGAAGGGGGTGTCCATGCGCTCATTCTGCACGCGCAGCAGGTAGATGACATCCGGTTTCCATTCGAAAATCTGATCCCAGTTCGTGAAGCGGGGAATGCCGGTGTGCTGCTGCAGGGGAACCAGCGGGCCGGGACCCATGTAGGCCACCTCCGCTCCCAGTCTACGGAGAATGCAGCTGGTGGAGCGTGCCACGCGGCTGTGCAGAATATCGCCGATGATGACCACTCGCTTGCCTGCCACGGTGCCGTATTTCTCCCGAATGGTGAAGGCATCCAGAAATGCCTGGCTGGGGTGCGCGTGGGCACCGTCTCCGGCATTGATGACGGCCGCTTTGCAGTGGCGGGCAATGACGGCGGGGATACCGCTGTGCTTGTGGCGCACGATGATGTAGTCCATCTTCATGCTCATGAGCGTGTCGATGGTGTCGTGCACGCTCTCCCCCTTCACCACGGAGGACGTGGAGACGGTGAAGGTGGTGACATCTGCGGAGAGGCGGTGCGCTGCTACCTCGAATGAGGAACGCGTGCGGGTACTCGGCTCGTAGAAGAGTGTCAGCACGGACTTGCCCTTCAGAGCCGGAACCTTTTTCACACTCTTGGTGAAGATGTCCTTCATGGCGGTGGCACTATCGAGGATGGTGTTGATTTCCTCTGTGCTCAGCGCGCCGATGGTCAGTAAGTCTTTTCGCGGTTTCATGCGTGGACTGGAAAAAGAATCAGGTGTAAATGATTTCATCTCTGCCGTCCGTCTCCTGCAGTCGGACGGATACTTTCGCTTCGGCCGGGGTATCTATCCTCAGCGCCGTGTAGTCCGGGCAGATGGGAAGCTCCCGCCCCCCTCTGTCCACCAGGCAGTGCAACTGCACCACTGCCGGACGGCCGTATTCAAAAATAGCATTGAGCGCGGCGCGCACCGTGCGTCCGGTCTGTACCACATCATCCACCAGCACCAGATACAGACCGTCGGTGGAGAAGGGCAGGTAGGACGAGCGCAGCGCGGGCTTACTCTGCTTCATGTCAAAATCGTCCCGGTAGAGGGAGATATCCAGAGCACCGTATCGGGCGCTGATTCCCTTTGCCGACAGCCGCCGGATAAGACGTTGGGCAAGGTTATCTCCGTGGCTGATGAGGCCGATGAGTGCCAGCTCGCCTTCCCCGGTGGGGCAGGTGGCGGCAATGTGAGCCGCCCAGTCATCCAGCGCGACTTCCAATGCTTCCTTGCCAAGTGTCGGCATAACCTATTGAATGGTTGAGCGTTATTCTGCCAGCTTGATGATGCGGTGAGCCGCCATGGCTGCGTTGATGGGGGTCTTTTTGTGCAGACCCACTGTGGTGGCCGGAACGCCGCCGGGTAACTGAGAGATGGCCAGCAGGGCATCAACCCCATTGAGCGGGCCGCAGGGCACGGGAATGCCGATGACGGGCAGCTCCGTGTTCATGACAACCACGCCGGGCAGCGCGGCGGAAAGCCCTGCCACACAGAGCAGTACTGCCTTTGTGCCATCGGTTTCAAGCTTCTTCAGGTATTCGATGAGGGCGGGCAAATCACGGTGGGCAGAATAGATGACTTCCTCGTGCTCAATGTTGTTTTCCCGGAAGTAGGTGCGAGCGGGTTCCATGAAAGGAAGATCGCTCTTGCTGCCGTAAATGGTAATAACTTTCATGCTACCCGACATAGTAGCATTACGTCCGCTTTCCTGCAAGCAAAAAGCTTGTCTTCCTTTACCTTCTCTCGTCAAGCTGTGGATATCATCTGTTTTGTCTGACTTCAGGTCGTTATTTGTGTGGTTGGTTGTAGGTGGCGCAGCGGTTGAGCCAGCCGGCCAGCCAGCGTTGTTCGCCGCGAGCGGCGGGGGCGTTGGCAACGCGCCGGCGCATGACTGCTGAGGCGGCGCGGGAGAATTCTGCCGTGGCGGCACGTCCCTGCGGGAAGCCCTGCATTTCTTCCAGCACTTGAAGCAGACCCCATCCTTGCCCCTTGTAGCGCTCCTCCGGCTTGAGACCCTCTCCCTTGAAGTTGACATAGTCCACCAGACAGTACATGCCTTGTGTGGTGGCTGCCAGAGCTTTGTGCCGGGCGATGACGGCCTGCGGGGTGGCAGAGGCCCTGGCCATGGCGGGCAGGGCGGCACGGGAGCGCAGGATGATGAAGCGGGTTTGCAATGCGACGTTGTTGGACAGCCAGCGGCGCATGGAATCGGCTTTGCCGCTGCGGTCGGCTTCAAAGGCTGCCTTGGTGGGCCAGGGGGCAGGCCCGTGGAAGTATGCGGGAACCTGCACTCCTTGCGACCGGGCGTAGGCGACCAGCTTCGGGAAGCTTTCGTCAAAGGCTTCCCGCACTCCTGCCGGATACCAGATGAAATGCCCGATACCCAGTGAGGGGAACGCCTCGCCCGCGTTCCAGGAGACGAGCCCCTGTACGCTTCCGGCGCATTCGTTCTGCCAGATGCGGCGGCCAAGGTCGGTCACATCGATTCTACTTGTGCTGCGAGAAGCCGCAGGCTGTCGGCTACCTTGCGGAGAGGAAGAGGCGGCGGTGCAGCAGCAGAGAGTCAGGGCCAGCAGGGGAAGCAGGTGTTTCATGCTCGCTATTCTATCACCGCTCAGCTGTGCCTGTAAAGACTCCGAAAAGACAGTATTTTGGTTTTATTTCGATTTTTTTAACAAAAATAATCCTTTGTGCTTGACATTGGTTGGAGCGCGTGGTAATTTTGTGCACCCGCTTGTTGCCGTGGGCTGATGATGGGCTCTGCAACCGAGGGGGAAACAACCGAAAAATCTCTAATTTACATTATGGTAGCAATTCGTCTTAACCGTCAGGGGTCCAAGGACCGTCCTTTCTACAAGATTGTTGTCGTTGACAGCCGCGCTCGTCGCGATGGCGCTTTCATTGAGCAGCTGGGTACCTACAACCCCATGGCTGAGGGTGAAAACTTCACGCTCGACCTCGAGAAGGCCGACAAGTGGATTGCCAATGGTGCTCAGCCGTCTGAGACCGTGGCTTCCATGATTAAGAAAGCCCGCGCTGCCAAGGCCTGATTGGCCTGCTGAAACCTTTCATTGGTTGTTTCTGTACGCGTCCTGCGGTTCGTTCCGCAGGGCGCGTTGGTTCTTTCTGCGGTCAGACAAACCCGCAGCTGCGTCTAATAATTGGTGAAAAAAGACACAGAATTATACTTGACTTTTGGAAACTATTTGCTAAATTAACTTTCAGGTGTGAAGCATGCTTCCTAACCAAATTTCGCCGACCATGAATGAGACACACAGCGTCTGTTTTCTGATGAAGATGATAACCGATCGGGCATCCTGTCTCTTCATGCAGGAGATGGGAGATTTGGGGATAACGCCGGCGCAGAGCAGGGTGCTGATGTATCTGGAGCGTCGGCGGGGGGAGCCCGTGTCGCAGCGTGATCTGGAGCGGCATTTGTGCGTGAGTCACACGACGGTGAAGGGTCTGTTGCAGCGTCTGGAGGAAAAGGGATGGGTGCGTACCGCCTTTGATGACAGCAAGGACGGGCGGGTCAAGCACGCCTACCTGACCAATGCGTTGGAAACACGCCACAGTGCAGCCAGAGAGAATATGCGCCGACTGGAGGAGCGCGTGCTGTCACCCTTGAGTGAGAGAGAGAGGGAGCAGTTGAACGCCATGCTCTCACGCGTGTTGGATAATCTTCTGGAACAGTAATTTTTTAGATATTATATGAATAGAAAGTATACAGCAGTGATGGTGCTTGCAGGGGTAGTTGCCATGGGCATGACCGCCTGCGAGGATAAGGGGAAGGAGCAGGCCGCCGGGGGGCTTCCACCGATGCCGGATGCCGTGGTAAAGACCATGAAGATGCACCGCCAGAATGTGGATTTGTACTCCACGTGGTTTGGTCACCTTCGCGGTGTGGAGCAGGCAGAGATTCGACCGGAAGTGGCCGGTAAGCTGTTACGCCGTGTGTATAAGGATGGTTCTCTGTGTCAGGAGGGTGATATACTCTTCGAGATTGACCCCTCCAGTTACAAGGCCGCCGTGGCACAGGCCAGTGCCAGTCTGGAGGCCGCAAAGGCTGCCGTCATGCAGGCAGAGGCTGCCAATGATCAGGCTCGCCAGGACGTGGAGCGTTACTCCGGGCTGGTGAAGAGCGGTTCCGTGTCGGAGAAGCAGTACACGGATGCTCTGCAGGCTGCTCGCCGCAGCGAGGCTGTGCTGGCCGCCGCCCGTGCGCAGGTGCAGCTGTCGCAGGCTGCGCTGGATAACGCCACCATCAATCTGGATCGTTGCACCATTCGGGCTCCGTTCACCGGGCTGGCTTCTGCCTCCTCTGCCTCCATCGGCGAGCTGCTTTCCGCCAGCGGCCCTGCGCTCACCTCCATGAGTTCCATTGACCCTATTCGCGTGGATTTCGTGGTGCCGGAAAAACAGATGTCTTCCAAGGTGCTGGATGCCAACTTTGATTCTGCCGACCAGAAGAGCCCCATTCAGGAGTTTGAGCTCTTGGTGGGTGATACCGTGTATGAGCACAAGGGCACGGTGGTGGCCGTCGACAGTCAGGTGAACCGCAATACCGGTACAGTGAACTTCATCGGCCATGTGAGCAACCCGCATCTGAAACTTCGTGCCGGGGCTGCCGTGCGCGTGCGTGCCAAGACCGGCGAGGTGAAAGACGCTCTGCTGGTGCCCTCCCGTGCCTTGCTTTCCTCCATGAACCACCGCTATATCTACGTGGTGGCTCCGGATAAGACCCCGATTGGGATTGATGTGCAACCCGGCGTGGAAGTGGTGCTGGAGATGCCGAACGGCGATGGTACCACAGCGCCTATGCTCATGCAGGTGGTGACCGGTACGGTGAAGCCCATAGCCGAGACGCTCAAGGAGCACGGCATTGAGAATGTGACGGAGGCGGAGGTGATTGTGGAGGGTAGCCAGATGGCGCAGCGCTATGCCCAGATGAACATGATGAAGCAGAAGATGGGCGCACCCGGACCTGCATATCTGATGGCACCTGAGCCTTTCGTCTACACGACTCCGACCACGACCGTTCCTTCTGTGACCTCTCAGACAAAGGCTGAGTAATCCCTCCCGCGCCAGGAATAGAATATTCGTCTCATGAGTGCATTTTTCATTAAACACCCCGTTATCGCCACGGTGATTGCCGTGGTGACGACGCTGCTGGGTATCGTGTGTCTGGCAAACCTCCCGGTGGCACAGTACCCGGAAATTACGCCGCGCATCATCCAGCTCACCGCCATGTTCCCCGGAGCGGATGCCAAGGCCGTGGCCGACTCTGTGGGCACGCCGCTGGAGCGAGAGATTTCCGGTGTGCAGGGCATGGACTACATGACCTCCGTTTCCTCCAACAACGGTGTGTATAACCTTCAGGTGGTGTTCAACCCGGAGACCGACCCCGACCTCGACCAGGTGTTCACCAACATGCGTTACGGTCAGGCATCATCTCAGGTGCCCACCGAGGTGCTGAACTCCGGCGTGACCATCCGCCAGCAGCCGGGTCTGCCGCTGATGCTCTACTCTCTTTATTCCCCCGATGGCAGCTACAACGCCGTGGACCTGGCCAACTATGCCCAGGTGAAGATGGTGGACGAGCTGAAGCGTGTGCCGGGTGTGGGTGAAGTGACGGTGTACGGTGCGGGGCGATATGCTATCCGCGTGTGGTTGGATACCGCGCTGATGGCTCACTACAACATTTCTGTGAATGAGGTGCGAGCCGCCATTGCCGCGCAGAATACCACTAACCCCGGCGGTAAAATCGGTGCAGACCCCGTGCCGGACGGACAGGAAAAGACCATTGCCATTCGTACGCAGGGCCGTTTGTCAGAGCCCTCCGAGTTCGAGAATATCGTGGTGCGCCAGATTGGCGATGAAATCGTTTATCTGAAAGACATTGCCAAACTGGAGCTGGGCTCACAGAACTACACGGCCACCGGCCGACTGAACGGCAAGACATCTGCCGCCGTGGTGATTTTCCAGGCACCCGGTTCCAACGCCATCAATACGGTGGATAATCTGAAAGTCGCGCTGGAAAAGCAGCAGAGCATCATGCCGCTGGGTATCACCGGTGAGGTGGCACTGGATACGACCACCGCCGTGCGCTATTCCATTGAGGAAATCAAGAAGACCTTCCTGGAAGCCGTGGTGCTGGTAGCCTTCGTGGTGTACCTGTTCCTGCAGAACTTCCGCGCCACCATCATCCCGCTTATCGCCGTGCCGGTGTCGCTGCTGTCCACTTTCTGCGTATTCCCGCTGCTGGGCTTCACGCTCAACACCATCTCCCTGCTGGGTATGGTGCTGGCCATCGGTCTGGTGGTGGATGATGCCATCGTGGTGGTGGAAGCCGTGCAGCACCATATTGATAAGGGCCTGAACCCACGCATGGCCTCCTTTGCCGCCATGCAGGAAGTGAGCGGCCCGGTTATCGCCATTGCACTGGTGCTCACGGCCGTGTTCCTTCCCTCGCTCATGCTGGAGGGTATCACCGGTACGCTGTTCAAACAGTTTGCCATCACCATCGCCGTGTCCATGTTGATATCGGCCTTCAATGCTCTGACGCTCTCGCCGGCGCTGTGCGCCCTGTTGCTCAAGCCGGCCAAGGCGAAGCGCAGCGGCATAGCGCGAGTCATCAACATCTTCATCCACCCGTTCCTGCGCCTGTTCAACAAGTGCTACGATGTGACGGCCAACATTTACACGCGCATCTGCGCCTCTCTGTGCCGCAAACTCATCATCTCCATCCCCCTGCTGTTGCTCTTCTGGGTGGGTATCAAGCCGATGGCTGACCGCGTGCCGGGTGCATTCCTGCCGGATGAAGACCAGGGCTTCCTGCTGGCGGCGCTGGTGATGAAGCCGGATACCTCCCTTCAGGTGGCCTATGAGGCCAATAAGAAACTGGAGGCCGCTCTTTCTGATCCCTCCGTGAAGAATCTGACAACCGTGGTGGGTATCAATATCCTCAACAGTGTGCAGACTCCCGGTGCCTGTATTGCCTTCGTGCAGCTCAAGGACTGGAGCGAGCGTGATGAAACAGCCCACCAGATTGCCCAGCGACTCACGGCAAAGGTGAATGCCGCCGGTCTGGACGGTCTGCCGCAGGTGATGGTGCCGCCGGCCATTCCCGGTGTGGGTACCGCCAACGGTGTCTCCATGGTGCTCAATGACCTGGAAGGGCAGGGCGTTCCTTTCCTGTACGAGCAGGTGCAGAAATTCAAGCAGAATGCACAGCGGCGTAAGGAAGTGATGGTCTGCATCGACATGATGATGCCGGATACCCCTCAGAAGATGGTCAAGCTCGACAAAGAGAAGTGCAAGACCATGCAGGTGGATATCGCCGGAGCTAACGCCGTTCTGGCGGCCTACAACGGTTCCTCCTTTGTGAACTTCTTCAACGCTTTCGGCCAGCAGTGGCAGGTGTACATGCAGGCTCAGGGTGCCGACCGTACTGATCTGGACAAGATGGACGGCTTCTTTGTGACCAATGCACAGGGCGATCGCGTGCCGCTTTCCGCACTGGTGGATGTGGAGGATATCTCCGATACCGAGTTCGTGATGCACCACAACATCTACAACTCAGCCAAGCTGATGGTCATGCCCAATCCCGGCTTCTCTACCCAGCAGCTCATGGATGCCATGGAGGAGGTCTATCAGGAAACCATGGACCCGGCCAAAATAGGCATGGACTATCAGGATATGAGCTTCCAGGAGAACAAGGTGCGCAAGAGTGTGGGTCTGGGAACCATCTTCACCATGTCCTCTGTATTTGCCTTCCTCATTCTGGTGGCTCTGTATGAGAAGTGGACACTGCCGATTTCCGTATTCCTGACGGTGCCGATTGCCGTGCTGGGTGCTTATGTCGGCCTGTATCTCATGGGGCTGGAGCTGAACCTGTATGCACAGGTCGGTCTGGTTATGCTCGTGGGCCTTGCTGCCAAGAACGCCATCCTTATCGTGGAGTTCGCCAATCTGGAAATGGAGCGCGGCAAAGAGCTCATGGAGGCCACGCTGACGGCAGCCCGTCTGCGTCTGCGCCCGATTCTGATGACCTCGTTCGCCTTCATTCTCGGCTGTGTGCCGCTGATGATATCCGACGGCTCCGGTGCACTGGCCCGTAATTCCATCGGCACCGTGGTGGTGGTGGGTATGGGCGTGGTGACCCTGGTGGGTGTCTTCCTGATTCCCTGTTCCTATGTGTTCATCATGAAACTCTTCCGAATCAAGTTCAAGTTGAATGACCTGAGCGAGGATCCGGATGAGGTGGGAGCGCGCGAATACCTGGCCGCTCACAAGAATGATGACCCCGCATAAACTTCCTTTAACAACAACCAACCTTCTATCTCTGTAATATGAAAACATCCGTAATCCTGACCCTCGCAGGGGTGGCGCTGAGCGTCAGCTCCTGCACCTTCGGGCCCAAGTGGTTCGCTCCTGAAATGCCGGTACCTGCCGAATTCCGCGGTGCCGGAGTTTCCGACAGCACGATGGCTGACCTCCCCTGGCAGCAGGTGCTGAATGATGCTGCATTACAGTCCCTGCTCAGCGATGTGTTCAACAACAACCGCGACCTTGCGGCCATGATGCACAACGTTGATGCAGCTCGTCGGTACGTGACGATTGCCCGTGCTCCCATGTTCCCCTGGCTGGGCTATGGTGCATCCGCCTCTAAGGGTATGAACCAGAGCAGCGGTGCTGCCGTGGCTCAGATGGGCGGCACCACTTCTGCCCCCGGTTCCGCTGCACTGAATGCTTCCTGGGAGATTGACCTGTGGGGCAAGACTCGCAAGGGCGTGGAGAGTGCCGAGGCTTCTGCACTGGAGGCCGGTGAGCAGTTCAACAACCTGCGTATCTCGCTCATGCGGCAGGTGGCTTGCGGCTATCTCCAGCTTATCATGCTGGATGAACAGCTGGAAATTGCCCGCGCCGCCGTGGAATCTTATCGGGAGTCGCTGGAACTCTTCAACAACCAGGCGATGGGTGGTGTGGCTGACCAGTTGCAGGTGTCCTCCGCTCAGGCAGCGCTTTCAGCCGCAGAGGCTCAGATTCCCAATCTGGAGAGCCAGATTGCCGCCATGGAAAACACGCTCTCCGTACTTGCCGGTCGCATGCCCGGAGCCATTCAGCGCAGTGGTAGCATGAGCCGCTTTGCCAAGGCCAGCAGCGTGCCCGCCGGTATCCCGGCAGATGTCATTTCCCGACGTCCGGATATTCGCGCCGCAGAACAGAAGCTGCGTGCTGCCAATGCCGACATCGGTGTGGCCATCGCCAGCTATTTCCCGAGCATCAGCCTGACAGGGGTGGCCGGTTATGCCTCCGCAGATCTGACATCGTCTCTGCGCGGTAAGCACAGCGGCTGGGGCATTGGGGCTAACCTGACAGGCCCGCTGTTCCAGGCCGGGCAGCTTCGTGCCAACGAACTCATCAAGCGTGATACCTTCATGGCCGCCAAGGCTGAGTACGAACAGGCTGTGCTCAATGCCATGTCGGAGATTTCCACCACGCTCATCCAGCGCTCCAAGCTGCGCCAGATTATGAACAAACAGGAAGAAGCCGTTGCGGCCTATCAGGAAAGCGTTAAGCTTGCCAAAGCCCGCTATACGCAGGGGCTTTCCAGTTATTACGAAGTGCTGACGGCTCAGCAGGGGCTCTTCCCCGCTCAGACCCAGCTGGCAGCCTATCGTTACCAGTATGCTGCCTGCATCCCCACCCTCTACACCCAGTTGGGCGGCGGTTGGCAGAAGTAAATCGTTGTCAACTGCGCGTTTCCCGACTCACAACTGCATTTAGCGGCTGTGAGTCGGTCTTTTCTGAGGCTTATCGTTAATTTGCAAATGGTAATGTCTGCGATTTGGGCGTATGCAAAATGCCCCCTGCTCATGGGAGCAGGGGGCAAAAAACGTGTCGTCTGACTTATTTGGAGACTTTGGCTGCGGCCTGAATCTTGTCCGCAAAGGGATAAGTGCGCAGACCGATGACGCGGCCGTTTTCATTTACATCAAATCCATAGTGGCGGTCGCCGATGCGGACATCGGTGATGTAGCCTTTGTCATTGCGGGTGAGCCAGGCGTATTCGGGGTTGAAGTTGACCATGGGCGGCTTGCCCTCACCCCAGGGGTGCAGCATGGCCAGCTTATTCTGCCCGGCGGAGAGGATATCCAGGAAGAAGACAACCTCGTTAATGTTGGACTTGTAGCCCCGGAGGTAGCGCAGGATGGCACCGATGAGACGGGCTTCCGAGCGCGACCAGAGGTGATTGGCCTGCGTGGCAAAGGTTACCGAGGAACCGGTCGATATCACCACGCATGAACACCTTGTTGCGATAGGGCGACTTCTTCCTGCTATAGTCTTTCCACGTGATTTTCATTGACAAGAGCGGGGGGTGGGTGTACAGTCTGCTCTGTTATGAAGACACAATATGTTCTGCCGACGTACGGATGTGCACCCTTTGATGCGGTGCGGGGTGAGGGCTCGTATCTGTATGATTCGACGGAGCGACGTTATGTGGATTTTTGTGCCGGTATCGCCACTTGCTGTCTGGGGCATGCCTATCCGGCGGTGGTGGAGGCCGTTTCCAAGCAGGCTGCTAAGCTGATGCATTGTTCCAACCTGTACGGTATCCCCGGTCAGGCAGAGGTGGCCGAGCTGGTGGTGGAGAAGATGATTGGAATTCCCGGGCGCGTGTTCTTCTGCAACTCCGGAGCAGAAGCCAATGACGGCATCATCAAGGTGGCGCGTCGTTTCGGGCATCGCAGACCCGCAGCGGATGGTTCTCCCCGTTATGAGGTGATTACGTTTAACAAGAGCTTCCACGGTCGCACCCTCGGCTCCATGGCCGCCACCGGACAGGCTAAAATTCAGGTGGAGTTCGACCCGCTTCTTGTAGGGTTCAAATATGTGGACTTCAATGATTTAGAGGCGCTGAAGGCCGCTGTGTCGGAGGTGACCTGCGGCATCATGCTGGAGGCCATTCAGGGCGAGGGCGGCGTGAACCCCGTCACGCCGGAGTTCCTGCGCGGTGTGGCGGCTCTCTGCAAGGAAAAGGATTTGTTGCTCATGATTGACGAGGTGCAGTGCGGCTACTGCCGCTGCGGTGCCACCATGGGCTGGAAAGCGATTTGCCCGGAAGTGGAGCCGGATCTGGTCTCCTGCGCCAAGGGCATGGGCGGCGGCTTCCCCATGGGCTGCTTCTGGGTGAGTAACCGCGCCATTGACGGGCAGGGGACGGCTCTTTCCTCCATCATGGGTGCCGGGTCGCATGGCTCCACCTTTGGTGGCACCCCGCTGGCCTGTGCTGCGGCAAAAGCCGTTATTACCGAGCTGGTGGCCGGGAAGTATGAGCAACGCGCTGCCCGTTTGGGCGAGGTGTTGAAAAATACCGTAGAGAGCTGGAATCTTCCCTGCGTGGAGACTGTACGCGGTAAGGGATTGCTGCGGGGTATCGGGCTGCGCAAGGGTAGCTTCACCGTGCCGGAGGGACAGCTCCCGGCGGCGTATGTGAACGGCCTTTGCCGCGAAGCCGGATTGCTGGCATGCCCTGCCGGGCCGGACACGCTCCGTCTCATCCCTGCGCTCAACATCCCGGAAGAGGTGCTGGAGGAAGGTCTTGCCATTCTCAAATCCGTGCTGGAAAAGCTGGCGTAAATCCTGCAAGAAGCTTGACTTTGCCTGATATTTCTGCTATATAACCCGCAACAGCTATGCTTCAGGAATATTTTTCAGCTCTCATTCAGTTAATCGCCGGCTTCGGTTTTGCCGGGCTCATCATCGTTCTGAGTGTGATTTTCGGTCGCCGTGCCAAGATGGGGCAGGGTGCTGATGTGCCGTATGAATGCGGAAACGTACCGGATGGTGATGGCGCTCCTGCGTTCTTCTCCGTGAAGTTCTATCTGGTGGCCATCCTTTTCCTGGTGTTTGACCTGGAGGTGGTGTTCCTGTACCCCTGGGCGCTGGGCTTCAAGGATTTTGTGATGAACAACGGCGCGGCTTTCGGTGCCATGACGGTGTTTATCGCGGTGCTGATGATTGCCTATCTCTATGCCGTAGGTAAGGGTGCCGTGGTGTGGCATCGCAACCCCGCCCCTCGTAGCCGCGGTTGATGCTGTGCCCATGGAACTTTTTTCATAGATTTTCAAACGACAGCGCACTACCCTGTGCGCTGTTTTCTTTCCCTCTCATCCCCCATCCCGTTATGAAGACCACAGCAGCTGAACGCCGCGCCGCCTTGAACCGCATCCTCGCAGAACGTATTTTTATCCTGGACGGCGGTATGGGCACCATGATTCAAAAACACAGGCTTGCCGAGGCTGATTATCGCGGCTCACGCTTTGCGGACACCGAGCAGTACCCGCAGGATTTGCTGAATAACAACGACGTGCTGTCCCTCACGCGCCCGGAGATACTGCGCGGGATTTATGATGCGTACTTTGCCGCCGGGTCAGACATGGTGAGCACCTGCACTTTCTCCTCCACCGCTCTGGGGCAGCATGAGTTCTTTCACCATGAGCCCCCTTGCCGCCATGATCAGGACTATTATGAACGCGTGTTGCAGGACGCTCCGCTGGCGGCTCTGGTGCGGGAGATGAATCTGGCGGCCTGCCGCGTGGCGCGTGAGGCGGCGGAGGCTGCGGAGCAGCAGCAGGGGCGTCCCTGTCTGGTGGGCGGTTCCATCGGACCGATGGCCGTGACGGCATCCCTTTCTCCGGAGGTGAATGACCCCGGTTTCCGCGCGGTGAACTTTGACCAGCTGCGCCGTGCCTACCGCGCTCAGGTGGAGGCGCTTGCCGACGGCGGGGTGGATGTGCTGATGCTGGAGACGATTTTCGACACGCTTAATGCGAAGGCGTGTATCTACGCCATTGAGGAGCTGCGAGAGGAGCGAGAGCTGCCGCCGCTCATGATTAGTTTCACCGTGACTGACCGCGCCGGCCGCACACTGTCCGGGCAGACCGTGGAGGCGTTCTGGAACTCCGTGCGCCACGCTGCTCCCTTGTCCGTCGGCATGAATTGTGCCCTGGGGGCAGACCTCATGCTGCCTTTTGCGCGTGAGCTGTCCGCTCTGGCAGATTGCGCGGTGAGCATGTACCCGAATGCTGGCTTGCCTGACCCGCTCAGCCCCACGGGGTATGCCCACAGCGCGGAATTCATGGCCAATATCCTGCGCGGCTATGCAGAGGAAGGTTTGCTTAACATGGTGGGCGGCTGTTGCGGCACTACGCCGGAATATATCGCCGCCATTCGCGAAGCCGTCTCCGGTTTTGCGCCGCGAACGATTCCGACAAAGCCCGCCGATGGCTCCATGCGCCTGGCGGGGCTGGAAGCCATGAACCACCACCGCAGCGAGGGTATCCTCTTCATTGGGGAGCGCTGCAACGTGGCAGGCTCGCCGAAGTTTGCGCGTCTCATCCGCGAGGGCAAGTATGAGGAGGCCGTTTCCATTGCCCGCCAACAGGTGGAGAAGGGGGCGCGTGTGCTGGACTTCTGTTTTGACGATGGAATGATTGACGGCCCCGCCGCCATGACCCGTTTTCTGAACCTCGTGGCGGCTGAGCCGGACATTGCCCGCGTGCCCTTCATGGTGGACTCCTCCAAATGGGAGATTATCGAGGCCGGGCTGCGCTGCATGCAGGGCAAGGGTATCGTGAACTCCATTTCCCTGAAGAACGGCGAGGAGGAATTCCTGCGCCAGGCTCGCATCATTCGCCGCTACGGTGCCGCTGTGGTAGTGATGGGATTCGATGAGAAGGGGCAGGCCTGCGCCCGTCAGGACCGCATTGATATTGCCCACCGAGCCCACCGTCTGCTCACGGAAGTGGTCGGGTTCCCGGAAGAAGATATCATTTTCGACCCGAACGTGCTGACGGTAGGCACCGGCATTGCCGAGCATGCCAACCATGCGCTGCATTTCTTCCAGGCGACGGAGGAAATTCACCGCTGCCACCCGCTGTGCCACATTTCCGGCGGTATTTCCAACGTGTCCTTCTCGTTCCGGGGTATCAACCCCGTTCGTGAGGCCATGCACTCAGCTTTCCTGCACCATGCGGCAAAGGGCGGGCTGGATTTGTGCATCGTGAATGCGGCACTGATGGATGACTATGAGAGCATTCCCGCACACCGCCGCAAGCTGGTGGAGGATGTGCTGCTGAATGTGAGTGAGGATGCGACGGAGTGCCTCATTTCCTACGCCCAGGAGCTGGCGGCTGCCAAAGAGCGAGAGAAAGCCACCGCCTCCTCTGCTGCTCCGAAAGCCGCCGCACCCGTAGCCGAATGGCGCAGCCGCCCGGTGCAGGAGCGTCTGGCGCATGCGCTGGTCAACGGTATCACGGATTTCATTGAGCCCGATACCCGCGAGGCTCTGGAGCTCTGCGGCACGCCGCTGGCGGTGATAGAAGGGCCGCTCATGGAGGGGATGAAGCAGGTTGGTGAGCTTTTCGGTTCCGGAAAAATGTTCCTGCCGCAGGTGGTGAAGAGTGCCCGCGTGATGAAGCAGAGCGTAGCCATTCTGACCCCGCTGCTGAATGCGGCTGCCGGCTCAGCTTCCTCTGCCGGTACGGTGGTGCTGGCCACGGTGAAGGGAGATGTGCATGACATCGGCAAAAATATCGTCAGCGTCGTGCTTTCCTGCAATGGTTTCCGTGTGGTCGACCTCGGGGTGATGGTTCCCTGTGAGGATATCCTGGCCGCCATTGAGCGCGAAAAAGCAGATATTGTGGCTCTTTCCGGGCTCATCACCCCCTCTCTGGATGAGATGGCAAAGGTGGCGGCGGCACTGGAAGCCGCCGGGTACACGCTGCCGCTGATGGTGGGCGGTGCAACGACAAGCCCGCTGCACACGGCGCTCAAGCTCGCGCCGCATTACCCCTCCGGGGTGGTAGTGCAGACGGCGGATGCCTCCACCATTGTTCCCGTGGCAGCCTCTCTGCTGAGTACGGAGCGGGAGCAGGTTATTGCGGATATCAAGGCTGAGCAGAAGCGCCGCTGTGAGGAGTTTGAAGAGAAACATGTGCCCCTCCTGCCGCTGGAGCAGGCTCGCGCACAGGCTCTGCCCGTGGATTGGGCTGCCCAGCCCCAACCCGTGCCGAGCCGCACCGGTGTCTTTACCGTAGGCGTTCCCTGCGGCTGCGCCTGTCACACGCCGCAACCGGATTATGCCCTGAGCTGGCAGCAGCTTCTGGATGCTGCGGATTGGAGCATCCTGCTGCGCTTCTTCGAGCTGCAGAGCGTATGGAATCCCGCCCGTGGGGCATTCCATCCCAATGCCCCCGCTGATAAGGTGGCGCAGGCCGTGCAGCTCATGGATGATGCCCGCGCTCTCTTTGCCCGCGCGCAGGCTGAAGCCCGTCTGAAAGCCCGCGCCGCTGTCGGTATCTGGCCGGCTTACCGTGCGGTGGATGATATCGTGGTGGAGGGCGGTACTATCCTGCGCACCATGCGCCAGCAGACAGTCAGCGATAAACCGCGCCTTGCCCTGGCCGACTTTGTTGCGCCGCAGGGGCAGGGGGGATATGTCGGGGCACTCCAGCTTTCCGTCACAGGCGGTGAGGAATGGGCGGCAGAGTTCGATGCCGCGCACGATACCTACAACTCGCTCCTCTGCGCCGCTCTCTGCAACATGATGGCAGAAGCCCTTGCCGAATGCACGCACGAGGTTATCAACCAAATCTGGCCGCCTGCGGACGGCGATGCCCGCACGTCTGTGCGCCCGGCCTGCGGCTATCCCTCTCAGCCTGACCATTCGGAGAAAGAGACTATCTTCTCCCTGCTGGATGCCACCACCCGCACCGGTGCCACCCTCACGGATACCTACATGATGCAGCCCGCATCCTCCGTCTGTGCGCTCGTGTTCAATCATCCGCAGGCCCGCTACTTCGCCGTGGGCCCCATCGGTGATGACCAGCGCGCCGATTATGCCGTAAGAAGGTAAGGGTTTTTACTTTACACGCATTGTTGGTTTTGGTAGTATCAAATCCACTTGGCGAGTATCACTGAAGCGTAAAGTATGTTTTATCGGTTGATTGAGCAGAAGCGGGACGAATGGTTCAGCTCCGATGGTTGTACTGTTCGGAGCTTGTTGGCTTACATAGAGACAACGGGAAAGATGCGCGATGCTCAGGTCGAAGCTATCAAGACATACTTGTTTCTCAAAATCGCGTGTAAAAACAGACCTCTGTGGGAATTATTCTCGACCGGTTATTTCAATTCTCTGGACATCGATGCTGTAAGCGGAACTCCCGCCGCTCATGCTGAATTAAGAAGAAATCCGGCGGCTGTGGCTTTGCTGGAGTACGCATGTCTGCGGGACAAAAAAGGTAAGCAGCTTTCTCCTCAGTTGGAGAAGCATATCCTCTCTCATACATCGACAATTGATTGTGTCCGCGCTTTCCGGGATATTTTTTACGGTGTCAGTTATACTGATTATCTGTTCAGTCTGCCGATGGGTGCCGGCAAGACCTACCTGATGGCTGCTTTTATATATCTGGACTTGTATTTTGCTCAGCTTGAGCCGGATAACCCTGCGTTTGCACACAATTTCATGGTGTTGGCACCCTCCGGGCTTAAGTCATCCATAGTGCCCAGTCTGCGTTCCATTCGCAATTTTGATCCGTCTTGGATAATACCGGAACCCACCGCATCGCAATTGAAGCGACTGATTCATTTTGAGGTGCTGGATGAGCAGCGCTCTGCCGGCAAGAGTAACCGCGTGAAGAACCCGAATGCTCAGAAGCTGGCAAACTTGCAGCCTTTTGATGATATGATGGGGTTGGTGGCTATCACCAACGCGGAAAAAGTTATTTTGGATAGGGTGGATAATTCTGATGAGGATTTATTGCTGTCTGCTGATGAGCGCAAGAAAACATACCTTGCCAACGAACTGCGCCATTTTATCGGTAAAATCCCACATCTTGCCATTATCATCGATGAGGTACACCATGCGGCTGATGGCGAAATCAAGCTCCGCAAGGTGGTGAATCAGTGGTCAGCTACGGGTAATTGTACAGGAGTTCTTGGTTTTTCCGGCACTCCCTATCTGGAGAAAGCGGAAAACGTGCTGCTGGGAGACAGTTTCACCATCCGTAATACGGATTTATCCAATGTCGTCTATCATTATCCTCTGGCTCAGGGTATCGGCAATTTCCTGAAGATTCCGGCGGTGAAGCATGTGGCGGAGTCATCTGAGGATGTGATTCGCCGTGGTGTGCGTGAGTTTTGCTCGGAATACGGTACTACCGTGTACCACGATGGTACCTGTGCCAAGCTTGCCATCTATTGCGGGCTCATTGAGAATCTGGAAGAAACGGTGTATCCCATCGTGGCGGAGATTCTGTCGGAGCAGGGGATGAACCCGACTGAAAGCATTCTGAAATATCACGGTGGAAACAAGACCTACCCGCAGCCGGAGAATGCCGAGTTCGAGTTTGCTTCACTTGACACCTCTTTGTCGAAAATTCGAGTGGTGCTCTTAGTACAGATTGGCAAGGAGGGTTGGGATTGCCACAGCCTGGCTTCTGTTATCCTGCCGCATGAAAAATCCTGTCCCCGTAACATGGTGTTGCAGACCTGTTGTCGTTGCCTGCGTCAGGTTCAACGCCATGCTCAGGAGTCGGCTCTCATCTGGCTGAATGAGAGCAATGCTTCCACTCTCAACAAGCAACTCTTGCAGCGTCAGAATATCAGTCTGCGTGAGTTCTGTGCCAGGCCGATATCCAAAACGCGGCTCCTTAATCGGTATTCTCGCATGGATGTTCAGCAGGTGCCGCCCATCGATTTCTACCAGCTCAAAGTGCGTTACGAAACACTGGTGCTTGAGGCGGCCCTTGATACTGCCGGCCGTTTGCGGCAGCTTGAACAGGTATCTGCAGCCGAAGCTAAACTCGTTCATACTCAGGATTTGGAAGGACGGGAACTCGCCTTGTATGAGGCAGAGGCGTTGACCGATGTGCAAACGCCCATTACTTTTAACGCATGGCTGCATGATATTGCCAAAGGCTCGTTCAATTCGCTGACCGTTGTGCAGCTCAAAGCTCATGAAGATACACTCAGAAAGCTTTATGCAAAAATAAGCACCGGAACTGAGGACGGTTATGATGTGCTGCGCCCGGGGGTTGACCACGCTCGCGTTAAATCTCTTATACGTCAGGCTTTTGTGCCGAAGCGTGATTTTGCGACTCGTGAGGATATTATCTCGACCTCCGCATCCCTCCTGCAGATTAACAGGCTGACCAGCCCTGTTACAGCGGCGGAGTCCGCTATCTATCATCCGGAGCCGGATGATGTGGAGAAAATCATGCAGGCAGATGCTGCTCCGCAGCAGGTAGCACTGACGCCTGAGATGCAGGCTCTCATGGAGCAACTGAAAGCGCTTGGCGGTGCTGTTTCCTTTGCGGCTCAACAGCATGAGGAGCGGCATCGCACGTACCACTATCTCCCCTATCATTTTGATAGCCGTCTGGAAGTGGAGTTCTTTACGCGCTTGCTTGCCCTTCAAAGTCTGAAGGATAAAAATCTGGAGTTCTATTTTAATGGTGATGATACCCTTACGGAATTCAAGATAGAATGCTACCACCGCGTCGGGCAATCATGGCAGTACATCGGTCGCTATGTGCCGGATTTTCTTCTTCTTTCCCGCTCCCCTGATGGTGGGGTGCACAAGGTCATCATCATTGAGACCAAGGGCGAGGGCTTTGCTGCCAGGCATGAAAAACGACGCGCCTTTATGGAAAATGAGTTTATCCGTAAGAACAACGAGCGTTTTGGCTATGCCCGCTTCGATTACCTTTATCTGGAGGATACCATGCCGATGGATTCCTTGCTGGCTAAGACTCACAACGCTGTTATTTCTTTCTTTAACGATTAATTTTTCTACTTATGGCTGTTCGTTACGTCCCCTATTTCCCCGATACGCTGCAAGGTCAGGCCTTGCTGGATAATTTTGTCCGTACCCGCAGAATCCTGCGTTACAGGGACAACGATGCCGTGGTGGAGCGTGTGCAGCGGGGGATGCCTCTTTACGAAATGGAGCTGCAGGAGCGTGTGGGCGATAATCCCGATGGTAATCTGGTCATTCGCGGTGAGTGTGTTTCTGCCTGTGCTTATCTGAAGGATAAGGGAATCGAGGTTGATCTGGTTTATATCGACCCCCCTTTTGCCAGCGGAGCTGATTATGCCAAGAAAGTCTACATTCGCCGCAATCCGGCGGTGGCTGAGGCTATCTCTCAGGCCGAGGAGGAGCTTGATATGGATGAGCTCAAGGCTTTCGAGGAAAAAATGTACGGCGATGTCTGGGACAAGGAGCGCTACCTCAACTGGATGTACGAGAACCTCATGGCTATCAAATCCGTCATGAGTGAGAATGCTTCCATCTATGTCCATCTGGATTGGCACATCGGGCACTATGTCAAAATCCTCATGGATGAAATCTTCGGCGAGGAGAATTTCAGGAATGAGATTATCTGGAAGCGCTCGACTGCTCATAGCGATGCTTCTTTCTATGGTAACAATTTTGAAAGTATTTTCTTTTACACGCTGAATGATGCTGCGTATTTTGAGAATCCCTTGCAAGCCTATGATGAGACGTATTTAGCGCGCTTCCGTTCGGCTGATTCGGATGGACGTTTGTGGGAAAGTGGTAATTTGACAGCCAAGGGATTAAAAGGTTCCGGGTATACTTACACGTATAAAGGGTGTACATCGTTGTGGCGTTGTCCGCTTGCTACTATGGAGCAGCTTGATAGGGAGGGGCGGTTGCATTTTACAAAAAATGGAGGTATACGGTTAAAGGTATATAAAGATGAATTGAAAGGTATGCCTTGCCAGAGTCTTTGGACTGATATAAATGCCATTAATTCACAAGCGGAAGAACGCGTCGATTATGCGACTCAGAAACCTGAAGCCTTGCTGGAGCGAATCATAAAGGCCAGCAGTAATGAAGGAATGGTGGTCGCAGACTTTTTCGGCGGCAGCGGTGTGACGGCGGCAGTGGCACAGAAGCTCGGGCGAAAGTTCATCCATGGGGACGTGGGCATAAACAGTGTCCAGACCGTACGCCGCCGCTTGGTGGAAAATGGAGCATCGTTCGACATGCTGGAGGTAAAGGACGGGGTTTCTTTGTACCGCAATCCTGTGCAGACCATGGAGAAGCTCAGGAAACTCATCCCCGGCTTGCGGAATGAGGATGCGCTGGACAAGTTCTGGGAGGGGGCTGTCAACGATTCTCAGTATGGCATGATACCGGTCTATTTGCCCAATCTCATGGACGGGACAACACGCCTGCTGGATCGCGTGCTGATGAACCGTATTATCCGCGAGGCCATGCCCGACCTGCCGGAGGACACTCGCCGAGTCATTGTCTATTACATCGATATTACCGACCGGGCGGAGATAGAGGCGTTCATCCGGGAGAATAACGATTCTCTGGCTGAAATCGAGCTGCGAGACCTTAAACCGGTGCTGGATAATGTGGTGGTGGAAGATGCCGCAGAATGGAGCTTGAGCGAATCAATGGATGGCATCCTTCCTTGCTGGAAACTCACTCTGGATTCCTTCTTCAGCGATCGGGTACAGTCCAAAATTAATGAATTCAATCTTCGCGGTTACCAGCAAATGCTCAAAAAGGGCAAGGGGGATGCATTTGCTCCCATTGTCACCGGCGAAAACGGACTTGAAACCATCGAATGGCTCAGTCTGGACTGCTCAACAGCAGACAAAGCAGCACCATGGCATAGTGATACCGAAATCTTTATCGACCGCAACGGCTACGTTATTCTGGATGGTCGGAAAACAAAATCTTTCTGGGATGGCACTATCACCGCACCGACTCGCCCCCTGCGACTCAAAATTCGCAATATCTGCGGAGATGAGACGGTGTGGTGTCTCGGTGAGCAGTGAAAATCGATGTGAGCTTGAAGAAAAAGCTGAATAAAGATGACATCGACCGCTAATACGCTTAAACTGAACAGGAAACTCTTTCGCGCACAACGAGCTGATTTTCATTCGTAACTCGTATTCCCTTTAAATGTCAAGGTTATGTCTGAAATGCATATCTGGAAGGAACTGAAAAAGAAGAAGCCGTTTGTTACCATGGTTGCCTTTTCCTGGCAGCATTGGGGTGGATATGGTGTAGATTTGAAAGTAACTCCGCATGGGGTGGAAGTGAGTGTACATCGCAGCGTGCAGCAACGCAGAAGTGGAGTAAAACTTACACCGTCTGTTCTCTACTCTGCAACCGGTGATCCTACTTATAGTTTCGGTTTATCCGGTGTTCATGACTCGTATTTTGATTTTCTTCATTTCCTGACGGATAAAGCGCACATACAGGATTGGTATGATTGGCTGATTAATCGACCCGAGGACGATTCATCGGATGAGGATTGGGAGGAGTATATGTTGAATTCGGACGATAGTTCCACACACTGGAGTTTGAGGCTTTATTCGCCTTTGTATGAAGAGACTTTCTATCTGGCTGACAATACCGGGGGCGAATATCCCCCCGGTTTTGATGCGTTGCTGGAGAGCGTCAACTCCTGGCTCACCCTTATCGGTTTGCCGACCATCGGTTGAATTGAGGAAAAAGCCGTACGTTAAGCTGTCGATATCGACGTGGGTTACGATGGCTTTCTGGTCATTTCCTCCTGGCCGGATGAGGATTCCCTCTGCTATGATGTGAAGCGCCGATGCTTCCTGTCATGCCGTGAGGAACTGAAGGCAATCTCTCCGAATACGGCACCGAAACCGCGAAATGCGGCAGATGACTGGGCATTCAAGAATTTGCTCAATATTCATGATTCGAACGGGGTCAAACAACATTGGATAGAACGTGTGGAACGTGATTTCCCTCTCGAAAGATGATTTCGTCAGACTTGTAATTTTGAGTGCTTTGTGAAAAATTACATGGACATATTATTTCGCTTGGTGTATGATGCCAGCGTATGATGAAAAAAGCGATAATTTCTGCAATGTTGCTTGCAGGTGTGGCTGCGGGCGAACTTGTCATTACTGAGAACGTGTGTATTGACTTTGGTGAGAAGCTTTTGGTGGAGGATAACTGGGGAATCCACAATGATACTTATGCCACGGAAAAGTATTATCCTGATACCGGATGGAATCTTCAGGCCGGCAATGAGAAAAACTTCGATTGCTATACCACCACAATGACGGATAAAGCCACCGGTGAAACCAGTAATATTCAGGTAAAGTTCGGGAAGATGAAGGGGCTTAATCTTCTGGGTGGATACAGCCCTATACAGGGTACGGCCGATGTGTTGAAACCCGAGAAACCCATGCAGGATGTCTGGCAAGTGCTGCATGATGTGTCTCTGACGGCAGAAGAAGTCAATTCTTATTGGTGCGAGGAGATTACGGTTGGCGTTGCTGCGAGTATTGGTGATATTACCGTCAGTAATTTACAGGCGAACAGCACGTATGCTTTGAGTGCGGTGGTAACGGTGGCTGAGGTTGCCTCTCTGATAGGAAAGGCTGCACCGGTGACAATGAATTATGCCAATGGTGCCCTCTCGGAGCGGGCTGCGTTCATGACCACGAATGAGGGCTCTGTGAATATAGAAGTGGCTCTGGGTAATTTTGATGTTGCCAGCCTCATCAGCGGTAAGACCTTTACTATGTCCTGGATATTTGAAACCGGGAATGCTCCTGCCAGCGTGGATTTGTCTTTTGCCTCCAGTCTGGTGAGTGTGGTTGGAGTCACCTCCATCAGCGCCATGGCCGTCACCCGCTATGATGAGTCTACGGCAACGGTTCAGGCCATGTTTGAAGATGGAGCGGAAATGTTGCATCCCGTTGATGCCATCCCCGAACCAACTACCTCTGCCTTGAGCCTGTTGGCCATGGCAGCTCTTGGCTGCCGCCGCCGCAGAAAATGAGCACAGCTTTTTACCGTCACGACAGATTCTCGTAATTTACACCCGTGCGGCGGCCCGGCGGAGGATCGGGATAAGTTGCTCTGCGTTGATGCTGCGGAAATGCAGGTTCGGCGTATGCTCTATGCCTTTGAGCTTGGCAGAGAGGTTGTAGCGGATGCGGGGGATGAGGCGCTCCGTCAGGTAATCGCAGTACAATACCACGCCCGGGTGTTTCGTGCATACTCCCGTGAGCATGAAGAAATGGTTCGTGACAGCGGCGTTACTGTGTGCATTGGTGCTGCTTTTCTGCTCGCGGTGGGTGCAGGTTGGCGGCATCCGCTGGTGGCACATCATGCAGCCCGGCAATTCTGAACGCTGCCTGGTGGAATCCGTCTCCTGGCAGGGGGAGACGATTTGTCGGCGATTTTTCAGAAGACCGATTGATATCGACGTGGGATACGACGGCTTTCTGGTCATATCCTCCTGGCCGGATGAGGATTCCCTCTGCTATGATGTGAAGCGCCGATGCTTCCTTTCCTGCAGAGAGGAACTGAAGGCAATCTCTCCGAATACGGCACCGAAACCGCGAAATGCGGCAGATGACTGGTCTTTCAAGGATTTGCTCAATATCCATGATTCATGCGGGGTCAAACAACATTGGATAGAACGTGTGGAGCGTGATTTCCCCCGTGAAAAGTAAGGGCTTGCGAATGCTGCTGAAAATGCCATTTATCCTTTCATTAGTTGCTTGGTATACAAAAAACGTTGCTCCTGACGGAGCAACGTTATGGTAAATGGATGTTAACAGTCGGGAAATCCCTTATTTGCGTCTGCGACGCATAGCCAAACCGGCAAGTGCCAGCAAGCTCAGAGTGGTGGTGGTCGGCTCAGGAATGCTGGAGGAATAGATGGTACCACTCACACTATCGTATGTAATGATGGTGTCAATTCCATTGAGCTTTACAGTATATTCCTGCTCCGAAGCGGAGAAATTGGTGAAGAGGGTATACTTACCATCTGCATTAGCATCGTCTATACCGTAGGCATTGATGATAGCCCCGTCTTCGATGGTGAGGTTGTTGCCGTTCAAATCGAGAGCGCCGCCATTCAGTGTGAGAATGGCCCCCTTCTCAAGAATCAAATCTGCATCCAAAGTGGCAGCTACTGTATCGGAAAGGGGGTCCGTATCGGTGCCAAAGAGTGCAATGCGAGCAAACTCTTCATTTGTCTGAGCGAAACCGAGTTCTGCGCCTTCCTTTACGAGCAGTTTTTCCGCCTTCATGGCTGCAACATCTGCGGAGCTGACGTGGAACGTCAGCGTTGCTGCATCGTGGACGGTTACCTCTGTAGCACTGAAAGTGCCGTTGTTGGTCACTTCGGTATCTGCATAAACTTCCAGTCTCTTGAAAGAGATGGACGATTTTTCGTCTACGTTGAAAGTAGCTGACTTATTATCACAGTTGGCGTCTTTGTCCAGGACGCTGCCAACGTATGTTATCACACTATCGAACGTGGCGGCACCGCCGTTTGTGGCGCTGATGTTGACGGAGCAATTATTGCTTGCTCCGTATTTTTTGCCCGCTTTGTCCGTTCCGGTGTCGCAAAGATAGGTTATGGTGTCAGAAATCGTGTTCGAAGAGCCACCGCCGGTGGAATCGGCATCATACCAGCCCGCGCCGCGCTTGTATTCGAGGAATTTACCGCTTTGTCCGTCCTGATAAACCCATGTGCCGGAGGAACCGATAGGGTAAGAAAGTGCTTTTTGTGTTTTGGCTGTTTGAATGAACTTGGAGCCTTCTCCATCAACGGAGATTGTTACTGTGGACCCGTTGTAAAAATTGGAAACAAATTGAGATGCAGAGCTCGTGAAGGATGCTCCGCTCTTTACTGTAATGGTGCTTGAGCTGCCAAGTCCCAGCAGAACTCTGTAGTTTTGGCTGCCTGCATCATAGGTACAGACTTCCATTTTGGATGAGTCTTCCACATTGACGGTTCCGTCGTAAAACCAGAAGTTATTATTACCCCCCAGAAATGTGGAACCTTCCGTAACTGTTATGTCGCCGTTCACGATTTCCAGCGTTGCGGCTGTTGACATGTCATACGTGGCTCCATTGGTGACAGTGAAGCTGTCGCCGTTCGAGAGGGTAAATTTGGTGGAACTCTCCGTGTTGGTGTCTATGGTTGTACCCGCTGCTCGTACGCTTGTGCCGCATACGATTAACGTGGAAAGGATGGCTGCCAGCCAGGTTTTCGGTAATCTTGTTTTCATGTCGCTTGTTGTTTGATAGTGTTGTGCCGTCAGTATATCGCATTTGAAATGCGATAGCTCTACAAGTACTTATTCTCAAACAACAAAGCATATAAATCGGTATTTCTATACTGTTTTCTATTCCTCAAATAATATCTGTAAATTCATTTTATCAGGATTTTACCGCCACAATGCTTGACATCGCATTTCAAATGCTATACGCACGAGAAATCACGTGCTGAATAAAAGTCTGCGTCATTTGCCGAATGGCGATTTGCGGATCCAAATTTCGTTGTATCTCATCTGTGCGGCGGCAGAGCGCAGGGCTTGTGTCAATTGTTCTGCGCTGATGCTGCGGAAATGCAGGCGCGGCATGTGCTCCATGCCTTTGAGCTTGGCGGAGAGGTTGTAGCGGATGCGGGGGATGAGGCGTTCCGTCAGGTAATCGCAGTACAGTACCACGCTGTCCGGTGACAGAACACAGGTGAGGGACTGGAGCAGGCGGCATATCATTTCTTCCGTGAGCGTGTGGTCGCTGTAGTCCATTGTTTCCCAGCGGTCGGGCAGGGGAAGCATGTGCAGGTGGTTGCAGGGCAGGAGTTCTGCCGCGCTGCGGTAGGCGGCCTGTGGGGGCATGCCTTGCCGGCAGAGAAGGGTGAGTGTGCGGGGGTGTTTGTCTGCCAGCGCTTCAGCGGTGTTGAGCGGGATGACGTTCAGTCCTCTTTCCTGCTTCAGGTGGGTCATCAGCTCATGAATGACCTGTGCCTGCGGTACGCAGAGTGCCATGTGCCGCACCTTTCTCTGCCAACGCCGGGTGAGTGCGTCCAGCCATCCGTCCAGAATCTCGGCGTGCAGATGGGTGAATCGTGCAGATTGCTGTTCCAGAAGCCGTCCTTGCATGTCCAGCAGCTCCAGCGTGCCGCGGTTATCTTCCTCATTCATCCGAAAGAGCAGTACGCAGGCGTGCGCCCCGTTGTAGCGATAGCGTTTCTCGGGTCTGCCGCCGCCGGAAGGGGCGTATCCTGTCTCTTTCAGCACACCTTCTTCTGTCAGTCGCTGCACCATGCGCCCTATCATGACGTGGCTCACCCCAATGGCGGCGCTCATCTCACGCCGCCCGGCTTCGCCTGCTTCCTGCATGTACTGTGTCAACCTGTCGATGGTGTTCATCTTTTGAAATAAGGTTACAAAAGTATATGCCATTTTCTTTGCTTTGGCAAGTATTTTATAAGGTGATGATACACAGATTTTTAGAATGTGTGGGGTACAACCGGGCGGGAGGATGGGAAAATGAAAGGCTAGACACTTGCGGGAGAATCTGGTAGTCTGGCAGCAACAGAACAACAACGTACACTCACCATGAAATACATTTTTGTGACAGGCGGCGTGGTATCCTCTCTCGGTAAAGGTCTGGCGGCTGCCTCCATCGGCACCCTGCTGGAGCACTGTGGGCTGGAAGTGACCATGCAGAAGTTTGACCCCTATCTGAACATTGACCCCGGCACCATGAGCCCCTACCAGCACGGTGAGGTGTATGTGCTGAATGACGGTTCAGAGACGGACCTGGATCTGGGGCACTATGAGCGCTTCATTCACTGCCAGCTGTCCCGGCTGAACAACCTGACGAGCGGCAAGGTGTTTGAACATGTGCTGGAGAAGGAGCGCCGCGGCGATTATCTGGGCAGCACCGTGCAGTACATACCGCACGTGACAGACGAAATCAAGCAGCGTCTCTATGACCTGACCGAGGCCAACAAGGAATGTGATGTCATCATCACGGAAATCGGCGGTACGGTGGGTGATATTGAGGGGTATCTCTTCCTTGAGGCTCTGCGCCAGTTTGCGCTGGAAGTGGGTCGCCAGAACTGCTGTTTCATCCATGTGACCCTGCTGCCCTACATCAAGGCGGCCGGTGAGACCAAGACCAAGCCGACCCAGCAGAGTGTGGCCAAGCTGCGTGAAATCGGTATTCAGCCGGATATCATCGTGTGCCGCACGGAGATGGACAACCTGACGGAGAGCGAGAAGAAGAAGATTGGTATGTTCTGCAACGTGCCGCCGCGCAACGTGGTGGCCTTCTGCGACGTGAAGCACTCCATCTACGAATGCCCGCTGGATCTGGGCCGCGACCGCGTGGATCGCATCGTGACGGAGGTGCTGGGTATCACCGTACCCAAGCCGAAGATGGACGATTGGCAGAAGTTTGTGGGGCGCGTCATTCACCCCTCCCACAGCGTTCGTATTGCCGTGGTGGGTAAGTACATTTCCCTTCAGGATGCTTACAAGTCTATTTACGAAAGCTTTACGCATGCCGGTGCGGCGAATGACTGCCGCGTGGAAATCGTCCGCGTGGATGCCGAAGCTCTGGAGAACGGCGACAGCGAAACCATGATAGGTGATGTGGACGGCATTCTGGTGCCGGGCGGATTCGGTGAGCGCGGTGTGGAAGGCAAGATTAAGGCCGTGCAGTATGCTCGCGAGAAGGGTATTCCTTTCTTCGGTATCTGCCTGGGTATGCAGGTGGCGGTGATTGAGTTTGCCCGCAACGTGTTGGGGCTCAAGGATGCGAATTCCACTGAGTTCGACAAGAGCTCCTCTGCTCCGGTCATCTGCCTGCAGGAAGAGCAGAAGCTCATCAAGAATATGGGTGCCACCATGCGTCTGGGTGCTTATCCTGCTCACATTGCGCCCGATACGCTTTGCAGCAGGCTCTACGACGGCAAGGAAACCATCTCTGAACGCCACCGCCACCGCTACGAGTTTAATGCTGAGTACCGTGAGGCCTGCGAGAAGGCCGGTCTGGTCATCTCTGCGGTGAATGATGAGCATGGGCTGGTGGAAGTGGTGGAGCTGCCCTCGCACCCGCACTTCATCGCCTGTCAGTATCATCCTGAGTTCCAGAGCCGTCCGACCACGCCGCACCCGCTCTTCTCCGGGCTGGTGGCAGCGGCGTTGGAATATAAACTGGGCTGAGCATCATAATCTTACACGTCGGCGGTCAGAGATAGCAGCATCTGACCGCCGGCGCTTTTTCGTTGTAATATGATAGACATACTGGTAGTGGTGGCGTATTTCTGCGCCATTTTCGGCATCGGGCTCTATGTGGGGCGCAAGCAGGAGAGTCTGGAGAGCTACGCTTTGGGCAATCGTAACCTGCCATGGTGGGCGATTCTGGCCTCTATTCTGGCGGCGGAAATCAGCGCGGCCACCTTCCTGGGCGCTCCCGGTGAGGGCTTTGCCTTGCGCAACTTCACCTATGCCCAGCTGGCCATCGGTACGATTCTGGGGCGTATCATTGTGGGCCGTCTCTTCCTGAAGCCTTACTATCAGTACAATGTTGTTTCCATATACGAGTATCTGGAAAAACGCTTCGGACTGAATACGCGTCGCTGGGCGAGCGTGACTTTCCTCATCAGCCGCGTGCTGGCCAGCGGTACCCGCCTGTTCTTTGCCGGTATTCTGCTGGTGATAGCCTACATGATGGTGACCGGGCAGGATAGCGCCGGACAGGTGGAAACAGTCGTCATCTATATTGCTGCACTCACTTTCATCACCATCGCCACAGCCGTGTATACCACGCTGGGCGGGCTCAAGGCCGTGGTGTGGACAGATGTGTTGCAGGCCTCCATTCTGGCGGTATCGCTGGTGACTACCATCGGCGTGTTGCTCTTCAGCATCAAGGCCGGCGGCAGCTGGGGCGCAGCCTGGGACAGCATTTGTTACCATCTTGGAAATAAGGATTATAATCCCTGCGAAATCAAGAACCTGAAACCCTGGGCCTTCTTTGATACCGGGCTGACGGGGCAGGGGCTGCTGGCCGATGTCAAAAATATCCTGAGCAGCGAGTATACCCTGTGGAGCGCCGTGCTGGGCTCTACGTTCATCACGATGGCCACCCACGGCACGGATCAGGACATGGTGCAGCGCATGCTGGCTGCCCCGGACAGCAAGAAAGGAGCCCGCGCTGTGATTCTTTCCGGCCTGATGGATATGCCCATCGTGCTGGTGTTCATCTCCTGCGGCATGCTTCTTTTCGTTTACTTTGCGCAGAACGGTATCACGCCGCCGGAAAAACAGATTGAGATTTTCCCGTGGTTCATCATTCACTGCCTCCCGGTTGGCGTACGCGGCCTGTTGGTGGCGGCGTTGCTGGCCACGGCCATGGGCTCCCTCTCCACGGCGCTCAATGCGCTGGCTACCACGGCCACTCGTGATTGGTATGTGGACGTTTTCCGCCCGAAGGCTAATCAGCAGGAGCAGCTGCGAGCCGTGCGCTGGCTTACCGTGACCTTTGCCGTTCTGCTCATTCTGGTGGGAGCCGGCACGGCCTGGCTCACCGTGATGGATCCCACCGTCCGTATTCTTCCCATTGCGCTGGGTATTTTCGGCTATACCTACGGCTCCCTGCTGGGGGTGTTCCTGCTGGGGATGCTCACGCGCGGTCGCGGCAACGACTGCGGCAACATCATTGCCATGCTCACCGGTTTTGCCGTGGTCATTCTGTTGGAAATCGGCGGCAGACAGGGCTGGCTTCCCTCCATTGCCTTCCCCTGGCGTGTGACCGTGGGGACGATGGCCACCTTCCTGACCGGCTGCCTTTTCCGAACCCCTGATACAACAAAATAATATGAGTGATTCTTCTTCTTTTGAAATTAACCGTGAACAGCTTACCAAGGCTATTATCGAGCTGAACTCCATGTCTCGCGCAGAGGGTATCATCATGACCCGCAGCGGCGATATCAAATGCGGTAATGCCGATGACCCCGATACGCTCCGCATGCTTATCCCCGCCGGGGTGCTGGCCCGGCAACTAACGGCTGACGGACTCTCCTCCTATACCGGCAAGGAGCTGAAAAAGTGGGCGGACGAGTACGATATTTCAGGCTTTTGACGGGGGTCAGATAGATGAAAAAAATCGCGTGGCTTTTCCTGCATCGTTGCGGCAGGAAAAGCCTGTTTCTTTTTTTCGTATTGCCTCAAAATAAAATCGAACCCAAGGGGGTGGATGCCTCAAAATTAATCGAACTTTAGGATACACAGTTTTTAGAACTATTCAAGCCCAAAGTTACCTTGGTGCCCAACACCCTAGCAGG